>JABDAZ010000046.1 GCA_013288945.1 Bacteroidota bacterium | reverse complement strand
TTGCAATAATTATTGCGTGCCTTGGTTTGTTTGCCTTATCCGCATTTATGGCTGAGCAAAGAAATAAAGAAATAGGCATACGCAAAGTGCTTGGCGCAAGTGTAAGCAGCATTACAACCATGCTGTCAAAAGATTTTGTAAAACTGGTTGCCATCGCGTTTATTATTGCATCGCCGATTGCTTGGTGGGTAATGACAAAATGGTTGCAGGATTTTGCCTACCGCATTTCCATTACCTGGTGGATGTTTGCCATTGCAGGAATTGCGGCTATCTTAATTGCATTAATAACCATCAGTTTTCAATCCATAAAAGCCGCGCTGATGAACCCGGTTAATAGTTTACGATCAGAATAATTTATTAATGTGCAGGTTTGAAAATGGCAAGATGAATTAATGTGAAAATGTGGAAGTGTGAAAATTATTAATGAATAAACAAAACCAATCTGCGAGTCTGCGGCGGATTTCTTCAGCTACAGATTCGCAGATTGATTAATATAACAGTCTGTTTTTAATCTATAAAATATGTGTTGATTAATTTGATTAAAAATTTGAAATAAAATCTCCATTAACAAAATTGGAAAGGTAAAAAGTTCAGCAACTTTTACATTCATTTTCAAAACTCCGCCAACAATTCTCAAAATGTTTATTAATAATTGCAAAACTATCATCGAAGTTTGCAACATTTTTGCGCTCGTTTATCAAATGTAGCAGTTCGTTTAATAAACATTGCTTGTCTTCTTTTTAATGAATAGCAAAGTTTGATTTATATTAATCTTCGCTTGCAAAACGCGCTTCCTCGTTTGGCAAATGATAATAATAAACTGCTGAATTGCTCCATCCTCATTATTTGCCTGAATCTACTTTCCAAAAACTTGTTTCAATTCCGAAAGATTCAGCTTAAAATGGTTATTATATAAATATAAATATTTACATTAGTGTACAATATTACCATTAGTAATCGTTTTATTAATCATCGCTGCTGAAGGCACGGAAACCTTATTATTAATCATTAAACTATTATCCATGAGAGTTGAAAAAATTACCACAGGCTTTGCAAAGCTGTCTGACGGCGACTTTGAAAAGAAAGCCACTTCAATCGTAACATCCATGACGGGCAACGACAATTTTACCAAACCTGTGCCTGCGCTTGCTACAGTAAGCTCGGCTATTGATGATTATTCGAGCGCGCTGGCGGCGGCGCAAACCCGCGACAGGGTGCAGATTGCCATTAAAACAGAAAAGCGGAATGCGCTGACCGCTATATTGCGCAACCTGGCAGCTTATGTAAGTTTTACTGCCAACGGAAACAAAAGCGTAATGGTTAGCAGCGGGTTCGACCTGGCAAAAGAGCCTGTAAGCGCTGGCCCTATGCAGGTGCCTGCAAACTTTAAAGCCGGCATTGGCACCAACGTGGGACAGGCTGTTACCACCGTTAGCCGTGTAGCTGGTGTAAAAGCCTATAACCACCAATGCACCGCAGACCCGCTGACCTTAACAAGCGTATGGGCAGGCAATTACTCCACCCTGCGCACCTTTACTTTTGAAGGCCTCGACTCCGGCAAAAAATACTGGTTCCGCGTAGAAGTAATTGGCAAAAACGGCCAGGTAGTTTACACTGATCCGGTGGCGGTGATAATTCAATAAATATTTTCTGATATACTACACATATGCGAAGATTTAAAGCCACCGTGAGGTGGCTTTTATTATTTATTTACTGAAATATTTTGCAATTATTATAAACAATACAAAAAGGCGAATTGAGCATTGGCGTAACGACAATACAAAAAGGCGAAGATTAAGGTGTTCATTATCAACGATGAATTTTTTGAATTGTGAAAACTAATGGCGTATATTTAAGTGTAAGCAGCAACTTTAAACAACACCTCTCTAAATCTAAAATCTTGTTACCGACAGAAATTAAATACCTCTTGGACAATCATGAAGCAGAGGACAGCTCACTTCAAATTACTAAGGCAGACTATTCAGGAATTATACCTATTTTAAGTTTGACTTTGCACCAGCAAGAATCTATACCACAATATTGGATGCTTGAGGTTGTTGGACACAGAACAAGCCAGCTTTCTTTTAATTCAATCAATCAGGACACAAGTATATTGCTAACAGACAACCATCCTTTTTTATGGGAATATGCAGACACGCAAAGTGAACTATATATTAACGGTTCAGGTAAGGACATTGCAAAAACGATTGCTGAACTAAATCAAATTGACCTTGACTTGTTTGGCAATCCCAAAAAAGACAGTGGACTACGTTACTCTTTATTAAAGAATGGAAATGGGTTGTTGGCAAAAGGGGCAAGAAAATTATTGGCAAAGTATGCCGATTGCTTAAACAAGTTCAACATACAGACTTCAATAATAGGTGGATATACTCCGACCTATTCTGATGGTAAAAACAAGTACAGTGGCGAAACACTCAAGCTTTTACAAATCAGAGGTTCTTATATTGTTGGACAAGACTTCATATTTGCAAAGGCTGACCAATAAAGCTGCTGCTTACAAGGGTTTTGCAATAGTGGGGGCAGATGAACAAATGCTGGGCAAAGGGAATTCTATTAACTTTGGTGCAAAGGCTAAACTGACGGAATTCTAAACCCCACCATCGCAAAGCCCAAACTCGTTGCCTGCAAGCGTTATCGACACCTCAAAAATTAAAATGGCTAGGACAAAGGACAATAAAAGAAAAGGACTACATCTTCATAGGACAACCCCAATTTTGTTTAATGGTAGTCCTACTGACAGAAAAAATATAACTTTTGTAACGAGACTTAAACATGCAGAGCTTGCAGTATGGTGGAACAGGTTATTAAATGATATGAAAATCCAAAAGAATGAAACAACTGCTTAAGAAACTACCTGAAAGCTTTGATATGGTTTCACCAGCGACACTTTTATCGATTGAAACTGCTGAAGAATTTTTCAATTTAAAATTTCCCACAGACTATAAAGAGTTTTTACAATTTACAAACGGACTGGAAGGTGAAACTTCGGACAACTATCTTGTTCTTTGGAGCGTTGAAGAACTTACTGAATTAAATCGGGCGTATAACGTTAAAGAGTTTGTATCAGACATTATAATAATTGGTTCTGACGGTGGAGAAGAAGCGTTCGCTTTCGACACAACTAATATGACTATTGTTAATCTGCCGTTTATTGGTATGGGACATATTGCAAATGAAAAAATTTCAGACACTTTTCAAGACTTTTTATCTTCCCAACTCAAAGACAACAAAAGTTTCTTTAAACGGCTTTTCGGTTGACAAATAACGCCAGCAGGCAACAGGGGTTTGGCACAAGTGGGGCAGACAATCAAGTGCTGAGCAATTAGTTATATATTTGGCTTTGGGTCAAGGGCTAGGCTGAGGGAATAGGGAATGCCCCACCTGCAGCCAAGCCCTAAACCGTTGTGTGCTACCTTAATGAAAATCCGTTCAAATTTGAGCAAGTAATTTGACACCTTACAATGAAAATAAAATCATTCATTTTACTGACACTCATTTTGACACTTGCTTTTATTTCTTGCAATAAAGCGACACCTGCGGGTTTTTGGAAAAATTACAAGTCGAACTTTCTCTTAAAAAATATTAGTGACCAAGGACCTTACGGTGGACACAGAGCAATTTATTGGAAAACTGATGAGACTGCCATATTTAATTCAGAAAATATTGTTGCCTTTGCAAGCAAAAATGGTTGGACACTTGTTGACAGTTCAGAATTCACAAATGACCAAACAAACAAGTGGACATACTCAAACAATAAAGTATTTCCGCTGACAAGTACAGGCTTTTCAGACACATTATTAAACGATGCACACTTAAAAGATTTTCCAAGGTGGTTTGGTGGACAAATAAAAGTTTATAAATTCAAAACTGGTTGGGTGACAATTGAACCAGGCACAGACAATTCAATTGAAGAAAATGGCTTCGTCCTTCTAAGCAATGACAACAAAGAAATGGCAGTTTACCATTTGTGGGGTGAGTAATGACTAATGCAAAAAACTATTGGTGCGACAGACCAAGGCAGCACACAACATTGGGTTTTGTGCAAGTGTGGCTTGACAAACAAACATCGGCAAATTGCAAATCCAAGCTGTAGTTCGGGCTGGACAAACAACTTTGAGCTTTAGTTCTTAATTTCAACTTTATATTTTCAATCAGCAGCGGTTCCAGGCAGACGGAATGCTATTTCCCAACCTGCACAAAGCCCTGCTCGTTGTACGCCACTTTATGAGACCTCAATTTCTAACGCTTTTACTTTTGACACTTACTGCTTGCGGACAAACTAAAGACAATACGCAACAAACATCTAATAACTTAAGCGTTGACACAACTCAAACGCAAACAAAAAATATGTCAGACTATTTACCGACAATTGAAAAAGCAAATCCTGTTGCAAAGCGACTAATGAATGAAGAATTTTATTGGAGTCCAATTGAAGAAACTGCACCGTTTGGCAACGACGATGGCGCAGACACTTACGCAGGCTTTAAGGATTGGAGACCGACACATAAGACTGATAATCCAAAAGAGTTTTTGTTAAACCAAATTAATTATTGGGGTTATCCGACATTTGACATTAATGAAACAGACATTGAAAAACTAAAACCGTATTTAAGACAACGCGAACTTGGAAGTCGTTATATGTCTGGCATTGACGCCGCAATTGTTGCTATTGCATTCGGGCAATTATACTTAGAGGGCACAATCAACAAGGACTTTAATGAAATAGCAAAAACAGCAATTAAAAGAGAGCTGTTGCCAGAACTATTAGTTCTTTGGGGCGACACTTACAAAGTTGAACGTGAGACACAACTCAAAAAATTGTTAGCCGTTTTAAATCAGGTGGACTAAAAGCGGCGTACAACAGCGGCGTTTGCAATAGGCTGGCTCGACATTAAGTTTTCGGCTATTTTGCAAGCATTAGCAGTTTGTTTCAGCTTGACTTTTGCTATTCGGCTTATGTTTTATATTTTCAACTTTTAGTTTTTCAATTAAGCATTTGTACCAAGCTGACTATTCGCTATTGCCAGCCCATCGCAAACGCTTTAACGTTGGCTGCAACCCTCAAAGACGTTTTAATTTTGACAATCCTGAATGAGAAAATTTTTCAAAAAGATATTCGGCAGACAAAAACAAAATAAAGAAATTAGAAGTTTTCCGGCAGACTGGAATTTGACTATTTCAGATTTGATGGAAGAGCTCAAAAATGGGAAGAGAAAGGAAATTAAAAACCCAGAAATGACTTGGGCAAGAGAATATGAAAGAAGTTTAATCCCATTAAATTATCGCTTTCCTCAAAAGGGCGATTTATATTCAGCAAATTTTGACCAAGAGGTTGATTTTTTAACATCTTGGTCTGCGCCATATACTGGTGGCGGGACAGGAAAGTTATTTAAGGATGAACAAGTTTGGGTTGACACAAATCCAATGGATGAAAA
This sequence comes from Bacteroidota bacterium, assembly GCA_013288945.1. Taxonomy (GTDB): domain Bacteria; phylum Bacteroidota; class Bacteroidia; order Chitinophagales; family Chitinophagaceae; genus Puia. The sequence goes on along the minus strand of JABDAZ010000046.1, from coordinate 15,243 downwards.
ACCAATCGGTGCATACCTTCTTGCAGTCGACTACCCAGAATTAGAAGAAAGATTTGTTTCTGCAAGTGATAGAAACGCATTCAAGTATGACAGTTTCTATTTTCACATAAGCACAAAGACACTTAATGAGAATTTTAAGTTACTAAAGACAGGTTTTGACAAAGAAAAATTTTCTTGATGATAAGGGTATGCAGCCAACATCAGGTTTGCCGCAATGCTGGCAGACGAGATAACAATCAGCTGCAAATCTTTATCAGCTCCCGTTCCGGTGGACATTATTCTATTGAGCGTTTTCTGTAACTTCAACTTAAAATCATTGACCGGGCTTTTGCTCTCGGCTGACGGATATGAAATACCAGCACTGCGGCAAGCCTTGGTCGTTGCCTGCTATGCTATGATAGACTTCGAATTAAAAAATATTGACCCAGAAGATATTGAAGACTTACTTGTAAAAGTTGAAAAGTCTTTTAATATTAAATTCGTTTCTAACGAATTTACAGGGCTATCAACATTTGGAGAATTGTGCGACCATATTACAAATAAAATTCAGCTTGACCATTCAGACAGCTGCGCAACACAGCAAGCATTTTACAAACTTCGCAATGCAATCAGTGCGACAACCAACATCAGCAACATAAAAACAGACACACTTCTTTCCGATATTTTGCCAAGACAAAAAAGGCTTTCACTTGTTAGACAAATAGAAAACCAATTAGGCTTTAAACTTCCGCTCTTACGACCAAAATATTTTATAACAGGAACTTTGATATTAGTTTTTCTTGTTTCACTTGGTGGACTTTTTATAAGTTGGAAAATTGGACTTATGTTGCTTGTTTTTTCATTAGTTGGACTGCGCATTGCAAATAAATTTGGAAAAGAATTAGACATCAAAACACTTGGCGAGTTGACAGAAAAAATGACAAGAGAACATTATTTAAAATCAAGACGCAATTCGACAACTTTCAACAGAAATGAAATTGAAAATATTTTGACAGAATGGTTTAGCAAAGACTTGTATTTGGACAAATCAAAATTGACTCGAGATGCTGAATTTTTGTAGACGAAGCACAGCAGGCAACATTGCATTAGCGTTATGTCAGCGGACAGATTAATAAATTTCGGCTTCAGCTATCTATCATCTTTTGTCTTCGCTAGAGATTAATAATTAAGCAATCAAATTAATTAATGAACTTTTGTAATTTTATTAAGTATTGGTTTAGACTTCCATTTTTAAAATACAGCTACTGTTAAATGCCAGGTGAAACACCTGACATGGCATAAAACTTATTTGAACCAAAATACGCTGCTGATGAAAAAGCTATTACAGGTATTTATATTCTTCATGGGTTTTTTTAATTCCTTTTCACAGTCGAACGACAGTGCATTTTCATATGTTGTGGCAGATACTTTTTTCACAGCAACCGGCTATAAAATTATAGTGGGACAAGATGTTTATATTGGAACAGGATCGGCAGCTTATGGCGACTTTAAATTTATCCGCAGAAACTCTACCGGCTTTGGAACCGTGATGGCTTCATCAAGTAATCATGCCTATAATAATTCACAGTTTTCTTTGCCACGAAATATGGCGGGGCATAAAGGAACAGTTGTAAAGATTGCCCCGAGGGGAAATGATGATATCGGGATTACGTACGAGCCGCTTATAACGTTTGGTTCGGGGCGATATGAAATTGATGTTGATAATGCAATTGCTTCAGGTGAGATTATAGTGCCGGAAGAATTCAGGCCAAAGCCTAAAGTAGTAGAAATAAAACAACAATTAAGTGTAGCAGATGAACTGATTAAATTGAAGAAGCTTTTAGATGATGGCGTTTTAACCAAAGACGAATTTGAAGCCTTGAAAAAAAAGCTGCTGGAAAAAGGTTATTAATCGTGCAACTCCGCTGAGACATTAAAGATATTCTCAACACCCAATTGCAAGCTTATACCCCTTTCCACGTATAACAGCGATTTTGAGAGTTGGATCAGGTTCCAGTTTTTTTCTGAGTTTTGAGATGAACATGTCCAGGCTGCGGCCTACTATTACTCCATCATCTTCCCATATTTCTTTTTGCAGGCGGCTCCGCTCTATGGCCTCATTGGGAGACGACGCGAAAATACGTAGTACACGGGTTTCAGTTTTGGTAAGGCCTATTGTCTTTTTATTAATCATGAGCTTACTGGCTTCCGCGTCGAACGACATTGATCCCAAGGTGAATATGCCAGAAGGTGAGCTGTCAGGCAGCGTATTTTTTGGCTTGGCTGATCTCAAAAAAATAAACCCCGCAAATGCTGCCAATAACAAAGCGCCCAAAAAATATCCATTGTTTGTTGTAGCAATATTGGTTGGTTTAAATTTAATATTAATCACATAACATGCTTTGGGTTGGCTTCTTCCTATACATGCAATAATATTATCTTTCTTGTTTTTGGATATAGCATATCCATACGCTACACTGGAGTTGGCACAGTTGAGTACATTAACAACATAATCACTTGCAAGCGGGTCTTTAGCCAACAAACGCTGGGTAGTATTTATCAAAAAGCCGGGTTGAAAAGTAAAGGGATTTTCGAAACTGATTTGGTATTCGTTTCCAGCAATCTTTTTTATCGGGAGCACGCGCGATGTACTGTCGCCAGCCTGTAATAATATCTCGTGCCCAATCTGGCGAAGCAAAACTTCCCTTCTGGAAATATCAAAATCATTATTATCGCCTATGCTGAAAGCCACGCAGATTACAGAAATAAACGCAAGCAATAACAATCCGAACAGGTATTTACTTTTTCCGCGGAGCAGGTTTTGGCTATTAAACATAGCATTTACTATTTATTTACAAAGGTTACATTTTTATTTACAATGCAAATACCCTTCATAGAAAGGCAGCAGGTAATTTTGCTGAATGGATTTTGAGAGAGATGAAATCATGGTTTTGCCAAAATCAGCACAGTAAATCATCGCCGCATCATCATTATTAAAAAACAAAAAATAAACAAATGAAAAATAAAAGAACCGTTTTGTCTTTGCTTATAATTCTGCTAGCAGGATTGATATATTTGGCCGCACAGGCTTTGCAAAAAAAAGCAAACCATCACGCAGATTTTTCCGGCGAGTGGAAAGCTAAAGAGTCGATAAGTATGGGCGGAAATATTGTTTGCAGCTACGCAGAGGGTGATTATATGCTGGCTAAAACAATAAAAATAACGGAGCAGGCAAATTTTATTATTATAGAAGTACCAAAGGCTTCTCCTGATTCAACACTGGCTGCAAGCCCGGAGAAACTAATCTTTAACGGCAAAGAAATCGAAATTAACCGTGGCCCAAAATGGGGAAAGAAGTTTACCGTAAAGTTGTCGGCTGACAGGCAAACGATGACTGTTAATACAGTTATACACCTGATGACTGCCAAACCTTATCATGTAGAAGTACAGGAACAAATGATTGTTTACGTAACAGAAATTTGGAAGCTAAGCAATGATGGCAATTCTATTTCTGTTCAGGCAACAGCAAAATCAAACTTATTTAGCGACGAGCGTTCCTGGAAAACCATATTTGATAGAGCCGATTAATATTCAAAACTTCTTTGTATTAGTAAGTTTTATATTTCATGTTGTTGCTTAACTTACATTTGTTAAGCACAACTCTCAAAAATGTTGAGCAGAAGTTTTTCTCCATTCCCGGTTTTGATAACAGAAAGGCTTACGCTCAGGCAATTGCATATTAATGATGAACAGGAAATTTTTACATTACGTTCCGACCCGGAAATAAATAAATATCTCGGCAGGCAATTAAGCAATACGATTGATGACGCAAGGAAATTTATTAATAATATTAATGAGAACATTAATCAAAACGAATCTCTATATTGGGCAATTACATTAAGCCATCAAAATATATTAGTCAGAACAATTTGCCTTTTTGCTTTTTCAAATAAAAACGACAACTGTAAATCGGCTTTGAATTATTAACCAACTTTCAAAACCAGGGAATAATGAAAGAAGCCGCACAAAAAGTTATTGCCTATGCGTTCGACATTATTAATGTCAATAAAATAGAAGCGATCGTTCACAGAAACAATCAACATTCAATAAAGCTCCTAAATAAACTTGCATTCAAAAACTCACATGAACCTAATAACACAAATCCCGATTTACTCCATTACTATTTGACAAAATCAATTGATAACTGCAAATAGAAAACTTACACATTAAAGCAGATACACAATTCCTATAAAATTTATCAGAGCGCTACGATAATAACTTTTTTTAGGTTTTCCTTTATCCTTACTTCTAACCTCTAATTTCTAATTTCTAATTTCTATCTCCTATCTCCTATATCCTATCTCCTAATTTCTACTCTTCACCTTCCCCCCGTGGCATTAGAATTGAAATAATTTCTATTAATAAAATTACTTAGCATCATTATTAATAAAATAGTTCACTCTAAAATAAAAACAGCAATGGACACAAATGATAAAATTTCACGGCGAAAAGCTGTAGCAGGATTGGGTGCAGGTATTGCAGCCATCGCATTTTCTCCGGCTTCCGCAGTAGCAGGTATTAAAAGCGATGCCGGCGTTCCGCCTAAATTAGAAGATCCTACAACAAAATATCCGAAAGGGCCTTTTAAATACCAGCCTCAACCGTGGCCTGGTTTGCAAAGCAAAATGGAGCCGGTGCCGGATTGTGGAGAAAAAAGCTATAAAGGTTCCGGAAGATTAGCAGGAAGAAAAGCATTAATAACCGGCGGCGACTCCGGCATGGGAAGGGCGGCAGCCATTGCTTATGCGCGTGAAGGTGCTGATGTAGCGATCAATTATTACCCAAGTGAAGAACCAGATGCAAAAGAAGTGATTGCACTTATAAAGGCTGAAGGCCGCAAGGGCATTGCCATTCCCGGAGATTTACGGGATGAGGCGTTTTGCAAACAACTCGTGCAAAAAGCAGTTGCCGAATTGGGTGGATTAGATATAGTTGTTAGCAACGCAGGCCGCCAGCAGGCTTCATCTTCGATTCTCGATGTAAGCACAGAAGAGTTTGATGCCATTATGAAAACCAATATTTATGCGCCATTCTGGATTATACGTGAAGCTTTGCCGCATCTGCCTCCGGGTTCTGCAATTATAGGAACAACGTCTGAGCAGGCTTACGATCCTGACCCATGGTTGTATGCTTATGGACAAACAAAAGCAGCAACGATGAACTATGTAAAATCCCTCGCCAAACAACTTGGTCCGAAAGGCATACGCGTTAATGGTGTTGCTCCGGGCCCGGTGTGGACTGCATTGCAGGTAAGTGGTGGAACTACGCCATCAAAACAACAAGAGTTTGGAAGCTGGACAGTACTTGGAAGGGCAGGAGCACCCGCGGAACTGGCGTCTATTTATGTGCAGCTTGCTGCAAGCGATGCAAGTTTTGCTACAGGCCAGATTTACGGTTCATCAGGTGGAGTTGGGCAACCTTAATAAACTAAAAAATCATCAATGAAAAGATTAATAATATTAACCGGCTTTATAATTTTCGGATATACCATGGCAAACGCACAAGATAAAAGCAATGACACAACTGCACGCTACTTTTTAATACAGGCAAGCATCGGCAATTTGCAGGAAACAGCTATTGGAAAACTGGCTACTCAAAAAGCAGTTGACCCACGCATTAAAGATTTTGCTGCGAAAATGGTTACGGATCATACAAACGCTCAAATGCAATTGATGCAGCTTATTAAATCACGCGGCATTCAACTTCCGCATGAAGCAACTGATGCGCCTCCCGAAGATATCATGTTGAAAAGCAAAGAAGGAAAAGATTTTGACAGAGAGTATGTGCATATGATGGTTCCTGATCACAGGCAAACTGTTCATTTGTTTGAAGATTATGCATTGACAGGAAAAGATCCTGCTGTTAAAGCATTTGCTCAACAAGCTTTGCCAATTTTAAAAGCACACCTTTCTGCAATTGTTGCGATAGACGATAGTATGAAAGATGCAGTTGCAAAATAATTTTAGTATGGTGTTTAATAAAAAAACAGCTTCCAATTAGAAGCTGTTTTTATTTATAAGATGAAACAAATTATAACTTGACTATTTTCTGGTTGTATTTTTCGCCACTCACCAAATCAATATGCACAATGTAATATCCTGCAGAAAGCTGCCCGATATTTAAAGTATTAATACCGTTTTTCAACATACCTGAAGTAACCATTTCCCCAGATTGATTATATACTTTCGCTGTCAGCGTTTTTGTTCCGCCGTTCAATTGTTGTATGCGGATAATATCTTTAGCGGGGTTTGGCCAAACTGCAATTGTATTATTGTTTGTAGTAACCACTTCTTTAATAACAGAAATATTTGTTTTTCCATCCATATCAGTTTCCCTGATGCGGTAATAGTTTGCGCCGCTAAGAGGGCCTGCATCTGTATAAGAATAAGTTTGTGCAGTTGCCATTTCGCCATTGTTTGCAAGTACTGATAAATCATTCCAATCTGTACCGTTTGCGCTGCGCTCAACAGTATAGTTTTTTATATTAGCTTGTTGGTTTACTGTCCAGGTGATGACTGCATTATTATTTTGTAAATCAGCAGTTACACTTTGCCAGTTTACCGGCAATAAACTAATTGGAAAGTTGCATGAGGTTAAATCTCCGCCAATGCCAGCTACGCTAAATGCACCAAGGTGTGAGCAACTATAATCATTATTAAGAAGATACAAATCATTTGGTGTGCAGATATATATTTGCCCCGTAGAATTAAATGCAATGCCTGCAAAGTTAACGCCGGTTGGTGTTGCAGTTGTTGGTGCAATAAGTTGTAAAACTGGTACGGATGCAGTCGCTGTTGTAGGCAATGGTGCAGGTATTTTATACAACCCAAATGCAGATGCGCCGGAAGATACAATCCACATATTACCAGTACCATCAATTGCAATGTCACCGCTTCCTTGTGATTTAAAAGTGTTTGATGCATTATTGCCATACTGATCAGTGAAAGCATTAGTAACTAACGTCCATGTGTTGCTCAGAATGTCATAATAACAAAGGTTTGCACTTTGGTCGAGGCAATAATAGCCCGCGCCGTTAAAGCTGATGCATCCTCTGTTAACAGCAGATGTAAGCGGTGCAGAAGCAAGCGTTGTATAAGTATTTGCAATCGGGTCAAACGAAACAAATATCTGTGTTGCGCCGGCAGAACTGTTTTGGAAATAATAAAATTTACCATCCTGTGGGTTGTAGCCAATGCCATTTGCATTTGAAGTTGTAGATGCAAAAGCGGGGTTTAGTTTTGTGCCTGCGCTCGTATTGCTAACTGTTACAGGTACTATATTACCACTGTTTGAAAGGCCATAAATAACGCCGTTTGGATTACCGCATATTTGCGCCCCGGCAGGGAAAATGTAAAAAGATAAAAAGAAGATAATGAGTGTTGCTTTTAAAAAGGGATTTGAATGTTTCATTTTTTCAGGGTTTAGATTAATGCCAATCTAAATTCAACCCTGATGCCGGATTATAACTTATTCAAAATGAAATCAATAAACTTTGGCATACTTAGACCATTTTCCTGAAACAGGAATCCATTCTTTGTTTTGGTAATAAAAACCCATTTTGGTTCTATTCCAAAAACCGTTTTTTAGGCTACTATTTTATAAAGACTTATTAATAAAATCTTTCACTATTCATAAATCATATCATTAATAAAAAGGTTTTATTAATGATAAAACGAATTAAAAAATAACATTCAAATTTACTTGAACCTATAAAATCTGTGCATTCACTTCTCCATTTTCTTATCGTAAGGAATATAATTTTCCCATCGCCATGGCGTATAGATATCGCCTATTGTATAAGCAAGTAGTTCTTTAAAAACACTTTCACCATTATCATGATTGGTCATAATAATAACGGCAATTTTTTTATCAGGATAACAAATGCTGTAATGCGCCCAGCCATCATCATGGCCTTCTTTAAAAAATGCGCGGCCAAAAGGTGTATAAAAAACACCAACACCCAAACCATAGCTAAGTTGAATATTGTCGTTATCTGTACTGTCAATTTTTGCAAGCTGCCCAAACTGCGCTTTCGATTTTATGCGCACTTGGGTATTTGTCATCAGTTCAAAATTCTTTTCAGTAATATTCTTATGGTTAATAAAAGCAGTAAAAAATTTCGTGAAATCTTCCGGCGTTGTAGTCATGGAGCCGGCGCAATTTGCTTCTTTTCTTCGCTTCACTTTTACAGGCCCGTTTGCTGTATATCCGTAACAAATATTTTTTTCAAAACTGTTTTGCCAAACCATACTTGTACCATCCATTAATAAAGGTTTAAAAACACGTTGTTGGCAAATGCTTTCATAATCAATACCCGTAATTTGTTCTATCACAAACTGAAGCAGATAAAGCCCTTCACCAGAATAACTGTATCTCGTTCCGGGATCAAATTTAATTTTCAATTTTTCATCACTCTCAAACCAGCGCCAGTTGGGAAAACCGGTTGTATGTGTAAGGCACATGCGCGCTGTTATTTTTTTATACCGATTATCATTTTTTAAATCCTGGTAACCTTTTCCGTAGCCGGACAATTCATAATCGGTTAAATCTTTCGACAGGTATTCAACCAACGGTTTATCCAAATCAATTATTTTTTCCTGTATCAATTGCATAACAACATAAGCAAAAACCATTTTTGCAAGTGAAGCTGCATACATCTCCGAATTTTGCGCTAGCGAAATTTTATTTTGTATATCAGCCCATCCAAAAGTTTTGCTGTATACTGCTTCATTATTATTAAATACAGAAACAGCCATACCAGATACATGCGCCACATCAATCAAATATTTAATTTTATTGGTGAGGCTATCAGCATTAATAAAAGAATTATCAATGCGCTTAATATTTTGTGCGGAAATAAAAAGATGCGAGAAGATTAAGATCGCAAAAAGGAATTTAAACTTCATAAAGCTGAGGCAAATTTTTTAAATCGTTAATCGCAAAAAATTATTAATGATATAAGATGACGATAAAAATCTGCATTAATTTAAATTAAGCTCTTTAGATTTTATAAAAACAATTGCTGATTTAATAGTTTCTCCTTTGCTATAAACATGTGTTTGCTTAACGGATGATGAGAACGCGCCAATGTTGCGAAACACAATATTATCTGATTTACTTAAGGTTGAATCTGCAGAAAAATAACGTACCTCAACCATTACAGAATCAATTTTTACGGTTGATTTATTATTGATTTTTAGTTGCGTAAATAATTCTCCATCCGTTGATTCCGCTTTGCCTTCAAACGCAGTTAATTTTACAAGGCTGAAAATATTGTCTCTCACCTTCGTTAAATAATCTGAAAGCGGCGCAACAATTTCCTGTTTACGGATAACGCTGTCTTTCTTAATAACCACGTCAGGCTTTGTTATTAGCGCTTGTGATTTTGTGTCATCAACATTTAATTTTTTTGCATTATCAATTTTGCTTGCAGTTTCATTTTCTTTATTAATAATTGTTTTGTCTTTGCTTTCTGGATTGATATTATTTTTTGCGTCTTCTATTTTACTATTTTTTTTATTTAAAGAACTGTCAGCATTTATTAATGCAAGCTTTGCTTTTTCTATATTATTGGTGTCTGCATTTTTCAATGCAACAGAATCTTTCAAAGCTTTATTTGTATCTGCAATTTTTACCGGCGGCGCAATTGTATTTACAACTTCAATATTGCGTAAAGTATCTTGCGCTATTTTTTTATTTTGATTTAATGTATTTGGAGATGAATGGAAAAAAAATGCAGACGCTGCAATTCCTCCACCTATTAATAATGCAAAACCAACAATTGCCATTATTAATTTTCTATTTTTTGCGGGTTCTTTATGCAGGATTTCTGTAACAACTTCCCGCGGTTTTGGCGCAACAAATTCTTTTATTTCCGGAGTTGTATTTACATCTTCAACCTTGCCGCCGGAACGAATTTTTTCCAGCATCGAAATATTCGTGAGTTCATTAAAATAATATGATTTATCATAGCAATTTCTAATCGCCTCGTAAATACTTTCAGAGTCTGCCGTTTTGCTCAAATATGCATTTGCGCCAGTTGCCATTAATAATGAAACCATCGAGCTTCCATTGTGCATGGAAAGCATAATTATTTTCAAATCTTTGTTCAGTTTGCGGATAGCAGTTAATGCAGTAATTCCATCCATTAATGGCATTTGAATATCGAGCAACACTACATCGGCTTTGCTGTGTTTTAAAAGATCCAGCAAGCGCAATCCGTTATCAGCTTCGCCAATAATTTTTATATCTTTTTTATGCGACAAAGCAACTTTTACACCTTCTCTAAAAAGCGCATGATCGTCTGCAATGATTACATTAATAACTTTTTCTGATGAAGTATTTATCGACTGGTTGTTATCGTTGCGGTATTTATCTTCTGCACTATTTTTAATTTGAAAATCCAATGTTGTGTTTGAACTATTATTGCCCGCATATCTTGGAAGCAGGTTTACAAAAGATTGAATTTCTTCAATTTCATCAGGGTATTTCCATGATGTACTTTTGCTTTCAATCCATAACATGTCGGTTGACTTAATGCCTTTAATTTTTAAATCTTCTAAAGAATAAGGCCCCGATTTTTTATTATCACGAAGTAAAAAATACATGATCATTATTTGTTATTAAAGATAGGAATATAATGATCAACCAAAATAATCTTGAGTCTATAAAATATCCACTTTATAAACGCATGCAAAAAATTATACCGCAGTAATTTCATTAATCATTAAGGTGAAACCCTTACCTCGTCTACATTCCAGCCTTTCACAGAAATTATTGGTTTTATTTCTTTGGCAGAAATATTATAATCAACAACAATTGTTTTGCTTGCGCCCGGCACGATTGATATATAATTGTCAGAAAAAAATGCAGGCAAAATCCGTTGATTTGTTTGCAAATTTATTAATGAAATCCTGTTGAAAAATGCAACCGTATTTTCTTTCGGGTTATTAATAGTGACACTAATTTTTCCATCACCAATTTTTTTTGCAGAAACATTTATTGATGCCTTTTTCATTTGTTGCAAGCCAGAATAATTTCCGGTAGAATCAGGCAGCCAATAAAAATTTTCGCTGACAGGTTGTTTGTTATTATCAAGCAAACGCAGCAATAAAAAAGCGCCTTCCTCTTTTCTAAGTTTATTTATTTCACGCGTCATATCAATATATTTCCGCACGGTTGAAGGGCCGATTTCTTCATACACTTGCGTTAATATTTTTTCTTTACCTTCTTTATTATAAGCCTTTACTTCAAGCATCATATCGCGGTGAAAACTAAAAGTATTATTCACAATCATTATCATGTTTTCAATCGGATCAAACATTACATGCAATGGTTCGCTACCATTGTGCAAACCATATAAACATGCATTCACATCAAGATAATAATCGTACATCTGCCCGCGCAATGCAGTCCATGGATTTTGCGTTTTCCAAATGATAGTTCCCGTATACCATTCCCACATATGCGAACTGAAACCTTCCATTAATGCACGGTATTGATCATAATTTACGAGCTGCGCTTTTAATGTAAAATCTTTCAAATCTTTTATCGATCCATATTTATAAACTGTAGAATCATAACCAATATATTTATGATAACGCCATACCGAATCCTCTTTTGAATGATAGATTGGCGCATTCAGATTTTCTTTTGGCATAAAGCGTTCCAGCGATTCATAATCGCCAACACCAACAGATCCTATTTCAGAATTGAATGGAAAAGTTTTATCAGCCCAAAAAGTTTTTAACGGTTGAACGCCATAAGGGCCATCGCCATTTCCACCCAAAAAATTATACGACATACTATCCGAATTTGAATAGTCGAAAAAATATCGCGTGCCATCAAGTGCTGGCATTATCGAATCTTTCATAGCAGATAAAATATCTGCAGGCGGAGTAATTTCATTGCCACCACACCAGAATGCAAGCGAAGGATGGTTGCGGATCATCTTCACCTGGTCTGCAACAGAATTTAAAAATAATTCATGATCATCAGGATAATTTCTTCTTGTCCATTGATCTTCTTTTTTTTGCGGATCAAGCCATCTTCCATTACAATCACCGGAGTTCCAAAAGTCCTGAAACACAAGCAGGCCGTACTTATCACAGGCATTGTAAAATTCAGGGCGTTCCAATAATGCGCCGCCCCAAACGCGAATAAGGTTTAAATTCATATCGCGGTGAAAGCGTACTTCTGCATCATAACGTTCATCCGTAAAACGTAACAATTCATCAGATATAATCCAGTTGCCGCCTTTAATAAATATCGGTTGCCCATTAATAAAAGCTTGCCTGCTTCGTGTTGTTGTGTTCCAGGTTGTAGTCAATTCGCGAACGCCAAAATCAATATTTTCTTTATCAGAAATATTTTTAGAATCTGTTTCAAAAACAAATGTTGTATGGTATAAATTTTGTTCGCCATAACCATTCGGCCACCACAATTTTGGATTTTGTAAATTATAATCAGGCAATTTTATTTCTGTTTTTGTATGTGCCTGAAGATTTACAGCAATAGAAATTACATCACCATTTAAAGTAAATTTTAAAAGCCCATTAATGTTTTTTGAAGAAGAATTTTCTAACTCTGCACTTGCTTTAATAATTGCCGGTTGCTGCATTTTTGCATCAGGCAATCTTGCGCCGGGAACCATTGTAATAACGTGCGCATTGCTGATATTTATAGCGCCGGTTTTTTCAATAGTAACTTTATCCCAAATGCCCGTGTTGCGATCGCGGATTGGCTGAATCCAGTCCCAGCCTGCAACGTATTGATGTGTAACATTGCGCGCAATTTCGCCATCACCACCTTGTCCGCCATTTGGATTGCCAACAACATCGGGTGGAAAAACAACAACAGCCAGTTTATTATTTCCATCTTTTGCAAGCAATGAAGTGATGTTATAATCCTGCCGCAAAAACATTCCTTTAAAAATTTTATCATTCAGTTTATGCCCGTTTAAATAAACTTCACAACTATAATTTATGCCGCGAAAATGCAACCAAACCTGTTGATCATCCTTCGGAAAATTTTCTTTAAAATCTTTTGCAAACCAATAGGTATAAAAATCTTTTCCTGTTTTATAAATATCCGGTATCAGTTCATTGTTCATTCCATAAAATGGATCAGGGAAAATTTTATTATTAATAAGTGTAGTTAAAACAGTTCCCGGAACAGTTGCGTTCATCCAATCTTTTGTAGAAAAATTTGGAGCAGAAATTTTTTCTCCTGAAACTTTTATTTTTTCAATATTTATACATTTCCATCCGCTGTTTAATTCATATTGTTCCTGTGCGTGCAGATAAAAAATATTTATTAATAACAATGAATACGTAATAAAATTTTTATAAACCATTTTATTTTTTTAGAAAGAAATAAAAAAATTGAGATCAAATTTTACCGATAATTTTTGATGCAGCATCAGCATCGCATAAAATTTCACAGTTCGGATGAAGCTGCACAACTGATGCAGGGATGTCCGTTGTAACCGGCCCCAGCACTGCTTTTGCGAGAATGTCTGCTTTGTGCGATCCTTTTACAATCAATATTAATTTGCGTGTGTGCATGATGTTTTTTATTCCTCTTGTTAATCCACCAAGAATAATATTTTCAGGCACTTGTGTTTCTCTTCTTACGCGCGCTTCAAAATCCGGATCCATTGGCGATACCCATGTATCACTTTCAAATGGAGTGCCTGGTTGATTGATTCCAATATGTCCATTGTTGCCTAATCCAAGCATTTGTAAATCTGCACCGCCGCGTTCTGCCAAACGTTGTTCAAATATTTTACATTCATTTTCAAAATCATCAGACATAGTTGGCGGCATAATAAAATTTTCTTCGGGAATATTTAATGGCGCAGCAAGCTGGTTTAAAATCATGGTATAACAACTGCCCGCATATTCTCTTGGAAGGTTTGTGAGTTCATCAACATTAAACAAAGTAATGCGCGAAACATCAAACGGATATTTCGCAAAAATTTCAGACACAACGGCGTGCATATTAATGGTTGTTTGACCGGTTGATAAACCAATTACTGCATTTGGTTTTTCAAGCATCTGCGCAATGATGCGCCAGGCGGCCGTTACATCGAATTCCCTTTCACTTTTTGTAATTGTTATTTTCATGATGATGCTATTAATAATTTTTATAAATCTTTTAATTGTTCTGTAAAAAAAATATCTAATGCTGCGGCTGCGTCATTTTCATCTTCGCCGTCAATAATTACTGTTAATGTATCACCGCCTTTTGCACCAATGGCAAGTATATTCAGCATGCTGTTTAAGCGGATTAATTTTTCACCTTTTTGTAAACTGATAATTGATTTAAATTTTTTTGTAAGCCGTATTAATGCAGTTGCCGGCCGTGCATGAATGCCTTCTGCTGCTGTGATGATATAATTTTTAGAAATCATTTTTTATTTGCTGTAAATATGAAATAATACTTTTTGAATTATCCATTTCCATTACGCTTGCAAAAATTTCTTTTGCGTAAGATTGGTTGTTATTAATAATGATATTTTTTATTGAAGGAACAGAAACTGCGCTCATAGAAAATTCATGCAAACCCATTCCAATTAATAATAAAGTTGCCAACGGATCGGATGCAAGTTCACCACACATGCCAACTTCAATTTTATATTTGTGCGCTTGTTCAATTACATAACTTATCAAACGCAACACGGCAGGATTGTAAGGATCGTATAAATCTTTAATCTTCTCGTTTCCGCGATCAACGGCCAATGTATATTGACATAAATCGTTTGTGCCGATACTAAAAAAGTCAACTTCTTTTGCGAGGATGTCCGCTGTGATGGCGGCTGACGGGATTTCTATCATTATACCAACTGGTATATTTTCAGCAAATTCAATGTTGTTTTTTTTAAGTTCATCTTTTGTTTCTTCAAGAGTTTTTTTTGCCAATCTTAATTCTTCCACATTACAAATCATTGGAAACATGATTTTAAAATTTCCGAATTTGCCCGCGCGTAAAATGGCTTTTAATTGCGTATTGAAAATATCTTTTTGATCAAGACAAATCCGTATTGCACGATAACCAAGAAAAGGATTTTCTTCATTTGGCAAACCGAAATAAGATAGTTGTTTATCACCACCAATATCAATCGTTCTTACAACAACAGTTTTGTTTTTTGATTTGATAGCAACTTTTTTATAAAACTCAAATTGTTCTTCTTCGGTTGGAAAA
>JABDAZ010000045.1 GCA_013288945.1 Bacteroidota bacterium | reverse complement strand
GAATCTGCAAACTGGGTTGCAGAAACATTTAATTTATCCTACAAAGCATTTGCATTTCCGCATACAAATGCGGGCGTAAAAAATAGTTTTTTTGAAACATTAGTTGGCGGCGAAAATCCGAAACTTGATTTAATATTAGGCAACAGCACTGGCATGCTAGAAAATCATCCACGAGTGCAGCATCGTTTTATCGGAGAAAATCCGGATGTGCCATTTGATAAAATGTGCAAAGCTGTACTAACGTATGGCGTTATTAATAAAATGACAGGCAAAAAATTTGTGAAGCGCGCTTAATATTTTATAAACGTGTTTGTAAAATATTTACCTGTTCGTTTTTCCAGCTTATAAAATCTCCATTAATAATATGCTCGCGCGCTTGCTTTACCAAATGAAGATAGAACGCAAGATTGTGAACGCTTGCAATCGTTAACCCCAAAAATTCTTTTGATTTCATTAAATGGCGCAGGTAAGCCTTGCTGTAAAAGTTACTCACTTCGCAATCGATTCCATCATCAATCGGTGAAAAATCTTTCTCCCATTTTTTATTATCGATATTAATAATTCCTTTGGAAGTAAACAGCATCGCGTTGCGGCCGTTGCGCGTGGGCATCACGCAATCAAACATATCAATTCCCAAAGCAATGCATTCTAAAATATTCCACGGCGTACCAACGCCCATTAAATAACGCGGTTTTTCTTTTGGTAAATTATCACAACACAATGCACAGTTTTCATACAATTGTTCATCTGGTTCGCCAACACTTAACCCGCCAATTGCATTGCCTGTTGCATTTTGCAAAGCCGCAAATTCGCAGGATGCTTTTCGCAAATCATTGAACACGCTTCCCTGCACAATGGGAAATAAATTTTGCGAATAACCATATTTACTTTCTGTATTATTAAAGCGTTCAAAACACCGCGCCATCCAGCGGTGCGTGAGTTCCATTGATTTTTTTGCGTATGCATATTCGCTGGGAAACGGCGGGCACTCATCAAAAGCCATAATAATATCTGCACCAATTATGCGCTGGATATCCATTACTTTTTCCGGCGTAAATAAATGTTTTGATCCATCAATATGCGATTGAAACAACACGCCTTCTTCCGTAATTTTTCTTGTGCCTGATAAAGAAAAAACCTGATAGCCGCCGCTGTCTGTTAATAAAGGTTTATCCCATCCATTAAATTTATGCAGTCCGCCAGCTTCTTCAAGCACTTCCAAACCGGGCCTTAAATATAAATGATACGTGTTGCCAAGAATAATCTGCGCATGTACATCCTGCATCAATTGCTGTTGTGATACGGCTTTCACGCTGCCGCCCGTTCCTACGGGCATAAAAACCGGCGTTAATATTTCACCATGATCGGTTATAATTTTTCCTGCCCTTGCTTTGGAAATTGTATCGGTAAATTGTAAATCAAATTGCAGCGCAGCCATGTAATTTTTTTAAGTGCTGCAAATATATACAGCCTGTGCCAAATCAATTTATTTGCAGTAATGCGCGTTAATAAACAGCATAGTCAGCAGTTCTTCTTAATTTCGCCAACGGCTGATTGCTCCTGAAGCTTAAACCGGAATACATTTATGGATAAACTTTACCAGCATTTACCCTGGCATTATATTTTATTTTCAATTTTTTGTTTGGTTACATTAATCCAGCTTTTTTATTATGGTTGGTTTTTTCGCAGGCTTGCTTTTTTTAAAAATTTTACAAAAAATAAATCTCAGCAACATCCTGTAAGCGTTATTATTTGCGCAAGAGATGATGCTTCAAAACTTGCAAACAACCTGCCTGGTTCACTCGTTCAAACTTATCTGTCGACACATGAAGTGATTGTTGTAAACCACAACAGCCAGGATGATACACGTTATTTGCTTGATGAATTTAAAAAAACTTTTAAAGGCCTGCACATCGTAAATCTTACGCAGGAAGCTATTGGTATTCCCGGAAAAAAATATCCGTTATCAATGGGTATTAAAGAAGCGAAACATGAAATTTTATTATTAACAGATGCTGATTGCGTGCCCGCAAGCGAATTCTGGATACAAAAGATGCAGGATGGTTATGATGATAATATTGAAGTGGTTTTGGGCTACGGCGCTTATCATAAAAAGCCAGGGTTTTTAAATAAATTAATCCGTTTTGAAACGTTTCATTCTGCGTTGCAATATTTTTCATTCGCGCTTGCAGGCGCGCCGTATATGGGCGTTGGCAGAAATCTTTCTTATAAAAAAGAATTGTTTTTACGCAACAAAGGTTTCTCTTCTATTAATCATATTGCCAGCGGCGATGATGATTTATTTATTAATAAAGTGGCTACAAAAACCAACACTAATATTGTTATAGATCCGGAATCTTTTACTTTGTCTGAACCGAAAAAAACTTTTGGTGAATGGATGAAACAAAAAACAAGGCATTATAGTACAGGCAAATATTATCAGCCAAAAACAAAATTTTTATTGGGATTATATTCTGCTTCCCACTTTTTATTTTATCCTTTTTTTATAATCAGCCTTTGTGTTTTCGACTGGCGTTTTGTACTTGGCGTTTTTGGTTTGCGTTTAATTTTGCAGGCTTTAATTTATTATGAAGCCATGAAAAAATTAGATGAAAAAGATTTGTTTGCGTGGTGGTGGCTGCTCGATTTATGGATGTTTCTTTATTACATAATTTTTTTACCGTCGTTATGGAAAAAGCCACGCCCAACCTGGAATTGATAATAAAATATTTTGCAGATTTTTCTCCAACGCAACTGCAACAGTTTTCTGCACTCGAATTTTTATATAAAGAATGGAATGAAAAAATAAACGTGATATCAAGAAAAGATATTGACGGTTTATATGAAAAACATGTGCTGCATTCATTAAGCATTGCCGCAGCTTTTGAGTTTGATGATGAAATGGAAGTGCTCGACATCGGCACTGGTGGCGGGTTTCCGGGTGTGCCACTTGCTATCTTTTTTCCGCAAACAAAATTTCATTTGGTTGACAGCATTGGAAAAAAAATAAAAGTTGTTGATGCAGTTATTAATGAAATTGGTTTATCAAACGTAACTACACAACACACGCGCGCAGAAGAAATAAGAAATAAAAAGTTCGACGTTGTTGTTACGCGCGCAGTTGCTCCGCTAAAAGATTTATGGAACTGGTCAAAACCTTTGTTGCGCAAAAAACCAAATCCATCAAAAATATCAGAAGAAGATTTGATTAATGAAGATGAAATAAACCTTCCGCCAGCAAGCGGATTAATATGTTTAAAAGGTGGCGACTTAACTTTTGAAATATCTGAAAGTGGCTGCAGGCCACGCATGATGGAAGTGTACGAATTATTCCAAGAAGAATATTTCAGGGAAAAATATTTATTGCAAGTTTCTGGCAGATAAAAATTTTTAAACAAAAACTACCTCAAAGTGGTATTTTTTTGATGCATAAATAATCGAACTTTATATTATGCCAATTTCCGTTTGCATTGTAGAAGATAATAAAGATATCCGTTCGGCGCTCGAACAGATTATTGTTATGGCAAACGGATATAAACTCAGTGGAAGTTTTATTAATGCTGATGAAGCGATTAATAAAATTCCATTAATAAAACCTGATGTGGTATTAATGGATATAAATCTCGGCGAAGGCGAAAGTGGCATTGAAGTAGTAAAACAATTAAAGCCCGAGCATCCGGAAATACTTTTTATGATGTGCACTGTTTATGAAGATGATGAAAAAATTTTTGAGGCACTTTCTGCAGGCGCAAATGGTTATATTTTAAAAAAAACAACCCCCGCAAAACTACTCGAAGCAATTAAAGAATTAAGTGAAGGCGGCGCGCCAATGAGCAGCCAGATTGCACGCAAAGTTGTAAATGCTTTTCAAACAAGAACGTTTAAAAAAACAGAACCGCATTTGCAAGGCAAACCCATCGAATCATTATCAAACAGGGAAAATGAAATTCTTGTTTTTTTGGCGCAGGGATTATTGTATAAAGAAATTGCAACCAAATTATTTATCAGCCCGGAAACTGTAAAAAAACATGCTTACCACATTTACGAAAAACTGCACGTTAATAACCGCATTGAAGCCATTATTAAATTTTTCAGGCGATAATATTTTATAAAATACCCCGAAAGTGGTATTGCCGATATTTGTACAAGTGTATAACTTTATTGCAAGGTTGCAATATCGAATACTAAATAAATCATTTTACCTTTCCTACAATTTCGCAACTAAAACTCAAACTTTTTTTATTAAAAAAACCATCCCGAAATGTGGATGGTTTTCTGTTTTATTAATAAAATATTTTTACCAGTGTAATTCCAATTTATTATTTTTTCGATCAATATCTGCCATGCGCTGGCTGGGATCTATTTCTATAATTTTTACATCTGTCAATCGATGATTAATCTCAAATGTGTAAGTTGAGTTTGTCCATTTCCATGGTTCAAAACTTGTGCGTGGAATTGATTTATCTTCCACAGGTTTTTCGCCAAACATAAAATATTGTGGAATATAAGCCATCTCTTTACTGCTGTCTTTATATTGAATCTGCACATCAATCGGCATTGGTATTTTACCAATTGCTTTCAAACGGATTTTTGTTTTGCCATTGTCTTCCCACAAACTATCAATTCCATAATCAATTGTTTTAGTTGTGTTCACCCAATATTCTTTATACCAATCCAGTTGCAAGCCACTTACTTTTTCTGCTACGCGAAAAAAATCTGCAGCATTCGGATGTTTAAAACGCCACGACCGATAATACTCCAGCAAAATTTTATCTCTTACTTGCGCGCCGGTTATATAACCCAACTGCTCCATAAAAACAGAACCTTTTGCATAAGCCGCTTCGGAGTATGCAAAATTATAATCGTAGTGATCTGCATGCGTTGTAAGCGGTTCTTCTTTGCCACTTTTTACAAGCGCAAAGTAACCGCCATAATTATTTGCCTGTGCAAAACCCTGGCTGTTGTTTAAAAAAGCTTCAATGCGCGCTTCTGAATATTGCGTGAAACCTTCGTCCATCCATGGATACAGCGATTCGTTTGTTCCCAACATTCCCTGGTACCAACTGTGCATCCATTCGTGAATGGCAGCGCCGGGGCCAACGATTAATGTCGCCATCGGATATTCCATTCCACCATCGCCGCCATGAATAAATGAATATTGTTTATAAGGATAAGGCCCAAAAGTTTTTTCAATAAATGGCAATGCTTTTTGCGCCATATCAAGCAAACCTTCCCACTCTTTCGCATTTGTTGCGGAAGATTTATATAATACATTAATGGTAAGGCTATCTTTCAACTTTCTTGATACATGTTTAAATTCAGGATCGGCAGCCCACACAAAATCGTGTACGTTTGGTGCAACAAATTTCCAGGTTAATTTTTCTCCTGCTGGCTGCACAACTTTTGCTCCCGGCGTTTCATATCCAAAACCAATTTGATTTGCATTTTGCAAATAACCTGTGCCACCAATCATGTATGTTTTATCAATAGAAATATTAACAGAAAAATCTCCCCAAACCCCATAAAACTCGCGCGCAACATACGGTGTAGGATGCCAGCCTTCATAATCATACTCACAAATTTTCGGGTACCATTGGCTCATGGAATAACGAATTTTTGTAGATGGATTATCTCTTCCGCTTCTACGAATTTGTAAAGGAACCTGCGCTTCAAAATTTATTTCAAACACCACTTTTGATTTTGGAAGAATTGGTTTGTCCAACATTACTTCCATAATCGTTTCCTCCACTTTATATTGTTGCGGGCGGCCGTTCATTTTTAATGAAATGATTTTTTGATAACCAATTTCATCTGGCTTTAAATTATAAATACGATCCTTCACGCGCTGATCCCAATCCACAATATCATTGCCGTTTTTATCAGTTCTTACAACCATCGTTCCCTGCCTGCGGCTGCGCGTATCCATCATACTGCCGGGCTGAAATGCATTCCAGTATAAATGATAAAATACTTTCTTTAATGTATCAGGAGAATTGTTTGTGTATTCCAGTTTTTGCTTTCCTGTAAAACGGTTCGTTTGCACGTTCATATCAATATCCATCGCGTATTTCACGCGCTGTTGCCAGCGATCTGGTTGCGCAAAAACACATTGAATGGTTATGACAATAAAAAAAATAAAGTATAAAATCCTTTTCATGTTACACATTAATAATTGAAGAATTGATTAAATATATTTTGTAAAGAAAAGAAATGTGGAACAAATATCCGTTTGCAATTTTCAGTTTGCAATAAATGCTGATGAAACATTATTAATAAAAACGGTTAATCAAAAACTGATAACTGTTAACTTTTAAAGTGTAACATTATCGCGCAGCAACTGGCCTTCAGCAGAAAATAATAAATTCTTTTTTTGAACATTGCTTTTTGCAACTTGAATCCGGTATTGAACTTTATTATCAGGCAAATCAATATGCGTTACTGATTTTACTTCCCAATCTGCATATTTACTTTTGCTTAAACCATCTTTTATTTCGCCGGGCAAATTATTATCTGCAATTACTTTGTCGGTATTTTTCCATTCGCCTTTATCAGTAAAACGTGCTTCGTATTTTTCGTTGTTTATTTCAAAACTTGCCGAAAAAACAGTGAGCTTATCTTTCCATGAAACATTATTTGCATCAGGATATTTTTGTTTTAATGCTTCCGTTACTTCAGCGGGAATTTTACGGATTTGCGCAAAAGAATTATTTGCTAAAACGATGAATGTGACGAACAAAAAAGAAACTAAAAAAACTTTTTTCATAATTATATTTTCTAATGAAATGCAAAGATAATTCTATGTGTTCGCGAAAATCTTTACAAAAACTTAAAGTTTATTAATGCGGGAAAGTTGACGGATGACGGATGACAGTTGACAGATAAATAATGATTTTTTTCTTCAATAAATTTATCAACCCGTTTCTCCGCCATAAATGGCGGAGCTAGTCAATTAATTTTTTCTAACTTATTAATATCTTTGTTAATCACTTTTAATCAATTATCAATTATTCCGTTCCCTGCAGCACAATAACAATTTCACCTTTCACCGTTTTGCTTTTAAAATATTCGGCAACTTCTGTTAATGTGCCTCTTTTATTTTCTTCAAAAACCTTAGTGAGTTCGCGGCTTACGCAGCATTGTCTTTCTGCACCAAAATATTGACCAAATTCTTCCAACGTTTTTACCAAACGCATGGGAGATTCATAAAAAACCATGGTGCGTTCTTCTTCTGCCAATTTTTTTAATAAGGTTTGACGGCCTTTTTTTAATGGCAAAAATCCTTCGAATGTAAAACGGTTCATTGGCAAACCGCTATTAACAAGTGCGGGCACAAAAGCTGTTGCGCCAGGCAAACATTCAACTTTTACACCAACCTTAATGCATTCTCTCACCAATAAAAATGCAGGATCTGAAACGCCCGGCGTGCCTGCATCTGTAAGCAATGCCATTGTTTTTCCTTCTAACAATTGTTCTGCTAAATGATGTAAAACTTTATATTCGTTATGCTGATGATAAGGAGAAAGCGGTTTGATGATTTGATAATGATTAAGCAAACGAATTGAATTGCGCGTGTCTTCAGCAAGAATTAAATCAACTTTTTTTAAAATTTCCAGCGCGCGAAAAGTAATATCCTGCAGGTTACCGATGGGAGTTGGAACGATGTAAAGCATAATGAATTTGAAAATTTGAAAATGTGCTAATTTGAAAATGAAGTTGTAAAAAACTAATTTTCAAATTTTCAAATTGCCACATTGTTAGTTTACAGATATTTCAAAATATTCCATCACTGGGTTTGCGAGTAATTTTTTGCTGGCTTCTTCGGCGAGTTGTTTGGCTTGTTCTGCAGAAGCTGCTTCTATCTGTAGTGTAATATTTTTTCCAACACGCACATCATTTACTGCGTTTAATCCTAAATTTTGCAATCCCCCCATCACAGCTTTTCCCTGCGGATCCAATAATTCTTTTAAAGGCATCACTTTTACTTGTACAGAAAATGTCATGTTGTTTTATTTTTGAAACCCAAAGATAGTATAATGTAAAAGATGAAAACTACCGGCACTGCAAGCCACTTTAAAAAAACAGCAGCGATTAATGCGGCAATCACCAATATTATTTTTGATAAATTATTTTTAAGAGAAAAATCTTTAAACTTTAATGACATGATGGAAATATTGCTCACCATTAAATA
The DNA here is from genome assembly GCA_013288945.1 of Bacteroidota bacterium. Lineage (GTDB taxonomy): Bacteria > Bacteroidota > Bacteroidia > Chitinophagales > Chitinophagaceae > Puia. The sequence goes on along the minus strand of JABDAZ010000045.1, from coordinate 12,925 downwards.
ACTCAGTAAAAAAATGATGGCATATAAAACCCATTTGTTCAGCATTAATGAAACAATTGTTTCGCTTTGTGTATTAAAATATATTAATGGAAAAGAAGCAACGAGCAAACCAACAGCCGGCGTTGGCACACCTTTAAAACCATATTGCTGCGAATCATCCAAATTAAATTTTGCAAGCCTGTAAGCAGCCGCGCACGGAACGATTAATGCCGGCAGCAACATCCACAAAGAAATATTTAAGCCATCTGCCTGTTTCATAAAACTCATGCGGAGCAACTGGTATAAAATCATTCCAGGCGCCACACCAAAACTTACTAAATCTGCCAATGAATCTATTTGTTTTCCAAATGCAGAAGCAACTTTAAACATGCGCGCAACAAAGCCATCCAAAAAATCTACCAAAGCCGCGAGTGCAATAAATAAAGAAGCGAACCAAATTTTTTCTGGCAAATAAACCACAAACGGATTTCCATCTGAACCATCAGTTATAGAAATGCCATTTTGCAAAATAAAAATAATGGCAATGCAACCAAAAAACAGATTAAGTAAAGTAAACAGGTTCGGGACTTGCTTCATGTTTTATCAACGGGTTAATAATGTGCAGGTATACTCCTGCAAAATACTGATTACTTTATTAGCATATTATCAAATGCGGATATAATCTTATTTATTTTCAATTTTTATATTGCTGATTAATTTTTTTGGCGCATTAATGTTTCTATTTCTTCAACAGTCAACGGAATTTTTTCCATCAAATCTTTATTGCCATTTTTTGTGATCCACAAATTATTTTCTATGCGCACGCCCATTTGTTCTTCTTCAATATAAATACCTGGTTCAACTGTAAAAACCATTCCTGCTTTTATTGGTTCGGTTCGCGTTCCCAAATCGTGCACATCAATTCCCAAATGATGCGAAATGCCATGGTACATATATTTAGAATACGCTAAATTATCAGGCGTTTCATTCTTAATATCAGACTTTGATATCAAACCAATTTTATGAAAAACAACTGTTGCTTCTTCACCAACTTTTTTATGATAATCATTAATAGTAATGCCGGGCTTTAATAAACTTTTTGCATAGTTATGCAAATGCAGGCAAGCATTATAAACTTCTTTCTGCCGCTTTGTAAACTTGCCATTAACAGGAATGGTGCGCGTTAAATCTGCACAATAATTTCCATACTCCGCGCCAAAATCCATTAATATCAATTCACCATCTTTACATTCCTGGTTGTTGGAAACATAATGCAAGGTACGAGCACGATCCCCGCTTGCAATAATACTTCCATAAGCCGCGCCAGTGGCGCGTTGCGAAAGAAAGGAATGCCAGATTTCCGCTTCAATCTCATATTCAAAAACGCCGGGTTTTATAAATTGTAACAAGCGGTGAAAAGTGTTGTTTGTAATATCAATTGCCTGTTGAATTACTTCAATTTCCAATGCAGTTTTTATGCTGCGCAATTGTTTCATAATTTTTGCTGCGCGATAATATTGATGCAATGGATAACGCGATTTCATATCATTAATAAAACGGTATTCGCGCGTTTGTATCAAATTGGCTTTGCGATCATTTTCGTTTGAATCTAAATAAATATTTTCTGCCAAATGAATCCAAGTTTGCAACAATGCATCAATACTATCAAGCCAAACTATTGTTTCAATTCCTGAAATTTCTTTCCCTTCATTTGCGCGCAAACGTTTACCATCCCATTTTTCTTTTAACTCATTTGGGCGAACCAATACCAACACTTCACGAAATTTTGGATCAGGATGATTTGGAAAAAGTATCACCATGCTATCTTCCTGCACAATGCCGCTGAGCCAGAATAAATCACTGTTTTGTTTAAATGGAAAAAGCGCATCGCCATTGGATGGAAACTCATCATTGCTTACAAAAACCGCAATTGAATTTGGCTGCATTTCATTAATAAAACGTTTCCTGTTTTGGATAAATATTTCAGGATTGAGCGGCAAATATTTCATCTTAAAAAAATTAAATGAGTAAGAGTTGTAAAAATAATGAATGATTTGGTTGAAGAGTGATTGGTTATAAAATAGAAGAGATCAATTTGTTAATGCAACTTTTTGGCATTTATAAGTCATTATCCGCAATTACTATTTGTTTTAATAAAAATTAATTGTTAAGAATTCTTCGTAATTACAAATAAAATGCTGATATTGGCATCCAATTTTTAAATGCTCTAACGAGAATCTCTAACATTGTTTGCCAAAAAATGAACCCTGTCTTTTAAGTAAGATGGGGTTTTTTTGTTGCTGATTTTTTTTGATTGGATTGATTTAATGATAGAATGATTTTTATTTTAACAATCATTAATAAACTAAAATGTTGATTAATGAGTTTATAAATTGCAATAATCATCTTTCAAAAAAATTTCATGAAAATATTTTTTCAACTTTTATTAATAACAAATTCATTATTTTTTTCTTCTGATAAATCATTAATAGATTGGAACATTAACCGCCATTTGGTTTGGGACGATTTTAAAGCCGCGCCGGATACGAATTCCCGCAACGCTGCATTAACAACCAGTGCGATACAGTTTAATTTTACTTACGACGGGCATAATTTAAATTATACCATCACCTGCCAGTTTGATAAAAACAAATCGTGGGGAAAAGTGAAAACAGATTATATATTGTCGCATGAGCAAGGGCATTTTGATATTACAGAAATTTATGCGCGCAAGCTTAATAAATCAATGAAAGAATATTCTGTTGGAAATGTAAAATCTCTTAATAAAGATTTGAATAAAATTTATCAAACAACCATGCATGAGCTAAACCGTTATCAAGATGTGTACGACGGCGAAACCAATTTTTCTATTAATAAAGAAAAACAGGCTGAGTGGCTGGAAAAAATAAGTAAGGAGTTGAAGGATTTAAACGATTATGCAAACTATCCGCATTAAAATAAACCATACAATTGCGCATCAATCTTGGTAATAATTTCACCAAGATGTTCTTCGTTTTCGCCAAATTTATTTTTGTCAATATTTACAATTAATAGCGGGCCTTCTTTATAACTGTCAATCCATTTGTTATAAAAATCGTTTAACCTTTTTAAATAATCCAGCCGGATATTTTCTTCATATTCCCTTCCGCGCTTTTGTATTTGCGCCACCAAAGTTGGAACAGACGCCTGCAAATAAATTAGTAAATCCGGCGGCTGCACCATTCTTTTTAATGTTTCAAAAAAACTAAAGTAATTGTTGTAATCGCGCTTTGTCATTAATCCCATTTCATGCAAATTGGGCGCAAAAATGTGGGCATCTTCATAAATAGTCCTGTCCTGAATTACAGTTTCTGTACCGCTTTGTATTTCGAGTAAATTATTAAGCCGATTGTTTAAAAAATAAATTTGCAGGTTAAAACTCCAGCGCGGCATGTCTTCATAAAAATCATTGAGGTAAGGATTATGATCCACATCTTCAAACTGCGGAATCCAGCGGTAATGCTTGCTCAGCATTTCTGTTAATGTTGTTTTTCCGGCGCCGATATTTCCCGCAACTGCGATGTGTTTTGGTTTTTTGCTTTTTGACATTACCTAAATATAAAATCTAAATTCTAAAATATAAAATTGTTTTCTCCTTAATTCCTGTTTATCTTTTATCGCTTATTAATAATATTTTAAGCCGATTGCATTGCGAACGGTTTGCAAAGTAATGTTTGCATTTTCGCGCGCTTTTTCAGCGCCAAGCTTCATCACGCGCTTCATATAGTTTTCATCTTTGCGAATATCTTCCGTGCGTTTTCTTATTGGCGAAATAAAATTGATCATGTCTTCTGCCAATTGTTTTTTCATATCACCATAGCGGATATTGCAATTATTAAAATCGGATTCAAATTTTTCAACAACATCATTCTTGCTAACTATTTTCATTAAGCTAAACAACCCATCAATAAAATCGGGCTTCACAGAATTTGGTTCAGTTGGGCCGCTGTCTGTTTTTGCTTTCATTATTTTTTTTCTGATCGAATCATCATCATCTGCCAGATAAAGTGTGTTCATCTGGTTTTCGCTTTTGCTCATTTTCCCAATGCCATCAAGGCTCATCACTTTTGTAAGTTCGCTTCCATAATTAAATGCATAAGGCAACGAAAGCACATCACCATAACGATGGTTAAAACGCTCCGCAAAATTGCGCGTCATTTCTATATGCTGCTCCTGATCCTTGCCCACAGGCACTTTCACGGCGCGATGTATTAATATATCTGCAGATTGTAAAACAGGGTACGTTAATAATCCTGCATTTACATTATCCGGCTGCATGCGCACTTTATCTTTAAAGGTTACTGTTTTTTCCAGCTCGCCTTTGTAAGCCATCATGTTTAAATACAAATACAATTCAGCAATTTCCGGCACATCGCTTTGAATATATAAAACACATTTTTCAGGATCGAGACCGCTGCCAATTAATTCAGACATTAACCGGTGCACATTTGTTTGCAGCTCTTTTGTGTCTGGGTGCGTTGTTAAACTGTGCCAGTCAACCACACAGAAATAACAATCAAATTCAGTTTGCATATTTACCCAATTTCTTATCGCGCCAAAATAATTGCCGAGATGAACAAATCCGGTTGGCCGAATGCCGCTTAATACGATTTCTTTTTTTCCTTCCATAAGGATGGCGAAGGTAATAAAAGTTTACAGTTGGCAGTTGACAGTTGACAGTTTTTGCGGATTAATGAATTTTGTTATCCGTCAACTGTCATCCGTCATCTGTCAACTTTCAGCACTTAACTATTCGCCCGAATCCATTATTTTTGTTTATTAACTTTTTTATATGGAAGTAAATGATGCGTTGATAGAAAATTTATCAAACTTAGCAAGGTTAAAATTTGATGACTCAGAAAAAGAAGAAATAAAAAAAGATTTGCAGCGCATGATTACGTTTGTTGAAAAACTGAATGAATTAGATACCACCGGCGTTGAACCATTGCTGCATATGAGCAATGCAATAAATGTTTTAAGAGAAGATGTTTTGCAAGGATCAATCAGCCGCGAAGAAGCTTTAAAAAATGCACCTGAAACAGACGGCGTTTATTTTAAAGTTCCAAAAGTGATTAATAATACTTCAAAATAATATTCTATTAATGATTGTAAAAACACAATTTATTAATAAGAATAATGAACCAAAACTTATGAGCACATCAATAATCCATCTTGAAAATATCCGTAAAAGTTATTTTATGGGTAAGCAGGCATTACAGGTTTTAAAAGGCGTTTCCCTTAATATTAATAAGAACGAATACGTTGCATTAATGGGCCCTTCAGGTTCAGGAAAAAGTACGTTGATGAATATTCTCGGTTGCCTCGATTCACCAACAGAAGGCAATTATATTTTGAATGGAAAAGATGTAAGCAAGATGATTGATGATGATTTGGCAGAAGTGCGCAATAAAGAAATCGGTTTTGTATTTCAGCAATTTAATTTATTACCAAGATTAACAGCAGCCGAAAACGTAGCGCTGCCGCTGGTTTACGCAGGCGTATCAAAAAAAGACAGGATTGAAATGGCAATGAACGTGCTTGATAAAGTAAGCCTTACCGATCGCAGCCATCATAAACCAAATGAATTATCTGGCGGCCAATGCCAGCGCGTTGCGATTGCGCGCGCATTAATAAATAACCCGTCGCTTATTTTGGCAGATGAACCCACAGGAAATTTAGATACAAAAACTTCTATAGAAATCATGGACATTTTCAGTGCCATACAAGCTGCCGGCAACACGGTTGTTTTAGTAACGCATGAAGAAGATATTGCCAACTATGCGCACAGAGTTGTGCGACTGCGCGATGGCGTTATTGAAAGTGACAAAAGCAAACAGCTAATGGAAATGAGCCATTAATGAGCAAACTTGAAAATTTAAAAATGGCGCAATTTGAAAATGAAATAGAAAGTAAAAAATAAAAAAGAAACGTGTAAATCTTTAAAAATAAAATCACGTTCTCGTATCACGAATCCCATATCTCAAATCCTAAATCAGAAATCAAACACTTACTCTCATAAATGTCTTCAAAAATTTATACAAAAACCGGCGACAAAGGAAAAACTAGTTTGATTGGTGGAACAAAAGTTCCCAAAAGCCACTTACGCATAGAATCTTACGGAACGGTTGATGAATTAAATTCTTTTATTGGTTTATTAAATGATTATGTAAAAGATGGACACATTAATATCTTTTTAAAAGAAATCCAGGATCGCTTATTCACTATTGGTTCATCATTAGCCTGCGATCCGGATAAAGAACCATTAATGAAAATTCCGGATCTAAAAGAAGATGATGTTGTTTTATTAGAAAAAAAAATGGACAAAATGAATGAAGTTTTACCAATAATGAAATCATTCATTTTACCCGGAGGAAATGTTGCAGTTTCAACAGCACACATCACGCGCTGCGTTTGCAGAAGGGCAGAACGCATCTGTGTAAACATGCAGGAAAATAATTTATTTGTTGATGCATTGGTTATAAAATACCTCAACCGATTAAGCGATTATTTATTCGTACTTGCAAGATATATTGGCCATCAATTACATGTTGCAGAAGTTGCATGGAAACCTCGTGTTTAATGTGCAATTTGAAAATTACTCAATGGCTCATTTCATAATCAAAACAATCATTAATAAAAATTTGCAGAAAAAAATATTGAACATTGAGCCATTCACTTTCTTATTGAGCAATTATTCTCCCGTCTTTCATATGCAAAATTCGATCGCTCATTTGAGCGAGTTCTTCATTATGCGTAACGATTAAAAAAGTTTGCTGAAACTGTTTTCTTAAATCAAAAAAAAGTTGGTGCAATTCGTGCGCATTTGCAGAATCTAAATTTCCGGTTGGTTCATCTGCAAAAATAATTGCAGGATTATTTATTAATGCGCGCGCCACGGCAACACGTTGTTGCTCGCCGCCGGAAAGTTCATTTGGTTTGTGTTCAATCCTTGCGCCAACGCCGAGCGTGTTTAATAATTCTTTCGCGCGTTCTTCTGTTTCGCGCTTTTTTTTGCCGGCAATCCACGCAGGAATACAAACATTTTCCAGCGCCGTAAATTCCGGCAGCAAATGGTGAAACTGAAAAACAAAACCAATATGCATATTGCGGAAACTCGCCAGCAGGTTGCCTTTCAGGTCATTCACTTTTTTTCCCTGCAAAAAAACTTCGCCTTTTGCAGGCGCATCAAGCGTTCCTAAAATGTGCAGCAATGTACTTTTCCCCGAACCGGAAGGGCCGGCAATGCTCACAATTTCGCCTTTGGCAATATCAACATCCACGCCTTTTAAAACCCATAAATCACCATAATATTTGTGAATATTCCTGGCAGTGAGCATAACTTTTTTCAATTGATTAATAAAACCTGATACTACAAACCTACACGTTCACGTTCAAATATCGGTTGGATTGATGGTAAATTTTGAGAATCATTTGCCATGTTGAAACAATTGATTTGGTGTTTTCATTATAAAAATTACTTTTGCCAAAATTAAGGGCACTCGAAAAGTGAAAAAGAAAATTTTTATCCGGCCGCAAATTTCGTTTTTGCCTTAATAATTATTGAAAAAATTTAAATACATACACAATGTTCTGGACACTTGAATTAGCCAGTTATTTAGAAGATGCCCCTTGGCCGGCAACAAAAGATGAACTGATTGATTACGCAATCCGTTCTGGCGCGCCGATTGAAGTGGTTGAAAATTTGCAGGAGCTTGAAGATGAAGGCGGGGAAATTTATGAAGGCATTGATGATATCTGGCCCGATTATCCTTCGCAGGAAGATTTCTTTTTTAATGAAGACGAATATTGAGGAATCAAGATACAAGTATCAAAGAAAAAGATTTAAGAAACAAGACGAAATTTTATTAATAAAAACTGCATGATAAAAACATGCAGTTTTTTATTTTTGCATAACATTTTTTACTGTAACATTTATTTTTACATTTTCACATCTCCACATTTTCAAATTAATTATTGTCCGATCTGTTGTTTCATTAATGATCATTTGTTGCGTCGCACACTTGTGCAGTTGATTAATAATTGATCGTTTGCATTAATGTTATTAATAAACCGCAAAAATAATTTTACAAATTATTTTTCCATCTGGTTAATAACAGCTTCCGTTACACCGGTTGAAGAAAAACCACCATCATGAAAAAGATTTTGCATGGTAACCATCTTCGTCAAATCACTAAATAAGGTTACGAGATAATCGCCGCACTCATCGCCGCTTGCATTACCAAGCGGGCTCATTTTTTCTGCATACGTTATAAAACCATCAAAGCCTTTTACGCCGCTGCCGGCAGTTGTGCGCGTTGGAGATTGCGACACACTATTAACACGAACTTTTTTCCGAAGGCCGTAATGATAACCAAAACTTCTTGTAACGCTTTCCAGCAACGCTTTTGCATCGGCCATTTCGCTGTAATCGGGAAACACACGCTGTGCAGCAATATAAGTTAGCGCAACAACGCTTCCGCCTTCATTAATGGCATCCAAATCCCACGCAGTGCGCAAAATGCGGTGAAGCGACATCGCAGAAATGTCCATTGTTTTTTGGCCAAACCCATAATCAAGCGAGGTATATGTTTTGCCTTTGCGCACATTCAAACTCATTCCGATAGAATGTAAAATAAAATCTATGCCGCCACCAAAATGCTTCATGCTTTCTTCAAACAGATTTTTTAAATCGTCCATGTTTGTAACGTCTGCACCAATTACAGGTGCATTTACAGCTTCAGCCAACTTATTAATCTCGCCCATGCGCAATGCAACAGGCGCGTTGCTTAATACCAATTGCGCACCTTCTTCATGGCATTTTAGTGCAGTTCTCCACGCAATGGATTTATCATCCAACGCACCGAATATGATTCCTTTTTTTCCTTTAAGCAAATTGTATGGCATACAAATTATTTTGTTTTTATAGGCGTAAAAATAAGAAGTTATTTGGGGAAGTAGTGAGTTAGTGGGAAGTTTTAATGATACAAATTATTAATTAGTAATTAGGAATTAATAATGTTTTAATTTCATCGGCCATTATTTAATCTCGCATCTCGCATCTCGCATCTCGCATCTCGCATCTCGCATCTTACATCTCGCATCTTACATCTTACATCTTACTAATTCATTATCATCTCACGTGCATTCTCCAATGCAGCGGCAGTTGGCTTTTCGCCACTCAGCATTTTTGCGATGGTTGTGATTCTTTCGTCTTGTGTTAATGACCGGATATTTGTTTTAATCGCATCGCCTTTTATTTCTTTATAAACAAAATAATGCGCATCGGCTTTGCCTGCAATTTGTGGCTGATGCGTGATGCAAATAACTTGTCGTTGCTGCGATAACCCTTTCAAAATAATTCCAACTTGCCTTGCAGTTTCGCCGGAAATGCCGGTGTCAATTTCATCAAATATTAATGTGGCTAAATCCATCGACTGCGCAACTAACGATTTTATGGACAACATTAATCGGCTCAATTCCCCGCCAGACGCGACTTTGCGGATGGGCTCAAACCGGTTGCTTTTATTTGCATCAAATAAAAAATCAATTGTGTCCATTCCGAAAAGATTGAGCTCACCTTGCGCAAGCTGCACTTTTAACCGCGCGTTTGGCATGCCAACCTGCTTTAATAATTCATTTACTTTTTCTTCCAAAAATTTTATTTTCGATTGCCTGTTTTTTGAAATCAATAATGCTTTTTGATTTGCCTGTTGCAATAATTTGTTTACTTCTTTTTCTTTGGAAGAAATATTTTCATCCATATTCAACACAGCCTGCAATTTTTCTTCGAGCTTATTTTTTATATCAATCAATTCATTGGTTGTTTGAACGCCGTGCTTTTTTAATAACTTATAACCCGATGAAATTTTTTGATTGATTTCTTCAATACGTTGCGGATCATAATTTATATGATCATTAATATGATCAACTTCATCTGCAATATCCTGCAATTCTATTTGGGCAGATTGTAAACGCTGCAATAATGCAGGCAAATTTGGATGATAAGAAGAAAAAATTTGTAACTGGTTTAAGGAAATTTTTAATTGCTGAACAATAGGTTGTTCGCCTTCTTTTAAATCTGTAAAAACTTTTGCTAGCGCACTTTTTATTCCTTCGGAATTGCTTAATAATTTTAATTCTGCTTCTGCATTTTCCAATTCGTTTTCTGTAAAATTTGCATCGTTCAATTCATCAAAAAGAAATTTATTATAATCAAATTCTTTATTGAATTGCATTTTTTGTTCCTGCAAATCGGCCAATTCTTTTTTTAAAGAAGATACTTGCAAAAAAATTTTTCGGTATTCTATTAATAAATCATTGTGCGTTGCCAATGCATCTAAAACTTCACGCTGAAAATCAGATTCTCCCAACGCAAGTGTATCAAACTGGCGATGAAGATCAACAAGCAGATTGCTTAAAACCCTTAACTGGTCTAAGTTTACGGGCGTGTCATTAATAAACGCCCGCGATTTTCCATTTGCTGCAATTTCTCTTCTTATTACCAATTCATCTTCAGCATCCAAATCATTTTCTTTTAAAAAATCTTTAGCCGCATTTTTATTTCCGATAATAAATGTGCCTTCAATAAAACATTTTTTTTCTCTATTTAATAATGCGGAAGTATCTGCACGATCACCAAGTATTAATGAAAGCGCGCCCATTAATATAGATTTTCCTGCGCCGGTTTCACCAGTAATCACATTCAGTTTGCCTGAAAAATCAATACTGATTTCATCAATAATTGCGTAGTTTATTATGTGAAGTTGCTTGAGCATAATAATGTTCTTTCTTATTAAAACTGCCAGTCAAAAATACGAAATGACAATTACGAAATACGAACTTTGAATTAACCTCTTTTGAACATTCTTAGTTCGTATTTTTCACTTCGTATTTCGAATTATTCATTTTTACATCTCGCAATTCCGGCTTTTGCTTTTTGATCCAATGAATTTTTATAATCGTGATCTTTCATGTCGATACATTTTTGAAAATAAGTACATGCAGTAATTTTATCGCCCGACTTTTCATAGATATAACCGGTTTGTAAAGCTGCGCGAGCAGCATAATATTCTTTGCTTTGTGCGCCGGTTTTAATAGCAGTTAAATATGCCGCGAGTGCTTCTTCTTTCCGGTTTGTATCATCATAAATTCTTCCGAGGCGATAAGCAAATTCAAGCTTATCTGCAGGCAACACAAAATCGGCAGAACTCTTTCCCTGCAAGAGTTTCAGGGCTTCATTAAAATCTCCGCCATCATTTAATAAACGTGCTTTCAATAATAACTTATCTGGCCATTTTGCAGCGATTGCTTCCTTTTGTGCCTGCTTGTCGGCTTCTGTTTCAAAGCTTCCTTTTTTTAGAATTAATGCGCGGTATTCATTTGCTTTTTGCAGGTTATTTTGCAAATAATAAAACCAGCTTAATTTCTGCAGCACATCTTTTACGTAAAACTTTCCTTTAAATTTTTCTATAAAATTTTTTAAAAAAATATCAGCATCATTATCAAGATGATTAAATTTTACATAACCCATTTCCAGATCCCACATCGGCATTTCAAAATATTCCGGTGAATTATTTTTGCTTAATAAAATATTTTTTGCATAATCAGAACGCTGTCCATTAATGCCCAAATTGGCACCGAGATAAGTAAACAAATGATTGTTTATTACATCCAGTTTATTTTTTTCGATGAATGTAAAAACATCCTCTTTTTTATTTTCTATATAAAATTTTAAATACAAATAATAGAAAATACTTTCATCGCGATAGAGCGAAGCTGATGATTCGGTTTGCGATAAAAACCGCTCCAGTTGTGCCATTCCGCCTTTTATACTTCCTTTAATGCCGAGTAAATTGCTGAGCCATTTATATCCATCAGGAATAGTTCCCGCAACAACCTGCATCGTTCCGTTGAGCATGGCGTTCGGTAAAAAAGTTGGAAATTTCTCCTGGTTTTCTTTGCCTTGTATAAAAGATTTTCTGAACTCCCAACCTGCATCCCAATTGTTTCCAAATTTTATTTTTATCGCGGCCCATTGAAAATGAATAACAGATTTTGTAAACAAATAATAAGGAGATAATTCAGAACCTTTACTCATTAACTGCAATCTTTTTTCTTCATTGTTTTCTTTTAATTTAAACGCAGCGGGATCTTCATTAAAGAAAAGAATAAAAAAATCAATATAGTTTTCTAAAAAATAAGGTATCAAATTATCGGGATGCAATTTTTTTTCTGCATCCAGCATTTGTTGGCCGCTCGATAATTTTAGTTTAATAATTTCTTTATAAGCAAGCTGGCAGTTATTATTAAAATCAAAATTTTTTTGTGCAAAAGATGAGAAAGAAAAAAATGAAAGTGAAAGAAGAAAAAGAATTTTATAAAATATAAACAGGTATTTTTTCATAAAGCCGGAGCTAAATATTAACAACTTTTTTTCGCCGAAGGTTCGCAGATTTTGATGAATATTTCCTGTGTGCAAGATAGCTTACTGAATTAAACTTTATCTTAAATAACATTAATAAAAATAAAAAAGGCGCTTAGAAAAGCGCCTTGTGATTATTAAGCAATTAGTGTTCTATTTATTTTACTTCTACTGCAAGATTCAAATCATCATCAACCAAAATGCGGCCGCAATTTTCGCAAACAATAATTTTTTTGCGCTGGCGGATTTCGCTCTGGCGCTGTGGCGGAATTGCATTGAAGCAACCACCGCAAGCATCGCGCAACACTGGTACAACAGCTAAACCATTACGGTAATTCTTACGGATACGATCATAAGAATTCAATAATCTTGGTTCCACTTTTTCGCGTGCGTCAGCAGATAATTTATTAAAATGTTTTTCTTCTTTTTCAGTAGTCGCGATGATTTTATCCAACTCATCTTTTTTATTTTTGAGCACTACTTCTT
>JABDAZ010000044.1:570-21295 GCA_013288945.1 Bacteroidota bacterium | reverse complement strand
CCAATGTAAACATTACTGCTTACCGTAGTTGCCTGAGAAAGTGTAACGCCACCAGCATTTTCTACATACAAATTTTTTATGGTATTGGCAGAAGGTGTTGTTGCAAAAACACCTGTAACCTGGCTGGCTGTTCCATTATAAACATAATTGGCACCGCTGCTAAATGATCGGTACAGCGTTGTTGTGGAATCCGACAAAAGCTGGATATTACCTGCATTAACCGCTCCTACGGGAACGCTAGTTGTAATGCCATAAGGAGAACCGATACCCAGCGTTGCACCACTTTGCAAAATAAAATAAGCATTCTTTAGTCTGCTTGCATCTTGTGATGTTACTATGTAAGTTCCACAGTTTAAAGTAGCTCCTGAATAAACAATCAGGTAAGCGGGATATGGCGCAGACGCAGATCCCATTACTACATTTCCTGCTAAGTTTACCAACGCGCCTGTATTAATATAAAACCACACCTGCCTTGCACTCGCACAGGAAAATTGCTGAGGGTTTGCCGTAGTTCCGTTAAAATTTACAATCGCATTATTGCCTGTTCCTGTTGTAGCCAAAGTACCCCCATCAGCAAGGAAGTTTCCATAAATATTTAAGTTGGAAGTACCGGCGCCAGCTATCGATCCAAAATCAATAACGCCAGATGAAGCCGTGCTTATAAAATTGCCAATATAAAATGTATTTGTATTACCAGAAGTTACAGCATTATTAAAAATAACAGAACCACTTCCGGAACAGGTAAGCGAGCCAAATATGGATAATACATTGCCCAGTGCTGAACTGCCAGTTGTATAAGGCATAAAAACAGAATCTGCGGAAGAAATAATTATATTATTATACCCGCCCGCGGTTATACCAGAACCTAAATCAACGCTTGAAATCAATGGTATTTTTTGTGAAGGATCATTGAGTTGACCGTTAAAAACAATCGTACTTCCTGCAAGCGTATAATTTCCTGCCGTAGTAAAATTTCCTTCCACGCCAATATTTCCGCTTCCTGCAAGCGTAATATCATTTGTATTGCTTAGATTATAATAATTAAAAGCTGGTATAGTTTGGCCGGTTCCGTTAAAATTAACTGTGCTTCCGCTAATTGTATAACTGTTCGACCCTGGCGTAAATGTTCCCGCAATTCCAATAATGCCTGACGGAAAAAGGGTTCTTGCACCACCACCGCTGCTGGTCAGATTGCCAAAATTTAATGGCGGAATTGTTTGCGCAGCCGAAGATGCAAAATTAACGGTACTTGTAGGAGCGAGTGTGCCCGTTGTAATATCTGCTAGAGCGCCTGTGGTAGATAATATTAATGATGAACCGGCTAATACGTTAAGTACTGCACCAGAATTTACTTTTAAAACCTTCGCGCCATCAATTGTTAATGTTGGCGTATTAGAAGATCCATCACCAATATTAACAACGCTTCCTGCGCCTTGAACAGTCCATCCCGTTACGGAAATATTAAATGCCGTGGTGTTATTATTAATAATGTTATACGTAATTCCAGGAGTTGTAAAATTTGCCGGATTGGTGCCGGTAGTTCCGTTTGGATTACTAAACCAATTATTAAGTTTATTAAGGTTGCCGGTACTCGCCGAATAAAAAACAGTTGCAGAAATGCCGGCATTGCCTGAAACATTTGCTGTTGAATAAATAGGCGTAACCGATCCGCAAGTAGTTGCGCTATATGAATAAACAAAGAAATAATAAGTTGTGTTGGACATTAATCCAGTTGCTGTGAAAGAACCGTCTGTGGATTGATTAATCGCATAGTAGGTATTTCCACCAATTGAATACGGGCTACCCCCAAGATTATAAGAATTACCATTAACCGGCACTGGCGCAGTATTGGATGTTCCATAAAATATTGTATATCCTGAGGCAGTTCCGCTTCCGACAGCACTTGTTGTTCCTGTTATAGAGCTGCCCGATGGTGTGCCGAGGCTTAATCCGCCAGGTACTGCAGGGGGAACAGTTGAGCAGGTTGTTAATGCAAGCGGTGTTGGAGTTCCATAATTGTATGTTGATGTATGTGTGCCATCCCAGGTATATGGTATAAGTAAAAATTGATAAACCGTTCCAGGTGTAAGGCCTGTAACTGTCGCCGTCGTTGAAGGCAACGTTGGCAAACTAGTAGATGTCGGTGTAAAAATAGTGCCCGTGCTTACTGCGCTTGCAGGAACCAAACCATTTGGCGAAGCGACAAGAGTGGGTGCAGAATTGCCGGATAAATAAACAACAAGATAACCGGCTTTTGTTGCGCCTGTTGCAGGAAATGTAGCCCCCGTCCAGTTAAGTACTGCCTGTCCATTGCTTGCAGTTGCTGAAAAACCAGATGCAGCCGCCGTTGGCTGGCTCGATAATGTATAAAAGCTAATTGGAGAACCATATCCAGTTCCGTAACTATTGGTTGCATATGCAGAAACATAATATTGTGTTTGGCTGCTCAGAGAAATAATAGTACTTGTGTAAGCGGTTGTTCCTGTTCCATCATTCGTAGAACCAGCCCCCGGAAGTGTAGGATTATTTGTTGTGTTCCAAACAACACCTTTCGATGTTATTCCAGCAGCGCCTTGGCTAACACTCGAGCCTCCGCTTGTTGCTCCCGTTGCTGTTATATTAGTGATTGCAGAAGTAGTAACCGCAGGGGTAAGATTAATCAAAGCATTATCTTTTCCTAAAGCAAAATATTGTGTACCAGTTGAAAGATTTGCTAATCCAAAAGTGCCGCCGCTCCACGAGGCAGAACCTGAAACAGTTCCCGTTCCTGTAGTAGAAGCGTTTTGAATCCAAGAGCTGTTATTATAAAATCCAATGTAAGTGACTCCGGGAATGCTTGTCGCGAAATTGCTGCCTGCAGCATCGGTGCTATTAAATTGTGCAGTTGCTGTAATAATACCCGCTGCCGTTGATGATGATTTGCTAACTTGCCATCTTCTGTTTAAAACACGGCTGGCATCATAAGGTGTGGCAAAAGTTCCGTCAAGCACATTAATGCCATAAATATCTGCCGTTCCTGAATTTATTAATGTTATTGGATCATAAGTGCTGTTTCCAACTGGGAAAAAAACATTTGAATTACCAACATTAATATTCAATTGCCCTGTACTATTTGTTTGGATATATTGGGATCCAAATACACCCGAAATATTATTACTTGCCGCAGTAAGATTAAAAGTTGACAGAGATAATTTTCCGTTGACTAAACTAATAGTGCCCGCAGTGTTTATAGTTGATTGAGATAAACTAACGCCAGTTGCATTATTAATGGTAAGATTTCCTGTAAGTGTAGATGGCAAACCATTCCCTGTAACCTGCGCTAATGAGCCAGCATAAATATAATTTGCTGAGCCTGCAAAAGTCCTTGTGCCGGTCGATTGAATATTTCCCGTTGCAGCCGATAAGGTGATGCCGCCGGCATCCGTTATACCCAATGTAGCACCGCTATTAACAGAAAAAATTGCTGCTCCAGACAGGTATTTTGGCGAAGCACTAGTGCCAAAATTAAAAGTGCCACTTGATACTACCATTGCAGTTGTCAATGCCATATTGCTGCCCATTGTTACAACGCCCGTAGAGGTTCCACTGCCGACAGTAAAATTTGGATAAGAATAGATACCTCCGGTTGAGCCGGAATTCATATCTGTATAAATAGCCCCAAAATCAGGTAAAGTATTTGTGCCTATATCGACGTTTGCCAGCAATTGCAAGTTGTCGAGCAAAAATCCTGCTCCACTACCACCAGCACCATAACCATAAATTCTTACAGCAACCGAAGAAACATTATTAGCATCCGCTGGCAAAGCAACGCTAATAGTTTGCCAACTTGTAGATAAACTCACAGATTGTGACATAAGATAAATCCATCCTGAACCTGCATTATATATTACGCCTATTTTCGGCGCATTTGAATTGCTTCCTCTTGTATCAAATTGTAAAGTAATTCCCGCGAAGCCTGCGGTGCTTGAAGAAAATTGATAATAATCAGTAGCTGCCGTTTTGGGATCAGTTGTAACTGTTGGCCAATTAATGGAAGTAAGCGCAAGCCCTACTGCAGCACCTCCATTGCCATGCGCGGGTGAAGTAAGTGTTTGTAAACCCGCTCCGGCAATATTTGATATGGTAGTTGTGTTACCAACTCTTGTTAATGTAGTTTGTGTTAATGGAGAATTATTGACATCAAAATCCGGAGTCAACTGTAGCGTAGTCCGACTTGACGGGCTCTCCATCGGGTAATTTAAAATCGGAACCTGTCCATAACTTTTGTTCGTAAAAACAAATCCGGTGCTTAATACAAAAACAATAATAATAATTTTTGAAAAAGGTAAAAATTTTTTCATTTTTTCAGTTAGCTTAGAAGTAAAAAAAACAAGCCCTGCAGTATTCTTACTGCAAAACAGGATATCTGCAAGAATTAAATTCTTTAAATGGAAGAGGTAAATATAATACGGCTAAAAATGCAGGGAGTTAATTCAATAGGAAATTAGTCGCCGAAACATAAGAAAATTTTTCTTATGTTAATGCAGCAAATATAGAGTTTAAAAACGAACGACTATTTAAAATTGAAAAAGTTTAAACAATTAAAATATTTATTGATTTAAATTAATTCGATTGCTTATAATAATACATTAATAAACTTCATTTTTTCAAAATTGTGATATCATGTAATTGCATGTTTTACCCCGCAACACTCTGTTTATTATATTTATTCCGGTATTCAACGGGTGTTAATCCGGTTATTTTTTTAAACATGGTGCGAAAGGATTTTGTGTCGGTATATCCCACATCAAACATCACTTCATTTATATTTTTCCGGCTGTTTTCAAAACTTCTTTTTGCACCTTCCATTTTTACGCGGTGAATGTATTGTTGCACAGAATTGTTGGTTGCCATTTTAAAACGGCGTTCAAAACTTCGTCTGCCGATAGCAGTCATATCGGCCAGTTCATCTACAGAAATTTTTTCTGCAATATTTGTTTCAATAAATAATTGTGCTTTTTTAATATCATTATCTGCATGATTTTTTTGGCCGGTAAAAATTGCAAAAGCAGCCTGGCTATCTCTGTCGATATCTACCGCAAAATATTTTGAAACAAGAATGGCAGTTTCGCGGTCTGTATATTTTTCAACAATATGTAAAAGCAAGCTCCAGTAAGAATTGGCGCCGCCGCTGGAATACAAACGATCTTCTTCTGTAATAATACTTCCGTCAACAACTTCCACATCAGGAAACATTTGTCGAAATTCATTTTGAAAACCCCAATGTGTAGAACATTTTTTTCCATTTAATAAACCCGTAGAAGCAAGCAAAAATGCACCAACACAAAGTGATGCTATTTCCGCGCCTTTTTTATATTGCTCAATAATCCAGGGCAATAATACTTTGTTTTTTGAAATAGCAGTTTGCATGTCGCCAAACAATGCGGGAATAAAAATCAAATCTGTTTTTATTATGTCTTTTAAAAGTTTGTCGGTGCGTATTGAAAATTGGCCATCATTTATTTTTACTTCTTTTTTTGCGCCAACAAGCTGCACATTAAAAAAAGGTTTTTTACCAGATGAAATAAGCACATTGTTTACAGTTGTAAAAAGATATTGCGGATCTGCAACGGCTTGCATCACCGAATTTTCCGGAACCAAAATGCATATATTTTTCATGGAACTAAGGTAAATATTAATCAGTCGCAAAACACCCTTTAATTGTCTTTTTTGCACTGCGTATATTTTATTTACTTTTTGCATCTTTGAAGTATTAATATTTATATCATTATTAATAAAACAAAAATTATTAAAATGGAAAAAACAAACAAGCCTTTAATTACGGTTGAAACTACCGTTAATGCTCCTGTTGAAAAAGTATGGACGCTTTGGAACGGCGCAGAGCATATTGTAAAATGGAACGCTGCATCCGACGACTGGCACACTACTTCTGCACAAAATGATTTGCAGGTTGGCGGAAAACTTAACGCAAGAATGGAAGCGAAAGACGGAAGTTTTGGTTTTGATTTTTGGGGCATTTATGATGAAATTAAAACCAATCAATTAATTGCTTATACACTTGGCGACGGACGAAAAGTAAAAATAATTTTTACACCTGAAGGCAACTCAACAAAAATTACCGAAACATTTGAAGCAGAAGAAACCAACAGCATCGAATTGCAACAAGGCGGCTGGCAAAGTATTATGAACAACTTTAAAAAATATGCAGAAACGCATTAATCATTTATTAATAAATTAAATTATGGCGCAAATAAATTCTTACCTCACATTTAGCGGAAATTGCAGGGAAGCGATGATGTTTTATAAAGAATGTTTTGGGGGAGAATTATTTTTTCAAACCATTGGCGCATCTCCGCTTGCAGCTAAACTACCTGCAAAAATGAAGAAATGTATTTTACACGCAACGTTAAAAAAAGATGATTTATTATTGCTCGCTTCAGATATGGCGCCAGCTCCAGCGCTTATAAAAGGCAACGCAATTTCATTATCATTAAACTGCAACAGCGAAGAAGAAATAAAAATGTATTATCAAAAACTCTCAGAAGGGGGCAAGAAAAACCACCCCCTCGAAAATACTTTTTGGGGGGCAACATTTGGCGGGCTTACAGATAAATTTGGTAACCACTGGTTACTTAATTATGAAAAAAATCATTAATAATTTTTTATGGAAACTTACATCATCGAAAAAAATATGATAGTTTTTGGAAAGGTTGTAAAAAATTTTCCGCAGGGAATTGGTGAAGCTTTTGATGCATTAATAAAAATGATTTCCGGAAAATTTGACCGCGATTATTACGGAATAAGTTATATGGATAAAAACGGAAAAATGATTTATTATGCCGCAGCAATTGAAAAATATAATGGCGAAGCTGAGAAATTCAATTGCGAAAAATTGACCATTGAAAAAGGCAAATACATTTGCGTAACTGTAAAAAATTGGCCGCAAAAAACAAATTCAATCAATACCGTTTTTCAGGAAATAATGAAGAATGATAAAGCAGATAAAACAAAGCCTGCAATAGAATGGTATAAAAATGATGATGAAATGTTGTGTATGGTGAAGCTGAAAACGGACTAATCATTTATATTTATTATCTATTTTTTACTTTGCATGTTTATTTTTTCTGTTTAATATTTGTTAACCGGCATTTGTATTTCATGGCATCATCGTTGCGTCGCACTCTTGTACGTCCGGTTTATTAATGAGCTATTTAATAATTTTTATATCAACCAAAACAAAAACTTATGACATTAAAAACTGCCAAAATTCTTTACTGGATTTCCACATCAATTATTGCACTTTTTATAATTCCGGGAATATTTTTTTTAAATACAAAAATGGCCATTGACGGCATTCAACATCTTGGCCTTCCATATTGGTTTCATATAGAACTTGGTATCGGAAAATTTATTGGCGCTGTTTTATTAATACTTCCGTTTACGCCAAAACGTATTAAAGAATGGGCTTACGTTGGCCTGGGCATCGATTTTCTTTCTGCAACAATTGGCCTGGTTGCTGTTGATGGCGCAAAAGGCGGTTCGTTTGCGCCACTTGTATTTTTTGCAATTTTATTGGTTTCGTATATCTGTTATCATAAAATAAAAGGGGATGATTAAACCAATAAATAATCAATCAAAAATTGTTGTTGAAGTTTTTAAAACAAATGTTTGTGATGAAATAGTTGCAGCAACATTAACAGAAAAACTAAAACTTCATTTTCCCTGCAGCAAATTCAATTTCGATTTGAGCGATTGCGATAATATATTAAGAGCCGAAGGTGAAAATATTTCTGTTGAAAAAATTACAGCATTAATTAATGCATGCGGCTATAAACTTGAAATTTTGCTATAAAAATTTCCTGTTAATAATTTCAATTTTGTTTTTTTTACAATCTTTTTATTGCAACAATTTGGTGGCATGAAATTTTAAGAACAACTAAAAAAGATTGTATGGAAAAGAAAAAGGATAAAATCAAAAACGAAGAAGATAAAAAATTTCCTTTGCCGGTTTACGATAGCAAAGATGATATTTATGAAAAAGAAACCGAAGAACCATTTGATGAAAATCATCCAGAAAAAATTGACGACAACACAAAAAATGGAGCCGGGCTCGATAAAAGATAATTCGTTTTTATTTCTTCTTTATTAATGTACACAAAACCATTTTTTATTAATAAATGCGAAAGTATTTATGATGAATATTTTTGCGAATGATTAATAACATTAATGAGGAAATTATTATCGAACAAAATAGTTGTACTAAAAAATAAAGGCTGCAATTTGCAGCCTTTTAAAAAAAATTTAAGTTATCAAAAAAGTGCGGGCGATAGGGGTCGAACCTACATGCCTTGCGGCGCCAGATCCTAAGTCTGGTGCGTCTGCCAATTTCGCCACGCCCGCATAAGGGCTGCGAAATTAAGGTTTTTAAAAGAAAAGCCGAATGGTTAATGAAACTATTTTATTAATCTGAAAAATAAACTCCGAAATTTTTATAGAGATAGCATTTGCGCACGAATAAATTACGGATAGTATTGTGTAAATTCGTTGGCTATGGAAACCGTTGAAGCCATACCACAATATAATCTTACGCAGGAGCAGGAAAAAAAATTAATCCTTCGCGAATACCGGTCGTTGCTGCGTTCGCTGAAAGGAAAATTAAAAGCAAACGACAAAGATTTAATAAGAATAGCATTCGAAATGTCTGCCGAAGCGCACCAAACCATGCGGCGCAAAAGCGGCGAACCATATATTTTACATCCGCTGGCCGTTGCACGGATTTGTGTGGAAGAAATTGGCCTCGGCGTGCGCTCAACTATTTGTGCATTAATGCACGATACGGTTGAAGATACTGATATAACACTTGAAGATGTTGAACGCGCATTTGGCGCAGAGATAGCGCGCATTGTTGACGGGCTTACAAAAATTTCAACCGTTGTTGATGTAAATGCTTCTCAACAATCAGAAAATTTTAAAAAGATTTTATTAACGCTTACTGATGATCCGCGGGTTATATTAATAAAACTTGCAGATCGTTTGCACAACATGCGCACCCTCGATAGCATGAAGCGTGAAAAGCAGTTGAAGATAGCTTCCGAAACCGTTTATGTTTATGCGCCGCTTGCTCATCGCATGGGTTTGTATAATATAAAAACAGAACTGGAAGATTTGTCAATGAAATATTTGGAGCCGGATCAATATAAAGAAATTGCACAAAAATTATCAGAAACAAAAAGGGAACGCTCAAGGTATATTAATGAATTCATCAAGCCATTAAAAGAAAAATTAGAAAAAGGCGGCTTTGATTTTGATATTTATGGACGGCCAAAAAGCATTCATTCCATCTGGGAAAAAATGCGCAAAAAAGCAGTGGCATTTGATGAAGTGTATGATCTCTTTGCAATCCGTGTTATATTAAATTCTGTTCCTGAAAAAGAAAAAGAAGAATGCTGGAAAGTTTATTCCATGATTACAGACGAATACGCGCCATCGCCCGAACGTTTGCGCGATTGGTTGAGCAATCCAAAATCAAATGGATATGAAGCGCTGCATACAACCGTAATGGGCCCGCAGGGAAAATGGGTGGAAGTGCAAATACGATCAAAACGAATGAATGAAATTGCGGAAAAAGGTTTGGCCGCGCATTGGAAATATAAAGAAGGCACAACCGACGAAAGCCGCTTCGATAAATGGTTTCAGCAAATCCGTGAAGTGTTGAATACGCAGGATAATGATTCGATAGATTTTTTACAGGATTTTAAAACCAGTTTTCTTGCAGAAGAAATTTATGTATACACGCCAAAAGGCGATGTAAAAATGTTGCCTGTCGGATCGACTGCGCTTGATTTTGCTTTCTCTATTCACAGCGCCATTGGCGTGCAATGTATCGGCGCCAAAGTAAATCATAAACTGGTTTCCATCAGCCATAAATTAAGAAGTGGTGATCAGATTGAAATCATTACTTCCAACAAACAAAAACCAAATGAAGACTGGTTAAAATTTGTTGTAACTGCAAAAGCAAAAAGCAGAATCAAAGATGCGCTGAAAGAAGAAAAAAGAAAAATTGCTGATGAAGGAAAATATATTGTGCAGCGCAAGATCGAAAATTTTGGTGCAGCGTATAACAATTATAATATCGACATCCTTACTTCGTATTATAAATTAAATTCTTCGCTTGATTTGTTTTACCAGGTTGCGGTAAAAAATATTGACCTGCAGGAACTGAAAGAATTTAATATTCTTGGTGATAAACTGGAACCGCCCAAACCTTTGAAACCCGCTGTGGAAGCCAAGGTTGAAGCAACGCCGGGAACATCAATGCCGCGCAAAGATGCGGAACTTATTATTTTTGGAGAAAGCAGTGACAGGATTGTTTATACATTGGCCAACTGTTGCAAGCCAATTCCGGGTGATGATGTTTTTGGTTTTGTAACCACTGGAAAAGGATTAACGATACACAGAACGAATTGCCCGAATGCTGCAAAATTAATGGCGAGTTACGGCCACCGTGTTGTAAAAACGAAATGGGCGAAGAACAAAGAAATTTCTTTTTTAACCGGTATACGAATTGTTGGGATGGATGATGTTGGCGTTGTTAATAAAATCACCAATTTAATTTCCGGCGAATTGAAATTGAATATTAATGCAATTACTATTGAAGCCAAAGAAGGTTTGTTTGAAGGAAATATAAAAATTTATGTGCATGATGTGGAAGAATTGGAAGAACTGGTTCAGCGCGTAAAACAATTAAAAGGCATTCATTCAGTTGACAGGTACGACATGGAAAATGTTTAAATTATCTTGAAAAAACATTTCTTGCAACAAATACCATTTCACTTATTTTTGCCGCTTTGAATAATCAATTTTACCCAAATTTTTATTAATGGTAGATGTAATTTTAGGCTTGCAATGGGGCGATGAAGGCAAAGGAAAAATAGTAGATTTTTTTGCTCCGCGCTACGATATTATTGCACGCTTTCAGGGTGGGCCGAATGCAGGTCATACGCTTTACGTAAACGATAAAAAAGTTGTACTTCACCAAATTCCTTCAGGTATTTTTCATGACAAAACAACCAATCTTATTGGCAACGGCGTAGTGCTTGATCCGATAACTTTTAAAAAAGAATGCGAGTCGGTTGCATCTTTTGGTGTTGATTATAAAAAGAATTTATTAATCTCGCAACGCGCGCATCTTATTATTCCTACGCACCGCGCGCTGGATAAGGCTTCTGAAGTTTCTAAGGGAAATGAAAAAATCGGTTCAACCTTAAAAGGTATTGGCCCCGCTTACATGGATAAAACCGGAAGAAACGGTTTACGCGTTGGTGATTTGCTGGATAAAAATTTTACCACGCAATACATTCGCCTTCGTTTAAAACATCAGAAATTATTGGATGGATTAAATTTTCATGAAGATATTTCTGATTGGGAAGAAGAGTTTTTTGAAGCGCTTGAATTTATGCGCCAGTTTAAAATTGTTAATGGCGAATATTATATTAATAATAAAATAAGTGAAGGTAAAAAAGTGCTTGCAGAAGGCGCACAAGGCAGTATGCTTGATGTTGATTTTGGAACGTTTCCTTTTGTTACTTCATCAAACACAATATCGGCGGGCGTTTGCACAGGCCTTGGCGTTGCGCCGCAACAAATACGCGACGTAATTGGCGTAAGCAAAGCCTATTGTACAAGAGTTGGAAGCGGGCCTTTTCCTACAGAATTAAATGATCCAACAGGAGAGGAATTACGCAAAACAGGAAGTGAATTTGGTGCAACAACTGGCCGACCGCGCCGCTGCGGCTGGATAGATTTAGTTGCATTAAAATTTGCATGCATGATTAATGGCGTTACAAAAATTGTAATGACAAAAGCCGATGTGCTTGATGCATTTGAAGAATTGAAAGTTTGCACCGCATATAATATTGATGGCGAGTCAACAGATGAGATTCCATTTCAGATGAATCGTGTTAATATAGAGCCGCAATTGCAAACTTTTGCGGGATGGAAAACAGATACCACATCTTTAAAAAATTACAATAACTTGCCGCAGCGCATGATAGAATATGTGGAGTTTATTAATAAATATTTAAAGGTTAATATTACTTATATTTCCAATGGGCCGGGCCGCGATCAGCTGGTTGAAAATGTATAAAAAAATATTTTTTAAATTTCTTAATAAATTGTTCGGGAAAAATTTGGCTAATTAAAAACTTCGCTGAAAATTTACAATATAATCTTATTAGAATATGGCACTAAAATCTGATAAGGAGAAAAAAGGTTCAAAAGCATCTGCGCCTGAAACGCCAAAGCCAACTTCAGGTAAACCATCTCCGAAAACGAAGAAAGAAGATGACGAAGATGATGATGATGAAGACCTTGATGAAACTCCTAAAGCAGCTCCTAAAAAAGGAGCAAAATCTTCTGCAAAATCAAAAAAAGATGAAGATGATGACGATGACGCAGATGATGATGTAGAAGAAACTGATGATTGGGAAAAAGCAGAAGAAGAGGAAGAATGGGATCCTGATTTTGATGAATTTGATGTTCCTAAATCAAAAGCTAAGAAAACTACCGGAGGCGCGCCTGCAAAGAAAACTGCAAAAGGCGGGGAGGAAGATGATTTAAGTATAGATGAAGATTTTAAAGATCTTGATTTATTTGGTGAAGGTGGTTTTGAAGAAGAAGACGATGATTTTTAATGCTTAAAAATCATGCTTCATTAATTTGAACAGGACATTTATTTCATTTGCGGTAACTGATATTAATCAAACAAAATTTAAAATGCTGAGCTGGATAAACCGGTTCAGCATTTTTTGTTTTTTAGATAATCATAATTATCAATTAGCGCACCATGAACATGAATTGTTGGTTGCCGCAGGTTCTATAAATTCTGTAGAAGCTGCGGCTGGCAAGGCTTTCGAAGCTTTGAAAATTTTTTATAATCAGAATAATAAGGATTGGTTATTCGGCCATTTTAATTATGATTTAAAAAATGAAATTGAAGAAGTTGAATCATCTCACACAGATAATATTCAATTTTCCGATTTGTTTTTTTTTGTTCCTGAAATAATTGTTGAATTAAAAAACGGTTACATTAATATCGGTTCATTAAAAAATGATCATCAATCTATTTTTGATGAAATTATTAATGCAAACATTTCTGAAAATAAAAAAGATGAAAATAAAATTCATATTCAATCAAAATTTTCTGAAACAGAATATATTGAAACCATTAACCGTTTGCGCAAGCATATTGTGCGCGGCGATTGTTATGAAATAAATTTTTGCCAGGAATTTTTTTCAGAAAATACATTAATAAATCCTCTTGAAATTTATATTGAATTAAGCAAAACTTCACCAACGCCATTCGCATCTTTTTACAGGATTAATGAAAAATATTTAATGTGCGCAAGCCCGGAAAGGTATTTATGTAAAGAAAAAAATAAACTTATTTCTCAACCTATTAAAGGAACATCACCAAGAAATATTAATAACAAAAATGAAGATGATAAAAATGTAAACAGTTTATACAACAGCAAAAAAGATCGTTCAGAAAATGTAATGGTTGTTGATTTGGTAAGAAATGATTTATCAAAAGTTTGTAAAGAAGGTTCTGTTGTTGTTGATGAATTGTTTGGTATTTATACTTTTCCGCAGGTTCATCAAATGATATCATCTGTTAGCGGGGAACTGTTGCCAGGCGTGCATTTCATTGATATTATTAAAGCAACTTTTCCAATGGCTTCGATGACTGGAGCGCCAAAAAAAAGAGTGATGGAATTAATTGATCAATATGAAAAAAGCCGGCGTGGTTTATTTTCTGGCGCTGTTGGCTACATTAATCCTTCCGGCGATTTTGATTTTAATGTTGTTATAAGAAGTATTTTATACAATGGCATTAATAAATATCTTTCTTACCAGGTTGGCTCAGCGATAACTTTTTACAGTGATGCAAAAAATGAATTTGAAGAATGCTTGCTTAAAGCTTCTGCAATAAAAAAAGTATTGGCTGGGTAACCAATACTTTTTTTGAAATCTATTAATAAAATTCTATTTATTTTTTTGCTGCAATGGAGGTCGATGTTTTTTGAATAGAAGTTTCATCTGAACCGTTTAATAATAATTGAACCGATTCATTTAAAATCTGGTATTTGTTTGCTGCAAAAAGTTCCATTTTTTCTGCAGGCAATTTTAATTCATACGTGTTGTTTGTGCTTGCCATCACTTTATCAAAATCGGGATTGTAACGATTGAAATCTGCAACATCCATTAATATATATTTTGAAATAACAGAAGAATGATATTTGCCTGAAACAGATATTGTTTTAGAATTATCTGATTCATCTTTATTAATCCTTCTATGAAAAACATACATAGACGAACCTGATAATTGTTCGGTGGCTTCATCTTTTGTTAATGTGGTAATTCCGCCTTGCCCTTCAAAGATATAATGCGTTCCAATAAATTTTTTTACATGGTTTCTTGATTCTGCAGGCAAATAATATTGAAGATCCCAAAAATTTCGGCTTCCGCTTTTTCGCATTGCGGAATAAATATGTCCAGAACCACCATTATATGCCGCGATTACCAGCAACCAATCGCCGAATTCTTTGTATAAATCTTTTAAATACTTGGCAGCAGCATGCGTGCTTTTGCTGTAATTTCTTCTTTCATCATTTTTGCGGGTAACTTTCAAACCTAAAACGCGGGCAGTTACCGGCATTAATTGCCAAGGGCCAACGGCACCAGCCCAGGAAACAGAATTTGATTTAAGCTGAGATTCAATAACAGCCAAATATTTAAGCTCGCGTGGTAAACCATATTGCGCCAGAATTCCATCAATCATATTGAAATAAGGCCTTCCCCAACTTTTCATGCTTTCCAGATCTTTATCATTTTTAACGATATAATCCTGAACAAAACCAACAGCGCGCGGATTTAATCTTGAACCATTTGTTGCGTCGGTTGACGAAGCAAGAAACAAATCATTAAAACCATTTTGTACATGGTTATCCGTATTAATAATTTCTGAAGATACTGCAGGATTTATTTTGCCTGAAAGGCCACTTGTATCTGTTTTTACAGATAATGAAAGATTCGCTGAAGAACCTGTGTTTGCATTTGTGAAAGGTGTTATTAATAAAATAAAAACACCAAACAATAAAAGTCTTTTAGTCATTTTAAAAGTTTTTAAATGATACAAAGTCACAGAAATGGACGTATCATTTTTCAAAGGATTTATACGGACTAAAGAGGTAGGGTTAAATAATTAAAGCAAAACCTATAAAATATTTGCGTTTTTCACAAAGGAGGATTTTCAGAGGACTTATATTGTTGCATCAGTATCTCAGAGAGCTGAAACAAATATAGCTCATTAAAATGGGTTGTCATAGCCTGAATACCAAAAGGCATGCCATTTGAGTGATTGAACAGAGGAAGCGAAATTGCGGGAATGCCCACTAAATTTGCATAAACAGTATATATATCAGCAAGGTACATCGAAATTGGGTCATTAATCTTTTCGCCGATTTTGAAAGCCGTTGTTGGCGCAGTTGGAAGCAAAATAACATCGAAATCTTTGAAAATCAGGTTGGTATGATCGATTAGTAGTTTTCTTATTTGTTGGGCTTTTGTGAAGTATGCATCAAAGTAGCCTGCACTTAACACAAAGGTACCCAATAAGATACGCCGCTTAACTTCTTTGCCAAAGCCTTTTGAGCGGCTTTCGGAGTAAAAATCTGTTAAATTTAAATTTTTATTTTCACTGCGATAGCCAAACTTAACTCCGTCAAACCTTGAAAGATTGGAAGAAGACTCGGCCGTTGTTAATACGTAATAAGCAGGAACGATATAATCAAGATAGTCAAAATTTATTGGATGAACTTCATGGCCGTCTTCAGCAAGTCTTTTTAAAAATGAAGATAAGGTTGAATTAATTTCAGGATCGAGGCCGGGATGATTTAATGCATCTTTGAAATACGCAATCTTAAATTTTTTATCTTTAAAATCATTATAATTAATTTCAGCATTTTTTGCTGGCAAAAATTCATAAGTGCTATCAAAATCGTCTTTACCGGAAATAACGTCCAACACAACATTTACATCAGGAATATTTTTTGCAAAAATGCCAATCTGGTCAAATGAAGAAGCGTATGCAATCAGGCCATATCTTGAAATCTTGCCATAGGTTGGTTTGAAACCTACAATGCCACAAAAATCTGCGGGCTGGCGTACAGAGCCGCCGGTATCGCTTCCCAGGCTAACCATGCATAAACCTGCTTGGACCGCAACTGCTGAGCCGCCGGAAGATCCGCCTGGAACGCGCGTTTCATCCAACGCATTAAGCACGTCTCCATACACTGAATTTTCATTGGTTGAACCCATTGCAAATTCATCACAGTTTAGATGGCCAATAATAATGGCTTCTTCCTGCAAAAGATATTCAACGGCTGTTGCGTTGTAAATGGAAATAAAATTTTTTAAGATGCCCGAAGAAGCGGTGAGCGGATGATCTTTATAAGCGATCACATCTTTAATGCCGATAACAACGCCGTGGAGCTTTCCTGTTTGTTTTCCTGACTTTCTGTTTTGATCTAAAATTTTTGCAGACTCAAGTGTTTCCTTTGCATAAATTGATACGAAAGCATTTAAATGTTTTGTATTTTCTATCTTTTCAAGATAAAATAAAACTGCTTCTTCACAAGTGGTTTTGCCATCTTGTAATGCAGCGTGGTAGCCTTGTATTGAGTGAAATATAAACAACAGTCAGTTCGGTTTTTGCTAACAAAAACCGGATGAAAATAAGTTAATTAAGAAAATGAATTATGGTTGCGTTGTAGATGTAGTAGTTGTGCTTGCAGGTTTTTCTTTTTCTGCAATACCGCTTTCAATTTCTTTTTTTACACTGTCCTTCGCATCATTAAACTCACGAATCCCTTTTCCCATACCGCGCATTAGTTCAGGAATTTTTTTACCTCCGAACAACAACAAAACCACAAATGCAATAAGCATCAAATGCTCCGGTGCAAACAGCGATAGGAAATAAACATTTTTACTAAGTAATAACATGGCAATAAGTTTATAAGTACAAAGTTAATTGTTTTGATTTATATAAGCCAGTTTTTAGTGCTTGGATTTAATGAAGGTTTTTTTATTTACACAATCATTAATAAAATAAAAAAGCGGAAGCTTTATAACTTCCGCTGATTTTATAAATTGAGGTACAATTATGCTGTAGCCTGTCTTTTTTCTTTGATACGAGCGCTCTTACCGCTTCTTTCACGTTGAAAATAAATTTTTGCACGGCGAACACGGCCGGCTTTATTTAATTCAATCGATTCAATGTTTGGTGAGAACAAAGGAAAAGTCCTTTCAACACCAACACCATCAGAAATTTTACGTACAGTAAATGAAGCTGTATGCCCAACGCCCTGGCGCTTAATAACGTCGCCTTTAAAACCCTGGATACGTTCTTTATTTCCTTCTATAATTTTATAGTTCACGGAAATATTATCACCTGCTTTAAATTTCGGGTATTGTTTATTTCCGGTTAATTGTTCGTGTACAAATGCTATTGCCTCTTGCATATCTTAAATTTAAGGATTGCAAAGGTAATAAGCTTTCGCTAATAAGCAAAAAGAAAATCCCGGAATTGCTGCCAATTCCGGGATTTTCTTTATTAATAATTTAAAATATAATTATCGGGCAACTGTAACCGCGCGCTTTTCACGGATTACTGTTACTTTAATTTGCCCAGGATAAGTCATTTCTGTTTGAATCTTCTGTGCAATTTCAAAGCTCAATTTTGCGCTGTCGTTATCTGTTACTTTATCTGCTTCTACAATTACGCGCAATTCCCTTCCGGCTTGTATTGCGTATGCTTTTTCAACGCCAGGATAGCTCATTGCCAATGTTTCAAGGTCTTTAATGCGCTGCAAATATTGCTGCATAATTTCCCGGCGTGCGCCTGGCCTTGCTCCGCTAATGGCATCGCAAGCCTGAATGATTGGTGCAATTACATATTGCATTTCCACCTCATCATGGTGGGCGCCGATGGCATTAACAACTGCAGGGTTTTCACCATATTTTTCAGCGAGCTTCATGCCTAATAATGCGTGGCTCAATTCAGTTTCTTCATCAGGCACTTTGCCAATATCATGTAATAATCCGGCGCGTTTTGCCAGTTTTACATTCATGCCCAATTCTGCAGCCATGATTGCGCAAAGGTTGGCAACTTCGCGGCTGTGCATTAATAAATTTTGTCCGTAAGAAGAACGGAAACGCATTTTACCAACAATACGAACGAGTTCTTTATGTAATCCGTGAATGCCCAATTCAATAACTGTGCGTTCACCGATTTCCATTATTTGTTCTTCAATCTGTTTTCTTGTTTTTTCAACTACTTCTTCTATACGCGCAGGGTGAATGCGGCCATCGCTTACTAATCTTTGTAAAGAAAGGCGCGCAATTTCGCGGCGCAATGGATCAAACGAAGAAAGTACGATGGCTTCCGGTGTATCATCAACGATCAAATCCACGCCGGTTGCGGCTTCTATTGCACGTATGTTTCTTCCTTCGCGCCCGATAATCTGGCCTTTTATTTCATCACTTTCCAGGTTAAAAACCGTTATAGAGTTTTCAATAGCCTGTTCAGCAGCGGTTCTTTGTATGCTTTGAATGATTAATTTACGCGCTTCTTTGTTTGCCTTTAAACGTGCATCATCAATAATTTCCTGCTGAAGCGCAAGCGCTTGTGTGTGTGCTTCCTGTTTCAGGCTTTCTATTAATTGTGCTTTTGCGTCTTCTGCGCTTAATGCTGCAATTTTTTCCAGGCGGCGGATATGTTCTTCCTGGTGTTTTTCCAGCTCTGTGCGTTTCTGGCTTACAACTTCCAACTGGCGATTAAGGTTATCTTTAATCGCTTCATTTTCTTTGCCTTGTTTTTCCAGGTTTTCCGTTTTCTGGGTAATGCTTTGTTCTTTTTGTTTAACCCTGCTTTCGGCTTCGTTGAGCTTGCGGTTTTTTTCTAAAACTTCTTTGTCGTGGTCCGCTTTTAATTGAACAAATTTTTCTTTCGCTTCTAATAATTTTTCTTTCTTTAAATTTTCTGCTGTTATCTGGGAATCTGCTATAATTTTTTGAGCTTGTTGTTCTGCATCTTCAACTTGTTTTTTTGTATTTTTTGCAAAAATAAACCTGCCCGCTATAATTCCGACTATTAAAGCAATGACACCAATTATAATGTATATGATATTCGCGTCCATCTGGAATTTGATTTTAAAATGTTGACAATCGTATGAAATAATAATCCACGCACATTAAGTACATGGAAATGTGTTAGCTGGCGAAGATAGTAATTTTTGTCAGAGGATTTTAGGGAAATGTAGGCATTACAACGCTTTATCCAATTGATGTTCCATTTTAAGTAATGATTCCAGCAATCCCGCGGATGATGCTTTATTATTTTCAGGCTGGAGTTCGGTTGCGTACCATAATAAAACCATCGCAATATAATCCTGCATGTCTTTGCCGGAAAAATTGGTTTTGTATTCTATGATCTTATCATTAATCGTTTTTAAAGTTTTTCTAACCGCTTCTTCATCGGCGGGTAAAATTTTTATTCTGTAAGAGCGGTCGCCAACAATAATATTTACCGGGATTAATTCTTGCATAAATGGAATTGTTATTTTATATTTATACACAGGTTATTCACAAATTCGTCTTTCGCAGGTTCATTTCAAAGGTAGGGCAACTTTTTACATCAACTCTTTTTGTTAATATATTAATAGCTACTTTTTTAAAAACAAAACCCTAAACTGAACCTAATCATGCTCGTAAAAATGAAATCACCTGTTTTTATTGACAGGTTAACATTTGAAGTTGATCACCCTCAAAAATGCCTTGTAAAAGCTGTATTAAAAGATGACAAAGGAAGTGTTTGCAGCGCGCTTGAAACCGAAGCCGAAAAAGACCAGCAAATTTTTAACTGGATTGGATTGAATGATTTGCCTTACGGCGTTTACACATTGGAAGTTTCGCGCGGAGATGATGAAATGAAAATGCGAATTGTAAAACGTGTTTGATTATTCGTTTAATAAAGTGATGCAGCGATCAATTTCTTTAATATAACCGGTTAATCTTTTTTCAAAAATTTTTTTATCAGCTTCACCCATTTCGTTTTTAGACAGTTTTAAAATTTCTGCCTGCTGCTGCAATTGATTTATCTGAACCGATTTAGAATCCGATTCTGTTTGTAATTTTTTTAAATCCTGTTTTAGTTTATCGTTTTCTTTTTGCAATACTTGATGCTGTTTCAGCAAGTGCAAAAGCTTATTGTTAATACGTTCAATATGTTGTTCAATTTCTGGCATCGTTAATAAATTTACGTAAAAATTTATTTTCTTATTTCTGCATTCAATTCTTTTTCTAAAGTATTCATAATATTATTCATCATTCCGTCAACTTCTTTATCTGTCAGTGTTTTTTCATTGTCCAAAAAACTAAAACTGATTGCAAGCGATTTTTTATCAGCGCCTAATTTATCGCTTTCAAAAATATCAAACAGTTCAATTTGCTGCAATTTATCGAGCTTAATTTTTTGCACCGTTTTTTCAATAAAATCATATTGCAATGATTTATTAACAACCATTGCCAAATCGCGGTGAACTGGAAGTTGCTTGGCAAGTTCTTTAAATTCTATTTTATTTTTTACAGATTCATTCATAAATAAATC
>JABDAZ010000044.1:0-560 GCA_013288945.1 Bacteroidota bacterium | reverse complement strand
AACCGTTTGTTTAATATCAAAAACTTTTAGCGTTTGCGATTTTACAATTCCAATTTCTAAAACAATTTGTTCATTAATAGTTGCACATAATGAAGTTTCCAATCTTTTATTTTCATTAATAATAAAAGACGGAATTTTTAAACCAATGAGTTGAAAAATAGCTGCACAAATTCCTTTTAAAAAATATACATCTGCATTATCACTTTTTGCTTTCCAGGAATCTGCTGTGATTTTTCCAGTTAAATACAAACACAAATGATTTGTTTCAATATATTTTCCAACGCCATTTGTATGATATGTTTTTCCGAATTCAAAAAACTTTAAATCACTGCTTTTGCGGTTAATATTATGCGCTATAGATTCCAAACCGGTTTCTAATAATGACGGGCGCATTACATTTAATTCTGCGCTCAGGTTATTAATCATTTTCACAGTGTTCTCCAATTCTTCATTGGTAAAATATGCACTGTTTGTAATGGAGTTTGTAAAGATTTCATTAAAGCCTGTGCTTGCTAAATAATCACTTATTTTTTCTTTGTAAGAAAATTGAGTATAACCAT
>JABDAZ010000043.1 GCA_013288945.1 Bacteroidota bacterium | reverse complement strand
CAGGATTATTTTTTTGGCTGCTTTGTATATTGGCAATTCATCAAATTAAATTAAGTGTTGAAAATTTACAGCCTCAAATAATTTACAACACACTCATTGCATTTTTTATTATTAATGCATGTTTTTCTTTCTTCAATCTTTTTGCAATTATTATTGAAATCCGAACCTTAAATCCATATCAATACCAGGGATTATTTCAAGAATATTTTATTGGCACAGGCGATTATATCAAAGGCGTTTTTTTTGATACCTCAACCACAAATGCAATTATTAATGCGTTTGGCATTGTATATTTTTTAGTGCGGAAAAATTTTGCAATGACATTAATGTGCATGCTCGTTTTATTATTAACCGGCAGCAATTCAACCAATATACTTTTGGTAATTGTGCTTATTTACATGTTCATTTTTCAAAACAATAAAGATCAAAAAAGCATTGTTGTTGTTTGTTTATTTATGCTCATTATTTTTTTGGTAAAAGTTTCCCCACAAAATAACCAGTACTCGCTCACGACCGTTCAAAGAATTTTTAATAAAGAAGATACCGCACGAAGAAAACCGGCTGTAACCGTTGCTGACACCAACTTACAAGCACGGCAAATGAAATTTGCAATGGGATATATTGATAGTATCAAAAGGAAATTAGCAGCGCAAAAACAAACATCTGCATCATTATTAAATGGCTCAAATTTTTGGAACAGGCCTGTAATTCCCAAACCGGATATTAACTCATTTGAATACCAAAGCAGCAGCGACACAACACAAAAACAAAAAGAATTAATTGAATTTTCAAATTCGCAAAGCGAAGCATCTTATATTTCTGCAATAAAAAATAACCCGCAAAATTTACCAGGGAAATTGATTGCATTGAAACAATCAATTGCATTTTTTATAAATCATCCCACAAAAATTATTACTGGAAATGGCATGGGAAATTTTTCATCCAAACTTGCATTTCGTGCAACTGCTTTAAAAATTGCCGGCGGCTATCCTCAAAAATATAAATACATCAATAAAGATTTTAAAGAAAATCATCTCGCATTGTACCTGTATTTTTTTATTAAAAAAACCGGGCTTCATTCTGTAATCAATACACCGGATAATGTATATGATCAATTGCTTGGAGAATATGGTTTGTTGGGATTATTCAGTTTCTTGTTTTTTTATATCGCCTTCTTTTTAAGGCGCATAAAAAAACAATCATATTCTATTCCGTTATTAATAATAATGTCTGGCGTTTTTTTATTGGGCTATTGGTTTGAGCAATTGTCAATCGTAATTCTATTTGAATTATTAATGTTGATTGACATGAATGAAAGTTCATCAGTTATTCATTTAAAAGAAGAAGTTAAATGAATAATCAAAATCCAAAAGTTACTGTATTAATGCCCGCTTTTAATGCAGCAAAATATATTAGCGAAGCTATACAATCTGTGCTGGGACAGACTTTCACAGATTTTGAATTGTTGATTATTAATGATGGCTCAACAGATAACACTTTAGAAATTATAAAAAAATTTACAGATAAACGTATCCGGATAATTACTCAAGAAAGCAAAGGCGTTTCAATTGCATTGAATAATGGATTGCATGCTGCACGCGGCATTTATATTGCAAGATTTGATGCAGATGATATTTGCATGAATAAAAGATTGGAAAGGCAGGTTCGTTTTTTAGATGTAAACCCTGACTATATTATTATTGGATCAGACGCGGAATATATTAAAGAAAACGGGGATCATCTTTTTGATTTTCATTGCAATAGTTATGCGTGTAATGATATTATGGATCGCTTGTACCAGCATTGTCCTTTTATACATTCAAGCGTGATGTATAGAAAAGATGATGTTGTAAACGCCGGCGGTTACTCACCATACGCGCATAATTTTGAAGATTATCTTTTATGGGTAAACCTTTTAAAAGCCGGCAAATGCTGCAACATGCCAGATGCGTTAATAAAAGTAAGGTTCAATTCAGGATCGGTAACTATAGATGAAAAATGGCGCGGGGGAAATTTCAGAAAATTAAAACGCGAAATAATTAAACGTGGAACCATTACTGAAAAGGAAGGAAACAAATTATTATCAATTATTAAAAGCCAAGAAATAAGAAGAATAAAAGAAAGTTCGTACCATGCATTGTGCAGCAAAAAATTTTTGCTGGACAACTACCAGCCCTCAAAGGCACGCTGGCACGCAGGAAGAGCGATTTACATAAACCCATTGCGACTTGATAACTATGCATTATTTGTAAGTTGCTTCCTTCCTTTAAAATGGATTAAATGGTTGAAACAACATAATACAGCGCACGTTTAATAATAAATGATTTGAAAAATATTATTAATAAAATATTATTCATTCTCACAAAAACAGAAAAGAAAAAATTATTTTTTCTGATAACTGCAAACATTGTTATAAGCATTACAGACATTGCATTTCTTGCATTGCTATTATTTGTTGTCAATTTTTATACGCAGCAAAATTTATCAACGCAAAATGCATTTTCCTTTTCTTATTTTTTTAATAGAGATTCTGTAACACTAATTTTTATATTTTTTATTTTGTTTGCAATAAAAAATATTGCAGGATTTTTTATTTTACGTACTCAATATAAATTTGTGTATAATGTTGCCAGCCGTATATCTGAAGAAAATTTATTAAAATATTTAGAAGGCAATTATGCAGATTATGTAAACATTGATTCATCAGTTCAGATAAGAAAGATAAGCCAGCAGCCAATTGAATTTTGCCAATATATATTAGCAGGAAGCCAACAAATAATTACAGAAGCCGTATTAATATTATTGGCGCTGACAGGCATTCTTATATTTAATGCAAAATTATTTTTGTTGTTGTTTGCGATATTATTGCCAGCAATTTTAATAATGGCTTTGATAACAAAACGAAGATTAAAAGCCGTACGTAAGCATGTAAAAACAGCAGGAGAAAGCACCTTACAATATTTACAGGAAACACTCTCAGGGTTTGCAGAAAGTAATGTTTATGAAAGAAATAATTTTTTTACAAACCGTTTTGCAAATGCACAACACAACCTTAATAATTATTTGTCTGAACTACAATCAACGCAAGCCATTCCATCACGATTGATTGAAGTATTTGCAGTTTTAGGATTGTTTATTTTAATAGCATTGAGCAAATTTTTTCCAACTCATTTGTATACTTCGGAGTTGGTAACACTTGGTGCGTTTATGGCTGCAGCTTATAAAATTATTCCTGGCATTGTAAAAATTTCGAACATCAGCGGGCAAATAAAAACGTTTGATTTTACAATGGATGATTTAGTGCAGCAACAAAAAATAAAAATTAAACCACAAAATAATTTTGATGCAAAACATATTACTTCATTAATATTTAAAAATATTTTTTACAAAATTAAGTCGCAGGAAATTTTACAGGATTTTAATATGCACATTGAAAGTGGCGATTTTACAGGCATTAGCGGGCTATCTGGAAATGGTAAAACCACCATTATAAATTTATTATTAGGATTTTTAAATCCGCAACGCGGAACAATTTTTATTAATGATCAGGAAACTAATGTTGAAGATCGTTATCTCTATCATCAAAGAATTGCGTACGTAAAACAACAGCCATTTTTAATTCACGACAACATTATTAATAACATTACGCTCGGCGAAACAAATTATGATGCGGAAAAAATAAATGAAATAATAGAAGTTTGCGGGCTTGATGAATTGATAAATAAATCATTGTCGGACTTAAAAAAAATTATTACCGAAAATGGCAAGAACATTAGTGGCGGCCAGCGCCAGCGTATTGCAATTGCACGCGCTTTGTACAAAAATGCTGATTTAATAATATTGGATGAACCATTTAATGAGCTTGATGAAGTATCCGAAATTTCATTATTACAGCATTTCAAAAAACTTTCAGCTTCGGGAAAAATGATAATACTTGTTACGCATAATAAACAAAGCTTAAACTTTTGCAACAAAATTATTTCACTCAATGAAATAAATATTTTTGAAACAACCTGAAAAAACGCTTATTGTCCTAACGCCGGGTTTTGCTGCAAATGAGGCTGACACAACTTGTTTGCCCGCACAACAAATATTTATAAAAGCCATCAACAAAAATTTTATCAATATAAAAATTATAATAATCGCATTTCAATATCCATTTATTTCATCTACTTATCAATGGAATGGAAATACAATTATCCCCTTGAATGGAAAAAATAAAAGCAAACTTTCTCGATTAATAGTTTGGTTTAACGCTTGGAAAAATCTTAAAAAAATTAATAAAGAAGATAACGTAATCGGCTTGCTCAGTTTCTGGTGCACTGAATGTGCTTTCGTTGCAAATTATTTTGCAAAGAAAAATAGTTTGAAACATTACAGCTGGATATTGGGGCAGGACGCGCGCGAAAAAAATAAATTTATAAAATGGACGAAACCAAATGGCGAAAATCTCATAGCGATGTCTGATTTTTTAGCCGCAGAATTTTATAAAAATTATAAAATAAAACCTGTTTATGTAATTCCCAATGGCATTGATCCTTCGTTATATAATTTCGCAAATAGTGAAAGAAATATTGACGTATTAGGCGCAGGTTCATTAATACCTTTAAAACAATATGATGTTTTTATAACTGTTGTAAAGGAACTTCAAATTCGTATTCCCCGCATCCACGCTGTATTGTGTGGCAAAGGCCCGGAAGAAAAAAAAATAAATAATATTATTAATGAAATGAATCTTCAAAATAATATTACACTAACAGGTGAAAAATCACATCCTGAAATTTTACAAATGATGAGCAAGAGTAAAATTTTTTTACACACATCATCGTATGAAGGTTTTAGTACAGTTTGCCTTGAGGCTTTATATGCCGGCGCACATGTAATTAGTTTTTGCAAACCCATGAATGCTTCAATAAAAAACTGGCATATCGTAAATGATAAAAACGAAATGATTGAAGTTGCTTTGAGTATTTTGCTAAATCCAGTTATAAAATACGAACCAGTTTTGTTTTATGCGATGGATGATAGCGCAAAAAAAATGATGCATTTATTTAGTGACAATAATATTATTTCTTAATAAACTAATTGCTTTATCAAAAACAATTTGCGGATTGATCCTCGAAAGGCAACGTGTATCTCCATAAATACATTTCTCCAGCATACAATTGCCGCAAACCAAATCTGATGAATCAAAAAAATCTGTGAAAGCGCCAAGGGGCATGGCTTTCTCGCTTTCTGTTGAACCAAATAAAGCAATTGTAGGAACGCCGGAAACCCACGCCATGTGCATTAATCCCGAATCTTCTGACAAGACAAACTGTATGTTTTGCATTATTGAAAACGCTTGCGCGGGCGTTGTTTTATTTACAAGATTAATAAAATTGTTTCCCAATTGTGATGTTAAATAATCTGCTTTATCTTTTATAAAATCAGTTCCCAAAATCAAAAATTTTGTTTCAGGAAAATTAGATAGCCACAACTTTTCAAACGTTGCATAATTATCGATTGGCCAGTTACGTGTTTCAAAAGCACCTGCAGGATTTAGCACAACCAAATCATATTTATTATTCCAACCATTTTTTTTCAGCAAGTCAATACCTTCATTTTTATTAACAAACTGAAAAGATGAATCGGCAAAACATTTTCCTAAACCTATCGCTTCAATTGTCGCGCGCGTCCGCTCTCCGGCAGCGATCGGCGACAAGCGATCGAACAAAGACCATGCTTTTGGCATTAATAATTTCATTACTGATCGGCTGATAATATTATCCTGCAAATCAATTATTACATCATACCTGCGCAAAAATAATTTTGGTAAAAGAAAAAAAGTATAGAGCATTTGCTTTTTGATATTCCTTCCGCCTTTTATGGAAAAGACTTTATTAAAGAGCTTTAAACTTTTCGGTATCGATTCTGTTTCTTCGCGTATAAGTAAGTCCAGCACTGTGTTTGGCGGTAATGAATTTTTTAATTGTTGCAAATATGGCAGCGTAATAACAACATCACCAACTGCATGAAACCGCATTGCAAGTATGCGTTTTGGCAAATATTTTTTCGTCCATGGCTTTGATAAAATATTCATTTTTGTTGGTTGAATATTTTTGGCAGGTTATTTAAATCATCATTATTTGTAATCGCTCTTACCAATAAAATAATTGTTATCAAATAATATGCAATGTAAAAACGATCCGAAATATCTGGTTGCAATAAAAACCGGATAACTATAACGACCATCATTATTAATGCAAATAACTGATCAAAATTTAATAGGCTGAAACCTTCAATTTTTTTCTTACAAAATATTAAAACGTTCATTAAAAAAAATACAATGATGTGAGCATGATACAAACCAGTAACCGCATTTGAATAAATTATTTTTAAATAATCATGAATAGAAAAAGATGCATGAAAGCCACGTAATAAATTTAAATAATGCACGAAAGATGGATAATACAACATGCTCCATCCAAAACCTTGCACGCTGGATGTAACACAGAAATAACAAGTTGCAAGTAATAATAGTATAATCATATTCCTGGGCAGTGAAAATTTAAATTCTTTTTTATTTGAAAAAATGAATAAGAAAATAATTGCTGCAAATGCAATGATATTATCAAGCCTTGCAAAAACCGATATTGCAAGAAATATAAATGCAATTATAAATACAGGTTTATGAATTATAAAATAAAAAGCTGATAATAATAAAAAGGCTGAAAGGCAGTCTGGTGTTGACATTCGTGCCACCGTTAACATTGGCGCAGAAAGCATAACAAGTAAACTTATAACCGCAGCTAAAAAGAAATTCAGGTAATTTTTTAACCAGTATAATGAAAACATTGCTATAAAAAGATAAGAAAAAACAGAAGGCAAAATTGTTGATGCAGGCAACGAAAAACCAATTTTATAAAATGCAAAAACAGTTAAAACATACAATGGCTTTATAATATAAAATGGCAGTTGTTGGTAAAAATTAGCAGCGCTGTCTTTCATTTTTTTTCGGTAAATATTGGTGCTATCAATAATCTTTTGATATGCTTCGGCGGGAATATTTTGTTTTGCACTTTCGTAAGTTAGGCTGTGCATTTCATCAATATTTTTATGTTCCATTTTTAAAACAAGTGCCATGTAAGGAAGCATATCCCAATTATATTCCGGCTTTTTCAAAGAATAAAAAGTTACCAGGCCAATACAAAAAAAATAAATGATGCAGATTACTACAATTGCTTTTTTATTATTAAAATTTATTTTTTTTAGAAGAATCAAATTATAAATATTAGAAATTATTTTTTTCAATTTATGAAACCGGGAACTGCGCACCGGGATGATATTTTTTTATTTCATTGATTAATGCCGGCAAATCTCCCTCAACATATTTTACTTTATTATTAATATTTATTTTAGAAAATTTATTAGCAAAATTATTTGCGCATAAGCTATCGTATAATGATTCATCAAAAAATTTTATGTCACCGTTGTGAATTATTAATAATAAATCCTGCGGGTTTAATGCAAAAAAATTATCTGTAAAATCTTTATTGCTTTTTGATTGCGCAATTACAATATCTGCATTGTTTCCAGCAATAATTCTTCCCTGGTTTTTTAAATCCCAAACTGTAGCGGGCACAGTCGTAAGCATATTAATTAGTTCTTCATCGGTCGCTGCATTTTCATGTCTTGCCACGCGCAAATGCTCCCATAAATTCCACGTTGCCGTTAATGTAGAATCGGTGCCAAACACAATACCAGTCTCATATTTCAGGTGATCAATATCTGCAGTTTTATCTAATAAAAAATAATTTGAAACCGGGCACCATATTAATGCTTTAAAAGATTTTGATTGTTTTTTATCCATTGCAACGCCATGCACTGCGATGATTTTTCTTTTAAATAAATTCCATTTTATAATGCTATTAATTTCTTCGTTTGCATTTTTATCAGTGCCTTCGCCGGCATGTATTACAAACGGGAATTTACCAGCAAACGGATTATTCAATTTCCATTTCCATCTTTTTTCAAATGCGGTTGAATGCAATGAATTTGTTTTTTGAAAAACAGTAATAATTTCATTTTCTATAATCAACTTATCGCCATGGTTTACAACAGTTGTTATGCCGTTCAATAAATTTTTATACACGCCCCATTGTACGCGCAAATTTTTTGGTATCTGCAATACTTCATCAATCTCCTTTTTATTATTTGCATTAATGTCCGGGCCCCAATCGCGGTAACTTTTATATTTTCTACCCAGCTGGGGAAACAAATTAAAATCAAGATGATCGTGTGAATTGATTAAACCGGGAAAAGCAATGGCATTTTCAAATGACAGGGAGATATCATTTTTCTTAAAATTATTTCTTTCGCCAGAAGGAGAAATTGCTTTTATTTTTTTGCCATCAATAAAAATATCCTGCAAACTATTAAAACCAAAAATGCCAAGGTTAGTTAAAAGCATCGGCTTTTATTAAGTGAATTGCATAGATAACAGGCGAACCGTAAAATTTATTATAAACAACAATAGCATTTTGCTTTTGATAATAATGTTTCATGGCTTCATTAATGTTCCTTTCTTTTAAACGCACCACTTGCAAATTGAGTTGCCTCGCAATTGCTTTTATTTTCTCAACGGGATGAATATAATTTTTTATAACCACGGAAGTATGGTTATTCAAAAAAGTACGCTTCGCTCCTTTCGCCAATAAATCAGGATGAAAATCGGTGATTATTATTTCGCCGCCGGGCTTCAATACTCGCGCCCATTCTGTTAATGCTTTTGCAATATTTTTTATATGCGCAACTGTTAATGTAGATATGATAATGTCACAAAAATTATCATTTATTTCTTTCAAATTATCATCGGAAAGCAAGTGCGTTTCTGCGTTCGGAAATTTATCTTTTAATATTTCCAGCATTCCTTTAGAAACATCGAAACCCAGCAGGCGCAAGGGTTTGCGGCCAACTATTTTTTGCCAGTGCCTTCCGGTTCCGCAGCCGATATCAACTATAATTTTATTAATAAAATCTATTTCAGTAAACAATTCATTAATCATTTCTTCATCAAGTGCCAGCATTAAATTGTCAGGCTGATCATCATAATTTAAAGCCCAGTTATTGTAAGCTTCGGCGGGTTCTGTTTCTTTTTTAAAAGAAGAAATTAAATACTGTTTTAGTCTGTTAATCGCAGGCATCCTTTGTGAAAATTAAAGCGTTTATAGTATAAGAAACGCAGTATTAATAGCTGTCGTTACTTCAAAATAAATTATTTCTGAAATTAATAATCTTTTCTACTTAAATGAATAAGGTTTTATTATTCAACCCGCGAAGTGCAATTGCGAAATACCGTGTGCCAAATTCAATATTAAACATTGCGGCATCAATCGAAGGCATTTACGAATGGGTTATTGTTGATGGAAACAGGGAAACAGATCCGTATGAAAAAATTGAAAGTTATTTATTAACGGGCGATTATAAATATTTAGGATTTACCGTAATGCCCGGCCCGCAACTAACGCAGGCTATTGCAATTTCTAAAAAAATAAAAGATGAATTCCCAAATACAATAATGATTTGGGGCGGCTATTTTCCTTCTACACAACATAAGGTAGTATTGAATTCCGGCTATATTGATTTTGTTATTAATGGCCCGGGCGATCATGCTTTTCCAAAATTAATTGAAGCGCTTGAAAATGAAACGCCGTATGAACTGATCAAAAATTTGATTTATAAAATTGATGGCAACATTATAAAAAATGCAAAAGAAGATTTGATAGAACAGGAAACATTGCCTGCTTTGCCTTATAAAAA
Source organism: Bacteroidota bacterium (assembly GCA_013288945.1). GTDB lineage: Bacteria > Bacteroidota > Bacteroidia > Chitinophagales > Chitinophagaceae > Puia. The sequence continues at coordinate 11,621 of JABDAZ010000043.1, read as the reverse complement.
ACTGGATGAATTTTATCCGTTTGAAAAATATTTGGGCAAAACATATCTCGGCGAACACACGCTTGCATATCATTCCAGTATCGGTTGCCCGTTCACTTGTTCATTTTGTGCAGTTGTTCCTATTTATGAAGCGAGATGGAAAGCGAAGCCTGCAAAGATGGTTTATGAAGATGTGAAGTTTATAAAAGATAAGTGGGGCGCGGATTCCATCGAATTTCATGATAATAATTTTTTTGTATCAGAAAAAAGAACGGTTGAATTTTCAAAGATGATTAAACCTGAAAAAATGGTTTGGTGGGGCGAAGGAAGAATTGATACGATTGATAAATACAAAGACGATTCGCTTTCTATTATGCGCGACTCTGGTTGCAAAATGATTTTTTTTGGTGCAGAAACCGGCAACGATTCTATCTTAAAAAAAATGGATAAAGGCGGCACGCAATCAAGTGCGCAAATAAGGGCGTTTGCAAAACGCATGAAAAAATTTGATATCATTCCTGAATATTCTTTTGTACTCGGCATGCCTGCAGAAACGCCGGAAGAAGTAATGAAACAAATTGATGGCGACATACAATTTATAAAGGAGATAAAAGAAATTAATCCCGATACGGAAATTGTAATTTATATATACAGCCCTGTGCCAACAGAAGGATCTGAATTATATAAAAAAGTTTTAGCAACAGGTTTTCACTTTCCTGAAAAACTGGAAGACTGGATCGGGCCGCAATGGGATAGGTTTGATTTGCGCAAAAACCCGCTCACACCGTGGCTTACAGCAGAAATGGTTGATAAGATAAAAAATTTTGAAACAGTATTAAACGGATATTATCCAACCATTTCCGACATACGTTTAAATGGTATTAAAAGAAAGATTTTACACACTATTGCAGGCTTGCGTTACAAGGCAAGCATGTATAAACATCCTTATGAAATAAAATTATTACACAGGCTCTGGAAATACCGGCAACCGGAAATACAGGGTTTTTAAATTGTAAAAAATGAACCTTCCAGATTCGTCTATCTTAACAAACATTCAGTTTCCGGGAAATGCAAAACCGGCAACTAATCTTTTTGAAAAAAAATATATATCGATCCGTTGTTTGGAAAACAGATTGTATAATGATGATGAAGTTGAACAACTTCCTGAAATTGCGCGCACACATACACATTACAAAGAATGGCTTATCAGAAAAAAATCAAGCGCACGATTAATAAATTATTTATCATCAAAGAAAAAAAGATTGCGCATACTTGAAGTTGGCTGTGGTAATGGCTGGCTTGCACATTCGTTATCTGCAATTCCAGGATCAGAAGTTACGGGGCTTGATGTAAATTTTACAGAGCTGCAACAAGCTGCACGGGTTTTCAATGAAGACAAACATTTAAATTTTATTTACGGAGATATTTATGAAAATGTATTAAACAATTTAAAGTTTGATATTATCGTATTTGCCGCGTCCATACAGTATTTCCAGCCATTGCGAAAAATATTAACCATATGTTTAAAGCATTTATCACCTGGCGGTGAAATACATATTATCGGTTCTCACTTTTATAAAAAATCAGAAATAATTTTTGCAAAAAAAAGAACGCTTGAATATTTTACATCACTCGGTTACCCCGAAATGAGTGATTATTATTTTCATCACGCAGTGAGCGAATTAAAATTATTCAATCATTTCATTTTATATAATCCCAATTCTGTTGTTAATAAATTTTTGAAAAGTACAGATCCATTTTATTGGGTTACTGTAAAAAAGTAACATGCTCGCAAAAACATTATATCAAACATTTCAGCGCTACCGCACTTTGCAAACAGATAAGATTACGTCTTTACCCATTGTAATTTTAATGCCGCACAGTGCATGCAATTGCAAATGTGTAATGTGCGATATCTGGAAAGACAATAAAAACCTGAAACAGCTTACTGAAGCGGATATCAGCGGATTGCTTGCTTCATTAAAAAAGTTTAATGTACAAACAGTTGTAATGAGCGGCGGCGAAGCATTAATGAACCAAAACTTTTTTAAGCTGTGTGAAATTTTACAAAAAGAAAATATAAAAATTTCTTTATTATCAACAGGATTGTTATTAAAAAAGAATGCGGAAAAATTATTAACGCATGTAAATGATATCATCGTTTCGCTTGATGGCAATGAAATTATTCACGATGAAATACGAAATGTTCGCGGCGCATATCAATTATTAAAAGAAGGCGTTCGTCACATTCACAGTATAAATCCGCATTTTAAAATTACAGGCCGCACTGTAATTCATCGCCTTAATTTTCGCGAATGGCCATCAATTATACGCAGTGCAATTTCTATTGGCCTAAATCAAATCAGTTTTTTACCTGCAGATGTTAGCAGCCACGCGTTTAACAGGCAACAGGTTTGGGATCAATCAAGGCAGCATGAAATTTTATTAATGCAAGAAGAATTACCGGAGTTGCAGGAAATTATTGAACAAATAAAAGAAGAATTTATAACACTTTTTGAAACAGGTTTTATCGCAGAATCACCTGCAAAATTGCAAAAAATTTATGCGCATTATGCCGCTGTTTATGGGTTAAATGAATATTCCTTTAAAAAATGCAATGCACCATGGGTATCAACAGTAATTGAAGCAGATGGAACTGTTCGTCCTTGTTTTTTTCATAAGCCATTAGGAAATATTCATTCAAATTCTTTGGAAGAAATATTGAATAGTGAAGATGCAATTAATTTTAGAAAAACGCTGAACATGAATACTGACAGCACTTGCGTGAAATGCGTGTGTTATTTAAACTTACCACCGGGCGCTAATCCGTTATAAAATATTTATTAATAACAATGAATAGAATCCTTTTTTCTCATTCTTATTTTTTGCGTTTCGATCCGAAGCAATGGCAAACTGCGCAACCATATGCACCTCTCGGAACGTTGTATGCTGCATCATTAATGAGAGAAAATAGCTTTGAAATTTCTTTGTTTGATACCATGTTTGCCCACGGCCCGCGAGAAATTATTTCATCTATAGAAAAAAACAAACCGGACTTTTTTGTGATCTATGATGATGGTTTTAATTACCTCACAAAAATGTGCCTTACCAATATGCGCGAAGCCGCATTTAATATGTGCAAAATTGCAAAGCAATATGGATGCACTGTAATTGTTTCCAGCAGCGATTCCACAGATCAGTTTAAAGAATATTTAAATGAAGGCGCAGATTTTGTATTAATCGGCGAAGCAGAATATACATTGCTCGAACTTATAAAAGCTATTAATAAAAAAGAAAAAAATTTTTCATTAATAGAAGGTTTGGCATTTAAAAAAGATGAAGGCATTATTAAAACAGCAAAAAGAAATGTAATAAAAAATTTAGACGACTTGCCTTTTCCTGCGTGGGATATTATTGATATGGAGCCTTATAAAAAAATGTGGTTGAGAAGTTCCGGGTATTTTTCAATGAATATGGGAACAACAAGAGGCTGCCCTTTTAAATGCAATTGGTGCGCAAAACCAATTTACGGAAATCGCTACAACTCACGTTCAGCAAGCAATGTAGTGGCTGAACTAAAATTACTGAAAGACAAATTTCAATTTGATCACATTTGGTTTTGCGATGATATTTTTGGATTGAAACCTGGATGGATAAATGAATTTGCAGACTTAATTGAAAAAGAAAAACTGCATTTTAAATTTAAAATTCAGGCGCGCGCAGATTTATTATTGCAGGAAGATAATATTAAAGATCTCGCGCGCGCAGGCTGCGATAATATTTGGATGGGCGCAGAAAGTGGCTCGCAAAAAATATTGGATGCCATGGACAAAGGCACAACCGTTCAACAAATATTTGCTGCAACAAAATTGCTTAAGAAATATAACATCAAACCTTCATTTTTTATACAATTCGGTTATCCCGGCGAAACAAAAAACGATATTGAAAAAACAGTAAGTATGATTAATGAGTTACTACCGCACAGCATCGGCATCTCAGTGTCTTACCCATTACCAGGAACTGTTTTTTTTGAGAAAGTAAAAGAACAATTAAAAGAAAAATCGAATTGGGCAGACTCTGATGAACTCGCATTAATGTTCCAAAACACTTATCCAGCTTCGTTTTACAAACAATTGCATCGCTTCGTACATAAAGATTATCGTAAACATCTTGCCTTTGATAACTTAAAAAAATTGTTAGCCAAACCTTCTTCATTAACGATACATACTTTAAAAAAAATAGTTTCAGCGGTTTATTATATCCCTTCTGCTTTTCTTGCAAAACAAAAATTAAAACAATTACAAACACAAGATTAATGAATCCAACTGCTGCAAATATTAATGAACAAAATGCCGCGGCAGCTTTCAGCAAGCAATCAACAATATTTGATTCCTTGTTTTCAGAAAACGAGATTATAAAATATAAAAGGCAGCGCATTAGAGATCATGTAAATGAATATCTATCTCCAAATAGTAACATACTCGAACTAAACAGCGGCACCGGCGAAGATGCAATCTGGTTTGCACAAAAAGGCCATCACGTTCATGCAACAGATATTTCTGCTGGCATGCAACATGTATTAATAAAAAAGATAAACGAAAATAATCTCGAAAGCCTCGTCAGCACAGAGTTGTGTTCATTTACAGATTTAAAAAACCTAAAAAATAAAACGACTTACGATTTAATATTTTCAAATTTTGCAGGATTAAATTGTACTTGTGATTTAAAAAAAGTATTGCATTCATTTGATGAATTATTAAAACCAAATGGCGTAGTTACGTTAGTAATACTTCCATCATTTTGTTTGTGGGAATTTTTATTATTGTTTAAAGGGAAATTTAAAACAGCATTCAGAAGGTTGTTTAGCAAATATGGTGTTGCATCACGCGTTGAAGGAAAATTATTTACATGTTGGTATTATAACCCGTCATATATTATTAATGAATTGAAAAATTCATTTGATTTGTTGAGTGTTGAAGGTTTATGTACAATTGTCCCGCCATCATACATTGAAAATTTTGCGAAAAAATATCCGCGCGCTTTTTCTTATTTAAAAACAAAAGAAGGTAAGTTGAAAAAAAGCTGGCCGTGGAAATATATCGGGGATTATTATATTATTTCTCTACGAAAAAAAAGTTAGCATTAGTCAAATTCTTTATTCCATTTTTCTGCATGTTCATTTAATTTATTAATATAACGCATAACTATTTTTTGCTGAAAAAATACAGGGTTTGGTTTCGCGAAATGCTTGCTGGTGCTCAATCCCATCCTGTTCCCTTTCGAATTTAATATTTGTTGTTGTTCTTTTTTTTGCCATCTTTTCGTCGTTATTTTCATCAGGTAATTATCCAGCCAATCCCCGAATTTATTATTCAACAAAAATTCTGTGGTGCGTTTCAAAAAATAATCGTGCGCAAATGTTTTTATATTTTGTGTGCGCAATTTATAATTCGGATAATATGTACCAACCCAATTATTTGATTGAAAAAATTTATCCATTGTTCCGTTTCCGCAAACTGGCAACAGCGTTATTAGTTCCATCGCAGTAAAAACATTTCGCTCTTCAATTTCCATTGCATGTTCATCTATAAAATAATTCATGCAATACAAATGTTGTTTGTTACTTATAAAACTAAATTTCTTCAGCAAATGCATTAATGTCCTGGAAATCCACAACCGGTTTGCTTTTGTAATTATAAAATAATCTATATCGTCATTTTCCAGCGCGAAATTTTTTGATAAAGAACCAGAAATTCCAATGCCTCTTGCAAATGGAAATTGGTAAAGAAACTTTGAAACTTTTTTTCCAACAGGCAACAATTTCTCCGCATTAATATTTCCGGCAATCCTTCTTTCAGCAACCTGAAAATTGTTTTGGATAGAATAAAATTCACCATGCCGGAAAATGCATTTACGTTCGATTAGTTCATTGATTACATCTGTAATCTCATTAACAGAAATATTTTTTTGATCAAGAAAAAAAATGATTTCACTTTTTGAAACAGGATAATTAAACAAATCAAAATACGCAAGCACTTTTAATATGCTTTGCCTATGTTTTAAAGATGTTTTATTTTCTGTCAATATTTTCAAAGTAAATGGTGTGCTAAACGATTATAATTTAGAATGAAGCCAGTAAAGGCTTATATGCTTTCATTAATAATAAAAAACGCCTTTGCGTATGGAAAGGTTGCCAGCTGCCAAAAAATAGAATGCTTTAAACTGAGTTAATTATAAAGAAAATAAACTTGTAAAAAACAAAGAGAAAAATTTTCTAAGGCAACCGCTGATATTTAGAAACCGTTTTATTAAACAGGTGTAAATCATAGATTTTAATAAGCGATCACTAAGAAAATTAAAAGCCTCTGGATTAACGGATGAATATCGAAACAAAATATTTGCCTCACACATTTACGCTGACAGATTTTACTGAAGAAAAAAAATTACTGAAAAGTTGTGTGAGCGATAAAAAGATATACTTTCTTTTTAAACGCTTTGCGGATATCATGATTTCTACATCTTTCATCGTTTTTATATTAAGCTGGCTTTTGCCAATCGTTGCGTTATTAATAAAAATAGATTCTAACGGCTCAATATTTTTTCTTCAAAAAAGAGTTGGTAAAAACGGGGTTTTATTTACCTGCTATAAATTCCGCACAATGATTATTAATGATCATGCGGATGATGTTGCTGCAACTGAAAATGATTTACGCATCACAAGAGTTGGAAAATTTTTACGCAACTCCAACATAGATGAGTTTCCTCAATTCATCAATGTTTTATTTGGATCAATGAGTTTAATTGGCCCACGGCCGCATATGGTTGCAGATTGTAAAAAGTTTGCATCTGTGATACCCGAATATAACCAGAGAAATTTTATAAAGCCCGGTATTACAGGCCTGGCGCAGGTTAAAGGGCTTCACGGGCCTGCGGAAAATTTTGAAACTATTTTTTTAAGATATCAGTATGATGCTTTTTATGTGCGCAATGCCAGTTTTTTTATTGATGTGCGCATTATAAAAAAAACAATTGTTGAACACATAAAAGCGATTTGGATGTTGGGTAAACAATTTGTTTTCGCGAATAGAAAAACAAACAACACGAATAACATTTTATAGAAAAATTCTATTAATAAGCCTGTTCAGGATGAAAATAATTTTTATTACAAGGTCAACATTATATAGTGTAAAAGGCGGCGACAGCATGCAAATAACAGAAATGGCAAACCACCTGAACCAGCTTGGCGTTGATACCGATGTAAGATTAACCAATGAAAAAATTGATTATGAAAAATATGATCTGTTGCATTTCTTTAACATCACAAGGCCTGCAGATATTTTATATCATTTAAAAAAAACAAAAAAGCCATTTGCTGTATCGACTATCCTAATAGATTATAGTGAATACGATAAGCAGTACAGGAAAGGATTTGCGGGGATTGTTCTGCGTTTATTTTCACGAGATAATATTGAATATATAAAAACAATTGGCCGGCTCTTGAGAGGCAATGACAAATTAATGTCGCACTCATATATCTGGAAAGGCCAAAGTAAATCAATTAAAAAAATACTTGATAATGCTTCGATATTGTTTCCAAATTCACAAATGGAAAATGAAAAATTGAAATTGCATTACAATTCTTCTGCAGATTTTATTACAGTTTATAATGGCATTAACCCTTCTTTATTTAAATTAAACACTTCTTTAAAAAAAGATGCGCAACTCGTTTTATGCGTTGCAAGAATTGAAGGAATAAAAAATCAAATCAATCTTATTAAAGCATTAAATAATTCTGATTATAAGTTATTAATTATAGGATCGCCAGCGCCAAACCAACTTTCATATTATAACGAATGCCGAGAAACAGCAGCGGAAAATGTAGTTTTTATTAATCACATTACACAGGAAGAATTGATCGAATTTTATCAGCTTGCTTCAGTACATGTGCTGCCTAGCTGGTTCGAAACATGTGGGCTTTCGTCGTTAGAAGCTGCATCGATGGGTTGCAATATTGTTATAACCGACAAAGGATATACGCGAGAATATTATGAATGCCACGCATTTTATTGCGATCCAAATTCACCTGCTTCAATTTTTAATGCAGTTGAACGTGCAGCAAAAGCAGCATCGCCAAAAGTTTTGCGCGAAAAGATATTATCAAGTTATACATGGTTGAATGCAGCAACAATTACTGCAAAAGCTTATCATAAAATATTAGCACATTAATGAGTATGCGCATTGCAATATTAGGAACGCGTGGAATACCAAATCAATATGGAGGCTTTGAAAGGCTTGCTGAGCAACTATCTTGCAGGTTGGCAGAAAAAGGCAATGATGTTTTTGTATACAACTCGCACAATCATATTTACAAAGAAAAAAAATGGAACGATGTAAATATTATACACTGTTTCGATCCGGAATATATTTCAGGCACCTGCGGACAATTTATTTATGATCTCAATTGCATACTCGATGCGCGCAAAAGAAAGTTTGATATCATTTTAATATTAGGTTACACAAGCAGTTCTGTTTGGCATAAATTATTACCCGCAGAAAGCGCAGTAATTTATAATATGGATGGTATGGAATGGAAGCGCGCAAAATATTCAAAACTTACAAAGAAATTTTTGCAATATGCAGAGAAACTGGCCGTGCAAAACAGCAATTACTTTGTAACTGATTCGCCCGCGATGCATACTTATTTTCAAAATAAATATAAGCTTCCAAGTGAATACATTGCTTACGGTGCAGAAATATTTACCAATGAAAACGAAGAAATTTTAAAAGAATATAACACTTCAAAAAAAGAGTATTTTTTACTCATCGCAAGGATGGAACCTGAGAATAATATTGAAACAATCCTGGAAGGTTTCTCGATAAGTAAAACAAATAAAAAATTTATTGTTGTCGGAAATACGATTAATAAATTCGGCAGTTATCTGGTAAAAAAATTCAGTTATGATAAACGGATTTGTTTTGCAGGGCCTGTTTATGATTTACAAAAATTACATACGCTAAGAAAATTCTCACACTTGTATTTTCATGGCCACAGCACTGGCGGCACAAATCCATCTCTGCTGGAAGCCATGGCCAGCAAAGCTTTGATAGTTGCGCATGATAATGTTTTTAATAAACTTGTGTTGGAAAATAATGCTTTTTATTTTACGTCAGGCTTCCAGATAAAATGTTTTGTTGATCAGCAAGGCATCGAAAATTGCGCAGAGGATATGATTAATAACAACTTTAAAAAAATACAACAAACCTATAACTGGCAGAAAATTACATTGCAATATGAACGGTTTATGATGCAATGTTTATACACACACATTAATGAAAGAAATATTTTGCATAAAAGATATTCCAGCGAATAAAATCAGCTACTTCCACATGCTGGCTTTTTTGTGCGCATTACCATTCGACATGTTTTATAGCGAACTAATATTGGTAAGCCTTTTAATGCATTCATTAATGCATCCAAAACAAAAATTATTTTCAATCCATTTAATAAAAATTTTACCTGCATTTTTATTTGCACTAAATATAATTTGCACCATTTATTCATCAGATAAAAACCAGGCTTTTAAAGATTGGGAAAAACAACTTGCATTGATTTTATTTCCCTTTATATTTTGCGTAACTGCTATTGATTTTAATAAATATAAAATACCATTATTAAAAGGTTTCGGGCTATCATGCATTGCCGTAATACTTTATTTTTATATAGATGCATTACTAACCATACGCTATAATAATTTATCATTAACATCATTGTTCAGCACGGCGTTTACCAACCAAAATTTTTCAGCACCGCTTGATTTGCATGCAACCTATTTTTCCATGTATTGCGCAATTTCATTAGTTGCATTCATATATTTATTAATGCGCGCAACGAAAAAATCGCAACAACTTTTATACATTTTTGGATGCGGAATTTTACTTGTCGGCATGATCCAACTTTCGTCAAGATCAGTTTTACTCGCAGTATTTTTTATCATTAATATATTAGTTCCATTTTTTTTATTAAAACCAAACCAAAGAAAAAAATTCATTATTATTTCATGCACAATTACGTTGCTGGCAATTGTATCTTTTATAAGAATAAGCACTTTCAAAAACAGGTTTGTTTATTCGTTCGAGCAGGATTTGACCTTGGATATTAATAGCTGGCAAAACATATCCGAATCGCGTGCAACCCGCTGGCACGCAGCGTTTGAGCTTATCAAAAAAAATCCATTAATGGGTTATGGCAGCGGAAGTGAAGGAAATCTTTTACAACAAAAATATTTTCAGGATCATTTGTACAACTCTTACATTCATCAACTGAATGCACATAATGAATACTTAAGTTTGCTTTTTAAATTTGGCCTCGCGGGCGTTTTATTGTACCTGTTTATTTTATATATCGGTTTTAAAAAAGCAATCAAAGAGAAAAATATTTTCTTCTGCAGTTTTCTTTTATTAATAACGTTCGTTTCATTTTCAGAAAACATTCTTGATGTTAATAAAGGAATATTCTTTTTCAGTTTTTTCTTCTCATATTTTATAAATATTTCTCCAACTACATTGGCGAAAAAAACATTGATAAAAAATCTTCCTCGGCAAAAACACTTTCAACTATTTCTATTTAAATAATCTTATTAAGGTTTTAATAAACTAGTGTTTTTTGTCCGAGCAATTAATCCATATTCGTCTTCATTGGCGTCGCACCCTTTTACATTTGTTCTTTATTCAGCGTTCTAAACCGTAAATTATTTTATTTATTAATAACCAGTTTCTGCGTAAATAATTTTGAGCCGTTATCAACCTTAATCATATAAATACTTTTCGCTAAATATTTTATATCAGGGATTGAAAAATAGTTTTGCCCTTTTTGTGCCATAAAAATTTTGGTTATCACCCGCCTTCCGTTATTATCAAAAAGTTCAAAGCTAAGCTGCTGGCTGCTTTCAGCGTTGTATTGCAAGGTAACAAAACTCAATGCAGGGTTTGGATAAACAATAAGTTTATTATTTTCTGTTTTACTAATATTAATCAGCAAAATATTACTGTAAACAAATTTCCCATCACTATCAACCATTTTTAACCTGTAAAAATTTGTGCCAGCCCGCGGTGATTGATGAATAAATTTATAGTTCGTCTTACCATTACTATAATCAAGCGTCCCAATATTTGAAAAATTTATTCCATCAGTGCTGTATTCAATTTCAAAATATTTAAAATTGCTTTCGTTTAAAATATCCCAATATAAATCAACAGCCGATTCATTTAAAATGCCATAAAAATCTTGTAAAGTAATGGGCAGTACACCACAGGGCGTACCCGTGCTAACAAAACTAGATCCACCAGTAAATGTTATTACAGTTCCAATGCCCCCCGGCGTAGAATAATATGAATAAGTAGATGCATACCCGGTGTGATTTGTCACTCCATTTATGCCCCCTGTTACAGCAGTAGATCCAAGAGTTACATTGGTATATATTATTCCACCACCGCCGCCACCGCCAGGGCCGTGATTAAAATAAGTCAACATGTTACCCCCTGCTCCGCCAACCGCAGACGCGGCTATAGATCCCATTCCTGTACCCACATTTTGAGTAACAACAATTATAATTGTGCCACCCGCACCCCCGCCCCCTGCAGCA
>JABDAZ010000042.1 GCA_013288945.1 Bacteroidota bacterium | reverse complement strand
ATGTTTATACTTTTCAAAATCAAAATGCAATATATTTTCCTGATAAAGATTACAGCCAGTTATATGATAGTATAACTAACGTAAATCAATTCCGCGTTATCTTTAATAAAATGTTTAAACAAAATTTACCTTTATTAAAAGATTCAACCATACTTTTATTTGATAAAAAGCCAATGCAACATTAATAATTTAACTGATTTTATATGATAAGAAACAACTGGACCATTGAAGAAGTGCATGATTTATATAATACGCCTTTGCTTGAATTGATTTATAATGCGGCGACGGTTCACCGCCAATATAATGATACTGCGGAAGTGCAGGTGTGTACTTTATTGTCGATTAAAACGGGTGGATGTTCTGAAGATTGTGCGTATTGCCCGCAGGCTGCGCGTTATAATACGGATGTAAATGTAAAAGCATTAATGCAAACTGGTGAAGTTATTGATTACGCAAAAAAGGCCAGGGACGCGGGTTCTACGCGTTTTTGCATGGGCGCGGCCTGGAGAGAAGTTCGCGATAACAGAGATTTTGATCGCGTGATTGAAATGGTGAAAGAGGTTAATAAACTCGGCATGGAAGTTTGCTGTACTTTAGGGATGCTTACAGAAACGCAGGCAAAAAAATTGGCTGATGCGGGTTTATATGCGTACAATCATAATTTAGATACATCGTCTGAATATTATAATGAAGTAATCACCACAAGAACATATGATGACCGTTTGCAAACATTGGATAATGTGCGCAAAGCTGGTGTAACTGTTTGCTGCGGCGGAATAATTGGTTTGGGTGAAACACATGATGACAGGATTAAAATGCTGCACACACTCGCAACATTGCCGGAACATCCCGACAGCGTGCCTATTAATGCATTGGTTAGAATAAAAGGAACGCCGCTTGAAAATAATCCGAAAGTGGATATTTGGGATATGGTTAGAATGATTGCCACTGCGCGTTTATTAATGCCTGCAACAATGGTGCGTTTGAGTGCCGGAAGAACTGAAATGAGTGTATCTGAACAAGCAATGTGTTTTATGGCTGGCGCAAATTCAATTTTTGCAGGAGAAAAATTATTAACAACGCCAAACCCATCTTTTGAAGAAGATAATAAAATGTTTGATTTACTTGGACTGAAACCGCGCGTTGCTTTTAAAGACGAAAAAGAATTAGTTCATTAATAAATAGAAAAAAAATTCCTCCATGGATATGGAGGAATTATAACCCTTAAAACAACCAACATGAAATTTTTCGTTGATTGTTATAATAACATCTGCTAATCACAAATAGTTTATTAATGATTTGTGAAAGATTAAACCAGTGCCAGATCGATTACCTGTTGCATGGTTTTTACATAATGAAATTTTAAGCCTTTTATAAAAGCGGAATCAATTTCCTGTATATCTTTTTCATTTTGCCAGCAAAGAATTATCTCTTTTAAACCGGCACGTTTTGCTGCCAATATTTTTTCTTTAATTCCGCCAACGGGCAGCACTTGTCCGCGTAAAGTTATTTCGCCCGTCATGGCTAAATATGGTTTTACACGTTTGCCCAAAATTGCCGACGCGATGGAACTCATCATCGTAATTCCCGCACTCGGGCCATCTTTTGGAACAGCGCCTTCTGGCACATGAATATGCAATGTTTTTTTATTAAAAATTTCCAGATCTATATTGTATTTTTTCGCGTTCGATTGTAAATAGGTAAGCGCGGTCATCGCGCTTTCTTTCATTACATTTCCAAGGTTTCCGGTAAGTTTCAATTCGCCTTTACCATCGCTCAAACTTGTTTCTATAAATAAAATATCACCGCCAACATAGGTCCAGGCCAGGCCCACAGCCACTCCCGGCATATTTGCTACTTTATAAATATCATTGCTGTAACGCGATTTGCCCAAAATTTTTTGTACATCGCCGGGAGAAAGTGTTGGTTTCAATTTGCCTTTCATCGCAAATTCTTTTGCCTGGTAACGCATTATCGAAGCAAGTTGGCGATCCAATTCGCGCACGCCACTTTCACGGGTATAATCCTGGATAATTTTTTCAAGAACAGTATCGCTTATCTTAAACTTCATGTTTTTTAATCCATGCGCTTCCTGTTGTTTGGGAACGAGATGGCGTTTTGCAATCTCTGCTTTTTCTTCAATCGCATAACCGCTCAAATCAATAATCTCCAGCCTGTCGCGCAATGCGGGTTGAATGTGATTAATGTCATTTGCAGTTGCCACAAATAAAACTTTGCTCAAATCATATTCAAGCTCTAAATAATTATCGTAAAAAGTATGGTTTTGTTCAGGATCCAAAACTTCTAATAATGCAGACGAAGGATCGCCGCGGCCATCATTTCCAACTTTATCGATTTCATCCAAAATCATTACCGGGTTTGATGATTTTACTTTTCTTAATGATTGCAAAACCCTTCCCGGCATCGCGCCGATATATGTTTTGCGGTGGCCGCGGATTTCGCTTTCATCATGCAAACCACCTAAACTGAAGCGCACATATTTTCTGCCGATTGCATTTGCAATACTTTTTCCGAGAGAAGTTTTGCCAATTCCCGGCGGGCCGATAAAACAAAGTATCGGGCTTTTCATGTCGCCTTTTAATTTTAATACGGCGAGATATTCCAAAATTCTTTCTTTCACTTTATTCATTCCATAATGATCATGATCCAGGATTTTTTTTGCCTTTTTCAAATCATATAAATCCTGCGTATATTCTTCCCATGGAAGATCGAGCATTAAATCAAGGTGATTATAAACGACCGAATAATCCGGCGTGCTCGGATGCATTCTTTCCAATTTCTCAATTCCTTTTTTGAATAATTCTTTTGCAGCAGGCGGCAATTTTTTTCCTTCTGCTTTTTTCTGCATTTCTTTTACTTCACGCTCGTTGCTGTCGCCGCCGAGTTCATCTTTAATACTTTTTAATTGCTGTTGTAAAAAATAATCACGCTGTTGTTTATCTAATTCTGTTTTTGTTTTGTTGGTGAGTTTGTTTTTTAATTCTGCAAATTGAAGTTCGCGCTGCAGCAATTGCATTAATAAATCTGCGCGAGCTTTTATATGCTGCAATTCAAGCACCTGCTGCTTTTCATGCAAATCTGCATTAAGGTTGCTCGAAATAAAATGAATTAAAAAAGAAGGATTTTCAATATTTTTTAAAATAACGCCGGCTTCAGAAGGTATGTTTGGCGAAAGCTGTATTATCTGCGTAGCCAAATCTTTTATGTTAGAAATATAGGCTTCAAAATCCTGGTCTTTCGGCGCTTCTTCTTCCTGCAATAAAACTACCTGCGCTTTAAAATATGGATCATCAGAAGTGATGGCGCCAATTTTAAAACGGCGTTTGCCTTGTATAATAACGGTTGTGCCGCCATCAGGCATTTTAATCAGTTTCACAATGCGCGCAACAGTGCCCACATTTTCTAAATCATTTATTGAAGGATCTTCTACATTACTGTCTTTTTGTGCAAGCACGCCTATCAATTTGTCAGCCTTGTAAGCGTCATTAACGGCTTTAATACTTTTATCGCGGCCAACAGTTATGGGCAAAACAACGCCGGGAAAAAGTACAGTATTTCGCAATGGAAGTATGGGCAATTCTTTCGGAACTTCAACGTCGTGAAGGGTATCGCTGTCATTTTCATTCAAGGGAATGATTGGCATAAAATCCATATCATCTTCCGGGCGCAGCAAAAAATTTGTTTCTTTCATAATTTGTTAATCAGTGACAAAATAACACCTGTTCCGGAATAATCCTATTATTTAAAGGTGAACGCATTAAAGGTCAAGTATAATGCCAATGAACCGATTATTAGGTGTTGCCGGATCATTATTAATAAATATGTAAAAAGCCCGGAATAATGTTCCGGGCTTCAAAAAATTTATACAGATGATAGACTATCTGTGGTGAACTACATGTCTGTGGTGACGATGGTAATGGCGGTGATGCTTAACAGGCCTGTGCTGAGCCATTGCCATACTTGCAAAGCTTACTAACATAACAATCATTAATAAATACTTCTTCATGATATTTCAGTTTTTATTTGTAAGGAAAAATTTTACCAAAAGTAGGAAAGCTTTTTTGTTTTGTTATGATTTTAAAAGTGTTTTTTATATTAATAATCAAAAAAATAAGCAGGCTACAAAACCTGCTTAATTTTTCATTCATTAAACTTCATTACACCAACTAACTCTTTTTTGGAGGAGGAGTTGTTTTGTTTTCTTTAAATCTTTTGTCGGCAGTGCCATCTTTTTTAGCATGAACCGGTGCTTTTTTTGCTGCGTCTTTATTGGCTTTGTAACGCATGTCTGCAGTGCCGTCTTTCTTTTTTGGCGCAGCAGGTGTGGTTGTTTGTGCGAATGAGAAACCTGCAAAAGCAATCATCATACTAATGATAAGAACAATCTTTTTCATAAAAGGCGAAATTTGGTTTATTGTAAAAAACATTTACGGGGTAAATTTATTCAAATACATTACGCTTGCAAAAAATATTTTTTTAATGTGTACTTCATTAATGAGAAAGCAAATAACATGATTAAAAGCTATTAAAGCCTTGTAATTTTCCTTAACTTCTACTTAACCATTTTGATAATGCTGCAAACATAAACCGCAGCACCTTTGCATTACGAAATTTTATTTTTTATTACATGCGTTCATCAACCTTAAAATGGATATTACTTTCAACAACTGTATTAATTGCATTAATTGTAATGGTGCAATTATTCTGGCTCAAAAAAGTATATTCTTTTGAAGAAAAACAGTTTCATAATAATGTAGTAAAAAGTATCCGCGGTGTTTTTGAAGATTTGGAAATGAATGATAACCCTGCCATGAGCCTCGGGCAATTAATCGATAACCCGGGAAATAATTATTTTCTTTTTAAGGCAGATACCATTCCGAAAAAAGATTCTCTTTCTTATTACATGCGCCAGGAGTTTGAAGATTTTGATGTGCTCACAGATTGTATGATTGGCGCTTACAATGCAGATTCAAACAGATATGTTTATGAAGAATATTTGCCTTCTGCGGCATCAGGCTATCCTGCGCAGCAGCCAAATTCATTACCGATTTTTGCAAAAAAATTCGATCATATTATTTTATATTTTCCGCACCGCAGTAATTATATAATCAGTGAAATGAACTTCTGGATAATTAGTAGCGTTGCGCTTTTTATTACATTAATCGGTTTGGCTGTGAGTTTATTTTATTTTTACAGGCAAAAATTTTTATCGGAAATACAAAAAGATTTCGTGAATAATTTTACGCACGAATTTAAAACGCCACTTGCAGTAATGAAAATTGCAGCGGACGTTCTTGCACAGGAAAGTATTTTACAACAACCAAACCGGCTTGAAAGATATACGGCGATTATAAAAAACCAAACAGAACATTTACAAAACCAGGTATCGCGTTTATTAAAAGCAGCATCGTCTGAAAACCGCATTTTACCTATAGAAAAAGAAGATATTAATGCAGAATTATTAATAGAACAAGCCTTGAATAAAGTGCAGCCATTAATAGATCAGCGCAATGCTAAAATTGAATTGAAATCAGAATCATCTGACACAAGTGTGTTTGCTGATAAAGCGCATCTTGAACTGGCAGTTGTTAATCTTCTCGAGAACGCATTGAAATATTCTAACAACCCGCACATTGTTGTAGAAACAGGAAAAGATGAAAATGATTTTTTTATTTCTATAAAAGATAACGGCATTGGCATTGAAAAAAAATACCAGAAAAATATTTTTAAAAAATTTTACCGCGTTCCAACCGGCGACGTTCATAATGTAAAAGGTTTTGGGCTCGGTTTAAATTTTGTAAAAAAAATTATTGATGCGCATAATGGTAAAATAAAAGTAAACAGCCTGCCGGGCATTGGTACAGAATTCAGATTATTTATTCCCGTTAATTAATAATAATATGCAAAATCCAAAAGCAAAAGTATTACTTGCCGAAGATGATCTTTCTCTCGGTTATGTTATTAAAGACAATCTTATTGATGCCGGCTACGATGTTGTGCTGTGCCCGGATGGACAATCCGCCATTGACAAATTCGATAAAAATGAATTTAATATTTGCCTGCTTGATGTGATGATGCCAAACAAAGACGGCTTTGCAGTTGCAAAAAAAATAAGGCAGCAAACCGATCTCATTCCTATACTTTTTCTTACCGCAAAATCGCTGGAAGAAGATCGTATTAAAGGATTTTCCAGCGGCGCGGATGATTATATTATCAAGCCATTTAGCATGCAGGAATTATTAATGCGCATGGATGTGTTTTTAAGAAGAAGTAAAAAAATGCATTCAGATACTTCTGTATTATTTACTTTGGGCAAATTAAAATTTTCTTATACAGATCTTAAATTAACCAATACAGATGAAGCTTTTAACCTTACACAAAAAGAAGCAGATTTACTTAAATTTTTCTGCGAACATTCAAACCGCATTTTAAAAAGAGAAGAAGTTTTATTAAACGTTTGGGGAAAAGATGATTATTTTTTAGGAAGAAGCATGGATGTTTTTATAACCAAACTGCGCAAATATTTTAAAACAGATCCCGAAGTAAATCTTGAAACAATACATGGCGTTGGTTTTCGTTTTAATATCCCGGTTGCTTAAACAAAAAATATTATATTTTCACCAATAAATTCCGGGTACTTTATCATATTGAACCCACGTTTGCCTGCCATTGATTAACCGCTGATTAACCGGCGCGATCTTATAAATTATAAACTCTTTTAATAGCTTTGCAAACATTTAAAAATGCAGTATAAAAACCTATGCAAAAAAAACTGATCGCACTTTTAATAGTTTTATTTTTTTCCTGTTCATTAATAAAAGCACAGGTTACCAATGATACGTTGCAAATAAAATTGCCGGAAGCAGAAAAGATGTTTCTGGACAGCAACTTTTCTTTGCTTGCACAGAAGTATAATATTGATGCTCAAAACGCATTAATAATGCAGGCAAGGTTATGGCCAAATCCCAACTTTGGTATTTCTCATGGTTTATATTCCGGTACATTAAGGCAGTTTTTTCCTACAGGTGTAAATGATGAAACTACTGCGGAATTATCGCAACTTATTTTACTTGCTGGCAAGCGCAACAAGCAAATTAAAGTTGCGCAGGCAAACGCAAAACTCAGCGAATATCAATTCTTCGATTTATTAAGAACGTTGAAATACACGCTGCGCACAGATTTTTTTAATATTTATTATTTGCAGCAATCTGCAAAAGTTTATAATGAAGAAATAACTGCATTGCAACAAGTGGTAAATGCATTTATGCAGCAGCAAGGCAAAGGATACATTGCAGAAGTTGAAGTGGTTCGCATCCGTGCGCAATTGTATAGTTTGCAAAGCGAGTATAATGATTTGCAAAATCAAATTAATGATACGCAAAGCGAATTGAAATTAATATTGCAGGCAAAGCCAACTGCTTACCTTGAACCTGTTCCTGATTCTGCATTAATAACAAAACTAAACCCAACAACGTTTCCTTTAAATACATTAATAGACTCTGCGTTAAAAAACCGCACGGATTTAATGATTGCAAGAGGCAATACTGAAGTAAATAAATTGCAATACGATTACCAGAAATCTTTAGCCGTGCCGGATCTTACATTGTCACTTGGTTATGATGAAGCCGGTGGTTTTCTTACAAATTATGTTGGCATTGGCGCGTCAATTGATCTTCCATTTTTTAACCGCAACCAGGGAAATATAAAGTCTGCCAAAGCAACGATTAATTACAGTTTGGCTTCGCAAAAAAGTACAGAAGCAACCGTGCAGGAAAACGTTGCGCGTTCATTACAAAAAGCTTTTGCGCAGGATAAAATGCTGCAAAATATTGATGCAAAATTTACAACTGATTTTGATCGTTTAATGCATGAGGTATTATTAAATTATCAGAAAAGAAATATCAGCATTTTAAATTTTCTTGATTTTTACGATTCTTATAAACAAAATATTCTTCAGTTAAACAGTGTAAAATTTAACCGCGTTAGTGCGTTTGAAGATATCAATTATTACACCGGCACAAACTTCTTCAACCAATAAAAAAGATATTTAAAATGAAATTTAAATTTTTATATAGCAACGCATTTTTTTACATGCTGTTTTTTGCATTAATAATTTTAATTGCCGAAGGTTGCGGCAATGCTGCAGTAAAAGCGCCGGATGAAAAAGGAAAATATGTAATCCCGGATTCATTATTAAAGACAATTAAAATTGACAGCGTTCAAAAATGCCAGTTAATAAATGCGATTACATTAACAGGCCAAGTTGATTTTAACCAAGACCATGTAATGAAAATTACGCCGATGATTAGCGGAAATATTTCTGACATAAAAGTGATGCTTGGCGATTATGTGCAGCAAGGGCAAGTGCTTGGTGTTATAAAAAGTTCTGAAATGGCTGGTTATGGAAATGATTATGTGAATGCAGAAAGCAATGTGCGCGTTGCAGAAAAAAATTTGGATAAAACCAAAGACATGTATAAAAGCGGCCTCGCATCTATGACGGATTCGCTAAGTGCTGAAGTTACTTTGCAACAGGCAAAATCGGAATTGAACCGCGTAAACCGTGTACTTAAAATAAATGGCGGAAGCACGCAGGGAGATTATGTTATTAAATCGCCGATAAGTGGTTTTGTAGTAGAGAAAACTGTAAATAACAATTCAACAATCCGCACGGATAATAATGGCAGCATGTTTACAATTTCTGATTTAAAAAATGTGTGGGTTTGGGCAAATGTTTACGAGTCGAATATCAGCACAATTAATTTAGGAAACGAAGTGGATGTAACCACGCTTTCTTATCCTGGTAAAATATTTAAGGGAAAAGTTGATAAGATTATGAACGTGCTTGACCCGACAAATAAAGTAATGAAAGTGCGCATTGCATTGGATAATAAAGATTATTTACTTAAGCCGCAAATGTTTGCAAGCGTGATGGTAACTAACCCTGAAAACAAGCAATCAATTTGCATTCCATCACACGCATTAATATTTGACAATAGCCAATATTACGTGCTTGTTTATAATAATAAAGATGATGTAAAAATTACACCGGTAAAAGTTACCAGCGCCATCGGTGATAAAACTTATTTATCCGAAGGCGTTGAACCCGGACAAAGAATTATAGCATCGCAGGCTATCTTGATTTATGATGCGTTGAACAATTAGCATTTATTAATTACCTGATAAAAAAAAGATGAATAAAATTCTTAAATCAATATTAGCATTTTCATTAAAAAATAAATATTTCATTTTATTTGCCACATTAATTTTGCTTGTTGCAGGTATTGTTACATTTAAAACAATGCCGATAGAAGCATTTCCCGATGTAACAAATACGGAAGTAACAATCATTACTCAATGGCCTGGCCGGAGTGCAGAAGAAATTGAAAAATTTGTTACGATACCAATTGAGATTGCATTAAACCCTGTGCAAAATAAAATCAGCCTTCGCTCAACAAGTATTTTCGGGCTATCTTATATTAAGCTTGTTTTTGAAGATAATGTAAACAATAATGACGCCCGTTTACAAGTAAATAATTTATTGGGAGATGCAGATTTACCGCAAACTGTTACGCCATCTGTGCAACCGCCAACTGGGCCTACAGGTGAAATTTTTCGCTATAGTTTAAAGAGCACTTTCCGCGATGCACGTGAATTAAAAACAATACAGGATTGGGTTATCGACAGGCAAATACGCGCTGTGCCCGGCGTTGCAGATTTGGTGAGTTTTGGTGGCAAAACAAAAACGTATGAAATACAAGTTGATCCGGGAAAAATTGCCAACCTCGGCATCTCTGCGTTGGATGTTTTTACAGCAGTTCAAAAAAGCAATATTAATATTGGTGGAGATATTATTGTAAAAAATAACCAGGCTTATGTAGTGCGCGGTGTTGGTTTATTAAACGACATTAATGAAATAAAAAACATCATCGTTCAAAATATAAATGGTGTTCCTGTACTTGTAAAAAATGTTGCTGAAGTTACAGTATCAAATGTGCCAAGACTTGGGCTGGTAAGCCGTTCCGACGCTATTATTGATTCGATGGGAAGAAGGACAGTTACCAGCGATTTTGATGTGGTTGAAGGAATTGTGGTAATGCGCAAAGGCGAAAACCCGACAAAAGTTATTGCCGGATTAAAAGCAAAAATTGAAAAATTAAATGCTTCAGTTTTACCCGCGGATACAAAAATCGTTGCGTTTTATGATCGCGATGATTTGATACATTTTGCAACACACACTGTTTTGCATAATATGATTGAAGGAATAATTTTCGTAACGATTATTGTTTCTCTTTTCATGTTCAACTGGCGCACTACATTAATCGTTTCTATTGTAATTCCGCTATCATTATTGTTCTCTTTTATTTGTTTGCGTTTAATGGGAATGTCGGCCAATTTATTATCGCTTGGCGCAATAGATTTTGGGATTATTATTGATGGCGCCGTTGTAATGGTCGAAGGAATTTTTGTTGTACTCGATCATAAATCTCACGAAGTGGGAATGGATCGTTTTAATAAGCTCGCAAAAATGGGGCTTATAAAAAAACATGGCGCTGAATTAGGCAAGGCAATATTTTTTGCAAAATTGATTATCATCGCAGCGTTGTTGCCCATTTTTTCTTTTGAAAAAGTAGAAGGCAAAATGTTTTCGCCGCTGGCTTATACTTTAGGATTTGCTTTGCTTGGCGCGCTGATAACCACGCTCACACTGGTTCCTGTGTTAATACATTTATTATTAAATAAAAATGTAAAAGAAAAACATAACCCGATTGTTGAGTTTTTAACTAAAGCGATGACGAAAGGTTTTGGATTTACTTACAGAAATAAAGTAACCACTGTTATTGTTTCTTTTATAATTATTATCATTGGTTTATTTTCTTTTAAATTTTTAGGCAGTGAATTTTTACCAGAATTAAATGAAGGATCAATCTGGTTGCGCGTGCAATTGCCTTACAGTATTTCTTTAGATAAATCTGTAGAAATTGCAAAGCAGGTTAAAACTTCATTAATGACTTTTCCGCAGGTAAAAAATGTTATTTCACAAACAGGAAGGCCGGATGACGGAACCGATGTTGCAGGTTTTTATAACAATGAATTTGATGTGATGCTATATCCGGAAGACAACTGGAAACCATTAATAACAAAAGATCAACTGGTTGATCAAATGAATGAAAAACTATCCGTGATTCCTGGTGCGGAATTAAATTTTTCTCAACCGATTACGGATAATATTGAAGAAGCAGTTTCCGGTGTTAAAGGATCTATTTGTGTAAAAATTTTTGGTGATTCATTGGATTATATGGAATCAAAATCAACAGAAGTTTTTAACCAGTTAAAAACAGTGCGTGGCATTGAAGATTTAGGTGTGATAAAAAATATCGGCCAGCCAGAAATTAATATAGATCTCGACCAGCAAAAAATGGCTTTATATGGCGTTGCAACTGCAGATGCAAACGCAGTTATTGAAATGGCGATCGGCGGCAAAGCCGCGTCAACACTGTATGAAAACATACGCAAGTTTGATATAAGAATTCGTTTTCCGGAAGAATACCGCAAAACGCCGGAAGACATTGGCAACTTAATGGTGCCAACAGAAAGCGGATCAAAAGTGCCTGTAAAAGAAATTTCAACTATTAATGTGATTACAGGACCATGCTTAATTTTCAGGGATGATAATGAAAGATATTCTGCCGTAAAATTTTCTGTGCGCGGAAGAGATATGGGAAGTGCGATTGCTGAAGCACAGGAAAAAGTTGATAAAGCAGTGAGTTTGAAAAAAGGTTATTCCATGATTTGGCAGGGAGATTTTGAAAACCAGCAACGCGCGACAAAACGTTTGGCGCAGGTTGTGCCGATAAGTTTGCTATTAATATTTTTATTGCTCTTCACGATGTTTGGAAATTTAAAAGATGCAGCGCTTGTATTTATTAATGTGCCCTTTGCAATCGTTGGCGGCATCGTTGCATTGTTTGTTACTGGAACCAATTTTAGTATTTCTGCAGGCATTGGTTTCATTGCGTTGTTTGGTATATGTATTCTCTTCGGCGTTTTATTAATATCTGTTTTTAAAGAAAATTTAGAGAAAGTAAAAGGAAGAAAAAATGTATTGTACCGCGCAATTCGTGAAGGCGTTGAAAGCCGCGTGCGGCCGGTTATGATGACGGCATTTATGGCTGCGATAGGATTATTGCCAGCAGCCATTTCCCACGGAATTGGATCAGAAAGTTCTAGGCCACTTGCTCGTGTTGTTATTGGTGGAATATTGTGCGCAATGATATTTTCGTTGCTTGTTTTCCCATTAATCTTTGCAAGATCTTACAGAAAATTTGATGCAGTTTATGGAGATGACATGACTGAAAAAGATAAGCATGAAAATTCAAATGATAAATTATAAATCTTAAATATTGAATGTAAAATGTAAAAGTGATTTTTTGATGTTCTGTTTTTTATTTTATTAATCAGCACATCCTTTTACATTTGATATTTTACATTAATGATTTTAAATAGAAAAGCCGCAGTTGATACCGCGGCTTTTTCTATTAATAAAATTTAAAAAAATTTATACTGCAAAAGACGTTCCGCAACCACATGTTTTGGATGCGTTGGGATTTTTGAAAGTAAAGCCACGCGCATTCAATCCGTCCTGCCAGTCAATTTCCATTCCCATTAAATAAATTCCGTGTGCAGGGTTCATTATAAAAGGCAATCCTTCAAATTCATATTGTTCATCACCTTCCATTTTTGCATCAAACCCAAGTATGTATGATAAGCCGGAACACCCGCCACCCTTCACTCCTATGCGTAAATTCGTTGTTTTATCAAAACCGTTTTCATTCATTAACCTGCTGATTTCTCCAACAGCATGTTGTGTAAATGTTACGGGAGAATCTATAAGTGTTTCCATATTTTTTATTTTATTAATGCAAAAATACAAATAAAAAATTGCAGATAAAACAGCCGGTTTTAAATTGACAAATGCATGACGATATGCAAACAAAAACAACACATACAAACATCGCGTGCATTTGTTATTTTTGTTTCACTTTAAAAAACTGATGCATGTCATTATCAACAAGTGAAATGGTTTGGGGAATTATTATTGCCGTATTCCTCGCAGGCACGCTCGCATTTTTATTTTGGAAACAAAGAAAGGAAGCTGCGCAATTATTAACAGAAAACGAAAAATCAAACGACGTGGATATTTCAACAAAACAATTACAGTTACAGGCTTACGAAAGATTGACTTTATTAACAGACAGGATTGCGATTCCGAATTTGGTGAGCCGCGTTAACCAACCAGGATTAAGTGCGCGCGATATGCAATTGATGCTCACGCAATCTATAAGAAATGAATTTGAACACAACATTACGCAACAAATTTATGTAAGTGCAGAAGCCTGGGATGCAGTAAGAAATTTAAAAGAACAGAATTTATTAATCGTGAACCAGGTAGCATCTTATCTTCCGGAAGATGCTACAGGACTGGATTTGAATAAGGCATTGCTTGAAGTGCTTGTGCAAAATCCGAAAGCATCATTGCATAATATAGTTTCAGATGCGTTGAGTTATGAAGCGAAAAAATTGATGAAGTAGTTGGCGTTGACCGATAATTGAAGTTGACAGATGACAGTTGACAGTATTTGGATTTATAGGAAAAACTTTTATTAATATAAGCGATCGAATATATCAAGCTATCAAATAATTAATTCGGCCAACGGCCAGCGATCATCAGCCAACCTTTTCTAACAAGCGATTTATTTTTTATTAATGAGTGAAAAAAAAATTTATACCGATTCAGGAATAGAAATAAAAACGCTTTACACAGCCAACGATCATCAGCCAACGATCAACGATGATCTTCCCGGAGAATTTCCATTTACACGCGGCGTGCAACCAGATATGTACCGCGGCAAACTCTGGACCATGCGGCAATACGCAGGTTTCAGCACTGCGGAAGAAAGTAATAAACGTTATCATTATTTATTATCACAAGGCGTTAATGGTTTAAGCGTTGCGTTTGATTTGCCGACACAAATTGGTTACGACAGCGATCATCCATTATCGGAAGGCGAAGTTGGAAAAGTTGGTGTCGCGATAGATTCTATCATTGATATACAAACGCTTTTTAAAGATATTAAACTGGAAGATGTTTCCACTTCCATGACGATTAATGCAACTGGTTTTATATTGCTTGCATTTTATGTTGCGTTAGCAAAACAGCAAGGCGCGGATCTTAAAAAAATTACAGGCACTATTCAAAATGATATTTTAAAAGAATACGCCGCACGCGGAACTTATATTTATCCGCCCAAACCTTCTATGCAAATTATTACAGATATTTTTGAATGGTGCGCAGATGAAGTGCCGAAATGGAATACAATTTCTATTTCCGGTTATCATATTCGCGAAGCAGGAAGTACTGCCGTTCAGGAAATTGCATTTACATTAAGCAATGGCAAAGCCTACGTGAAAGCTGCGCTGGCAAAGGGTTTGGACATTAATGTTTTTGGCAAACGGCTTTCCTTTTTTTTCAATGCACATAATAATTTGTTTGAAGAAGTTGCAAAATTTCGCGCGGCAAGAAGAATGTGGGCCAAGATGATGAAGCAACTTGGTGCAACAGATCCGAAAGCATTAATGCTGCGTTTTCATGCGCAAACAGGTGGCAGCACATTAACTGCGCAACAACCGCTAAATAATATTTCGCGCGTAACAGTGCAAACATTGGCAGCCGTTCTTGGCGGCACACAATCGTTGCACACAAATGGTTATGATGAAGCATTGAGTTTGCCAACCGAAGAAGCAGCGCGCATTGCATTGCGCACACAACAAATTATTGGTTTTGAAAGCGGCGCCGCCGATACAGTTGACCCACTTGCCGGAAGTTATTTTGTTGAAACATTAACCAATGAAGTGGAAAGCGAAGCCTGGAAGCTGATTGAAAAAATTGATGCGATGGGCGGAAGCGTAAGTGCGATTGAACAGGAATTTATTCAAAATGAAATTGCAAAAAGCGCTTATCAATATCAAAAACAGATTGAAAACGGATCAAAAATAATTGTGGGCGTTAATAAATTTCAAAGTGAAGAAACGGGAACCATTCCGGGATTTAAAATTGATGATTCAATAAGAAATATTCAGACAGAAAAAATTAATGCTGTAAAAAATAATAGAGATCGCGCAAAGTGCGATCAGGTTTTACAAATATTAAATGATAAAGCATCTTCCGGGGAAAACATTATGCCAACTGTTGTTGAAGCTGTTGAAAATTTTTGCACGCTCGGTGAAATTGCAGATACACTGCGCGAAGTTTTTGGCGAATACAAATAACTTCATTAATAAACGTTCACAATTTCTTTAGAAAAATTTATTACTAAGCAACTATATTCGCGGATTAATCGTCATCCATATATTCTAATAAAATTTTACAATGAAAAAAATTATTTTCGCATTAATCATCACAGGAAGTATTGTTTACATTTTCAGTTGCACGAAATCATCCACTTACGGTTACAGTACATGCACAGGAGTTCCGGTTTCAACGGATTCAACAGCTTTACTTGCATTTGCTGCATCAGATAGTATAACACCAACAAAAGATACCAGTGGTTTGTATTATCAAATTGTAACGCAAGGCGCAGGGATAAGGCCTTTTGGCACTTCTAAAATAACAGTAACTTATGTTGCCAAATATTTAACCGGGCAGGTTTTCGATTCAACATCTAAGCCACTTACGTTTGAACTTGACAGTTTAATTTTAGGCTGGCAATATGGTTTACCAAAAATTCAACCAGGTGGCCGTATCAAATTATTAATTCCTTCTGCACTTGCATATGGTTGCACAGGTTCAGGAAGTATTCCATCAAACACGCCGGTTTATTTTGATATTACTTTAATAGATGTGAAAGAATAATTTTCTTTTATTAATAAAAAAATCTGCGAATCTGCAATTGAATTTTTTAGCCGCAGATTCGCAGATCAAAAAAAGGCGCATGAGAAACATGCGCCTTTTTACATTATTAATAATTTAAACTACTTCGTTTTTACAACAATACTTTTTGTTGCGTTCGATAAATCAGCAACAGTATTAACGCTGCTGTTTTTATACGTTTCATCATTCATTTGCAATTTTAAAATATTGCTGAATGTAATGTTTCCATTTTCAGAAACTATTTCCAAACGATAGCAAACAAATGTTTGTTCAATACGATCTGAATAATTGAAATCAGTCGTTTTATTGCTCACCACATTTCCTTCATATTCACTCACATCATCAAATTGTGCGCCGTTGTAAGAACGCTCGAGAATAACTGCAGCAACTGCATTTGGCGCTTCCAGTTTCCAATTTAATTTTACTGAACTGTCTTTTGCCGAAGCATTAAATTCTGCAACAGGGTTTGTTATTAATGAAGGATTTGAAAAAGCAAATTGCTCAAAAAATATATTGCTTTTTACACTTGAAATACTTTTACTCAAATTGCTTGCATACATTCTTACTTTAAAAGATGTCGGCGAAGATCGTATAACTGCCAACTGCACATCTTCACCAAAAGAATGTGAACCTGTATATTTAACACGGCCATACTTTTTACCAGCCATCGGAATATCTTTTACGGCAACAGGCGTTGTAGTTCCCGCTTCTACAAACTGAATATTAAATTGTATATAACCCCAGCGGCCTGCGGCAATACTTAATTCTGGTTGAAAAGATGCAGTGAACCCAAGGCCGGAAAGATAGATAGAATCAAGCGTTGCGCTGCTCGATAATTTTTCTATCGTAATAAGCGCATCTACATTTGGCTTTACAGAATTGATGCGGTAAGGTGCAGCGAGTTGTTTTGTTTTACAATTTATCTGGCTGCTGTTTTTTAAATTTTCATTGCTTTGTGCAATCGCAAATTGAGTTGCAATAATGACAAGTATTAATAAAATACTTTTTTTTGCCGGGTACGATTTCATGTTTTCAGGGTTTTAATTACTAATGATTGTCCTAATAATATGCCAGCGATTAATGCATTAATAATCAAACGCTAAAAAAATTTATATAAAAAATTCAATCCCATATCAGGATTTTATTTTTTAGGTTTGGAAAAAAAAATCAAGCATTAATCTTGTTATCAATTTATAGCGATTAATAACTTTTTCTAAAAAAATCATTTTTACATTCACAAATGTTCACATCAACAATAGTTAGCAACACGAAAGAATTAGAACAAATACTTGCATTACAAAAACAATTTTTGCGCGGCAAAACAAGTGTTGACGAAGAAAAAGAACAAGGATTTTTAACCGTTGAACATACATTGGATTTATTAATAAAAATGGATGAACTGGAACACAGCATTATCGTAAAAGACGAAAAGACTTTGGCTGGTTATGCATTAACGATGCCGAAAGCATGCGCGGAAATAATTCCGGAATTAATCCCGATGTTTGAAAATTTTGATGCGCTTTTTTATAAAGAAAAACTTATTAATGATTATTCATTTTATGTGATGGGGCAAATTTGTGTTGATAAAAAATATCGTGGAAAAGGTGTGTTTGAAATGTTGTATCAAAAACATAAAGAAATGTTTCAGCATAAATATGATTTTATTATTACAGAAATTTCTACAAAAAATTATCGTTCATTGCGCGCACATGAAAAAATTGGATTTAAAATTTTGCAAACGTATACTGATGCCATTGATGAATGGGCAATTGTACTTTGGAATTGGCAATAACAATATCAATTTCTTCCAAAATTCATAACCTATTCACATAAAAAAAATGGCTGTTAACCGAAAAAACAGTTAAAAAATTTACCGTTTGCCCCAAACGCCTGTCAAATTTTTTTAGTGGCATTATTTTGGAATATTTCTTTTACACAAAAAGCAATTCTCATTAATCTAAAAAATAAAGCAATGAAAAAAATTATCGCTTGCGTTGCCTTCGTATTAGCCGTATCTGCTTTATCAACAGTGTACGCACAACAAGGACAAGGTGACCCTTCAGCACGAATGGCTGCCATGAAACAGAAAATGAAAGATGATTTAAAATTGACTGATGTGCAGGCAGATTCTGTATCTGCAATCAACCAGGAATTTCGTCCGCAGATGAGAACGATAATGATGGATCAAACATTAAGTCAGGATGATAAAAAAGCAAAAATGCAACCTATTAATGATGCTGCTGATAAAAGAATCCAGGCAGTTTTAGGTGATGATTTATTTAAAAAATATAAAGACTGGCGTACTGCAAACCGCCCGCAAAGAGGCGGCGGTGGAAATGGCGGTGGCGGAAATAATTAAATATAAATTACAAATAGGGACGGGAATTTGGACTTAAAAAAATGCCGGTAATTATTAACCGGCATTTTTTATTAATGATATAGAAGAAACTTTTTACAAATATTATTATCCTTTTTTCATCTCTTTTGCCCAAGCATCTTTTAATGTAACTGTTCTGTTGAAAATTAATTTTTCTTCAGAGCTTTCGCGATCCAAACAAAAATATCCTTTGCGGATAAATTGGTAACGATCATCAAACTTTGCATTTTTTAATCCAGGTTCTGCATACGCATTTGAAATTGTTTTTAAAGAATCCGGATTAATATAATCTTTAAAATCGCCATCTTCATTTAATGGGTTTTCTGCATTAAATAAACGATCATACAACCGCAATTCCGCTGTGATGGCGTGTTTCACGCTAACCCAATGTAAAGTTCCCTGCACTTTCATGCCAGATAAATCTCCGCCACTTTTGCTTTCAGGAATGTATGTGCATTTCAATTCAATAACTTTTCCATCTTCATTTTTTATTACTTCATCGCATTGAATAATGTATGCACTTTTCAATCTTACTTTTTGCCCCGGCGCCAAACGAAAAAATTTCTTTGGCGGGTTTTCCATAAAATCTTCCTGTTCAATATACAATTCATTACTAAAAGGAATTTGCCGTGAGCCACCATTTTCATCTTCCGGATTATTTTCACTCATTAATAATTCTTCATCACCAGTATAATTTGTAATGGTAATTTTTAATGGATCGAACACAACCATCTTGCGCAATGCAATTCTGTTTAAATGTTCGCGGATGCAAAATTCAAGCAATGATAAATCGATAAGGTTATCTCTTTTTTGAACGCCGATTCTTTCTGTAAAATTGATAATACTTTCCGGCGTATAACCGCGGCGGCGCAAACCAGAAATAGAAGGCATGCGCGGATCATCCCAACTTGTAACATGCTTTTCATTTACGAGTTGCAACAATTTGCGTTTGCTCATTACTGTATACGTCAAATTCAATCGCGCAAATTCATATTGTTTTGATGGAAAAATTTCGAGCTCATTAATAAACCAATCATACAACGGGCGATGCATTACGAACTCTAAAGTGCAAATGGAATGCGTAATATTTTCGATGGAATCACTTTGTCCGTGCGCAAAATCATACATCGGATATATGCACCACGTGTCGCCGGTGCGGTGGTGATGAGCATGCTTAATTCTATATAGTAATGGATCACGCAATTGCATATTTGGCGAAGCCATATCCACTTTTGCGCGCAATACTTTTTCGCCATCTTTATATTTTCCTGCGCGCATGTCTGCAAACAATTGCAGGTTTTCTTCAACAGTTCTTTCAGCATATTTATTGCGCGTTCCAGGTTCAGTTGGTGTTCCTTTTTGCGCGGCAATTTCTTCACTTGTGCTGTCATCTACATACGCTAAATTTTTATTAATAAGCGTTATTGCAAACTGGTATAATTTTTCAAAATAATCAGACGCATAAAATTCATTGCTCCAACTAAAGCCAAGCCATTTGATATCTTCTTTAATGCTGTCAACATATTCTGTTTCTTCTGTAATTGGATTTGTATCATCAAAACGCAAATTTGTTTTGCCACCATATTTTAATGCAAGCCCAAAATTTAAGCAAATAGATTTTGCATGGCCGATATGTAAATA
This sequence comes from Bacteroidota bacterium, assembly GCA_013288945.1. Taxonomy (GTDB): domain Bacteria; phylum Bacteroidota; class Bacteroidia; order Chitinophagales; family Chitinophagaceae; genus Puia. Next base: position 2,067 of record JABDAZ010000042.1, on the reverse strand, counting down.
ACCATTTGGCTCCGGAGGAAAGCGCGTTAATATTGTTTTGTATTTGCCTGAACTTAAATCAGCTTCAACAATTTCTTCAATAAAGTTTAATGATTTTTCTTCTTCCTTTTTAATATCATTCATAATTACTAATCCTTTAAGACCTGCGAATTTACAGCATGTTCGGGAAACATAAATGTAAAATGAAGAATGCAAAATATTAAATGCAAAAATTAAGCAACTTTAAAATCTGCATTCAATATTTATTATTTTAAAAACTTTATATTTTAAATTTTGTGTAAGAAATTTTTTTGGAGAAAACAGAAATTAAATAATAGATAAATTAGTCGTTTAAACTTTTACATTTTACATTCATCATTTCACACATCACTTTCTGCATAAGATTCATGAATAAGTGTTCCAATTTTTTGTACAAGATGATGTTTTGATGAATCGCTTTCCCATTCGTTTCCGGTAAAAGTTATAATGCCGAAATACACTTCATTTAATGTAACCTGAAAAGTTTTTGGCGTATCATTCCATTGTTTGCGGAGCGGGTTTACTTCACATATATATTGCTTGCCATTAAATTCAAAAGGTATAAAAAGTGATACAGGATTCATGCCTGTTAAAATACAAACTGTAAAGTATTTTCAAAATTTTTAGCTAACAAAAAAATACCAAAACGTAGAATTACAAAAATATTTTCGGCAAGTACGCAATGCAAAAAATGCAGATTCACTATTCATATTTATTAAAAAATAAAAAAGAGATTAAATCTTTTCTTTATTAAAAAAGTTATTCCATTTCATTAATAAATGATTGAAAAAGCCCGGTATTAAAATACCCTATATTGGGTATTTATGTGTGCTGCCATTGTATTTACTTTTACGTCATCACATTTAGTGATACGTGTTTCTTCCAAATAACCACAACTTTTAAATTTTCGCAGCCGTTGCACCTAATCAATATAACACCATTATAAAAAGAAATTTTTATTTATTAATCATATCAAAAAAATCACCTTAACACCCTAATGTATGTTACAGTTTAAAAACAACCCGGTACTTATTTTTTCGGTAGCAGCAATTTTATTAATGTCTGTAAGTTGTAAAAAAAGTTCATCAAACAACAACAATAATAATACAACACCTACAACCAAACATGGCACTGGCTGGTCGGGCACTGACAATCCAAAAACAGTTCCACAAGCCGTAAACATTTCCGGCCTTACAGGTGCAAGTGCATCATTGCCTGCAAAGGTTGATTTGACGCCATTTTTACCACCAATTGGCGACCAGGGACAAACATCAACCTGCGTTGGTTGGTCGACTGGTTATTATGGAAAAACTGCGTCTGAAGCAATTGCATTAAACACGCCGCAGGCAAGCCTCGCTTCTGCAAACTTTCAGATGAGTGCGAAAGATTTATTCTTATCAATTCCTGATAATGATAAAGGAAGTGTCGATTGCCAAAGTGGTACACAGATTACAGATGCACTTGATGTGCTTGTATCGAACGGCGTTGCAACGATGGCAACTGTGCCTTGGGATCCAAATATTTCCAATTGTTCTCAGTCGCAGGTTTTATCATCATGGAATGCAGATGCCGCCAATCATAAAATAGTTTATTACAGAACCATTGCAGCAACTGTTCAGGGAATCAAAGAACAACTTGCAGCAAGCAATCCTGTATTAATGGGCATTAAAGTAAGTGATGAATTTGAAAATTATACAGGCGGCATATTAACAAGCGCAACTTTTCCGGCAAACGTTGGCTTGCATGCACAATGTATTGTTGGTTATGATGACAATATGGGAAGCGGATCTTTTCGCGTTGCAAACTCATGGGGAACAAGCTGGGGCGACAATGGTTTTTACTGGATTGATTACAACGTGCTGGTGAACCAATACATTGATGGCGGCAACGTTTATTATATGTCAAGTTCGAGTTCTACAAATGTTGTTACGCCGCCAACTACAACTACTACAAGTTCTGTTGATATTGCAGCGTGGGTTTTTTCTGATGTGCCAACCAACAATCAATCTGCAAGAAAAATGTATTTGAATATTTATAACATTGGTAAAG
>JABDAZ010000041.1 GCA_013288945.1 Bacteroidota bacterium | reverse complement strand
TATTTTTATAAGCAGATAAAGATGCAGACATATTACTTTTTTGCTGAAACGATAAGGTGTTTGCATTGCTTAAATATCCGTAGTGATTTTTTTCTAACAAACCGAAATCCTGGACCTGGAATTTGCAGAGCGGGGAAATAAACCAGCGTGTATCCAATTCTTTTTTTGATGCGCTGTGTGCATCATCAGTTACATCTTTAATTTGCCACTGGCTGCTGTCTTTTGATTGATCTTTTGCTGTATTATTAACTGCAGGTTTTTGTTTTGAAGAAATAATAATATTGTTTTCAACCGCTTTGGGAGCAGTGGTATCTTTTACTTGTTTAATAATAGTATCAGGTAATTTTTTTGAATTCTCTGCTATAATAAAACGGGCGGAATCCTGTGCCTGCACGGCTTTTAGGGCAAACAGAAAACTGATCATACAGATCATTAGCTTTTTCATGGGTTGAATTTTACGCTTGTTATTCAGGGATATTGGAAAATCTTTTTATTAAAATTTCTTTCTTAAAAATCTATTTTTATTGCCACTTCAATTCCGTTTCTATGAATGCCCGATGCACTGATACTCGAAATATTTACATCGTATAACAATCCTATAATTAATTTCTGGTAACGCAATTCTATATTCGGAACAATTGCATCATTATACCTGTAACCTAAACCAAAACCAACTGCTGCGCCACCTTGTACATTTGGCAGTGTTTTCGTGTACATCAAATCAAAAAAATGCCTGAATGCCGGGCCCTGCCAATTCATAATCATATAAAAAGCCACTTCATCTTCAGTGGAAGCAAGGTACTTGTAACCACCTTGTATGCCGATGCCAGGTTTTAAACGTAAAGAATCCGTTTTTAGTTTGTCAGTGTACGGTTTGTTTATTTGTTGCACCGATGCACCGAAATACCACTTGTTGCTTTTTGCATTGCTGAATACAGAAACACCTGCATTAATATTCATGTGGCCGTATGACCAGCCGTTGGCAAACCTGTCTGTACTTACACCGCCTTCAATCGGGCCGTAACTATCATACTGATCGCCAAATGCATTGGCAACGCCACTTACATTTAACTGGCTGTGATAATAACCAGCCTGGAAACCTGCAGCTAGATATGTTTCATTTTTTGCAATTGGCACTGCGTAAGAAATGCCAAGCATTCCATAAGTATTATTTAAAATTCCCTGGTTTGATTTATCGGATGCGCCGGCAACACTCATACTAAAATATCCTGAATTATTTTTATCGCGCGCGGCTTTAGACATGAGCGGCATATCATACATCGCAGCAACGCTGTTGTATGCAATGTCTCCGCCATATTGCACATTGCGGTAATTTAATTTTAAGCTGTTGAGTTTATCTGTTTTTAAAGATTGGTTGTTCCAGATAGTCATATCCTGGATGCGTGAAAAGTTTATGTCCTGGGCAAAACTTTTCCCTGCTATAAAAAACAAACTCAGTATTAATAAAAAATTTTTCATCTCAATATCAGGATTTACAAATTTTATTTATTCTTCAAAAAATCTTTAACAAAAAACCTATCATCACTTCAAACCTTTTGCCAGCCTATCTTACAAGCGACACCATTCCTTTTTGTACAACCTTAACGCCTTGTGTATTTATTCCTTCAGCAACCCACAGGTAAGTTTCTACAGGTTGAATTACGCCTTTAAACCTTCCATCCCATCCAGTGTTCGGATCTTCTGTTGTGAAAATTAAATTTCCCCATCTGTTATAAACACTGAAGTAATGAAACGTTTGAATGCCAACTAATATTGGTTTAAGTACATCATTAACACCATCATTATTTGGTGTAAACACTTTCGGCACATAAATATTAAGTGGTATAAAATGAATCTTCGCCGGGCTGCCATTAATAATTGATTTGCTTGCAACGATTGCTGTAACAGTTGCGTCGCCTGCTTTTTTACTTATCAACTCAATAATTGCATTACCGTTTGAATCTGTAATAACAGGTTGCGCAGTAATAATAGTTGCATCGCCGGTTGCAACAGCAAATGTAACAGGAATGCCTGCAAGCGAAACGCCGTTCTGGTCTGCAATATGCGCCTTCACAGCATTTGTGGTTTGCCCGTCGGCCAATGCGTTGTTTGTTACAACCGCTATATATGTTGAATCATTGGTAACGTCAGGTTCATTTGCAAACATTACAATTGCAGGGCTGCCATTTGTAATTGCAACGCCATCCATTGTTGCAGTAACACTTACCGTGTCTGCAATCATGCTGGTTAATTTAATAATTGCATTACCGCTGCTATCTGTGGTTACGGTATCGCTTCCTACAAAAGTTGCAGTGCCGCTTGCTATTGTAAAAATTATTGTTTGATTAGGAACACCGTTTCCATTTGCATCTGCAATGTGTGCCTTCACGCTGTTTGTTGCAGTTCCGTTTGCAACAGCATTGTTTGTAACCACACTTAATGTAGTTGAAGAATCATTAATCGCGGCTGCGCCGGAAACAAAAGTTACAATTGCAGGGCTGCCATTAATAATCGCAACACCATTAACTGTTGCAGTAATATTTACCTTGCCCGCAATATTGCTGATAAGCGTAATAACCGCGTCACCAGTGGCATTCGTCTTCACCGTATCAGTTCCAACAAATGTTCCTGTGCCACTTGCTATCGTAAATATTATGGTTTGATTTGCCAATACATTTCCGGCAGAATCTGTTATGTGCGCGTTTACACTATTGGTTGCAGTATCGTTTGCAACAGCATTATTTGTTACCACTGTTAATACAGTAGTGCTTACAGTAACGCTTGGCGGTGATGAATTAAATGTTACAACCGCTGGGCTGCCATTAATAATAGTTACTCCGTTAATGCTTGCGGTGATATTTACATTTCCAATTGTTGTACTGTTTATTAATATCGTTGCGTTGCCGTTTGCATCGGTTGTTAATGTTGCTGTTCCAACAAAATTTGCAGTGCCACTCGCAATGCTAAATACCACAGTTTGATTTGCAACAGCATTTCCATTTGCATCTGCAACATGAACTTTTACACTGTTTGTTGCTGAACCATCTGCGACAGCATTATTTGTAACCACAATTAATTTAGTTGCAGTATCATTAGCAGATGCTGCGCCAGCAACAAATGTTACAATTGCAGGGCTGCCATTTGTGATAGCAAGATTATTAACAGTTGCGGTAACATTTACTTTACCTGCAACAGTGCTTGTAAGATTGATAACTGCGTCCCCAGTGGCATTTGTTGTTACTGTATCTGTTCCAACAAAGGTTCCTGTGCCGCTTGCTATGGTAAATATTATTGTTTGATTAGATAAAGCATTTCCATTTGCATCTGTAATATGCGCCTTCACACTGTTTGTCGCGATGTTGTTTGCGGCAGCATTATTTGTTACCACACTTAATAATGTTGTACTAACCGTTACGCTTGGCGGAGCCGAATTGAAAGTTACCATTGCAGGGCTGCCATTAATAATAGTTACGCCGTTTACAGTTGCCGTAATATTTACAACACCAGCAACCGTACTATTTAGTGTAATGGTTGCATTGCCATTTGCATCTGTTGTTACGGTTGCGCTTCCAACAAAATTTGCAGTACCGCTTGCTATATTAAATGATACGGTTTGATTGGCAATTATATTTCCATTTGCGTCTGCAATATGAACTTTCACACTGTTGGTTGCAGTTCCATTTGCCAAAGCATTATTTGTAACGACAGATAATTTTGTAGCTGTATCATTAACAGATGCAGGCCCGACAACAAATGTTACAATTGCAGGGCTGCCATTTGTTATGTTCAATCCATTAACTGTTGCGGTGATATTTACTTTGCCCACAACACCACTAATAAGCGCGATAACCGCGTCGCCACTGGCATTCGTTAATACAGTATCTGTTCCAACAAATGTTCCTGTGCCACTTGTTATTTTAAATATGATGGTTTGATTCGCTAAAACATTTCCACTTGCATCTGTAATATGTGCCTTCACACTGTTTGTAGCCAAATTATTCGCGATAGCATTATTTGTTACCACGCTTAATAAAGTAGTACTAACTGTAACGCTTGGCGGCGATGAATTAAATGTAACAATTGCAGGGCTGCCATTAATAATAAGGTTGCCATTAACCGTTGCAGTGATGTTTACATTACCAGGAACAGTGCTGTTTAAAGTGATGGTTGCATTACCATTTGCATCAGTTGTTACAGTTGCTGTTCCAACAAAAGTTGCAATGCCGCTTACGATATTAAATGTTACTGTTTGATTGGCAACTGCATTGCCCGTTGCATCTGCAATATGAACTTTTACACTGTTTGTTGCAGTGCCGTTTGCGATTGCATTATTTGTTACAACAGATAATTTAGTTGCTGTATCATTAACAGATGCTGCACCAACTACAAACGTTACAATTGCAGGGCTGCCATTTGTTATAGCAACTCCATTTACAGTTGCGGTGATATTTACTTTTCCTGCAACTACGCTTGTGAGCGTGATAACCGCATCACCACTAGCGTTCGTTTTCACTGTATCTGTTCCAACAAAAGTTCCGGTGCCACTTACTATTTTAAAGATTATAGTTTGATTAGGTAGTGCATTTCCATTTGCATCGGTGATGTGTGCGTTAACACTGTTTGTTGCGGTGTTATCTGCGACAGCATTATTCGTTACAACAGTTAATTTAGTTGTACTTACAGAAACACTTGGCGGGCCAGATATGAAAGTTACAATTGCAGGGCTGCCATTAATAACATTTACCCCATTAATACTTGCAGTGATACCAACATTACCCGCAACATTACTTTTAATAGTGATTGTTGCGTTGCCACTCGCATCTGTAGTTACCGTTGCAGAACCAACGATGGTTCCGGTGCCACTTACAATAGAAAAAGTTACTGTTTGATTGGCAACGATATTTCCATTCGCATCTGTAACGTGAACTTTTACACTGTTTGTGGCAGTGCCGTTTGCAACTGCATTATTTGTTACCACAGATAATTTAGTTGCTGTATCATTAACTGATGCTGCACCTGCAACAAATGTTACAACTGCCGGGCTGCCATTAATAATGCTTACGCCACTTACCTGCGCTGTGATATTTACGTTGCCTGCAACCGTGCTAGTTATATTAATAACGGCATCGCCGGTTGCATTGGTTGTTACGGTTGCTGTTCCAACAAAAGTTCCGGTACCACTTGCAATGGCAAACGTTACAGAAACATTCGGAACAGGGTTTCCATGTGCATCAACAATATGGGCGTTTACACTGTTGGTTGCAACATTATTTGCAATAGCATTATTTGTTACAACCGTTAATTTAGTTGCAGCATTGGTAACGCTTGATGCATCTGCAATAAACGTTACAACAGCAGGGCTGCCATTCGTTATTGCGTTGCCGCCTATTGTTGCAGTAATATTTACATTGCCTGCAACCGTGCTGGTTAATTTTATAATTGCATTTCCGTTTGCATCGGTTGTTACGGTTCCACTTCCAACGAAAGTTCCTGTGCCGCTTGCAATCGCAAAAGTTACTGTTTGATTCGCAACCGGGTTGCCGTTTGCATCTGCAATATGTGCCTGAACGCTGTTTGTTGCCGTGCCATTTGCTGCAACATTATTTACCACAACGCTTAATGCAGTTAATGCATTTGTAGTTGATGGCGCTGCCGCCACAAATGTTACTATTGCCGGGCTGCCATTTGTTATATTAATACCATTTACAGTTGCTGTGATATTTACATTTCCCGCAACGATACTGTTTAATGTGATGGTTGCATTTCCACTTGCATCTGTTGTTACGGTTGCGCTTCCAACAAATGTTGCGGTGCCGCTTGCAATCGCAAATACGATTGTTTGATTTGCAGTCGGGTTTCCGTTTGCATCTACAACATGCACTTTTACACTATTTGTTGCCGTGCCATTTGCAATCGCATTATTTGTTACAACACTTATTGCTGTTAATGCATTTGTAACCGATGGCGCTGCCGCAACAAACGTTACAATTGCAGGGCTGCCATTCGTTATAGCGGTTCCATTAACTTTTGCAGTGATATTTACATTTCCCGCAACGGTGCTTGTTAATGTGATTGTTGCATTGCCGCTAGCATCTGTTGTTACAGTTGTGCTTCCAACAAAATTTCCTGTTCCACTTGCTATCGCAAAAGTTATAATCTGGTTAGCAACCGGGTTTCCGTTTGCATCAACAACATGCACTTTTACACTATTTGTTGCCGTGCCATTTGCGATGGCATTGTTCGTTACAACACTTATTGCTGTTAATGGATTTGTAGTTGATGGCGCTGCTGCAACAAATGTTACAACTGCCGGGCTGCCGTTTGTTATATTAATACCATTTACAGTCGCGGTGATATTTACATTGCCTGCAACTGTGCTCGTTAATGTGATTGTCGCGTTTCCACTTGCATCGGTTGTTACTGTTGCGCTGCCAACAAAAGTTCCGGTGCCACTCGCTATTGCAAATACGATTGTTTGATTTGCAGTCGGGTTTCCATTGGCATCTACAACATGCACTTTGACACTATTTGTTGCAGTGCCGTTTGCTGTCGCATTGTTTGTCACAACGCTTAATGTTGTTAAAGGATTTGTAACTGATGGTGCTGCTGCAACAAACGTTACAATTGCAGGGCTGCCATTCGTTATATTAACACCATTTACAGTTGCGGTGATATTTACATTTCCCGCAACAGTACTGTTTAATGTGATTGTCGCATTTCCACTGGCATCTGTTGTTACAGTTGTCGTTCCAACAAAAGTTCCTGTACCACTTGCTATTGCAAATACGATTGTTTGATTTGCAGTCGGGTTTCCGTTTGCATCAACAACATGCGCCTGCACGGAGTTTGTGGCTGTTCCGTTTGCAATGGCATTATTCGTTACAACGCTTAATGCCGTTAATGGGTTTGTGGTTGACGGCGCTGCAGCAACAAATGTTACAATTGCAGGGCTGCCGTTTGTTATATTATTTCCACCAACAGTTGCGGTGATGTTTACATTACCCGCAATTGTACTGTTTAAGGTGATTGTTGCATTTCCATTTACATCTGTTGTAACCGTTGCACTTCCTACAAAAGTTGCTGTTCCGCTTGCAATAGCAAAAGTTACGGTTTGATTTGGCGTTGGATTTCCGTTTGCATCTACAATATGCGCCTGTACTGAGTTTGTGGCCGTTCCATTTGCAACGGCATTATTTGTTACAACACTTAATGCTGTTAATGGGTTTGTGGTTGATGGCGCTGCAGCAACAAATGTCACAATTGCCGGGCTGCCAAAAGTTATATTATTTCCATTGACAGTTGCGGTGATATTTACATTTCCAGCAACTGTACTGTTTAATGTGATTGTTGCATTTCCACTGGCATCTGTTAAAACTGTTGCGCTTCCAACAAAAGTTCCTGTACCGCTTGCAATCGCAAAAGTTACACTTTGGTTTGGCGTTGGGTTTCCATTGGCATCTACAATATGCGCCTGCACTGAGTTTGTCGCAGTTCCATTTGCAATGGCATTATTTGTTACAACGCTTAATGCTGTTAATGGATTTGTGGTTGATGGCGCTGCTGCAACAAATGTTACTATTGCCGGGCTTCCAAATGTTATACTGTTTCCACCAACGGTTGCTGTAATATTTACATTTCCTGCAATGGTACTCGTTAATGTTATTATTGCGTTTCCATTTGCGTCTGTTACAACTGTTGCACTTCCAACAAAAGTTCCAGTTCCACTTGCAATGGCAAAAGTTACACTCTGGTTTGGTGTAGGATTCCCGTTTGCGTCCACAACATGCGCCATTACTGAGTTTGTGGCCGAAGCGTTTGCCATGGCATTATTTGTTACAATGCTTAATGCCGTTAATGGGTTTGTAGTGGACGGCGCCGCTGCAACAAACGTTACAACAGCCGGGCTGCCATTAGGTATATTATTTCCATTTACAGTTGCGGTTAAATTTACATTTCCTGCAACAGTGCTGTTTAAAGTAATAACGGCATCGCCGCTTGCATTAGTAAATACAAGTGGTAATCCAACCAAAGTTCCGGAGCCGCTCATTATGCTAAAAATCACACCCTGGTTTGCAACCGGGTTTCCGTTTGCATCAGTAATGTGCGCGCTTACACTATTTGTTGCTACACCGTTTGCTACGGCATTATTTGTTACTACGCTTAATATGGTTGTTGGTGCAGTTGCTACTGCTGGGCCGGCCACAAAAAATACAATGGCAGGGCTTCCGAAAGTGATGCTAACACCATTCACTTTTGCGGTTACAGTTACTGTGCCGATAACTGTGCTTGATAAATCCAACACCGCATTTCCAAACGCATCAGTTACAACAACCGGGTTAATTCCACTAGCACCGTTATTGATTGTGAAAGTCACGTCCTGCCCTGAAACCGGCAATCCCAGCGCATCTGCAAGGTGCACTGTAATACTGTTTTTTGCATTGCCATCTGCGACAGCGTTGTTGGCAGTTACAGTCAGGTTGGTCAGCGGATTAGTAACATCCACAGGGCCGGCTGTGTTTGTATTAAAATAAGAATGATGATTTTTTTCAGCAGGAGATGCAACTGTTTTTGTTGCAGCAACTATTGTAAAAAACAGTAAGTATGCCAGCGCAGAAAATAAATTTTTGCGGCAGTTCAAAAGTGTTTGCAGTATCGGGTTTCCGGGTTTCATAAGCCAACTAATAGTTATGGAATTATACAACTCTCTGGTTCATTAATCAATAAAAATATAATTACCGTGGTAAATACTTTGGGATGATTAAAAATGTTTCCGGGGAATTGACTAAAAAATGGCTTTCGGTTTCAGGTACAATTATTTTCATTACTGGATTTTTTGTTATCTTTTTTTAAATAACACACTATATAAGGAACGCAAAATAGTGAGAAAAATTACTCAATAAGCATTTACACCTATAAATATAGATTTCTATTTACAGATAATCTCAAAAAAAATGGATGCCTCACATTATTCCGGCAATCGTGAATGAAGAAAAACCAATTCCAAATTTTATAAATTTTTTTTCCAAAATGCAAATAATAAATTTTTAGAATTAACGTAACCACTTACTTTATTTACAATTATTTTTCATCATTAATAAGTGTAAATAATTATAATAAAACTCATGCCATAATAATCAACCTTTTGAAAGTAAATGTTTTTCATTCAACATTTATCTTTGTCAATAGTTTATATAATTTTTGAAAAAGAAATTCAACATGTCAAAATTATTTTCGCCACTCACAATAAAAAGTATCACATTAAAAAACAGGATTGCCATTTCGCCAATGTGCCAATATTCTTGCGAAGATGGATTTGCAACCGACTGGCATTTTGTGCATCTCGGCAGCCGAGCCGTTGGCGGCGCCGGATTAATAATTCAGGAAGCAACTGCAGTTTCGGAAGAAGGCCGCATTTCTCCCGGCGATGCGGGAATTTATAAAGATGAACATATTCAAAAATGGAAAACCATCACATCTTTTATTAATGAGCAAGGCGCAATTGCAGGCATCCAACTTGCACATGCAGGGCGAAAGGCAAGCTGCAATGTGCCTTGGAAAAATGGAAAACAAATTGCCATAAAAGATGGTGGCTGGAAAACTTTTGCGCCATCTGCAATTCCTTTTTATGATGAAGATGAAGCGCCCGAAGCATTAACGGAAGAAGGAATAAAAAAAGTTATTAATGATTTTAAAAGCGCTGCCGGGCGTGCATTACAGGCCGGTTATCAATTAATAGAAATACATGCTGCGCATGGATATTTGATCAACGAATTTTTATCGCCGCTTAGTAATAAAAGAACCGATAATTATGGCGGAAGTTTTGAAAACCGGATTAAACTTTTAACAGAAATTATTGACGCCATTAATACAATCTGGCCAAAAAATTTACCATTGTTTGTACGCATTTCTTCAACCGATTGGGCCCATGGCGGATGGAACGCAGATGATTCTGTAAAGCTTGTGGAAATTTTAAAAAATAGAAATGTGGACCTGGTTGATTGCTCTTCTGGCGGCGTAGTTGGCCATGTAAAAATTCCTGTGGCGCCAGGTTACCAGGTGCAATTTGCAGAACGCATAAAAAAAGAAACCGGCATATTAACAGGCGCTGTTGGCTTAATAACCGAAGCGCAACAAGCCGAAGAGATTTTGCAAAACAACAAAGCCGATTTAATAATCATTGCACGCGCATCATTGCGTGATCCATATTTTCCTTTGCATGCTGCAAAAATTTTAGGCGATGAATTAAGTTGGCCGGTTCAATATGAGAGAGCGAAAAATTGATTTATCATATTTGATTTTGGATTTATGATTTTTAAAAAAATTGCGCATCTGTAAATAAAATTCTTCTGGTTCAGATCGCCGATAAATACAATGTTGAATTAACTTTCAATGAAAATCTTATCGAATTAATTTTGCAAATCGTACTATAGACAAAAGCTCATTAATAATCAAATGTACAAGTGTGCGACGCCAATGAAGCTTAATTATTATCAAATGCCCGGTACAAAAAAAGTTGACAGATGACAGTGTTCAGTTGACAGAATTTAATTTTTTATTGCAGAAAAATAATTTGGAATGTTGACGTTAAAATTTGTTGCATCGCAATCAACAACATTAATAATTTTACTTTTTAATTTTTGTTTTTTATTTTTTACTTTTTACTTTTTTTTCCATTAATAATTTTCACATCTCCACATTTTCAAATTTTCAAATCAAACCCGCTTCACATCAACAGAAACATGCAGCTTGTGTGGGCCACTGTTCATGATGATTCCTTTTAGCGGAGCGATGTCTGCATAATCTCTTCCCCAACCAATTGTAATGTGTTGGCCAGCCGGAATAATATTATTTGTCGGATCGAAATCTATCCATCCGCTGCCTGGAATAAATGTGGAAAACCACGCATGCGATGCATCTGCGCCAACCAATTTTTCAGTGCCTTTTGGCGATAAGGTTTCTATATAACCGCTCACATAGCGCGCGGGCAAACCAACTGCGCGAATGCATGCGATGGCAAGATGTGCAAAATCCTGGCACACGCCTTTTCGCTCTTTCATTACAACTAATAATGGCGTGGAAACGGTTGTTAATCCCGGAGTGAATTTGAAATCTTTATAGATGCGTTGCATCAATTCGTGCGTGGCTTCAAATGCAGGCCTGGCGGGCGTAAACGACTTTTGTGCATAGGCAATAATTGCTTCATCGCTTGCCGTTAATGCAGTTTCTGGAATGTATTGTTTTACTTCATTAATGTCTTCATTTAATTGTTGTAAAATTTCAATTACTTCCTGCCATAAAATATTTTTATTAATAATTTGCGTTGATGCGAAATCATTTTTTTCGATTTCTGAATAAACAGTTACGGTTAATTTTTTATGTTCTTTTTCTATGGCGAAATAAACCACTTTGTTGCCAAAAAAATCATCGTATTGGTTTAAAATATCTGGTTGCGGAATTATAGAAATAGAAGCGCTGGTACAAATTTGCTGATCCGTTTTTCTTGGAACAAGCCGCGCAATATTGTGGCACAAACTCACGGGTTCATAATAAATATATTCCGTTTTATGTGTCACTTTATAGTTCATATAATTTGTGAAATCGTATTATCGCCAGAAGCAAATAATTGTTTTTGCGCCTGCGCATGTTTGAAATAAGTTTTTGAAATGACGTTTGGTATGGCTGACAACAACGCATACATTTTTGATAAAAAATTATCGAGGTTTATGTACTGCGATTTATCGTTGTACATTAACGACAACTGATCTTTATCTGCATGCTTTAATAAATTATATGCCTCCGTTATTAAGCGATCATGTTCGCTTGTTGTATTGTCGTTGTTTGTTTTTGGAAGATTAAATAAATATGCTTTTAAACGATCCAATTGATAAGTTAGTGAACGCGGATTATTCGCATCAAACAACATTAAATCAAGTACAAGCGGCAACTGAATGGGCGCGCGGTATTTATAACGATAGTTCACCAAACTTTCATTGCTTATTAATACCGTTTCCTGCAAGTTGTATTCAACTTCATCATCAAATTTATTTACCAATGTTGACCGAAGCATGCTTATTAATAAAAGGCTTTGCTCAATTTTTCTCCCGGTGTCAAGCATCATCCAACCCTGATCGCGTGAAATACTTTCGCGGTTTAAACCAATAAATGCAACCATCGAAGTAATTAAACTGTCTGATGTATTCAGCATTTTTAAATGGCTGCTGCCTGTTGCATCTTCAACCAATTCTATTTGTTCTTCCATCTCGCGCAGCACGCGCCAGGTGTCGGTCGACCAATGTTCGCGCACTGCATAAACTGATTTGCTGAACAGTAAAAAATTATATTTTAAACTGCCATTTCTTTTTTCATTAAACAAAATATCTTTCAGTTCTTCCCACGGATTAATAAGTTTTTTTGCACCATCATCACCAATAAAGCCGGGATACGTGCATGTATATAATGTAAGCGCAGCGAGTAAATTTTTTTCTGTTTGTATATCATCATCTGCCAATAATTTATTGCCGGCAGCAACAAATTGCATCACCGTTCTTTGAAAACGTGCGTTGCCTAAAACGCGTTCAATATATCTTCCGACCCAAAATAAATTTTCTGCAACATGGCTTGGTATCATTCCATTTGTTGCTGTAATTTCAACAGCAATTTGTTCTTTGTTGGCGTTTAATTTTCTTCCGGGTTCTGGTGAAATAATCCATGTGTCTTTACTAATTCCGCCAAGCTGGTTTGATATTAAAAAATTTCCAACATCTGCAGAAGTGCGGCTGAGCCCGCCCGACATTGCCGTGTAACTTTCATTATTGCTTACCAAAAAACTTCGGAACAAAACTTTTCGCGGTTCTATTTTCCCATTTACCAAAGATGGTGTAAAAGAAAAATCAACTTTTTCCTGGCCAACATATAATGACGGGTGCGATTTTATTTGTTGTTTTAATTCACTTAATTGTTGTGCCGAAAGTGATGCGCCATCAATGGATGAACTTCCCATGGAATCACGGTAAATTCTTTTTATAACCAACGACTGAATATTTTCAAGCACATAATTCATCTCTTTATTTTGTCCGCACCACCACGATGCAATCGTTGGCATTATTAAATCTTCATTAAAAAAATATCTTGATAAACTTTGCAAAAACGGCATCAGTCCTGGGTTTTCGAGCACGCTGCTTCCTAAAGGATTTGCAATGCTTACATTGCCGCTTCGCACCGCTTGCAGCAAACCTGGTATACCAAGTTGCGAATCTTCTTTCAACTCTAACGGATCACAATACACATCATCAACGCGGCGAAGTATTACATCAACCCTTTCTAAACCGCCCAAAGTTTTCAGCCATACAAAATTGTCTTTCACCATCAAATCATTTCCCTGAACAAGTGTATAACCAAGATGTGATGATAAATAAGAATGTTCAAAATAAGTTTCGTTGCCCGGGCCGGGCGTTAATATTACAATGCGCGGATTTTGTTTTTGTTGCGGCGCAATTTCATTCAAACCATTTCTTAATGCATTAAAGTAAGATGAAAGTTGCCGCACTTTTAAACCATTAAACACTTCAGGAATTACGCGCGTCATCGCCATTCTATTTTCCAGCGCATAGCCAGAACCAGACGGAGCCTGTGTTCTATCATTAACGATCCATATTTTTCCATCGGGGCTGCGCGCCATATCTGCTGAATACAAAATCAAATTATGCTTTCCCGGCAAAGCAATGCCTGCGCACTGCCTTATAAAACCTGCGTGATTATAAATCAGATCCATCGGCAGCAAACCGTTCTTAATTAATTTGCGTTCGCCATAAATATCTTTCAGCAGCAAATCCAGCAGCACCGCGCGTTGTGTGAGGCCGGCTTCGATCATTGTCCATTCCGTTTTGGTTACAAGAAATGGAATAAGATCCAATTTCCACGGGCGGTTTAATCCTGAAGGATCGCCATAAATATTATAGGTTACGCCATTTTCTTTAAGCATGCGCAACACATCTTTATGCCGGTTTTGTATTTCCGGGTTGCCCAATTCTGTAAACGATTGAAAGAATGCAGCCCAGTGTGGGCGCAGGTTTCCGTCTTCACCCAACAATTCATCATAAGAATAATCAGTACTGAAATAATGCTGAAAAACAGGATCCGAATGCAGGTTTGAAACCATTAATAAAATTTAAACAGCGCCGGTTATTTGTATTAAGTAAAAGTAAAAAATAAAAAATAAAAAAATTGAAGTACTTCCTACAAACGATCACTGCTAATTGTAATCTATAATATTTTTTACCAAGCAGTTGAATTTCTATTAAGCTTCATTGGCGTCGCACACTTGTACTTTGGGTTTTCTATTCGGCAATGATCGTTTGTTAATGAACTTTGTTTTTCAAACATTCAACATTCAATGATCAACATTCAATAATCAATGAGTGTTGAATATTGAATGTTGGTTATTGAATGTTTTTTAACTGCAGAGAAACTTTGTTCCTATGTGGTTCTCTGTGGCCCAACAAAAAGTTGAGCAAAGAAAAAAATGTACAAGAGTGCGACGCGACTGATGATGATTAATGAACCAAAAGATCGGACAATAAATTAATTTGAAAATTTGAAGATGTGAATTTGAAAATGCATTTATTAATGCTGATTTAATAACGCAATTTATTAATGATAATAAAACTCGCATCACGAATCACGTATCGAAACTCATTAATCAAATCGCAAATTCCTGATGCAGCGCAGGAATGACAACATCTGCAAAGCCAGCGTCCGTCAGCGTTTCATGAAATGCTTGTTGCACTTCATAATCTCCATGAACGATGAATAATTTTTTTACAAGCTTCGCATCCTGGCAACTTAAAAAACGCAACAAATCTTTATAATCTCCGTGTGCGCTCATGCTTCTTATGCTTCCAACTTCTGCATGCACTTCATGCAATACGCCGAAAATACTTATCTCTTTTATGCCTGCAATCAATTTGCCACCGAGCGAATGCGGCTCGCAATAACCGACCATTAATATCGTGTTGCGGCTGTTTTCAATGTTGTTGCTGATGTGGTGTTTTACGCGCCCGGCTTCCGCCATTCCACTTGCAGAAATTATTACGCAAGGTTCATTTCTGTAATTAAGCGATTTTGATTCGGCAACAGATTGTATATATTTTAGACCGTTAAAAGCAAACGGATCATTATCCGTTTTTAAAACACTTTGAATATTATTATTAAATAGTTTCGGATATTTTTTTACAATTTCCGTAACCGTAATGCTAAGCGGGCTGTCAACAAAATAATCAAGCTTTGGCAACTTGTTTTCTATTTCCAACTGATTTAATGCAAACAATATTTCCTGCGTGCGGCCCACGCTAAATGCGGGTATTATCAGTTTTCCTTTTTTATCCAGACAAGTTTTTTCAATCCATTGCAATAATAAATCAGGCGTTGAAACGTCTGGATCATGCAAGCTGTTTCCATAAGTTGATTCAATCAACATATAATCTGCCTGCGGAAATTTTTCTGGCGATTTTAAAATGATATCTGTGTACCGGCCAACATCTCCGCTAAAAGTCAACGCTGTTTGTTTTCCATTTTCATTAATCTTTAAATGCACTGCGGCGCTGCCAATAATATGTCCTGCATCGGTGTACATAAATTGTACATTATCATCAATCGCAAGCCACGTATCGTATTCAACAGTTTCAAACAAATCGTTTGCGCGTTTCGCATCTTCTTCGCTGTATAATGGTTGCAAATATGTTTGGCCTTCAGCGATTCTTTTTTTATTTACATATTTTATATCCGCTTCCTGTATGCCTGCGGAATCTTCGAGCAATACACTTGCTAATTCCTTTGTTGCGGGTGTGCAAAATATTCTTCCTCTAAAGCCATCTTTCACAAGTTTCGGTATTAATCCGCTGTGGTCAATATGCGCGTGGGATAAAATCAAATAATTAATTTCCGAAGGAGCAAAACCCCAGTTGCGGTTTAATGATTCCGTATCTGCGCCCATGCCCTGGAACATGCCGCAATCCAATAAATATTTTTTGCCGTTATCAAGCGTAAGCAAATGTTTTGAGCCGGTAACAACACGCGCCGCTCCATGGAAAGCAATCTTCATAAATTTATTTTATTATAAATAGTTAATAATAAATCAAGGAACAAGGTTCAAGAAACAAGGTTCAAGAATCAAGGTTCAAGAATCAAGGTTCAAGGAACAAGATTCAAGCTAACATCATTATCAATTATCAATTAATAATTATTTCTTCTTCGCTTTAAAAGACCAGGTAATAAAAAACTCTGCAACAATTTCTCCTGCATTATTAATGCCCGCAGATTTTGCGATAATTGTTTGTCCTTCGCCAGTTGCAACTGCGGCTTCAATCGTGTCGCTGATTGCCAAACCATCATTGCAAATAAAAGTTGTTAATCCTGTTGCTTTCTTAAAATAATTTGCTTCCAGTTTTATTACAAGCATCGATACTGCTGGCGAACGTTTATAAACATGCATCAATCCAAGTGTGCCCGTACTCATTTCTGCAGCCATGGCAAGACAAGCAAAATAAGTGGAGCGAAAAGGATTTGTTGAAAACCATTTATACGGAACAATTACTTCGCATTTATTTTCATTAATACTTTTTACACGAACGCCGGAAAAATATGCGCTTGGCAGTTTCGAAAATAAAAACATCCTGAACTTAACAGGATGTTTTATCATTTTAATAAATGCGTTTGTATTCGGGTTCATAAAAAATTATTTATACAATGAAGCATCCATTGCCTGCGGCGTCCATTGCAATAAAAATTCGTACACTTTCTTTTGGTTATAACTTCTGCCCTGCTCTAAATATTCTGAATTTTGCGTGTGGATCCTGTTTCCATTTTCATCTAAAATAATAAACACGGGAAACCCGAAACGCTGTGGGTACCCATATTTCGCGAAGATTTTGTTATTCATATTTTCCTTGCTGTAATTCAAATGATACACAACAAAACATTTATTTATTAATGAATCAATCGATCCATTTGCCTGCGAAAATTTATTAAACTCAATGCACCAACTACACCAGTTTCCGCCGGCTTGCAGCAACACATTTTTATTTTCTGCCTTCGCTTTTTTTACAGCCGCAGCAATATCATTTTCTGCGTTTGCATTCACATCATAAATTTTTGTGTCTGTCGTTTGTGCTTTTGCATTAATATAAAAAACTGCAATAAAAATTATTAATAAAATTTTCTTCATCATTTTAATTTTTGTCTTTACTATGATTTTTGATTAGTGATATTAATATGATCTTTAAATAAATCTTATCAATGTCATCAATTTTAATCATTTATTTTTTACCAAGCATTCCATCTTTATTCATCTTCATTGGCGTCGCACTCTTTTACTTTTTGTTCATTAGTGAACTGTGATTCGATTTTTTCAATCTTTGTTTTTTACTTTTTCCAATCTTTCATTATAATATTTTACAAAAATTATTATACCAATTACAATATAAGTAACCGTTAATAAAACATTGTTTACATGCATAAAATGATTGTCAGGATACAAATCATTAAAAAAAAGAGCGCACAACATAATCAGCAGGCACGCAATAAGCGCGCCATTCAAAATAATTTTGATCATAAGTAAGGTTTAATATTATATAATTATCAAAACAAAAATGCAACTAAAAAAAAAACGAAAAACCGTTGAAGGTTTATAACCATTTTTATAACTTCATCACCATGCAAAACTTCAAGTTTTACAAGGCAAAAACATCATTCAAAAAATCTCATTAATCCAACAAATCCCAGTTAAGAATTATTTATCAATCTCCACAATGCAGGCCACCGCGCCACTTCCATTTCCATCAACTTTAAAATGCATATTGCCTTTCGCCGTTGCATCAAAATGCACACTGCGGATTAACTTGGAAGATAAAATTGTATTAAACCGTGAAGCATAATCCTGCTGCGGGTTCTGGCTTATTTGCTGGTTAATCGCATTCCAGTTTAATGAATCTTTGCTCACAACAACTGCAATGAAATCTTTATTGCCAATACTATCAGCCTTCATGCTTTTATCATTCGGAAATAAACGGTAACCTGCAATGCCGCAAAACGGAGAATATTTTGTTTTTGTCGGATCGTTTTTACTTGGATAAGGAAACAAAGTATAACTCGTTCCATCCGTTTCTTTTCCAAAAACATAAATATAACATTCAGTGGAATTCTTCACTTCCATTTTAAATTTTGTTCCCGGCCTCATCGTTGATGTCGTTTCAAAAATATTTGAAGAAGCATTTTTTAATGGAATATAAGCACCTGCAACAGTTTTTGTTCCGTTCGTTGTAACCTGCACCAAGCCTATCTCGCATTCAAACGGTGCATTGGCATTTGCAGCAGAACCCATACTTTCAAGCCCGTAAGCTTCGCGTACAAAAGTTTTAAAATCAGTATAACGCACCCACGCAAAACCATTATTTCCCCATTGCGATCCCCAACTATTCATAATTAAAAATGAGCCACCATTTTTAGCGTCATCATAACCAACAACGCATTGTGCGTGGCCACCAAAACCCTGCATGCTATAATCATCCTGCGTTGGCGTCCACGCATCTTGTCCCATCATGGGTTGCATATAACTTCCGCCAACCATCATACCAATTACAACCGGCGCACCTTGTGCCAGGTTTTCTTTTATCGCGCGCAAATCAATTGCATCAGTCCTGTCGCCAACAGTTAACCGGTTTGCGCCGCGCATTTTAAATTGCTGCGCTTCATCAAGCAATTGCCTGTCGGGTTGTTTGCTGCAATCCTGATCATTGTAAGAAAACTGATCATAAGGAACAGCGCCACGTTGTATCATAAACTGCATCGCATTTTGTATTAATGCACCATCACAACCATCCATTCCTATTTGATTATATAAAAACGACGGGCTGAATTTTAAACTGTTTGGATCTTTTCCTGTGCGCACAGCTTCTACAATTGTGCGCGCACCATAAGCGCTACTCCACGCAACGCAACTTCCCTGCTTTCCCTGGTCGCCAACAGCTGGCGCATATTTTTGAAGGTTTGCAGATTCAGGCAAAGGGTTTTTTGAATTGTCTGCAGCAAGCGGTTCATAAATTTTTGCTTTATCAAACTGGCGCGGATCAAGTATTCCGCCAGTTGCGAGTTGTGCAACATTTTGTATCGAACCAAGATTACAACCTCTTCCAAAAAAGAAATAACCAGCAGCAAGCACAACCAACAATAAAATAAGTTTCGGCCCGCGAAACAACATTAATAATAATGGCAGCAATTGAAACAAACCACCACCACCGCCAGAACCGCCACCACCTTCATTTCCACCACCACTTTCCTGCGGATCAATCGGATCATCTTCCATTCGTATAGGCATAGTAATAAGATTTGATTAGGATAAATGTAAAGAGTTTTTCGAAAACAAAAATTTTGAAAAACGAAAGAGAGAATTATTAATACCAGCTTCAGTTTTTCATAGCATCATCGTTGCGTCGCAATCCTTTCATCGTTTGTGCTACTATTGAACTTTTGTTATACATTTTACAATCTTTACTCATTAATAATTACAAATTAATAATTATCGCATCCGCATTTTGGCTACAACAATCTTCACTATGGATAATTGTAGTTATTAATAACAAACCATTTTTGTATTTCAATATAAAACACAAAAAATGAAAACAATTTTTATTACCGGCGCATCAACAGGTTTGGGAAAAACAACGGCAAAATTATTTGCATCAAACGGATGGAAAGTAATTGCCACCATGCGCAAACCCGAAAATGAAACAGAATTAAATCTCATTAATAACATCACACTTTTGCCATTGGACGTTACCAATGTTGAACAAATAAAATCAACCACACAAAAAGCAATCGCGCTTGGAAATATTGATGTTGTTTTTAATAATGCTGGTTATGGATTAATGGGGCCATTAGAATCAACAACAGATGATCAGCTGGTTCGCGAAATCAATACAAATCTTTTAGGAGTTATCCGTGTTACACAAGCATTCATTCCTCATTTTCGTGAAAAACAAAACGGACTTTTTATTTCAACCACGTCAATTGGCGGATTAATAACTTTTCCATTCAGTTCCGTTTATCACGCAACAAAGTGGGCCATTGAAGGTTGGAGCGAAAGCATGTCTTATGAATTAAAAAGAATTGGCGTTGTCATTAAAACTGTCTCTCCCGGCGGCATTAAAACAGATTTTTTGAGCCGCTCTGCAGATATGTCTTCGCATCCTGCATATGAAAAATGGATGAAACAATTGTTTGATAATATTAATGAAGATCATTTTACGCCGGCAGAAAAAATTGCTGATGTAGTTTACGAAGCTGCAACAGATGGAAAAGATCAATTAAGATATGTTGCCGGCGAAGATGCCAAAGCATTGTATGAAAAACGTTTGCAAGTTGGCGTTGAAGCTTTCAGAAAAGATTTCGACCAACATTTTTTTGGAAACTAAAAGACAGCATCTGCGGGTTAAATTCTTTAATAAATTTTAATGATTAAATTACTCGTAATAATCATTTTACAAAATGAAATCTCTATCAAAAAAACCGCCGGCGATTATTAATTCTATTTCAGAATTGCACCGCATTTTGAAATTGCCAAAACCTTTGCACCCATTAATAAGCTTGGTTAATTATAGCGACATTAAAGAAGTGCCCGACGAATTCCGCACTTCTTTAATTATGAATTTTTATAAAATTTCTTTCAAAGAAAATAAACATGGAAAAATAAAATACGGGCAAAATTATTACGACTTTGATGAAGGCGGTTTGGTTTTTGTTTCGCCCAATCAATTAATTGCAAGCGCTGGCGGAGAACAGGAATATGCTGGTTATTCTTTATTAATACATCCGGATTTTATAAGAAATTATCCGCTCGGAAAAGACATCAAAAAATTCGGTTTTTTTTCTTATTCAACCAATGAATCTTTGCATCTTTCTGAAAAAGAAAGACAAACTATTTTATCCGTTTTTCAAAATATCCAGCAGGAAATCACATCAACCATCGATGAATTTAGCCAGGATGTAATGATTGCGCACATTGAAGTATTATTAAACTACAGCAACCGTTTTTATAAAAGGCAATTTATTACAAGAAAAGCGGTGAACAATGATTTGCTGGAAAAGTTAGAAACGCTTCTCGAAGATTATTTTAATAACGAAACGGCATTAATAAAAGGTTTGCCAACAGTTCATTTTCTTGCACAACAATTAAACGTTTCACCAAGATATTTAAGCGACATGTTGCGCACATTAACAGCACAAAGTGCACAACAACACATCCACAATAAACTCATTGAAAAAGCAAAAGATATATTATCAACCAGTAATCTCTCAGTCGCAGAAGTTGCATATCAATTAGGATTTGAGCACCCGCAATCTTTTAATAAAATTTTTAAAAGAAAAACAAACTTAACGCCGGTAGAATTTAAGCAGTCGTTTAATTAGTTATTAATAATTATTTTGCCCGTGTTGAAACTATTTCCATCGTTTTAAATTCGCCGGCATCAGACACAACAAACATTTGATTTTTGATCGTGTTGTCGTCAACGTATTGTATTTTTTCTTTTATTTTTAAATCCTTGTTGCTCATCGGCTCAAACATTTTTCCTGTAAATGTAATTGTCTTAGAAGCCGCGTCCCACGTGCCTTCCAGCGTCATCGTGCCAGTCCCGAAATTGTCGATCCATGTCGTCGTAAAAATTTTTTTCGTATTATCATAACCCAATAAACTAAATCCTTCAAAGGGCGTTCCGCCATAATCACCCGTCATTTTTGATTGCTGGTAACGCCCGCCAAGAATCATTGTATTAACAGCAACCGATTTGCTCATCATTGGCTGTTCGCCCGGTTTCATCCATACAGAAACAGCAGCGTTAAATGTGCCATCATATTTCGCCATCATTTTATGAACATCGCCCGGCGTCATATAATCCTGCATCGCTTTCATATCCTGCGCAAATATTTTTGTATTACTAATGCATATCAAAAACAAAACATTAATAAAAATCTTTTTCATAATTGTTAGTTTAGATAATTAAGATAAGAAATTTTTGTG
>JABDAZ010000040.1 GCA_013288945.1 Bacteroidota bacterium | reverse complement strand
GAATGAAACTGTTTTTACGAGTGAATTTAAACCTGATATTTTACACGGCATTGAAGAACTGAAAGCGCAGGTTCCCGTGGTGGTTATTAATAATCAAAATATTTCTACGGAAAGAAAAACGTTGACTGCGATTCCATATTATAGTTGGGCGAACCGTGGCAAAGGTGAAATGATGATGTGGTTTCCTACGAAGATTATTAATGTGGATTTGCTTGCGAAATAAAATTATTTATTGGCGCATCGCCGGATTTCTCCTTGATAAATGGCGGAGCTAGTCAGATTGGTTTATAATAGATACATGCAAATAAATAAAAAAATATTTTGACTAGCGCCTTTTATGCGGAGAAGAAGATATGAGAATGAAATTATAAATGGCTGATTAAAGAATCAACAGTACAAGAGTGCGACGCAACTGATGATCATTAATGATAAAAAGATCGCTACAAAATAAATTAACTGCACATGATAAATTTAAAAGAATCAGAAGTTTGGTTTATAACGGGCAGCCAGCATTTATATGGTGAAGAAACGTTGAAACAAGTTGCAGAACATTCTCAAACAATTGCAGCGTCATTAAACGCGTCGCCGCAAATACCCGTCAGTATTGTGTTTAAGCCAACAGTGAAAACGGCGGAAGAAATTTATAGCGTGTGCATGGAAGCGAACAATGCAAAAAAATGTATCGGCATCATTACATGGATGCATACTTTTTCCCCTGCAAAAATGTGGATTGGCGGATTGAAAATTTTACAAAAACCAATGCTGCATTTGCATACACAATTTAATCGTGATATTCCTTGGAGTTCGATTGATATGGATTTTATGAACCTCAATCAAAGTGCACATGGCGATCGTGAATTTGGTTTTATGGTGAGCAGGATGCGGATGAACAGGAAAGTTGTTGCAGGACATTGGCAGGATGCGCAAGTGCTTGAACAAATAAACGGTTGGGCCAGAAGTGCCGCTGGCTGGGCAGATTGGCAGCACGCAAAGTTTGCGCGCTTTGGTGATAACATGCGCAATGTTGCAGTAACGGAAGGCGATAAAGTGGAAGCGGAAATGAAATTTGGCTACTCAGTTAATACATACGGCATTGGCGATTTGGTAAAAGTGATTAATGAGACGAGTGATGCTGCAGTTGATAATTTAGTTACTGAATATGCAGACACCTATACATTAACTACATCATTATTAAAAGGTGGCGCACAACATCAGTCATTGCGCGATGCTGCAAAAATTGAGATTGGTTTAGAAACATTTTTGAAAGATGGAAACTTTAAAGGTTACACAGATACGTTTGAAGATTTGCATGGTATGAAACAATTGCCTGGCATTGCATCGCAGCGATTAATGAATAAAGGTTATGGATTTGCAGGCGAGGGCGATTGGAAAACTGCTGCACTGGTTCGCGCAATGAAAGTGATGGGAAGCGGATTAAAAGGCGGCAATTCTTTTATGGAAGATTATACTTATCATTTTGAACCGGAGAATGAAATGGTGCTCGGATCGCACATGCTGGAGATTTGCGAAAGCATTGCCCATGGCAAACCAAACTGCGAAATCAATCCGCTTGGTATTGGTGGAAAAGCTGATCCGGTAAGGCTTGTATTTAATTCTGCGGCGGGCCCGGCGATTAATGCATCTATCATTGATATGGGAAACCGTTTTCGTATGTTGGTGAATGAAGTGGTTGCCGTGGCGCCAATGCAAACGCTTCCAAAGCTGCCAGTGGCGCGGGTTCTGTGGAAACCATATCCTGATATGAAAACGGGCTGCGCGGCATGGATTCTTGCCGGCGGCGCACATCATACTTGTTATAGCCAGAATTTAACGGCAGAAAATTTACAGGATTTTGCAGAGATGGCCGGTATAGAATTTTCGCTGATTGGGAAAAAAACAGATCTCTATCAATTTAAGAATGAGTTACGGTGGAATGAAGTATATTTCCAACTCAATAAATAAAAATGATTGCGCGGTATAATTTGCGCAAATTTTATAAACCAAACTATTAATAACTAACGCTGAGATTGCTATGCACAACAAATTAGTGAACATCGACTATATCGTTTTCATCATTTATTTTTTTATTGTCGCGGGTTATGGTTACTGGATTTATCAACGCAAGAAAAAGAAAACCATGGACACGCATGATTTCTTTTTGGCAGAAGGATCATTAACGTGGTGGGCAATTGGCGCTTCATTAATCGCATCAAATATTTCTGCAGAACAATTTATCGGCATGAGCGGCAATGGATTTTTTGTCGGCATTGCTGTTGCTGCCTATGAGTGGATAGCCGCGCTGGCATTGATTATCGTGGCTGTTTGGTTTATGCCGGTTTATTTAAAAAATAAAATATTTACAATGCCGCAGTTTTTAAAAACGCGGTATAATGAAACGGTGAGTTTAATAATGACGGTGTTCTGGTTGTTCTTATATGTGTTTGTAAACATCACTGCCATCATGTATCTCGGCGCATTGGCGATTAATAATCTGGTTGGCGGCGGGCCAGACATGCTGCATTTAATAATGGTTGTGCTCGCCGTGTTTGCCATTTTTATTACACTCGGTGGAATGAAAGTTATTGGTTACACAGATGTAATACAAGTGCTGGTATTAATCATAGGCGGTTTGGCTACCACATACATTGCATTAACGATGGTGAGTGAAAAATTTGGTTTGGGCAAAGATGCGATTGCAGGTTTTCATCAATTATTAAAAGATGCACCGGATCATTTTCATATGATATTAAGCAAGCCTGATGCAAACACGCCGCAGAATGATGTAAATAAATATTTGATTTTGCCCGGCATCGCCATGTATTTTGCCGGCCAGTGGATTGTAAATTTAAATTACTGGGGCTGTAATCAATACATCACACAACGCGCGCTGGGCGCGAATTTGCAGACAGCCCGCACAGGAATTTTATTTGCAGCGTTATTAAAATTAATGATGCCTGTAATTGTTATGCTTCCGGGAATTGCGGCTTATGTTTTATATAAAAATGGATCGTTGCATACAGAAATGGCAACGGGTGGAAAATTTAATCCTGATAACGCGTATTCATCTGTGCTCGGATTTTTACCAAATGGTTTAAAAGGATTATCCGTTGCTGCATTAACAGCAGCGATTGTTGCATCGCTCGCCGGTAAAGCAAATAGTATTTCAACCATTTTTACATTAGACATTTATAAAAAATATATTAAAAAAGAAGCTACGGAAAACCAGATGGTTTGGGTTGGCCGCGCAACTATTTTAGCAGCGATGTTTTTCTCCATCGCATTTACATGGAATGATTTATTGGGCATCAGTAAAGAAGGTGGTTTTACTTTCATTCAAAAATATACAGGCTTTATAAGCCCGGGAATTTTTGCCATGTTTATTCTCGGCATGTTTTGGAAACGCACGACTGGCGTGGCTGCCATCGCAGGATTAATAACGGGTTTTGTAATGGCCGTCATCTTTAATAATTATGCGCCACAATGGTTCGGCCATGAAACATTTATGTACACTGCATTTATTAATGATAAGGGTGTGTATGAAATTCCATTTTTAATTGCAATGGGATGGTCGTTTTTCTTTACCGTTTTGGTGATGGTTGTATTGAGTATGTTCGGGCCAAAAATAAACCCGAAAGCTTTTGCATTGGATAAAACGATGTTTAAATTAAGCCCGTCAACTATTTTATTAATCGTAATAATTTTACTTGTGCTGATGGGCTTGTATTTAAAATTCTGGTAAAACATTTCTTTATTAATAAAAGAAATTTTCATTTGCCACCAAAGGTTAATCTGCCAAATTATTAATTAAAAAATCCGATGCGTTATCCCGGGCAAGCACATATTTTAACTGCGATTGATTGCATCATTTTCGGGTTTGATGGCAACAATATAAAATTGTTATTAATACAACGTGCACTAAAACCAGAGAAAGGAAAATGGAGTTTGATGGGTGGCTTTATTGAACAAACAGAAACGCTGGAACAAGCCGCAGACAGGGTTTTGAAACAATTAACAGGGTTGCAGGGCGTATACCTCGAACAACTAAAAGCTTTCAGTGATCCGCAACGCGATCCTGCCGAGAGAACTATCTCTGTTGCTTATTTTGCGTTGATTGATATTCATAATTATGAAAAACAACTGAGCGATGATTATCATGCAGAATGGTTTTTATTAAAAGACAAGCCAACACTCATTTTTGATCACCAACAAATGGTTGAAGATGCTTTACAAAAATTGCGTTATAAAGCTGCACTCCATCCTATTTTATTTGAATTGCTTCCGCCAAAATTTACCATTCCGCAATTGCAAAGTTTATATGAAGGCGTTTACGATTCTACATTTGATAACCGCAATTTCAGCCGCAAAGTTTTATCAACCGGTTTATTAATAAAACAAAAAGAGAAAGATAAAGTCAACTCCAAAAAAGGCGCATTTTATTATAAGCTAGATAAGAAAAAATACAAAGCCAGCTTCGGCGCATTCCTCAATTTCATCCCCAATCCGAATAAATTGATTTTGTAAAAGTTATTAATGCAATAAAAATTACCAGCACATTAATCTCCATCACCGCAAAATTTATATTGCTGGTTTCATTGAATAATTTGATTGTAGTTTTGCGGAGATGAAAAAAAGCACGCAACTTATCATTCATATTACAGGATGTATTATTTTCCTGGCGTTGCCTGTTTTGTTTTCGCCTGCGCCTGCCACTTCATTTGATATTTTACACAACCCGCCACTGCAAAGGGATTTCATCGGTTATGTTTTATTGATTGGCTTTTTTTACCTGAACTTTTTAATAGTAATACCGCGATTTTATTTCACAAAAAAATATGAACTGTTTTTTTTTATTACACTCGGCTGTTTTCTTTTTGTATTATTAATACCTGATTTAATAATACAATTGGATTTTGAAAATCATCTTCCGCCGAAACATTTCGGTTTCGAAAATAATTTTGGAGAAACACAAATGCCGCACCATGGCCCGGATTTTTTATTTGATATTGGCCAAAGGCTGCTTGTATTTTTAGTGGTCTTTTTCTTTTCCTTAATGATACGCATAAGCAACCGCTGGAAGCAAACTGAAGAGGAAAAATTAAATGCGGAAGTATCTTTTTTAAAAGCACAGATTAACCCGCATTTTTTATTTAATACACTCAACAGCATTTATGCATTGGCAATCGAAAAAGATGATAAAACCGCAGATGCCGTTGTGCAATTGTCCGAATTGATGCGTTACATAATCCGCGATGCGAACGATGATATGGTTGCTTTGCAAAAAGAAATTAACTACATCAATAATTATATAGCATTGCAAAAAACCAGGCTGGGCGGCACTGTTATCATAAATTATCATGTGCAGGGAAATACTTCCGGCAAACAAATTGCACCGCTGATATTAATTTCTTTTATTGAAAACGCATTTAAGCACGGCGTTAATCCTGATAAAAATTCGATAATAGAAATCAGTATAATTTTATTGGAAAACAATTTGCGGCTATATGTGTTTAATAAAAAAACAAATACAAGAAATGAACACCAGGGAATCGGTTTGAAAAATTCAAAGGAAAGATTGAATTTATTATACCCTTCAAATCATGAATTGGTTATTAATAACGAACCAGAAAATTATACCGTTCACCTTTTAATAACGTTTCAATGATTAAAGCAATTGCACTTGATGACGAACCGCCGGCACTGCAGGTAATTACAAAATTTTGCAGCAAAATTGATTTTATTAATCTTGAAAAAACGTTTTCAAAAACTGAAGAAGCGCTTGATTTTATTAATGAGCAAACTGTCGATTTAATTTTTTTAGACATTAATATGCCCTCAGTTTCCGGCATTGATTTTTATAAAAAAATTCCCTACAAAGCAATGGTGATTTTTACAACAGCATATTCTGAACATGCCATTGAAGCATTTAATTTACACGCCATTGATTATTTATTAAAGCCTTTTACTTTCGATCGTTTTTTTGAGGCTGCGGAAAAAGCAAATGAATATTTTGGTTTTATTAATCAATCAATAAACCCGAAAGAAAAACATTTATTAATACGCTCTGGTTATAGTTTAATTAAAATAAATATCGACGATATTCTTTTTATAGAAAGCCTCGACGATTATTTAAAAATTCATATTAATCAACAGAAACCTGTGGTGGCGCGGCTTACAATGAAAGCATTGTCAGAAAAATTGCCTGCAGATATTTTTATGCGCGTTCATCGCTCGTATATTGTTGCGCTGCCGCGCATTGAAAAATTGCGCAATAAAGTGATTACCATTTCCGGAACAGAAATTCCCGTTGGCAATAGTTATGAGGCGGCTTTTATGGCGCAATTTCACCAATAAATTTACCGCGGTAAAAAGCCTTTTCACCTCCTTTTACATTTCATTCACAAAATTTGCCTGCAAATTTGTATTATTAAAACGCGTTATAAAACGTAATTAATTTATCACTTAAAAACAGCCGCAACTTATAATAGAATTTTACACAACAGCATTTATTGTTCAAATCAAAAGCTTGTTATGCATTCTATTTATAAAATTATTTTTGTTGCGTTATTAATGGTTTCGTTTGATATTCAAAAATCAAATGCTCAAAATATTCCTTCCGATTATGAAATTGGAATCAACGCCGGAACACTTATTTACCAGGGCGATTTATCAACAGGAAATTTTGGTTACACAAAAAATTTAAAACCATCTTTCGGTTTATATGGCAGCAAAACGCTCACAGATTTTTTTTCTGTGCGTGCAAATTTTATGTATGGGCATTTAAGTGCAGATGAGTCAACCTATTCAAGCCCTGCATACCGGCAGCATAGAAATTTAAAATTCAACACGCCAATTTTTGAATCATCGGTGCAACTTGTTTGGGATTTGGTGAGCAAAAATGTACGTTATGAAAAACACCAGTTGTCGCCTTATTTATTTATCGGCGCAGGAATTTCCGGCGTAAATATTAATAGAAACTGGAGCCGTTTTGATACTACTTATTTCAATGCAAAATCATCTGCGTCCATTGGTTTAGGCATTGATACTTTGCATCACACACCAACTGCAATCCCTGTAATGCCCGTTGGCATTGGGTTGCGTTATATGCTGACCGATAAAATTTCAGTAAATGCAGAAGCAACTTATCGCATTACAACAACAGATTATTTAGATGGTTTCAGTTATGCAGCCGATCAAAAAAAGAAAGATCATTATTATGGATTAACGCTTGGCATCAGTTATCATTTTGGAAGAGATTCGCAAAGCTGCCCGAAATCACCGTTATAACATTTCTAGCTGATAGCTTGGATTGATGTGATGAAGATGATTAAAATTGCAGTGGCCACAAATATTTTATGTGCTTGATAATATTTTTTACTTTTTGTTTTTTACGTTTTAATTTTTTGTCCGGGCAGTATATTATTAATCAACTTCATTGGCGTCGCACACTTGTGCAGTGGATTCTCAATTGAACTTAGAAAACAAAAAGTAAAAAGGAAAAAATAAAAAATAAAAAAGTCTTTGTGAAACTATGTGCAAATATTTTATATGCTTTGTGGTAAACATTAATAGCGACAAAATGCTTATCCTTTAATTCCATTAATCGCCCCAAATCCCCGTTCAGAAAAATTGCTGAATAAAGAACTAAACGTACAAGTGTGCGACGCAACAGAAGCTTAATAGTAATTCAAATGTTTAGTACAAAATATTTATGATTCTGATTTAATGATTTCCCGAATAATAATGATGTTCCATGAAATAAAATTTAATTATCCATTATCAATTATTCAATTATCAATTATCAATTATTAATAACCCGTTTTTAAATCCGTACCCATAGTCCGTTTCCTGTTTTTATATAAACAATTCTGGCAAGCATTACAATAAGTATCACTCTATGAAAACTGTATGAAAAACCAGCGCAAAAGGTTCGTGCAATTACGAGCCTTTTGCTTTTTTATGCTTATTAATGATTATAATTTTTCTTCCACAAACTTTATATTCCATCTTCGTTAGTGATAATTATATTTGTTATTCTTCCAAAATAAAAACGAAACAGATGTACGACGTTTGTTGCATTGGCCATATAACTTTAGATAAAATAATTACGCGCCATTCTGTTGTTGAAATGGCTGGCGGAACTTCTTTTTATTTTTCGAATGCCATACGCAATATGGATTTGCATTATTTACTCGCAACATCCATTGCAGAAACTGAAATGCATTTTGTAAATGATTTGCGCAATAATGATATTGAAGTGAATGTTGTTCCTTCTGCGCACACAGTTTTTTTTGAAAATAATTATGCAGAAAACCAGGATTACAGAACGCAAAGCGTGCTGCAAAAATCGGACGCATTTACTGCTACGCAATTGATAAATATACAGGCAAAAATTTTTCATCTCGGGCCGTTGTTGGCTGATGATATTTCAACGGGCATTATAAAATTGTTGTCGCAAAAAGGAAAAGTTTCATTAGATGTTCAAGGCTATTTGCGCAAGGTTGAAAATGAAAAAGTTTTTTCCGTTGACTGGCCCGAAAAAAAAGAAGCGCTTCAATATGTGCACATTTTAAAAGCCAATGAAACGGAAATGGAAACATTAACCGGTTGCAGTGATGTGGCGCAAGCTGCAAAAATTTTATTTGCCTGGGGCGTAAAAGAAATTGTAATTACACTTGGCAGCAAAGGCTCTGTAATATATGATGGCAGCGGGTTCTACACGATTCCAGCTTTCGCTCCTACTACATCGGTTGTTGATGCAACAGGTTGCGGCGATACGTACATGGCTGGATATTTATACCAGCGTATAAAAGAAAAATCTTTTCAGCAAGCAGGAGAATTTGCCGCAGCAATGGCCACATTAAAAATAGAATTTTCAGGCCCGTTTACTGGTTCGAAAAAAGATGTGGAAGATTTGTTGGCGAAGTGTAGATGATAAATTTAAAACTACACAACCTTTACGCGTTTCCATTTTACGGCAATGTTTGATCCTTCGGCGAGCATGATGGAAGATGGGTTTTGCGCAGCGAGATGGCTAAAATCTTTTCCATACATCGCGGTAAAATCGCAATTTATTTCTATACTTTTTACTGCGTTCACCATCCAGCGATCGTGTTCGATTTTATATTCTTCTGTTTTCTCTGCGGTTACTCTCGTGTAGCCATAATAATGCTGATAAATAAATTCTTCAATGCTGTCTTCTTGCATCGGTTCATGGTTCGAAGATGCATTGACTTTTATAAAATTCCAGTTGTTATTAATGCGCCAATGATAATCAATTTGCTTTTCTGTATCATTAATAAACCAATTGTGTTTTGTAGGAATGGCAGAATAATGTTCTTTATATAAAACGTTGGCAAGCCACGCCACGGCTTTGTATGGAACGGTTTCATTAATAAATACAACGCCGCGTTTTACAACTCCGTTTTCTTTTCTTATAACATAAAAACGCAAATTTATTTCTTCAAAATTGCCAAGCCCGGGAATGTGTATGCCAAAGATTTTTGTGCGCAAAAACATAAAACCAACCAGGCTTACAAAAGTTTTTCCATGATAATAATCCAAAGATGTTCCCGCAGGTAAATATGGTTTTAAAATTTCCGGATCAATTTCATAATTCGCCATTATCAAATTTGCCCAGTGCGCAGTTAGAAAATTTATCATGTTGTGTCAGGTATAGAATGTATTAACAACATTTACATTAATAAAGTTTGAAAGAAAATTTATACGCTATTTGCAAGCGTTTTTCTAGTTCGTTGCACCTTGCCTTCTTGTCCCTTAATATTTCTATCTTCGCAAAAAAATTAAATGGGTATCGCAGATAAATTATTTAATATGAAAAATGAAAAAGCAGCGGCTAATTTAAAGGCCGGACAAGAATTTCTGGAAGCAAATAAATCGAAACCTGGCGTTGTGTCTTTGCCAAGTGGTTTGCAATATGAAGTGATTACGGAAGGCACTGGCGCGAAACCTTCTGCAAGTAATAAAGTTACCTGTCATTATCACGGCACTCTAATTGATGGCACAGTGTTCGACAGCTCTGTAAAGCGCGGCCAGCCTGCTTCTTTTCCATTGAACCAGGTTATTACAGGATGGACTGAAGGTTTGCAATTGATGGGTGTTGGCAGTAAATGGCGTTTTTTTATTCCACCAAATTTGGGTTATGGCGACAGACAAGTAAGCGCTCAAATCGGCCCAAACAGTACGTTGATTTTTGAAGTGGAGCTACTGGGAATTAATTGAGTTTTAAGTTGTAAGTATTAAGTTATAAGTTCGATTAAATACTTACCACTTAATACTTACAACTATTGTTAATATCCAAAACTTTTCATCGCTACTAAATCTTGCTTCGCAGCTTCTATTGGCGTTATTGTTTGATAAGATTCCTGTTCAACAATAAACTGTGTAGTGCCGCCGGTTTTTTTGGCGTAGTCTAAAATTTCCTTCACGCCCATTATTCCTTTTCCGATTACCGTGCTTTCGTAGCCATCTTCCATTTCGCCTTTGCCGGGGCTTTTGATTTCATCTTTCACGTGCATCAGTTCAAAACGTCCTGGATATTGTTTTATAATATCCATCGCGCGGCCACCAACGCCGTACATATTTCCGATATCCAATTGTTGCGCAACTAAAGATGCATCGGTGTGTTGCATAATAATATCAAACACTTTCATATTATTCAACATCACGGTAAATTCAAAATTGTGATTGTGATAACCGAATTTCATTCCTGATTTTTTACAGAGCTCGCCGCATTTATTAAACACCATTAAAAACCCAAGTAAATCATCATAATTTTTACGCAGGCTGTCATCCAACCATGGGCTTACAACGTAGTGCTGGCCTACAGTTGCAGCATCATCAATAGTATATTTCCATGCATCTGTAAAATCATTTTTTGATTTGTCCCAATGCTGCGGGCCCATGGATGTATGTCCGCTTATCATTTTTAAACCGAGATCATTTAATATTTTTTTAAACTCAACTGGCGAGTAACCATAAAATTTCCTGTCAACATAATTTGCATGTTCCACATTAACCCAACCTGCAGCGGCCAATTGTTTTAATGTTCCTGTTGGATCTTTTTTCATATCATCGCGAACTGTATAAAGCTGCAAACCTGTTACCTGTGCGCTTCTTTTTGCAGCGAAAATATTGTTTGAAAGTAATGCAGCGCCGGCTGCAGTAAGTGCAGTTGTTTTAATAAAATTTCTTCTTGATGAATGCATGATTTTATAAATTGGTTTATTAATAAAATGATTATAAAAGATACTTACACAATTTAATTTTTTTTCTGCATCAATTTTATTTTATTAATCGATGATTAATGAACCGCTGTACAAGAGTGCGACGCCAATGAAGCTAAATAGTAATTCTGCTGACGGGTAAATTATTAATAAAATGATCAACAATTAAAACTGCTGAATGATAATCATTTTTAGAAAGCTTATTAAGTAATCATTAATTTCACAGTGGATATTTTACAAAAGATTTATTAATAAAATGGCAATAGAAAAAGAAGTGAAACTTAGTGTGTGGTCGAGTATTTACCGGTTAATAATTCCGCATAAGAAAAAATTTTTCTGGATTGTGTTGCTGAGCTTATTGAGTACCGGCGCGAGTTTGGTGGAACCATTGATTTATCGTGAAGCAATTAATGATGTTGCAGGTTTGTTTGTGAAACAGGCAAAAGATGAAACAAAAAAAGAAATGGGTGTTGACCCTGACGAATATGAAACTGTGCCTGAAACAAACCAAACTATTAATAAAGAAACGGATACTGTTAAAGAAAAAAAAGTTGCGAAAACAAAACATAGTGCAACAAAAAAAGTAAAAAAGAAAGTTGAAAAAAAGCCACACCAAAAAAATCATGTGGCATCAAGATCGCCGGAACAGGCTTTGGAAACATTGCTTTGGGCTGTGGTTTTTTTATTTGTTATTAATATTGTTTCAACCATTTTGTGGCGCATTGGTGAAAATCAGAATGTAAAACTTTCTTGTTTAATAGAACAACGTTTTATACAAAATACTTTTTCACACGTATTGAATTTACCATTGGGTTTTTTTGGCAAACGCGCTACAGCAGCGCTTTCCAAACAAATTGATCAATCAGAAGAAGTTTCCGGAATTGTTAATGGTTTCTCGCAACAAATACTTCCGGAGTTAATTAGTTTGCTTGGCATTTTGGCCATTATGTTTTATGAAAACGTTGCGCTTACTTCTGTTGCATTAATCATTATTCCATTTTATTTATTAATCGCGTGGCGTTCTGCAAAAAAATTAGAAACAGGTTTATCAAGTTATTATGAAAGATGGGAAGAAGTTTCATCGCGCATGCAGGATGCATTAAGCGGAATAAAAACAGTGAAACTTTCCGGCGCAGAAGATCGTGAAGTAGAAGGCTTGCAAAAAATTGCAAATGAAGCGTACAAAGATTACGTTGACCGATCAAAACTATCCAACAAATATGTTTTTTGGGAAACAGCATTGACTCATCTGTCAACCGCGCTGGTATTGGGTTACGGCGGTTATCTTACTTTGGAAAATAAGTTAACGCCGGGCGATGTTGTAATGTTTGTTTCATATCTCGATCGTTTATACGGCCCGATTGATTCGCTGGCAAGTTTGTGGGTGAACCTGCAACAAAATGTTACATCGATTGCGCGTGCATTTAAATTATTAGATAGTGGCGTTGAAGAAAAAGATGGCAAAGATTTACTTATTAATAAAGGAAGAATTGAATTTAAAAATGTGCGTTTCAGTTATTCAACCGAGCGTGAAGTATTGAAAAATATTTCTTTCATTTTTGAACCGGGAAAAGCAACTGCATTGGTTGGAAGTTCCGGCGCAGGCAAAACAACAACGGTTGATTTATTAATGAAATTATATGAACCAACAAGTGGAGAAATTTTAATTGACGGTCAAAGCCTTTCAAATTTAGATGCGTCATCTGTAAGAAACCAGATCGGAATTGTGGCAACAGACGGCGCAGTTTTTCGCGGAACGCTGGCTGATAATATAAGGTACAAACGCCAGAACGCAACTGACGAAGAAGTGCTGAAAGCCGCTGCTGCCGCAGGTTTGCAAACAACATTAGGAAGATTGCCCGATGGCTTACAAACTATTGTTGGCGAAAGTGGCATTGGTTTATCAGTAGGTGAAAGGCAACGAATACAAATTGCGCGCGTGCTTGTTGCAGAACCAAGAATATTAATATTGGATGAAGCAACTGCAAACTTAGATTATGCAACAGAAGCTGAAGTAAAAAAAACTGTTGAAGCAATTCGCAAAGAAAATACAGTAATTATTATTGCGCACAGGTATTCCATGGTGCGCGATGCAGATCATGTAATTGTATTATCTGCGGGCGAAGTTGTGGAAGAAGGAAGCCCTGCTGAACTATTGGAAAAAGGCGGATGGTTTGCAGATTTTGCAATTGCTGCTGAAGAAGGCGAACCAGAACAAACCGAGGAAGAAACCGAAGATTATGAAGAAGAAGAAACTGATGAAAATGAAGATGAAGTTTAAAATTATGTTATTAATAAGCACTTTATATTCTGCTAGCAACAAAAGTTTTTTTTATTTCTTTGCGGGTATTATCTTTGTCCACTAAAGTTATAGACTTTGTTATGGTAAACATTCATTTGTCTTTCAATTGTCCGCTTATTTGCTGCAATACATGCTGTTGCTGACTTCTTGCCTGCTTGTAATTATTCCTTCAGAATTTAATTAACAATACTGATAATGCCAGAAACAATTCAAATACAAAACCATCATACAGAAATATCCGACAAAGTTGATAGACTAAGCATTATTGATTCTTTATTTTTATTAACAGAACGTTTTCCCGAGCAGGTTATTTTTTCTACAAGTTTCAGTTATGAAGATCAGGTGATTACTGATTTGATTCTTACAAACAATATTCCTGTTTCTATTTTTACGTTAGATACGGGAAGATTATTTGCAGAAACTTATTCTGTTTGGAACAGCACGAATGAAAAATATGCAACAAAAATAAAAGCATTTTATCCTGATAATTCTTTGCTGGAAGTGTATATTAATGACAAAGGCCCGAATGCTTTTTATGAATCTATTGATAATAGAAAGGATTGTTGCTTTATAAGAAAAGTAGAACCATTAAAAAGAGCATTGGCCGGAAACGCAGTATGGATAACAGGTTTGCGCGCTGAACATTCTCCTGAAAGAAAAGATTTGCATTTAACAGAATGGGATGATAATAATAAAATTATAAAATACAATCCACTGTTACATTGGAATAATGAAGAAGTGAAAGAATACATTAATAAAAATAATGTGCCTTATAATATTTTACATGATAAAGGTTTTGTGAGCATTGGTTGCGCGCCATGTACGCGGGCTATAAAACCCGGCGAAGATTTTCGCGCAGGAAGATGGTGGTGGGAAAATGCAGAAAATAAAGAATGTGGTTTGCACGTGCACAATTAGTGAATGTGACGATGTGCTTGTATGCTAATGTGCAAATTTGAAAATTTGAAAATGGCTCAATGATTTTATTAGGCATTTTTAAAGCAAGATTAAGTTATTAATAAAAAGAATTGAGCAATTGAGACATTGAGAAATTAGCAAATTAAAAACATGAGTAATCAACAATTATATTATCTCGATCAGTTAGAATCTGAAGCTATTCATATTATGCGCGAAGTGGCTGGACAATTTGAAAGGCCTGCGCTGCTTTTCAGTGGTGGCAAGGATTCTATTACGTTGGTGCATTTGGCGTTGAAAGCATTTCGCCCGGGAAAATTTCCTTTTCCATTGGTGCATATTGATACGGGGCACAACTTTCAGGAAGCATTGGATTATCGTGATCAGCTTGCAAATTCTATTGGAGAAAAGTTAATTGTGCGCAAAGTTGAAGACACGATTAAAACAAAAAATTTAAGTGAACCGAAAGGAAAATTTGCAAGTCGCAACGCGTTGCAAACATTTACATTATTAGATACAATTGAAGAATTTAAGTTTGATGCATGCATTGGCGGTGCGCGCCGTGATGAAGAAAAAGCAAGAGCAAAAGAAAGAATTTTTTCTGTGCGTGATGAGTTCGGTCAGTGGGATCCAAAATTGCAACGGCCGGAATTATGGAACACTTACAATGGCAAGATTAATAAAGGAGAAAACGTTCGTGCATTCCCAATCAGCAATTGGACGGAGCTTGATATCTGGAATTATATCCGCAGGGAAAATATTGATTTGCCTTCCATTTATTTTTCTCACAAGCGTGATGTGATTGAACATGAAGGACAGCTTGTTGCTGTTTCTCCTTTTATAAAATTGGATGAGGCGGATAAAATTATTAATAAACAAGTGCGCTACAGAACTGTTGGCGATATGA
This sequence comes from Bacteroidota bacterium, assembly GCA_013288945.1. Taxonomy (GTDB): domain Bacteria; phylum Bacteroidota; class Bacteroidia; order Chitinophagales; family Chitinophagaceae; genus Puia. Next base: position 7,813 of record JABDAZ010000040.1, on the reverse strand, counting down.
CTTGCACTGCTGCCGTTGAATCAACTGCATCAAACATTAATGATATTATTAAAGAAATAACGGCAACAAAAACAAGCGAACGTGGCGAAACAAGAATCGATGATCGTGTTTCAGAAGCTGCGATGGAAGACAGGAAGAAGAATGGATATTTTTAAACTAATGTGAAAATGTCGCGATATGAAAATGAGTGATCAGTAAAGTATAAAATGTACAAGTGTGCGACGCCAATGAAGATGATTAATGAACTAAATGATCGGACAATATAAATGTGAAAATTTGAAAGTGTGGTGAATGTGAAAATGATTTTTATTAAAAATTAAAATAGCTAACAGCCAATTGCTAAAAGCTAATAGCTATACTTAAAACTTATCACTTACAACTTAAAACATCAAATGGATTTACTGAGATTTATAACCGCGGGAAGTGTTGATGACGGGAAAAGCACGCTGATAGGGCGTTTGCTGTATGATAGTAAAAGTATATTAATAGATCAACTGGAAGCTTTGGAAAAACAAAGCCGCAATAAAGAAGACGGAGAAATTGATTTGGCATTATTAACTGACGGCTTGCGCGCAGAACGTGAACAGGGAATTACGATTGATGTGGCGTATAAATATTTTTCAACACCGAAGCGCAAATTTATTATTGCGGATGCGCCGGGGCATATTCAATACACGCGCAACATGATTACTGGTGCATCTAATGCGAACCTGATAATTATTTTGGTTGACGCACGGCATGGAGTTGTTGAGCAAACGCGTAGGCATTCTATCATTGCGTCGCTGCTGAATATTCCGCATGTTGTTGTTGCGATTAATAAAATGGATTTGGTTGATTACTCGCAGGATGTGTTTAATAATATTGTAATCGATTACGCGAAAGTGGCGAAAACACTGGATTTGAAAGATGTGAGCTATTTGCCAATCAGTGCATTGAAAGGAGATAATATTGTTGATAAGACAGAAAGTTTAAAATGGTTTGATGGCGATACATTATTAGAATTGCTCGAAAAAGTAGAAGTAGCAAAAGATATTAATCTTACGCATGCAAGGTTTCCGGTACAATATGTTATCCGCCCGCAAACTGAGGAGCTGCACGACTATCGCGGTTATGCAGGAAAAATAATCAGTGGTATTTATAAAAAAGGTGATGAAATAATTGTGCTCCCATCAGGATTAACAAGTAAAATAAAATCAATTGAAATTGGCGGTAGAGAAATTGAAGAAGCATCTGCGCCGCAAAGTGTGGTGCTCCAATTAGAAGATGATATTGATATTAGCCGCGGCGATTTGATTGTGCAAAATATTAATAAACCAAATGTGCAGCAGGATTTGCAAGTGTTGCTATGCTGGATGGACAACAAACCGTTAATCGCCGGCAATAAATATTTGTTGCAAATAAACAGCCGCACAGTAAAAAGTATTGTGAAAGAAATTGAATACAAACTGGATGTTAATACGCTTGAAAAAAATTATTCAACCAATTCCGTTGGATTGAATGATATCGTGAAAGCCACTATCAGAACGGCTTCTGCCCTGCCGTTTGATTCGTATAAAGATTTGCAAGTGAATGGCGGCGCAATATTGATTGATGAAACGAGCAATGTAACTGTTGGTGCGTGTATGATACAGTGATGAGTTATAAGTTATGAGTTATGAGTTATGAGTAAAAAATATCTTAGTATCTAATATCAAAATATCATTAATAAAATTGAACAACTATAAAGATACAGGAAAAGTAATTCTCGCAGGTGCTGGTCCCGGCGATCCGGAATTGATTACATTAAAGGCATTGCGCTATTTGCAAATCGCAGATGTTGTAATTACCGATCGTTTGGTAAGTGATGTGATTTTATATGAGTACACAAATAAAAATGCATTGATATTGCATGTTGGCAAACAATGCCGCAAAGGCGCATCAACACCGCAGGCAACTATTAATGAACTTATAGTTGACTATGCGTTGCAAGGTAAGCTAGTTGTGCGTTTGAAGGGTGGCGATGTTTCTTTTTTTTCAAATATGCTTGATGAATTGCAGGTATTAATAGCCAATCAAATTGAGTATGAAATTATTCCTGGCATCACTGCTGCTTCCGGCGCGGCAGCATACGCGGGCATTCCGTTAACTGCAAGAAATCATTCTATCGCAGTTCGTTTTCTTACTTATTATAAAAAAGATATTGTAGAAGATATTTATTGGAAAGATTTGTCGCAAACAAATGACACGCTTGTTTTTTATATGTCATCTGATACATCTGATGAGCTTGTAAAAAAATTAATTGATAATAATATTAATGATGATAAACACATTGCTATTGTTGAACAGGCAACAACGCCTTTGCAAAATGTGTATTCGTGCGCGATACATGATTACGCAAAAAAATTTGGCAGCAACCAATTCGTTTCGCCAACGCTTATTATTATTGGAAAGGTTGCAGCATTTCATGATCAATTTCAATGGATAGAAAACAGTTATAGTAAAGAAAATTATTTTAAGCCTGTGGCAAAAAATAATTATGAATCAGTGCGAGCGTAAATTTTAAAAGCATTAATAATGTTAACTGCACATAAATTAAAAATAATCCACGATCTGATTGCGAGCTCAAGCAAAGAAGATTTGATTTGGCTAAACGGTTACCTGGCGGGCATTATAGCGCACCAGGAAAATAAAGATGAAGATGTTGGTGAAAAAAATTCTTCAAGTAAAATAACAATTGCTTACGGAACAGAAACCGGAAATTCAAAAAGATTGGCATTGGATTTTGCAGCGAAAGCAAAGAAGAATGGTATCAATGCAAAACTCGTAAGCCTTGATCAATACCGATTAAAAGATCTCGCAAAAGAAGAATATTTTTTTACGGTAATTAGCACACAGGGCGAAGGCGAACCACCTGCAGCAGCAAAAAAATTTTATGATCATATTCATCAAAATGGTTTTAAACTTAACCAGCTAAAATATGGCGTGCTTGCTTTGGGCGATACAGCATATCCGCTTTTTTGCAAAGCTGGTGAAGATGTTGATTCGCAATTGCAGCAACTTGGCGGAGAAAGAATTGTTTCGCTGCAAAGATGCGATGTTGATTATGAAGATGAAGCCAGCAACTGGTTTATGGAAGTGTTGCAAAAAATAAATAATAAAGAAAGTAAAGTTGAAATTGCAAAATCACCACCTGCAAAAAAAACAACTGGTAAAAAAATTTATACAGGAACAATACTTTCAAATATTAACCTCAACGATCGCGGTTCAAATAAACAAACACATCATATTGAAATTGCAGCGGCTGATGTTGATTACCAGCCAGGCGATTCTCTAGGGCTTGTTCCAGAAAATCCATTAATGATTGTTGAAGAAATTATCAAGCTCACAAATATTGATCACACAAAATCATTAACGCACCGCAATGAAGAAATTTCAATTTTTAATCTTTTAAAAAAGAAATTAAATATTGTTTACCTGCCAGAACGCGTTGTAAAAAAATATGCATCAATAATAAAACAGGAAATTCCTGAAACAAAAATCGGATTGCATGATCTGCTGAAAATCTATCCTGTAACGGATCCTGAGCAATTTGAAGAAGTTATTAATATTCTTGAATTGACAGCGCCGAGATTATATTCTATTTCTTCTTCGCCCGAAGCGCATAATGGTGAAATACATCTTACAGTTGCAAAAGATTTTTTTACTGTTAATGAAGAAAAAAAATACGGGCTTTGTTCAAACTTATTATCTGAATTTAAAACAGATGAAAATTTTGAATTTTATATTCATAAGAATACACAATTCAAATTGCCAGCGGCTGATAAAGATATTATTATGATTGGGCCCGGAACTGGTATCGCGCCTTTCCGATCTTTTCTTGCAGAAAGAGATGCAACTGGCGCAACTGGAAAAAATTGGTTGTTCTTCGGTGATCAACATTTTGCTTCTGATTTTTTATATCAAACTGAATTACAAAACTGGTTACAAACCAATGTGCTTACCAAATTAAGCGTTGCTTTTTCGAGAGATCAGAAAGAAAAAATTTATGTGCAAAACAAAATGAAAAAACACGGCGCAGAATTTTTTGAATGGCTGCAATCCGGCGCATACATATATGTATGTGGCGCGAAAGAGCCAATGGCAGTGGATGTTGAAGAAACATTATTATCAATCATTAAAGAATTTGGAAATAAAAATATTAATGAAGCCGCTACATATCTTGATGAATTAAAAGAAACAGGAAGATATTTGAAAGACGTTTATTAGTTATGAGTGATGAGTTATAAGTTATAAGTTTAATTATCACAACCGAACTATTACTCATAACTCATCACTCATAACTAATATTTCATAATTCATACTTAAAAAAAAATCATGTCAGAGAAAAATAATTTATCAGCTATTGAAAAAGTAAAACAAGCAAGCGATGGTTTGCGCGGCACTATTAATGAAGGCTTGCTTGATGAAGTTACCGGCGCAATCAGTGAAGATGATCAGGCATTGCTGAAATTTCATGGCATGTACCAGCAGGATGATCGTGACCGCCGTGAAGAAAGAGCAGAAAAAAAACTGGAACGTTTATATTCTTTTATGATCCGCCTTCGTTTGCCAGGTGGTTTTTTAACACCGGAACAATGGATTGCAACGCATCATATTGCCCGGTGAAAATTCTACAGGCGTTATTAAAATCACAACAAGGCAAACGGTGCAATTGCATGGCCTTATCAAATCAAATATAAAACCAACTATAAAAGCATTCAGCGAAGCAAAACTTGATTCTATTGCAACTTGCGGAGACATTAATAGAAATGTACTTTGTGCAGCGCATCCTTTGCAATCTCCGATACATGCCAACGTGCATGCATATGCGCAAAAAATAAGTGAGTTGTTAATGCCAAAAACAAAAGCCTATTATGAAATTTGGCTTGATGAAGAAAAACTAATTGATAAAAAAGAAGAAGAAGATCCGCTTTACCAGGATCGTTATTTGCCGCGCAAATTTAAAATTGCTATTGGCATTCCGCCGAATAATGATGTGGATGTTTTTGCAAATGATATTGGATTAATCGCCATGATTGAAAACAATGAATTGAAAGGTTTCAACATTGCCATAGGTGGAGGCTTGTCGACGACTCATGGAAACCCGGCAACATACGCGCGGCTTGGAAGTATTATTGGTTTCGTTTCGGGTGAAGAAAAAATATTAAAAACGGTTTATGAAATTGCAACTGTGCAACGCGATTACGGAAACAGAAGCGATCGCAAATTAGCGCGTTTAAAATATACCGTTGATAAACTTGGATTAGAATTTTTTAAAAATGAAGTTGAAAAAAGAATCGGCTTTAAACTCGAAGAACCGCGTTCATACGAGTTTACAGAGCGCAAAGACTATTATGGCTGGCAAACAAATGAACAAGGTCTATTTTATTATACACCATTTATTGAAAATGGAAGAATACTTGATGATGAAAAAGTTTTATTAAAAACTGCCTTGCTTGAAATTGCAAAAACCGGCAAAGCAAATTTTCGCTTTACTGGAAACCAAAATGTAATTATTGCGGACATTAATAAAAAAGACAAGCCTGCCATTGAAAAATTATTAAAGAAATATAAAATTATTGAACATACAGAATCGGCTTCGTTAATACGGAAAAAATGCAATGGCTTGTGTGGCATTTAATACTTGTCCGCTCGCGCTTGCAGAGGCGCAAAGTTATATGCCATCATTGATTGACAAAATTGAATTGATATTAGATAAGTATGAATTAAAAAATGAAAATATTATCATGCGCATGACTGGTTGCCCAAATGGTTGTGCAAGATCTTATGTTGCTGAAATTGGTTTTGTTGGAACTGCTTATGGCCGCTACAACCTGCACCTGGGCGGCGATCACGAAGGAACAAGATTAAATAAAATCTATAAAGAAAATCTTGATGAAGAAGCAATTTTGTTTGAATTAAATAATCTTTTCCATCATTTTAAAGAAGAAAAAATTGTCAATGAAACCTTTGGTGATTTTGCTGTCAGAAAAGTTTTTTAATAAATTATTAGCCCGGCAATTGATTATCAATTAAGCTTCTGTGGCGTCGCACTCTTGTACAATTAGTTCTTTATTCATCTTTTAGTTTCAACCAAAATCTCTGTGAAACCTTTATACCACTGCATCTGCTTGGTTTGAAAAAAGTTCATTATAGCTGTAAATGTACAAGAGTGCGACGCAACTGATGATGATTAATGAACTAAAAGATCGGACAACAATAAAAAATATTCGCTCAAAAAAAATAACATAAAAATATATATCGTTCATTAATAAAAATATTTATCGTACAGTCTACTAATTTAGTAGGAATATACTATTTTCGCATTATGAAAATAAAATTTACCCATTTACAAACTTCAACTTCATTGCAAACTAAACTTCATACAATCACTTTTAGCAGGATATATTGTTGTCCCTGCGGGACGATTTGCTGATTAATAAAGATTTAAAATTTTTTGTTTATTTATCCTACTAAAATTATAGACTAACATGACACTCAAATTTAAACTGCTTATATTAAGCATATTAATTTCACTGAATACATTTGCACAAGATGCTTATATTATATCAGGAAAAATTTTTGATTCAACCAGCAACCAGCTACTGGCGGGCGTTTCCGTAAGGATTAAAGGAACATCTGGCGGAACGGTTGCGAAAGAAGATGGTTCATTTCAATTAAAGACTTCACAAAAATTTCCAATTACTTTACTCGTAACCTCTATCGGATATAAAACACAGGAATATGTAGTTAACGAAAAAACAGGTGCAGATATTTCAATCACATTAAATGCACAAAGTGTTTTGGTAGATCAGGTAGTTGTAACTGCATCGCGTGTGTCTGAAAGTATTTTGAGATTGCCCTTCCACATGTACAAAAGAAGATTTCAGCGACAATTGCGCACCAACAGTATCCCAGTTATTGGTATGAATAATTTTATCGCGCACACTATCAAACGCAGCAGTGCCGGGTTGATAACGCCCATTATCAGCAGCCGCGCGCGCTGCATCATGCGATGCTGCAATGTTTCCTCCATTTGCTAAATATGCAGTGTTGAAAGCGCTTGTATAATCATTATACCATTGCGTTGGTTTTTTGAAAGCGAGATCAATATTTTCTGCAAGCGGCCGGAAGTTGAAAGAATTTTTTCCTGTATTTTCTTCTGTATAATATGCTTTAATGGTGAAATCTTGCCCTTTAATATCAAGCACATGTTGCTGAATCGTTTCGCCATTCAAACGAATGCGGTTCCCACGTTGGTAATCATTTGTTGCAACGCCAATTCTGTACGTGTAAGCGATTTCAGTGTTCGGTGTAATTTTATAATGAAGCGATGCATCAAGCTTTTTATTTTCAACTTTATAATCGGTTAAATCTTTTTCCAAATAACCTGTTCTCGATACATCATATTTTTTTCCCTGCAAGGTTATAGTTTTTAAATCACTATTGTACTCATCGCCATAACGATTAATAAGATCGGCACCAGGATTATCATTTGCCAATGATTTATTAGTTGTGTTTCCAACATCAAAATATTGATCGTGCCTGTTGTCGGCAATCCAATCAGTTCCATTTGAATAGGCAGCGTTAATTTTAAAAGCAAATTTTTTCCCGATAACCTGCGCCCATCTGACTGCATATTCTGAATACAATGCAGCATCATGTTCTTTATCATTAATATGGTTTACACCTGTTTTTAAATACACACTTAATCCCGGGTATTGAAACGGCGATTTTGTTTTCATGTTCGAAATTCCATTAACTGCGTTTAATCCATACAGCGCAGAAGCCGCTC
>JABDAZ010000039.1 GCA_013288945.1 Bacteroidota bacterium | reverse complement strand
TTGTTCTTCTTGAAAATATTGAAAGCAGTAAAGATTTGAAAAATTATAAATCATTAAACTTTGAGGCGTTGAAAGGAGATAAAAAAGGATTGTATTCAATAAGGGTTGATTTAAAATACAGGTTAGAGTTTTCGATCGAAAAAGATAATATTATTTTACATGAAATAATATTGATTCAGGATTTATCCAATCATTATAAATAAAATGGGAGAATACAAAGTTATAGCGAAAAATGGTAAAGAAATTTATACCGATATATTATATCATCCAGGAGAGTTATTGAGTGAAGAACTGGAAGCAAGAGGAATTGTTCAGAAAGATTTCGCTGCTCTTGTAAATATGCGCCCTTCACATTTTAATGAATTATTAAAAGGAAAACGTCATATTTCTGCATTGCTTGCACTTAAAATAGAAAAAGAACTTGGCATTGATGCAAAATTCTGGATGCGCCTGCAAGTTGATTATGATTTGAAGAATGCACGTAAACAATTAAAAGTGGCGTAGCATTTTATAATGAATTTACTTCAACAATTTTTCACACATACACAACAACAAAATTTTTTCTCAATAAAGAATAAATTGTTGTTAGCAGTAAGCGGCGGATTGGATTCTGTTGTGCTGTGCGAATTGTGTTATCAATCTAATTTTGATTTTGCAATTGCACATTGCAATTTTCAATTGCGTGATGAAGAAAGTGATCGCGATGAAAAATTTGTACAACAGCTTGCTGAAAAATACAACAAGGAATTTTTTGTAAAGAAATTTGATACAAAAAATTATGCTTCGCAAAATAAAGTTTCCATACAAGTAGCGGCGAGAGAATTGAGGTATGAATGGTTTCATGAAATCGTTGACCGATGGCCGGTTATCGATGAACGTATTAATAATAAATCGGCCAACAACCAACGGCCAACAGCCATCCTAACTGCGCATCATCAAAACGATAACATCGAAACTGTATTAATGAATTTTTTTAAAGGCACTGGCATCGCGGGTTTGCGGGGAATTTTGCCGAAGCAGGAAAAAATAATCCGGCCATTATTATTTGCGAAAAAAGATGAACTGAAACAATTTGCTGAAGAAAATAATTTGAATTGGGTAGAAGACAGTTCGAATGAATCAGATAAATATTCACGCAATTATTTTCGTCATCAAATTATTCCTTTAATAGAACAAATTTATCCAGCGGCTATTAATAATGTTGCGGAAAATGTTGATCGCTTTCGAGATGTTGAATTGTTATATCAGCAATCGATTAACCTTCATAAAAAAAATTTATTTGAATATAAAGGCGACGAAATTCATATTCCGGTTTTAAAATTGAAGAAATCAATTCCACTGGATACAATTGTTTTTGAAATTATTAAACCTTTCAATTTTTCAGCGAAACAAACAGAAGAAGTTATTAATTTACTCGATAGCGAATCGGGAAAATATATTCAATCATCAACGCACAGAATTCTTAAAAACCGCAACTGGCTTATTATTTCACTGAATCAAAATCAATCTTCACAAACAATTTTAATTGAAAAAGATGACAAATTAATTGTGTTTGAAAAAGGCGAATTGTTTATTAATAATATTTCTGCTGCAAACTGTAAACTGTCAACCGTCAACTCAATCGCAACGCTTGATGCTGATAAAATAAAATTTCCATTGTTATTGCGCAAATGGAAACAAGGCGATTATTTTTATCCGTTGGGAATGGAGAAAAAGAAAAAACTCAACCGTTTTTTTATTGATAATAAATTATCACAAACAGAAAAAGAAAAAGTTTGGGTGATTGAAATGAATAAAAAAATTATATGGATTGTTGGTATGCGTATTGATAACCGGTTTAAAATTTTGCCATCAACAAAACAAATTCTTAAAATAGAATTAAAATAAGTTGCTAAAAAATGAATGCAGTTTTTGCGTAAAATCCTGCAGCAAATTATAGTTGGATAAAAAACTTCCGGTAACAATTAAAAATGAAATGCCATACAGCGCACCAAAAATATGCGCTGAGTGATTAATATTTCCGCCACCTTTTTTATCCATGTAAGAGGAAATGATAAGGTATAATAAACCGAAAACAAATCCTGGTATCATAAAATTTTGTGGTAAAAAAACAAGTCCGATTCTTCTCAACGGATCGAAAAAGATATAAGCAAACACCACCGCGGAAACCGCGCCAGACGCGCCTAAACTCTGGTAATGATAATTTTCTTTATTTTTTGAATACGTCGGAATAAGGCAAAAGAAAAGTGAAGAAATATACATTAATAAATAAAGCCACTTTCCTTTATCGCCAAATGCTGCGAGAAATTGTTGCTCAACAGCTCCGCCAAAAATGTAAAAAGAATACATGTTGAAACCAAGGTGCATATAATTTGCATGAATAAACCCGCAGGTAAAAAAACGATAATATTGATTTTGATTAGCAACAGCCGGTGGAAAAAAAATTAAATCGTCAATTACTTTTTGATTGTTGAAACCGGCAAAAGAAATAAGACAGGTGATAATAATTATAAAAAGGGTTATGGACATTTTATATTTTTATTGGTGATGGTATTTTTCGTTTCTCAAGATAGTACATGCCCGGTAAATTTGTTCAGCCAATACCAAACGTACCAGTTGGTGCGGAAAAGTAAGTTGCGATAATGACCATGTATAATTCGCTTTTTTCAAAACAATTTCATCAATTCCAAATGCGCCGCCAATAAGGAACACAAGGCTTTTTGCACTTTCATTTGCGCGCGACTGAATAAATTTTGCAAGCGATGCAGATGAAAATTGTTTTCCGTTTTCATCAAGCGCTATTAAACAATCATCTTTTTGTAACAATGATAAAATCAGTTCGCCTTCTTTTTTTTTCAAATCATTTTCCATTAATACGCCAGGATTTTTTATTGGCGGAATAATTATCCATTGAACAGGATAATATTTAGAGATGCGTTTTGTAAAATCTTCCACACCATTTTTTATATAATCTTCATGGTTTTTTCCAATTGACCACAATTGTATTTTCATTGAATAAAAGTAATGTGTTCTTTTAGTAAAAATAAATTTTGCCACGGCGTTTTGCAGAGATAAATTTTTCTCTAAAAAATTTTGTGGCAAAAAATAATTATTAATAAGAGTAAAACGCGATTAAAAAACTTCGCCAATGTTAAGTGCAAATCCCCTGTTGCCACTTTTTCCAAAACCATAATCAACACAAAAATTTGTTTTGGAAAACTTATTTAGTTTAATGCGCAAGCCAACGCCATAACCTGGCGCGATATATTCAAATTTGTTGGAAACATTTTCTGAAACCGATTGCATATTTCCAAAAACAACGCCGCTGAATAATCCGTCTGGCGTAATTGCAAAACGGTATTCGCTTTCTAAATAAACCATATTTTTTCCGCGAAATCTTCCTTGCGTATAACCTCTTCCTGTGTTCCAGTAAGCATCCCAGCCTGTGCTTGGCAATAATAAATACGGCGGGTTTCCGCGAAGCGTGAGCCAGTTATAACTCCATATGGCAAATACGTTATTAGAATTTTTTGGAAACTTTTCATAATGCCTGAATTCAACCAACAACGATTGCCAGTTTTCATCACTTCCTAAAAAAGTAAATCGCGGGCGATAAGAAAAATTTAAATAAGATCCATTGTCTGCATTAATAGAATTTCTCCTTGAATCATATAATAATCCAACAGAAATTCCCGATGCAGTTGCTGTTTTTTTAAAACCATAATTATCATAATCTGTTTTGCCGCCAACAGAATCTTCGCCGCTGGCAGTTTCTTCTTTTATATTCCAGAAATGATCGTAATCGTAGCCAATACCAACATATGTATTTTTTGCAATTGATCGAAAAAGCGCCTGGTGCAAACGGATGGAATTATAGTCAATATAATATGCTTTATCCAATGAAGTATTTCCGCCAAGGCCGTATGTAATTGATGGATAATTCAGATAACGCCAGTCAGTTTGAAAATTATATTTATTATCTTTTGTCCAGATACTTGACTCAATTGGAAAAATAGTTTGTTGCTTTTGCGTATAATTTATACTTGTAAGAATGCTTGAAATGTTTTCACTTTTATTACTATCTGTATAAAACGCAAACTCGCTGCCAATAAGGGCTCCAAAGCCAGTTTGTATTGTATAAGTTGGTGCTATTAATGGAGAAATATGCAATTTTCCCGGCACGTGCGCATTGCTTTCCGGCAATTTTTGCGAGCCTTTTTTTAGAACACTTCTTGCAACATCTGTAATGTCTGTTTGATTATTTGCGTTGTATGAAAACCAGGAATATTTTTTTAAAGTGCTGTCTTTTTTTTGAACGTATGGAAGATGAAGTGGTTCCTGCGCATTAATAAATAATGAACATATTAATAGCACAACCACCAAAAATATTTGCGTAAAAATCTTCAAATTAAATCAGGTTTTCTCTGGTATAAATAATTCATACATTAATTAAAATGGAAAAAAATTGCTGGTGTAAGTCAGGCGGCGGTGGTTATGACAAAATTAAACGCGTAAAGGTTTAACAGCCAAATTTATATTTTAGCGATTGGTTAAATATAGAATATCAAAAGCTAATAAAGCATTAACGATTGGTTATCTATTATAGTTGCTTTTTTAAATGTTATATTTTATTGGAGGATAATTATTGTCCGGGCATTTGTTCATTAATCAACTTCATTGGCGTCGCACACTTGTACAGTTTATTATATATTGAGCGGTTAAGTAAAAATTAAAAAGTAAAAATTAAAAAGTAAAATTAAAAAGCAGCTGCATTGATTACTGCAAATCTTGAGGTTTTATACAGTGGTTTTATAATTTGAATATCCCAACAAAACCTTCAAGGTTTTTGCGAAGGTTGCTCTTAATAATCTCTGTGGAAATTTCTATTCAACTTTCGTTCATGTAACGGAACAAAATTTTTATTAATAAATTTAATTACAATAAAAATCTCCGCCGAATAATGAACAAAAGTACAAGTGTGCGACGCCAATGAAGCTGAATTGAAATAATATCGCTTGGTAAAAAATTGATTTTATTATTAATGATTCTTCAAAACAAAAAGTAAAAAAATGAAATCTCGTATCACAAATCTAAAATCCTGAATCAAAAAATAAATCCTCAAATCTCATTAATCCCACAAACCTCAGTTCAGAAAAATTATTTCAACAACCCTTTTATTTCTTGCAGTTTTAATAATGCTTCTACGGGTGTGAGGCGATTGATGTCGGTGCTTTCAAGCAATTTTCTCATCTCATCAAAAGTTTCTGTGTGTGCATCAAAAATAGAAAGTTGAATTTTTGGCGCACTCAATTGTTTGATCGCATTTTTTAAATCGGCCGTTTTTGCATGGCCGGAAACATCTTTGTTTTCACGATCTTCCAGTTGTTTTAAAATATCATTTGCGCGATTAATAAGTGCGGGCGGCATGCCGGCCATCTTTGCAACATGAATTCCGAAACTGTGGATACTGCCGCCAGGCGCGAGTTTGCGGAGAAAGATAATTTTCTTTCCAACTTCTTTATTGGTAATGTGATAATTTTTTATGCGCAATAATTTATTTTCCAGTTCATTCAATTCATGATAATGCGTGGCAAATAAAGTTTTTGGTGCGAAAGGTGAATTATGCAAATATTCAGCAATGCTCCACGCAATCGAAATGCCATCGTATGTAGAAGTGCCGCGGCCAATTTCATCAAGTAAAATCAAACTGCGCGATGTAAGGTTATTAATAATACTTGCAGTTTCATTCATCTCCACCATGAATGTAGATTCGCCACCACTAAGATTATCAGACGCACCAACACGTGTAAAAATTTTATCTGTCAAAGGAATTTTTGCAACGCTTGCGGGAACAAAACTTCCGATATGCGCCATCAAAGTTATTAATGCAGTCTGCCGAAGCAGTGCACTTTTACCGCTCATGTTTGGGCCTGTAAGAATAATAATTTGTTGTGAAGATGGATCAAGCAAAATATCATTTGCTATATAACTTTCACCAACAGGCAAATTTCTTTCAATAACAGGATGACGGCTTTCCCTCACGTCAAACTCAATGCCATCGTGTATTTCAGGTTTTTTATAATTATAATGAAGCGCGTTGTTTGCAAAACAAATTAAACAATCGAGCACAGCAATTAAATTTCCATTCACTTGCATCGGCGCGATATAATCCTGTAATTCTATTAATAATTTTTCATACAAATCCATTTCAATCGCAAGGATTTTTTCTTCTGCGCCGATTATTTTTTCTTCGTATTCTTTTAATTCAGGAGTAATGTACCGTTCAGCATTTGCAAGTGTTTGCTTGCGCATCCAACTTGATGGAACTTTATTTTTATGCAAATTTGTTACTTCTAAATAATAACCAAACACATTATTAAAAGCAATTTTGAGAGAAGAAATTCCTGTTGCTTCTGCTTCTTTTTGTTGCAGTTCTATTAAATAATCTTTTCCGCCGCTTGCAATTTTGCGGAGCACATCCAACTCGTTATTAATACCCGTTTTTATAACACCGCCTTTAGATGCAACAACGGGCGGGTTTTCATTAATCTCTTTTATAATTTTTTCAACAATATAATTGCATGGATTAAGCGCGTCTGATAATCGTTTTATATAATCGTTTTCCGCATGTTCCGTAATTAATTTTATTTCATGAATGTGCTGCAAACCTTTTGCAATTTGCATCACTTCACGCGGGTTAATTTTCTTCACGGGAATTTTACTCACCAATCTTTCTATATCGCCGCATTGCTTAATGTGATGTGTGATTTTATTTCTTAAATCGACTTCTTTTATTAAAAATTCTACAAGCGTAAGCCGTTCATTTATTTTTCTTATATCCTTCAAAGGCATTACCAGCCAGCGTTTCAGCAGGCGCGCACCCATTGGTGAAATGGTGTTGTCTAAAACTTTTATTAATGTTTGCCCGTTATCAATTCCTATTCCGAGCAATTCTAAATTTCTGATTGTGAATTTATCCATCCACAAAAAATCATCACGATCTATTCTTTGCACTGCAGTAATGTGCTGCAAGTTTGGATGTTCCGTATCTTTTAAATAATGCAAAATCGCGCCCGCAGAAATAATTCCATCATGCAATTCTTCAATGCCAAAACCTTTTAATGAATGTGTATTAAAATGTTTCAGCAAACTTTCTGTTGCATACGCGCTGTCGAAAATCCAGCTTTCTAAAGTGTATGTATAAAATTTTGATCCAAATGTTTCTTTAAAGTGTTTTTGAAAATTACGCTGATAAATAATTTCTGCAGGCTTTAATGTTTGCAATAATTTATCGATGTATTCTGCATTTCCTTCGGCCACAAAAAATTCTCCGGTTGAAATATCTAAAAAAGAAATGCCTAAATTATTTTCTGCAAAATGAATGGCTGCTAAAAAATTATTGGTGTTATTATCGAGTAATTTATCGTTGGTTGCAATGCCCGGAGTTACCAATTCGGTAACGCCGCGTTTCACAATCCCTTTCACCATTTTTGGATCTTCAAGTTGATCGCAAATTGCAACACGATAACCGGCCTTCACCAATTTATGTAAATACGTATCGAGCGCATGGTGTGGAAAGCCCGCCAGCTCTGACGATGAAGCCGCGTTGCTGTTTCTTTTTGTAAGTGTGATGCCTAAAACTTTGGAAGCAATAATGGCATCTTCACCAAATGTTTCATAAAAATCTCCCACACGAAATAACAAAATTGCATCAGGATATTTTTGTTTGATGGCTTTGTGTTGCTGCATTAAAGGAGTGTCGCCAAAAGATTTTGCCATTGTTGCCCAAAAGTAAAAAGTAAAAAATAAAAAATAAAAATGATTTCCTTTTTTACTTTTGAATTTTTACTTTATTAATAAACACGGATGCGTAAATTAAGTATGGATGAATTGAACCGAAAATCTGTGGAAGAATTTAAAGGTTCAAAAAAATTTCCCATCATTGTAATTCTTGATAATATCCGCAGCATGCACAATGTTGGCAGCGTTTTCAGAACGGCTGATGCATTTTTATTACAGGGAATTTATTTGTGCGGATACACGCCGCAACCGCCGCACCGCGACATTAATAAAACTGCTTTGGGCGCTACGGAAACTGTTGACTGGAAATATTTTGCAATAGTTACGGAAGCCATACAATCCTTGCGGGACGCGGATTATAAAATATTTGCCATTGAACAAGTTGAAAATAGTATTTCTTTGCAGAAATTTTCGTTGGAACAATATGATAAACTCGCTGTTATATTTGGCAATGAAGTAAGTGGAGTAGGAGATGAAGCGTTGAAATTGTGTGATGGAAGTATTGAAATTCCGCAATCAGGAATGAAACATTCGCTGAATATTTCTGTGGCTGCGGGTATTGTTTTGTGGGAGTTTGTAAGAACTGGTATTGAAAAGGATTAATGTGATTTTTTGAGATAGGATTTTTTTTAGGAACAAGGCATGACGCACCTTTACATTTATTATTGCAAAATCCATTTGAATTTCATGTAAACGGCGATGTGATTTATGGTTTAAATCCACCGTTGAAATTTTACCTAAAAATTTTTATTTTAGTAATCATTTGCATGATAACCGCGCGCAGCGCGGCGATGGCGTTCAACAGATATTTAGACAGAAGCTTTGATGCAAAAAATCCGCGCACAGCAATCCGTGAAATTCCTAAAGGAATTATTTCTGCAAACAGTGCATTAATGTTCACCATTATTTCTTGTGTATTGTTTCTTGTCTCTTGTTTCTTCATTAATAAATTGTGTTTTTATTTAGCCCCTGTTGCGTTGTTTGTAATCTTATTTTATAGTTACACAAAACGTTTTACTCCGCTTTGTCATTTGGTATTAGGACTTGGTTTATCACTTGCACCAATTGGCGCGTATCTCGCTGTCACGGGCGTTTTTGCTTTGTTGCCGGTTTTATTTTCTTTAGCAGTTATTTTTTGGGTAAGTGGTTTTGATATTATCTATGCATTGCAGGATGTTGATTTTGATAAATCACAAAACTTATATTCCATGCCTGCATGGTTGGGCAAATCGAAAGCATTGCACGTTTCAGAATTTTTGCATGTGCTGAGTGCAATTTGTGTTATTTACGCAGGCATTTACGGACAATTTGGTTGGTGGTATTGGGTTGGTATTGCTGTGTTTGCAGGCATGTTAATCTATCAGCATTCCATTGTAAAAGCAAATGATTTAAGCAAAGTAAATATTGCGTTTATGACTGCAAACGGCATTGCAAGTGTAGTGTTTGCCGTGTTTGTAATTACCGATTTATTAATAAGATAATTAGTTGATGGTTCATTGTTCATTGGCATATAATGCATGAAATATCAATCATCAACATCAACCAAAATATGCCAAGAATTCTCTCGATAGATTATGGTTTAAAAAGAACAGGGCTTGCAGTAACGGATCCGTTACAAATTATTGCAACCGGATTAACAACTGTGGAAACGCCGAAGCTGATTAATTTTCTAAAAGAATATTTTAAAAAAGAAACTGTTGAATTATTTATAATCGGCGAACCAAAAAATTTAGACGACAGCGACACACACGCAACACCTTTGGTGAAACAGTTTATTTTATTATTACAAAAAGAATTTCCATTGATACCCATCAAATTAATTGATGAACGCTTCACATCCAAAATGGCTTCGCGCGCAATGATTGATATGGGCATGAAGAAAAAAGAACGCCGTAATAAAGGTTTGATAGATGAAATTGCAGCTACGATGATGTTGCAGGAATATCTTGAAAGAAATACGAAATAACAAGTACGAAATAACAAGTACGAAATAAGAAGTATGAAATAAGAATTGTGAAATAAGAAGTGTGAAATAAGAAGTGTGAAATAAGAAATATGAAATACTAAGTACGAAATAGGAATTGTAAATTTCTTCATTATTTTTTAAACCGTACTTCGTACTTCTTATTTTATACTTGTGTACGGCATTTTTACAAGCCGCATATTTGCTTTTTTTCCTGTAAATTCGCGGCAATTTATGAGATTATGATTTTACCGATTGTTGCTTATGGCACACCTGTTTTAAGAAATATTTGCAAAGATATTCCTGCTGATTATCCCAACCTTTCCAAATTGATTGAAGATATGTGGGAAACCATGTACCACAGCAGTGGCGTGGGTTTGGCGGCCCCGCAGATTAATAAAGATATTCGTTTGTTTGTAATAGATTCCACACAAATTTTTAATAACCAAGATGAAAACGACAAAGGAAAATATCCTGATGAACCTGGTATTAAACAGGTTTTTATTAATGCGCATATTAAAGAACTGCATGGCGAAGAATGGAGTTATAATGAAGGCTGTTTAAGCATCCCGAAAATCCGCGAAGATGTTTTTCGCAGTGAAGAAGTAACGCTGGAATATGTTGATGAAAATTTTGAACCATTTACAAAAACCTTCAACGGAATTTCCGCGAGGGTAATTTTGCATGAATATGATCACATCGAAGGAAAATTATTTATTGACTATTTAAAACCGCTGAAAAGAAAATTATTGAAAAGTAAATTAGATGATATTTCTAAAGGCAAAGTAAATGTTGATTATAAAATGGTTTTTCCTAAAAGATAAAATTCAAGATTCGGAGTTTCGTGATACGAGATATAAAATAATAGAAGCATTTTTTTTAAAATCCCGCATCCAATATCTCGCATCTCTTGTTATCAAATCACAATTCAGAAACCATTCACTAATTCTTCACTTTTTTCAGCAACAAAACATAACCGCATAATTTTTTCTTCGTCTTATTTACCTGAACAGGTTTTATCATGTGGTATTCTGAAAATTGCGGCATGTATGCGTAGCTGATGATATTTCCATCCACATCGCCCCATTGATTTTTCTTATAAACAACTTGCCTTTCATTAAAATCGTACATACGCACTTCATACAATTTTGAGGATGGTTCACCAATAAATACAAACTGGTACAAACTGCCCTGGTTCATCGGAACCACAATCGGCATTTCATACTGGCTTTGCATCGTCATCGACGCTTCGCGTAATACAATATAACCCTGGTTGGAAAAAACTGTTTTGAGGCTGTCAATAGCTGTGCGGAAGGGATTGGTGTCGCAGCTTTCCTGCTTTATAACTTCCTGAGCTTGTGTTGTTGAAGCAAAGCTTAGAAATACGAGCAGTAAAGCAAAGACGAGTTTTATAGGGTACTTCATGTCTTTGTTTTTTACAGATAACGGATAAGTAAATCTAAACAATAGCTTTTGTATTTGCAATAGCTACGCAATTTTTATACCATCTTTTGTAAATAACTAAGTGTAATTTTTTAACCCTGTTTTTTGAATGTATAAAAAGAATTTGCCTGCGCCGTGCAGGTTATCACGAGGTCATTAATACAAACATGCGGAGGCAAAGTGGTGGTATAAAAAACTGTATCAGCCACATCTTCAGCAGTTAATGGTTGATAACCTTCATAAACTTTTTTTGCCAAATCATTATTTCCCTTAAAACGAACGTTTGAAAATTCTGTATCTGCAGCGCCGGGATGCACCGCTGTAACTTTTATACCATGTTGCAGCAAATCTATGCGCATTGCTTTGGAAACCGCGTCCACCGCGTGTTTGGTGGCACAATACATATTTCCCTTTTCATAAACTTCTTTTCCGGCGGTCGAGCCAATGTTGATAATTTGTCCTCTTTTGTTAGTAATCATTAATGGCAACACCGCTTTGGAAACATACACCAAACCTTTTAAATTGGTATCAATCATTGTTTCCCAATCATCAAGGTTTGCTTCATCAAAATAATCTCGGCCAAGTGCAAGGCCGGCATTATTAATAAGCACATCAATTTTTTTCCAGTCTTCCGGCAATGTATTAACAGCATTAAAAACCGCCGTTTTATCCTGCACATCAAACTCCAAAATATGCACGCGGATGCCAGATTCTTTTATTAATAGATCACTGATTTCATCAAGCCGATCTTTTCGTCTTCCGGTAATAATAATATCATAATTATTGGCGGCAAATTTTTGCGCACAAGCTTTTCCAAAACCAGAAGTAGCGCCGGTTATTAATACAATTTTATTCAAAGTGTAAGATTTATGATTTGAGGTTTCTGATTTGAAATTTAAAATTTTCGCTATCCATGTTCAACCCTTTTCGAGTTTTTCGAACAGTATCTTTCTATTAATCATTTTCACATTAACCACATTTTCAAATTTTCACATTAATCTTTTCATTTCACAAAAAAAATTATTGTCCGATCTTTTGGTTCATTAATCATCATCCGTTGCGTCGCACACTTGTACTTTTTGTTCTTTATTGATCTGTGTTTTTATTAGTGGCATTCTGTATTAATAAAATTAACCACAAAGAGGCACAAAGATTAATACACAAAGTTTCACAAAATTTTCATTTTTCACTTTAACCACATTTTCATACTTCCACATTATACAATCATCTAATCAACGTCATCGTTCCTTTTTCAGTAATTTTTTTGTTAGTATACGTTGTTCCCTGAACCATCCAAACAAAAGTTCCCGTGTCTTGTGGTTTGCCATCAAATGTTCCGTTCCATCCATCGCCAAGCCGTGAAGTTGTATAAACCAATTGTCCCCAGCGATTATAAATCCTGAAATAATCAAGCGAAGAAATTCCAACTGCTATTGGCCTGAAAACGTTGTTGGTAGCGCCTCCCGGCGTAAATGCATTTGGCACAAAAATATCCGGCGCGGTTTTAAAAACCTTCACCAAAATATCATCTTCTGCATAACAACCAAGCGAATCCGTTGCACGCACAATATATCTTACTGAATCAACTTCACTTCCAAAAAGGCCAATTGGATTTGAAATATTTGGATTGTTTAAATAAGCAACGGGCGTCCATAAAAAAGTATCTCCGCTAGTGTCATTTGTAGTGGCATGAAATTGCAAAGGCTGGTTTACCACAACAGAAGTATCATTGCCCGCATTCAACAATATCGGCGGAATTACATTAATATGAAACGTATCAAGTAAAGCATTCGGGCATCCTGTATTTTGAATACTCAACACATAATCCGTTGTTGCAAGCGGTTTCGCACTCGCATTAATAATATACGGCGTTGATGCAATATTTCCATTTCCCTGGTTTGTTAATGTGCCGGTGTTTGTCCAGCTATAATTTGTTCCGATACTTATTAATGCATTTAATTTTGCAACGTCGCCATAGCAAATGGTTGTGTCAGCGGGCTCAAAAACAGATTTCGGAAATGGCGCAGGGTATAATTTTACTTCCGCAACAGAACTTGTGTCTGCAACGCAAACTCCATTTTTTACAATCGTTCTGTAATAGGTTGATGCTGCAACCGGCCCTATATTAAATACAGAATCCGTATTTGGCGGAAGAATATTAAACCAGTTCACACTATCTGTAGAAGATTGCCAGTTTACTACAGAGCCAACATTATTGGTTAATGTAAACAAACCTTGTATATCCTGGCCGGCGCAAAAATTAAAATTATCAGGAGAAATATTTCCGCCAACGCTTTTTTTATCAACAGTAATAATTACTGCAGAACTTGTATCAATATCGCAAGCCGCGGTGTTTTGCACCAGCGCTTCATACAAAGTAGTGATGCCTAAATTTTGCGCGGTGTAGGTTGG
This sequence comes from Bacteroidota bacterium, assembly GCA_013288945.1. Classification (GTDB taxonomy): domain Bacteria; phylum Bacteroidota; class Bacteroidia; order Chitinophagales; family Chitinophagaceae; genus Puia. The sequence continues at coordinate 10,556 of JABDAZ010000039.1, read as the reverse complement.
CGTTTTATCAGGCATATCAGTAAACGTTGCGCCACTGTCGGTTGATTCAATCCATTTTATTACGTTGCCATTGTTTCCGGTCAATAACAAAACGCTGCTATTATTATCTGCACAAACTGTCGCATTGCTGCTTAAACTTCCGGGAATAGTTGGAGGTGTTGTAGCAACATTAATAGTATCTGCAAGGTTTGCGCAACCATTTTGTTCATGCGCAATAATGGTTCCACCGCCATTGCCTGTGGTTACATTAATAATATTAGTAGTCAAATCGCTTCCGTTGGGAACAATCGTCCAGCTTGGCGGAACGGTCCATGTATAAGTTGCGCCAGCCAATGCGGGAACAGAATAAGTAAGGTTGGTATTTGCGCAAGCAAGTGTATCTCCACTAATCTGAAGGCCTGCGCAAGTATTTCTCACAGCAATATATCCATAAGCAAAATGGCCGCCGGGCACGCAATTGTCTGCTTCAAAAGTTAAAGAAACCTGTTGACCGCGGTAAGGCGATAAATCAAATGTTACTTCTGTCCAGTTTTTTGTCCAAACATCTTTTAAATGTTCTGCATTTGGCCCGCCGTTCGGGTCGGCATTTGGCGAAGGTTGCGGGCTAAGTTTAAACCCTTCCGCAAAAGCCGCAGCGCTGTCTAATAATGCGCCGCCTCCATTTGCATTGGCACTTCCCGGAACTGTTGGAAGGCTATCTGATGCTGATGCACAACTGATATTGGTATTTGTAGCAACTACATTTAAACTTACAGAAATATGCGGCTGATCGCTTGGGTTATGCGCGCCGTTTTCCAAAACCATTGCGTAAGCATACGTCATGGTATATGGCTGTGTTGCCGGTTGCGCGGGTACATTAATTACATAACTTATTCCCCGGATATATCCACCGGGAGAAGGGCCACCATTTGCATTGCTGTGTGTTATAGATGTTGAGCCAATTAATATAGAATAATCATACGGATACCCATTAATTGTTGGTATGGTAGAAAAGCCGCCATAAAAATCTGTGCTCTGGCTCGTAATAACGCGGATGCCATTGACAGATGGCAATTGATATTCAGGAATTGTTACTGCGCCAATAGTGCCTGCAGGCGCGGCAACTGTTGAATCATATCTTACTTTAATAGCAAGCGGCCCATTGCCGCCATTTGGATTACCCGTGTTTTGCCCGTTATTTCCAGTATAAGCAAACCAGTGCGTTAAATTGCCTGAAGAAAAATTAATATTAACCGGGCACGATTGTAACTGTGAAAATGAAGTATGATAAATAAATATGCAAATACAAAGCAGTAAAAATTTCATTGGTTTACGAATCATTTAACCACAGTTTTTATAAAAGATAGTAACAATGTATTTACTCTTTTTGTTTCTTCAAACATGCCCATGTGCGCGGCATTTTCGAGAATATGAATATAAGATATTTGAGGTAAATGGCTTTGTTTCAGGCTTTGCTCCAGCGGCACGGCATTGTCTTTTTCTCCAATAATAAACAAGACTGGTTTTTTAAAATTCTGTAAAACAGCCGTCCGGTCTGGCCTTTGCATCATCGCTTCATAATAAGATACGAGTGAAAGGGCATTAAAGTTGTCGTAGCGCGCAATTAATTCTTCAATAATTTCCGGGTATTTTTCTTTAAAAATTGGAAAAAATAAATTTGGCATCGATTGCCGGATAAATTCTGCAGCGCCATGTTTACTAATAAACTCAATGCTTTTTTTACGCATTGTTTTTTTCTCGTCACTATCTGCAAAAGCTGATGAATGAAACAATCCAAACGCCAATAAATTTTCAGGGTATTTTTCAGCAAAAGCAAGCGCAATATATCCGCCCATGCTGTGGCCAATAATAATGCATGTTGAAATTTTTTCTTCGTCAACAATTGCTTTTATACATGCTGCATAAAATTCAATTGTTGACAATTTACCGTTTTGAGTTGACGAAAAATCATTAATAGATTTTCCGCTACCCGGCAAATCAGGAATTATTAATAAAAAATTTTTTTGTAAAAATTCAATTTGATGTTTCCAGATATTTCCATCTTCTGCAAAGCCGTGAATAAAAATTATTGGCGCGCCTTTTCCTTCAATTCTATAAAAAATTTTTGAAGATTTATAAGTGATGGTTTTATCCACGCTTTCTTTTTTTATTAATAAATTTTACAAGATTAAAAATAAAAAGCAGAACCGCAAATGCGATACTTATTTTAGAAATGAAATCGCCGTGTTTTACAAAAAAAGTTGGCTCGGTATTAATAACCGGAACATCCATTTTTATAGCCGTTGCAATATTCCATGGTTGAGGATTTATAACTTCGCCTGCGGGATTAATAAAGCATGTAATGCCAGTGTTGGCGCTCCTCACAACCCAATGCCGCGTTTCGATGGCGCGCAACCTTGCATAGTTTTCATGTTGTTTATAACCGGCTGTATTTCCCCACCAGCCATCGTTTGTAATGATGGCAATAATGTTTGCGCCGTTGCTTATAAACTTCGACATAAATTCTCCATAAATACTTTCATAACAAACCGATGGCGCAATGGAATACGTGTTATTAAAAGTTTTTAAAACTGTGCGATCCGTTTGTCCTTGGTAACCACTTGTTATGCCGCCAAACTTCTCAAACCAGCTATCTAAAAAGTGTAAAAAAGTTGGCAGCTTTTCTGCACCGGGAACAAATTTTGATTTATGATAAACCTGAAAATTATTGCTGTCCATTAATACGGCGCTGTTGTAAGAATCAACATATTTATTGCTGTTCGGAATTTTTTGCGCGTACTCCGTTTTATTGTTTTCGTTGTACAAACGAAAACCTTCCATGCCCGTTAATAAATTTATTTTTGGATGGCGTTTTAAAAAATTCCAAAGCGGAATTAAAAAATTGCTTTGCTTAATTGAATCTTCATTAATGTCAATAGAAATGGCGGTTTCCGGCCAAACAACCAATTCAGTTTGCGAATCAATTTGCGTTTCACTCAACTGAATTAATTTTTGCAATTGCAAACCTTCACTTCCTTCAGCAAATTTTTCATTGTAAGGATCAATATTTGGTTGAACTAAAACGATGTTTGTTGCCGGCTTTTTTTCATTAATAATAGCAGGATTTTTTATTAATAAAAAAGAAAATAAAACCGGTATTAATAAAATAAAAAAAATGGCAATCGAATATTTTATGTTGTTTGTCGATTGCTGAATATTTTTTTTAATAAAAATAAAGACCAAAACATTTATTAATAAAACCCAAAAACTTCCGCCGCTTGTTCCTGTAAATTCATACCATTGAACCAGGTTTGGGTGCGTTGCAAAAACATTTCCCAACGTTAACCACGGCCAGCTTAATTCCCAGTTAAGATGAATATATTCAAACGCGAGCCAGAAAAATATTAATGAAATATAACCAATACGATTTCCTGAAATTGTTTTTACACTATAATAACCAATCCACGGAATGCACATCAGCAGCGAGTTTGCAACGATGGCAGCAATGCCACCAGGAATGGTTGAAATACATGTCCACCATGTTGTGCTTGCATTCCATATTAATAAAGTGAGGTACAACCAACCAAAAAATTGCGCGCGGTTGGCGATTTTTTCTGCCAAAAATAATAATGGCACAAACGCAAAAAATATTAAAAACGTAAACGGCGAAACCGGCCACGCAACAAATAATAACAAGCCTGATAAAAGGGATAATAAAAATGCAGGAGTTTTTTTCAACGCAATTTTTTTAAATACGAAATACAAAGTACGAATGTTTAATGAAGAAGATAAAAGCTAAAAAATTATTATTTCGTATTTCGTACTTCTCATTTCATATTTAAAATCACCTGCTGTAATTAGGCGCTTCTTTCGTGATTTCAATATCATGTGCATGGCTTTCTTTCATACCAGCGTTGGTGATTTTTATAAACTGTGCCTGTTGTAATGCATCAATCGTTCCCGCACCGCAATAACCCATGCCAGCGCGCAATCCGCCGACATATTGCAAAACCATTTCACTCAAGCTTCCTTTAAAAGCAACACGGCCTTCAATGCCTTCTGGCACTAATTTTTTTATATCATCTTCCACATCCTGAAAATATCTGTCACTGCTTCCTTCAGCCATCGCGCTGATAGAACCCATGCCGCGGTATTGTTTAAATTTTCTTCCTTCATAAATAATTGTCTCACCCGGACTTTCTTCAACACCCGCAAAAACACTTCCCATCATTACCGTACTTGCACCAGCTGCCAACGCTTTTACCATGTCACCCGTATAACGAATTCCACCATCTGCTATTAATGGAATTCCTTTTGCATTTAATGCAGAAGCAGCTTCCATAATTGCCGTGATTTGCGGAACGCCTGCGCCTGCAACAATTCTTGTTGTGCATATAGAACCCGGGCCAATGCCCACTTTCACGGCATCTGCGCCAGCTTCTGCTAATGCTTTTGCGCCAGCGGCTGTGCCAACATTGCCAGCAATAACCTGCAATTTTTTAAAATTCTTTTTTACATTTTTCAATGCTTCAATAACGCCGCGGCTATGTCCGTGTGCGCTGTCTAGGCAAACCACATCAACACCAATTTGTTGTAATGCAGCCGCGCGATCAAGCATATCTTTTGTGATGCCCAATGCAGCGCCAACTATTAATCTTCCGAAATTATCTTTTACTGCATTCGGATAACTGGTGAGTTGCAAAATATCGCGGTAAGTTATTAATCCAATCAGCTTTCCTGATTTATTAATAACAGGTAATTTTTCAATTTTATATTTCTGTAAAATTTTTTCTGCTTTTTTTAAATCGGTTCCTTCGGGTGCGGTGATGAGGTTTTCTTTTGTCATTACCTCTTTTACTTTTTTGCGTTTGTCATCTTCAAAACGCAAATCGCGGTTGGTTAAAATTCCCTGCAGTTTTTGGTTTTCATCAACAATAGGAATGCCGCCAATTTTATTTTCCTTCATCAGCCGCAAAGCATCGCCGATCGTGGCTTCCGGATGAAGTGTGATAGGATCTATTATTAATCCGCTTTCGCTTCTTTTTACTTTGCGAACCTGTTCAACTTGTTTTTCAATCGTCATGTTTTTGTGCAAAATGCCGATGCCGCCTTCGCGTGATAATGCAATTGCTAAATTGGCTTCCGTAACAGTATCCATCGCTGCGGATATCATTGGAATATTTAAAGTAATTTCTTTTGTGAGCTTTGTTTTTATTTCCACTTCGCGCGGAAGTACCTGCGAAAAAGCGGGTAATAATAATACATCATCAAATGTTAAACCTTCGCCGAAAAATTTTGAAGAGGAATTTGTTTTGCCTGCGGGAGTATTTATTGTTGCCATGTGCAAAGATAGTGCAGCAGATAAATTGGTTCCAAAAAAAGTTTTTTTAAAAGATTGAAGATAGGAGTTAGAAGACAGAATTTAGGAGATGGAAATATAGAAAACAGGAGATAGGATTTAGGAAATAGAATGCAGAAAATAACGATATAATTAAAAAAAATAGTTGAATGAAAGTATTCAATACAAATTTTTATTCCACCTCCTATATTCTAACTTCTGCATTCTAACTTCTGCATTCTAACTCCTACATTCTATCTCCTACATTCTATCTCCTAACAAATTTTGTACATTTTCCCCGGTAAAGAAATTATTACGTTTTGCAATTCTAAATTTAAAATGGATGCAGCAACCAAACTGCTGTTGAGATTGCTTTTAATATTGAGTTCATCAATATGAACGCTATCTTTTTGTTTTAAAATATTAATAATAATTTTTTCGTTCGCGCTTAATTCAATAAATAATTCTCTTTGTTTTTTTATTTTAGTTTTTGATTGTTCATCCCAGTTTAATAACTCAACAATTTCTTTTGCTTCTGTTAATAAAATGGCTTTATTGTTTTTTATTAAATAATTACAACCTGCACTTTTTGCATCTGTAATTTTTCCCGGAAACGCGAACACATCTTTATTATATCCATTCGCTAATTCGGCAGTAATCATGCTGCCACCTTTTAATCCTGTTTCCACAACAATTGTTGCATCACTCATGCCTGCGGCAATTCTGTTTCGTGTAGGAAAATTGTGTTTATCCGGTTTTGTTTTGCTATTGAATTCTGTTATTAATCCACCATGCAAAACCATTTCTTTTGCTAGAGAAGTATGTTCTTGCGGATACATTTTATCAAGCCCGTGTGCAAGAACGCCAATGGTTTGTAAATTATTTTTTAATGCAGCTTTATGTGCAATGGCGTCAATACCAAACGCAAGCCCACTAACGATTACAGCATTATACACCGACAAATCTTTGATTAATTTTTCAGTTATTTGTTTTCCATAATCGCTGTTGTTTCTTGTGCCAATAACGGTTATAATTTTTGAAGTATTTAAATCTGTATTGCCTTTATAAAATAATAAAACTGGCGGATCAAAACAATTTAATAATCGCTTTGGATAATTTTTATCATTAATAAAAAGCGGCGTGATTTTAAATTTTTCTACAAACAATAATTCTTCTTCTGCTTTGTCGAAATCAGTAAAAGATAAAATTGATTTTGCTTTCACCTCGCCAATGCCTTCTATTTTTTCAAGCTGCGATTTTTTTGCTTTAAAAATATCTGACGCATTGTGAAAATGATCAACTAAAATTTTTGTTTGAACGGGTCCGATACGCGGAATAAAATGCAGTGCAAGCTGATATAATAATTCGTCGGGCATTGTAAGAATAAGGTTTGCCCAAATGTAAATTTTTGAAATGAATTTTTAAAGTTTGATAATGCTTTAGTGAGAAATTAATATTTTATATAAATAAAAAATTATCGCACCCATTAATAAAATACTTGTAACAAATAAAAAATTTAAGGATTGATTTTTAAATTTATAAAATGCAGAAAAAGCAAAACTGAATAAAAAAAGCAGGAAGATAAATGAAATCGTCACGTATGTTTTTGAATCTATCTCATAATAAGTGTCGAATAAATGAATATCAATTGTTGGGTGATTTTGTAAAAACAATATTGACGGAATAGCGATTAATAATATAGCGACAATGATTAATGCTTTTCTCATTTCAAAAAATATGATAGCGATTTTTGTAAGTAAATTTTTACTAACTAATAACTTTCAATTCAGTTCTTCTGTTTTTTGCGCGGCCCTCTTCTGTTTTATTATCAGCAATTGATTTTGTATCGCCCAAACCTTTTGAATATAAACGATCAGGATTAATGCCTTTCGTTATCAAATAGTAAACGACTGACCTGGCGCGGCTTTCAGACAATTTTAAATTGTCTGCAGGTTTGCCAACATTATCAGTGTACCCGCTGATTTCAATTTTTACAGTTGGGTTTTCTTTTAATAACTGAACAATTTTTGCCAGCTCAATTTGTGATTCACTTTTTAAATTAAATTTATTAACATCAAAGAAAATATTCTTCAAAATAATATTTGCATTTGCTTCAAGCGGCTGCAATGGAATATTAATATTGTATGTTGAGTCAGGTTGTTTTTGGCTAAGCGCAAAAATTTCTGAATAAAATAAATAACCTTTCCGGTTTACATTAAAAGCATAATCTTTTCCAATTGGTAATGTGGTTAAATAATTTCCGGTTTCATCTGTTTGTACTTTACTAATGATTTGTTTGGTTGAAAGATCTGTTAGCTCAACTGCACTTGGCAAACCTTTATTTGTTTTTTGATCAAAAACTTTTCCTTTCACCCACAATGTTTTTGCCGGGCGAACATCTTTGCGCAATTCAAAACTATACAGATCAAGTTTGCCACGGCTGTCTGCAAGCATGCCGGAAAAATATGCAGTTTTTCCATCGGCAGCTATAATCAAACTGCCTTCATCATTAATAGTATTAATAGGATAGCCGAGGTTTTCAGCCTTGCCCCATTTACCTGTTGAATCTTTTCTTGAAACAAAAATATCATCGCCACCATAACCAATTTGCCCGTTGGAAGTAAAATATAAACTCTGATTATCTGCATGAATAAATGGCGCGCTTTCATCACCAACGGTATTAATTTCAGGGCCTAAATTTTCGGGCTCGCTCCAGTTTCCACTTTGCATTCTATGGCTTACATACAAATCATTTCCACCATAGCCGCCGGGCCTGTCGCTTGTAAAATATAAATCTCTTTTATCTGGAGAAAGAGATGGCGATGATTCCCGAAACTCAGTGTTAACGCGGTTTCCAAGGTTTTCGGGCGTGCTCCATCCATCGTTTGTTAAATAAGAAATATACAAATCGCAACTGCCATATCCATCAGGAAAAAGGCAACCTGTAAAGATGAGCCATTGGCCATCTTCTGAAATATTGCACGCGCCTTCATTCATGTTTGTATTAATGTTTGATGAAAGGCTTTTCGCTTTCGACCATTGTCCATTTACCAAATCAGACTCATATAAATCTTCATTGTTTTGATTATTAATATTAACCCTTCTTGTAAAAATTAATTTGCTTCCATCAATCGTAAGTGCCGGGCAATATTCGGGAACATCAGTGTTGATACTGTCTCCAAGGTTTTTTGGTTCGAAACTATAATCAGAAATTTTTTTATTTTTTTCATAATCAACTGCAAAGCGAAAACATTTTTGGCGGTATTCGCCAGACTTCCTGCTGCGTTCATTCAAGTTTGTAATCGTTAAAAAAACATTCACTGCATCAAGCGCTTTTTGAAATTCACCGATGCCTGCAAGATCAATTGAATAAGGAAGATTATAATCTTTAAAATAATTACTCTATTGCTTTTGCTTTATTATAAGCCGCAACTGCTTCCTGATAATTTTTTACTTCGCCATAAATTCCGGCCATAGAAAGCCATGCATCTGCATAGTTATTATTAACCTCAACAGCTTGTTTTAAAATGGTAATTGCATCTTTATAATTATAATCCTGCGCGGCCTGTAACCCTTTGTTGTAAAGGTTTACAGCTTTCTTATCAATACTTGCAGAATTGTATTGGGCAAATGAAAAAGTGGAAGAAAATAATATGGCTATAATCAGAGGATATTTCATATTTGTAAAATAAGAAAATTTATAACAAGTACGAAATGAGAAGGATGAAGTACAACATATAATTTGTTTTTTTTACTTCGTATTTCGCACTTCTTATTTCATATTTATTAAGGAACTGAAATATATTTATGCAGTTGCAAAGAAAATTCCCACTTCGGATTTTGTTTGATGTAATCAATTATTAATGGAGTTATTGTTGTGGCTTTTTCCCATTCGGGTTGTAAAAAAAGTTTGCAGTTTGATGAAACCTGCGCTGCATATTTTTCAGCCCATTCAAAATCAGATTTATTAAAGATTACTACTTTCAATTCATTCGCAAGCGGCAATATTTCTGGCAAAGGCGCTTTAAATTTTTTTGGTGAAAGGCATATCCAGTCCCATTCTCCGCTAATTGGATGTGAGCCCGAAGTTTCAATATGCGTATTAAACCCGGCCTTAAATAATTCGTTTGTTAATGATGTACAATCATGCATTAATGGCTCGCCGCCGGTGATGACAGCGATGGTAGAAGAATGACGGTTGCAAGCTGCTAGCTGTTGGCTATTTGTTTTTGATTGCCAATTTTCAATTTCCAACTTCGCTTCATTCACAATATCTAAAACTGATTTATGTGGGTATTTATTAATGTCCCAACTATCTTTTACATCGCACCAAACGCAACCTACATCACAACCACCAAGGCGAATAAAATACGCCGCTTTTCCCTGGTGATAACCTTCACCCTGAATCGTATAGAAGGATTCCATTACAGGCAACGTTTCTATCTTATTTAAAATTTCAACTTCCATATCAATCACCAATTTCTTTCAACAAAAAATTATTAATGAATAATTGTTCATTAATAAAATAAGAATGTTTTCGTTATTAATAAACTGTTTTTTAATTATTATCGATGCAAGCTTTAAAAGTATTTTTCATTAATGCTGCAATCGTCATTGGCCCAACGCCTTTAGGTACGGGCGTTATAAAGCTGCACTTCGGCGACACCTCATCAAATTTTACATCGCCTTTTATTGCAAAACCACTTTTTTTCGTAGCATCTGCAACGCGCGTAATTCCTACATCAATAATAATTGCTCCATCTTTAACCATGTCTGCAGTTACAAATTCAGGCTTACCCAAAGCCGCAACAATAATATCCGCACTCAAACAAAATTCTTTTAAATTTTTTGTGTGAGAATGACAAACAGTAACCGTGCAATTTCCCGGATTATTATTGCTGCTTAATAAAATACTCATCGGCCTGCCAACAATATTGCTGCGGCCAACAATTACTGCATGCATTCCCTTTGTGTCAATTTTATAATGTTCAAGCAACAGCATAATACCATGCGGCGTTGCAGGAACAAATGCCGGCAAACCCTGCACCATATGGCCAATATTTACAGGATGAAAACCATCCACATCTTTTGACGGATGAATGGCATTAATAACATTTTCATCAGAAATATGTTTTGGCAAAGGAAGCTGCACCAAAATGCCATCAACATCCATATCATTATTTAAACCTTCAATAATATTCAGCAATTTATTTTCGCTGATATCAGCTTCCAGTTTTAT
>JABDAZ010000038.1 GCA_013288945.1 Bacteroidota bacterium | reverse complement strand
GTTGCCGCTTGGCCCAAATGAAGGCGGGCCGCTGTTCTTCGCGCATTATTCTTTTCTTGGAATTAATCCTACAAATCTTACTGATGCTTATGCAAATTATTTAACGCAAAACACTGCGCACACACAAATCAATTATAATTATTGCGTTGCAAATCCTAACAACTACAATGGCTACAGCAGCGCATGCTGGGGATTAACTGCAAGCGATGAACAAGGCGGTTATTCTGCACATGCGCCGGATAATGATGATGGCGTGATTACTCCGAGTGCAGCAATATCTTCATTGCCATATACGCCAACACAATCGTTGAATGCCATGCGTTTTTTCTATTATAAATTGGGTGATAAAGTTTGGGGGCAATATGGTTTTATTGATGCATTTAATTTAACCAACATTTGGTACGACAATGATTTTTTAGCAATTGATCAGGGCCCGCAAATTGTGATGATTGAAAATTACAGAACTGGTTTGTTATGGAATTTATTTATGAGTTGCCCCGAGATAAAAAAAGGAATGAAGAGCTTAGGTTTTTCAAGCCCGAATTTATAATGATTTTATAGCATTGAATTTTTATTAATAAATGATTGCAATAAATATGAAAAAATTTATTTTTCTTTTTACAACGTTTAGTTACGTTGTAATTTTTTCTTTCGCGCAAGCCGTTAAAAAAGATATTAATAAACAAACTGTTGTTGAAAGGCAAACCAATCTTTCCGATTCAGCCTTATTGGATTTGGTTGAAAAACAAACCTTCAATTATTTTTGGGATGGCGCAGAACCCAACAGCGGCCTGGCTTGTGAAAGAATCCACATGGATAATATTTATCCTGAAAATGATCAAAGCATCCTCACAATTGGCGGTAGTGGTTTTGGTTTTATGGCAATTCTCTCAGGCATTAACAGAAATTACATAACACGTGAAGAAGGATTAAAGCGGTTTGAAAAAATGATTTCTTTTTTAGAAAAAGCAGATCGCTTTCACGGTGCGTGGCCGCACTGGCTTAGTGATGAAACAGGAAAAGTAAAACCATTTGGCAAAGAAGATGACGGTGGCGATTTGGTAGAAACCTGTTATTTATTGGAAGGCTTATTGTGCGTGCGGGAATATTTTAAAAATGGAAATGAAGAAGAAAAAAAATTAGCAACGCGTATTGATAAAATGTGGCGCGAAGTAGATTTTAACTGGTATCAAAATGGAAACCAGAATGTATTGTTCTGGCATTGGAGCCCATCGCATGGATGGACGATGAATTTTCCGGTGCATGGTTATAATGAATGTTTTATTTTATACATGATGGCCGCATCGTCTCCAACGCACAGCATTAATAAAGAAGTGTATGATGAAGGCTGGGCGCAGCATGGCGATATTAATAAAATTAGTTTTTATAACAACGACACATTGCATTTGCACATGCAGGGAAACCCGCCGCATGGCGGCCCTTTGTTTTGGGCGCATTATTCTTACCTCGGTTTAAACCCGCACGGATTAAAAGATAAGTATGCCGACTACTGGAAAGAAGACAGCACGCAGGCAATTATAAATTATAAATGGTGTGTTGATAATCCAAAACATTTTGCTGGTTATGCAAAAAATAATTGGGGATTAACAGCAAGTTATTCAACCCGTGGTTATGCTGCGCATGCGCCAGATTTACGAAATGACTTAGGAGTAATTTCTCCGAGTGCAGCAATTTCATCCATGCCTTATACGCCGCAGCAAACGCTTGCTGCCATTCGGTTTTGGTATGATAGCCTTGGTGATAAATTATGGGGAAAATATGGTTTTTATGATGCATTCAGTGAGCAGGCTGCATGGTATCCGCCGCGATATTTGGCAATTGATCAGGGGCCGGAAATTGTGATGATAGAAAATTATAGAAGCGGATTATTATGGAATTTATTTATGAATGCACCCGAAGTAAAAGCAGGTTTGAAAAAATTAAATTTTGAAAGCCCTTATATAAAATGATCATTTTTAAAAATAATTTTCCATTAATAAAAATGAAAAAAATTTCTTTTCAAACAATCTGTTTTCTTTTTATAACAACCATTGCATTTTCTCAAAATAAAAATGCAACTGAAAAATCATTAATCAAAGATTCGATTGCGCCGGTTGGCATTATTAAAAATATTTCTGACAGTGCGTTGCTTGATATTGTGCAACGCCAAACGTTTCGTTATTTCTGGCATTTCGCGCATCCGGTCAGTGGTTTGGCAAGAGAAAGAGATAACACCGTGCATGCAGAATATTATTGGGATTATATTAATGAAGCTGATGACGAACCAAATTTAAGCAAAGGAACTTTTGGTGCTGAAGCTTGCGCCATCGGCGGAACAGGAATGGGAATCATGTCAACGATTGTTGCTGTTAATAGAAAATGGATTGATAAAGACACGGCATTAAAACGATTAATAAAAATTGCAGATTTTTTAATAAAAGCAGATTGTTATCATGGCATTTATCCGCATTTTATGAATGGAGCAACTGGTAAAACAATTCCGTTCGGGCGATTGGATGATGGGGCCGACATTGTGGAAACTTCTTACTTATTAATGGGGATGCTTGTTGCCAAAGAATATTTTAATGGCAATACTTTACAGGAAAAATATTTTCAAAAACGCGTACAGCAAATGTGGGACGCGGCAGATTGGAACTGGCACAGCAAAGGCGATAATAAAAACTTATACTGGCACTGGAGCCCGGATAATGATTTCGATATGAACTTTCCGGTGTTTGGTTATGATGAAGCATTAATAACGTATATCGTTGCCGCATCTTCGGCATATCATCCTATTTCAAAAGAATTGTATGAAAATTCCTGGGTAAAAAGCCCTGGATGGAAAAATGGAAAATCATATTTTGGTTACACATTGCCGCTTGGATCGTATGATGGCGGCGGCCCATTGTTTTTTGAACAATATACATACATGGGCATTAATCCAAATGGATTAAAAGATGATCATGAAATTGATTATGCAACGCAAACAAAAAATCACACATTAATAAACCGTGCATATTGTATTAATAATCCAAAACATTTTAAAGGTTATGGAGAAAATTGCTGGGGATTAACAGCCGGCGATAGTTACAAAGGTTACGTAGCGCATTGTCCGCAAGATGACCGCGGCGTGATACAACCAACGGCTGCGTTGTCTTCTTTTCCATACACAGCGGAATATTCGATGCAGGCGCTGAAACATTTTTATTATGATTTGGGAGATAAAATCTGGAGCGAATATGGATTTGCAGATGGCTTCAGTGAACAACAAAACTGGTATGCAAAAACGCATCTCGCCATTGATGAAGGCCCGATAGTAGTAATGATAGAAAATTACCGCAGTGGATTAATATGGAATTTATTTATGAAAATTCCTGACATACAAAATGGCTTGAAGAAACTTGGTTTTGCAAGTTCTTATAAAAAAAATTGATGAAGATGAAATACAAGTTGCTTGCTGGTTTATTGTTGTTATCTTTTTTCGCCATGGCGCAGGAATTTCAATACAACTATAATTTTTTTACCAACAGTGCAATGAATGGAAATTTTTTTTTTAGTAAAACAACAAGCAGTGGAAATTCATTTATTAATAATATCGAAAACAAATTGCCGGTAAGTGAAACAACATTTCATACGCCGGGAAATGCATTGCAACTGCAATATAAAAATGGAGCAAACGGAAACTGGCAGGCTATTATTTTTTGCAAACGGATTCGCGGCGTTGATTATTTTAAAACTGCAAACTATTTATCTTTCTGGGTTTTTGATTCTTCTTCAATAAGCTCAAAAGGCTTGCCTGCCGTGCGTTTGATGAAGAAAGACAGCAGCTTGACTTCTTCAATTAATATTCCTTCAATTAAAAAATATCAATGGCAACAAATAATTATTAATACAGATTCTATTAAAAATTTTGATAAAAATAAATTGACAAACAATATAGCCATCGTTTTTTCTCAACAAAATAATGACGGTGAACAACACACCATTTTTATTGATGATATAGAATTTATTAATAAAAATAATAGCCCATCAATAAATTCAACGCCAGAAATAATTGATGCAAAAGGCGCAGCAATGCATGTTGATATTACTTGGAAAAAAGTTACAGATACCAACATTCGTTTTATAAAAATTTATCGTTCAGAAAACGGGAATGATTTTAAAGCAGTTGGCATTCAGCAAACTTTTATTAACCGGTATGCAGATTTTACCGGCGAATCAAACAAAAAATATTTTTATAAAATTGTTTTTATTAATAACGATTATAAAGAATCAAATTTATCATCCATTGCAACCGCTTCTACCAAAACAATGACAGATGATGAATTGCTGACAATGGTGCAGGAGTCGTCATTTCATTATTATTGGGATGGCGCTGAAACCCACAGTGGGCTTACGAAAGAAGATATTCCGGGAAGGCAAAATATGATTGCGGCCGGCGCATCAGGCTTTGGGATTATGGCATTAATAGTTGGTACAGAAAGAAAATTTATAACACATGAAGAAGCTGTTGGTCGCTTTATTAAGATTGTAAATTTTTTAGAACATGCCGAAAAATTTCATGGTGCATTTCCTCATTTTATTGATGGAGAAACAGGAAAAGTAATTCCGTTTTTTGGCAAGCGCGATAACGGCGCTGATTTGGTTGAAACATCTTTTTTAATGGAAGGGTTACTTACTGCGCGACAATATTTTTCTGGTGATAATGAGCAAGAAAAAATGATTCGTGATAAAATTACAACCATGTGGAATAATGTGGAATGGAGTTGGTTTAAAATAAATTCTGATAGTAAATTTTTATATTGGCATTGGTCGCCAGATAAGGCGTGGGTTATTCATCACAACCTAATTGGATGGAATGAAACGATGATAACTTACCTGCTTGCCATTGCATCGCCAACGCATGGAGTGGCTGCCAGCATGTATTACAGCGGTTGGGCAAACCAGGATAGCACTGGCCAAAAATATCGCGCTGCATGGAGCAGCACAAAAGATGGATCGATGTACACAAACGGAAATACGTATTTCGGAATTAAATTAGCGGTTGGTGTTTCTGATGGCGGCCCGTTGTTTTTTACGCATTATTCTTACATGGGTTTTGATCCGCATTTTATTAATGATAAGTACGCAAATTATTTTACCAACAATCAAAACATCGCAAAAATAAATTACAATTACTGCGTTCAAAATCCGAAACATTATAAAGGTTATGGAGATAATGCGTGGGGTTTAACAGCAAGCGACGGCCCTTTTGATTATTCAGCAGATGAGCCGGTACTTTGGGAAGATCATGGAAAAATTGCACCAACGGGCGCCATCAGTTCTTTTCCTTACACGCCTGAAGAATCAATGAAAGCGCTGAAAAATTATTATTATAATTATGGAAAATTTTTGTGGGGTGAATATGGTTTTAAAGATGCATTTGATTTGACCAACAATTGGTGTTCTGAAATTTATATGGGCTTAAACCAGGCGCCGATAACAGTGATGATTGAAAATTACAGAAGCGGGTTAATATGGAAATTATTTATGAGCAATGCAGATATAAAAAATGGTTTGCAAAAATTAAATGACGAAACCAATTCAAAAAAATAATTAAAATATTTTTTATGAAAACATTTGATTTGAATAAAGAACAAATTAAATCTTATAATAAAGATGGTTATTTAATTGTAAGAAATTTTTTGAATAATGATGAAGTAAAAAAATTATACAACATCGCAATAGAAGATGATACGATGCGAAAACATTCTTATGATCTGAATGATCAAACAGGAAAAAAAACAAAGCTCGCATTGTGGTACACGCCGGGAAATGATGCGTACGGCCTGCTTACAAAAAGTGAGCGCATGGTTAATGCAGTTAATAAATTGATGGATGGAAATTCTGCGGTGTGCCATTTTCACAGCAAATTAATGCAGAAAGAACCGAAAGTTGGCGGCGCTTGGGAATGGCACCAGGATTATGGTTATTGGTATAAAAATGAATTTTTATTTCCGGATCAAATGATGTCGGTAATGATTGCGATAACAGATGCGAATAAAGAAAATGGATGCCTGCAGGTTATTAATGGCTCACACAAAATGGGAAGAATTGAACACGGTTTTACTGGTGAACAAGTAGGCGCCTCACAACATTATGTTGATCTTGCTTTGAAGACAATGCAATTAATGTATGTTGAATTAAAAGCCGGTGACGCATTATTTTTTCATAGTAATTTATTGCACCGATCCGAAGCCAACCTTTCTTCAAACTCAAGATGGTCGATGATTTCATGCTATAACAGAAGTGAAAACATTCCATATAATGAACCATCAAACTCAAGCACTTTTTCAATAGAATCTGTATCTGATACTGCATTGCTTAATTGGCAAACAAGCGGTTTAAAAGAAACGTCTAATTTTTTAGAAAAAGAAAAAGACGAAGCATTGAAATAAAATTCACCTGAATTTTTTTACATGAAAATGAAATTAATTTTTACTGCATTATTAAGTTTTGTTTTTTTTATTAATGCACATGCGCAGCAAAAAACATACTGCAATCCTGTTAATATAGATTACGGGTACACGCCCATTCCAAATTTTGCAGAATGGGGGAAACACCGTGCCACAGCGGATCCTGTAATTGTAACTTATAAAGGCGATTATTATTTGTTCAGTACAAATCAGTGGGGTTATTGGTGGAGCAATGATATGCTGAACTGGAAATTTATTTCCAAAAAATTTCTTCGTCCCTGGAACATTAATACGTATGATGAATTGTGCGCGCCTGCAGTTGGTATTGTTGGCGACACGATGATCGTTTTCGGTTCAACCTACACAAAAAATTTTACAATTTGGATGAGCACAAACCCAAAAGCAAATGAATGGAAACCGCTCGTTGATTCGTTTGAAATTGGCGGATGGGATCCTGCATTTTTTACAGATGATGACGGGAGATTGTATATGTATAATGGAAGCAGCAACCGCTTTCCAACCTATGGCATTGAGTTGGATCGCAAAACATTTAAACCAATTGGTACAAGACAAGAAATATATATGCTTGAAGATTGGCGCTATGGCTGGCAACGCTTTGGTGAAAATATGGACAATACATTTCTCGATCCGTTCATTGAAGGAAGCTGGATGACAAAACACAATGGAAAATATTATTATCAATACGGCGCACCCGGAACTGAAATGAGTGGTTACGGAGATGGTGTGATTGTTGGAGATAAACCTTTGGGAAATAATTTTACGCCGCAATCAGATCCGTTGTCATTCAAGCCCGGCGGCTTTGCGCGTGGTGCCGGACATGGTGCAACATTCCAGGATGCATTTAATAATTACTGGCATGTAAGCACAATGATAATCGCAACAAAAAATAATTTTGAACGAAGGATTGGCATCTGGCCTGCAGGTTTTGATAAGGATGATGTGATGTGGTGCAACACCGCGTTTGGTGATTACCCGCATTATCTTCCTTCAAATAAAAAAGCAGATTATGGAAATGGTTTTGCAAACTGGTTTTTATTAAACTATAAAAAACCGGTTACAGTTTCATCAACACTTGGAAACTATAATGCAAACAATGCTGTTGATGAAAACATAAAAACATACTGGAGCGCTGCAAGTGCAAATGCAGGAGAATTTATAACAAGTGATTTAGGAAAAATTTCAACCATTAATGCAGTGCAAATAAACTATGCAGATCAGGATGCAGAATTTTTAGGAAAACAAACAACAACTTATCATCAATATAAAATGTATTATTCAATTGATGGAAAAAAATGGAACATATTAATTGATAAAAGCAATAATAAAACAGATGTGCCGCATGATTATATAGAACTCGCAAACCCTGTGCAGGCGCGGTTTGTAAAGCTCGAAAACATTCACATGCCAACCGGAAAATTTGCCATCAGTGGTTTGCGCGTTTTTGGAAATGGGAATGGATCAAAACCTGATACGGTTAATAATTTTATTGTGCTGCGAACAGAAAAAGACAAACGCAGCGCATTAATAAAATGGAAACCGATAGACAATGCATATGCGTACAATATTTATTATGGAACATCGCCAGATAAATTATACACTTGCATCATGGTTTATGATGCAAATGATTATTGGCTCAAAACAATGGACAAAGAAAAGCCGTATTATTTTTCGATAGAAGCGATTAATGAAAATGGCGTTTCAGCAAAAACGCAACCTATAAAAGTTGAATAAATTTTAATTAAATATTTTTAGCATGAAAAAATTATTATTAATAAGCAGCGCATTTATTTTTTCTTTTGGTATTAATAATGCCAATGCGCAATCAACAAATCCGCCGTTTTACAACGACATACAAAATTTTAAAAAGCAAGACAGTATTAATCCGCCGCCACAACATGCGGTGCTGTTTGTCGGCAGTTCGTCATTTACAAAATGGACGGATGTACAAAATTATTTTCCCAATGTGAAAATTATTAACCGTGGTTTTGGCGGTTCCATTTTGCCTGATGTAATCCGTTATGCCAACGATATTATTATTCCATATCATCCAAAACAGGTTGTTATTTATTGCGGCGATAATGATTTGGCAGCAAGTGATACAGTTACTGCAGAGATGGTGGTTGCCCGCGCCAAACAATTGTTTCAAATGGTAAGAAATAAATTGCCGGATGCAAATATTGCGTATGTTTCAATTAAGCCAAGCCCTTCACGCGCGCGGCTTTTGGCAAAAGATGAAGCAGCAAACAATGCCATAAAAAGTTATCTGGCAACGCAAAAAAACACAGCATTTATAGATGTGTATCATGCAATGCTAACAGGAAGCGGCCAGCCAATTTCTGAAATTTTTCTAAGCGATAGTTTGCACATGAATGCAAAAGGATATCAAATCTGGCAAAAAATTATTAATCCCGTTTTGCTCAAATAATTTATTAATAAGCCAAATTAACCTTTAACCATTCACAAAAAATGAAAACTATTATTAATAAACAATTTTATGAACTGAACATTTGTTCATTAATGATCATCGTTGCGTCGCACACTTGTACTGCATTGCAATAATGATCTGTAGTTTAAATTTTTTATTAATATTATATTAATAAAAATTTTTCAAGCATAATCTTAAAACGAAACGCCAAATGAAAAAATTTCAAACATTAATTGTATTAGTTTTTATAACAACAATACAATTGCACGCGCAGGATGCGAAGATGAATTCGTTCATCAAAAACCTGATAAGCAAAATGACGCTCGATGAAAAAATCGGCCAGTTAAATTTGCCAGGCTCCGGCGATATTGTAACCGGCCAGGCATCGAGTTCTGATATCGGAAAAAAAATTCAGGAAGGAAAAGTTGGGGGATTATTTAATATAAAATCAGTTGCAAAAATACGCGCTGTACAAAAAGTTGCCATTGAACAAAGCCGTTTAAAAATTCCATTAATATTTGGGATGGATGTTATTCACGGATACGAAACTGTGTTTCCAATTCCGCTTGGATTAAGTTGCAGTTGGGACATGCAGGAAATTGAAAAAAGTGCGCGCGTTGCAGCAACAGAAGCAAGCGCAGATGGCATCTGCTGGACGTTTTCACCAATGGTCGACATCTCGCGCGATCCGCGCTGGGGACGTGTTTCAGAAGGCAATGGCGAAGATGCTTATCTCGGTTCGCAAATTGCAAAAGCAATGATAAAAGGTTACCAGGGCGATTATTCCAACAACACAAATATCATGTCGTGCGTAAAACATTATGCATTGTATGGCGCAGCAGAAGCCGGCCGCGACTATAATACAACAGACATGAGCCGCGTAAAAATGTTCAACGAATATTTGCCACCTTACAAAGCCGCAGTTGATGCAGGCGTTGGAAGTGTGATGGCTTCTTTTAATGAAGTGGATGGAATTCCTGCAACGGCAAATAAATTTTTAATGACAGATGTGTTGCGCACGCAATGGGGCTTCAAAGGTTTTGTGGTAACGGATTACACAGGCATTCCGGAAATGATTGAACACGGATTAGGTGATTTGCAAAATGTTTCTGCATTGGCATTAAAAGCCGGTGTTGATATGGATATGGTTGGCGAAGGTTTTTTGACAACTATAAAAAAATCTTTGCAGGAAGGAAAAGTTACGCAAGCGCAAATTGATGAAGCATGCAAACTCATTCTTGAAGCAAAATATAAATTGGGATTGTTTGAAAACCCATATAAATATTGTGATGAAAAAAGAGCAGCTACAGAAATTTTTACAGATGCAAACAGGAAAACTGCAAGGCAAATTGCGGCTGATTGTTTTGTATTATTAAAAAATCAAAACAACATTTTGCCATTGAAAAAAAGTGGAACGATTGCATTAGTCGGCCCGCTTGCTGATAACAAAGAAAACATGCCAGGCACATGGAGTGTTGCTGCAAATTTTTCGAAATCAATTTCTGTGTTGCAGGGTTTGCAGGATGTTGTTGGCAACAGCGCAAAAATTATTTATGCAAAAGGATCAAACCTTGATGGCGATAGTTTATTTGAACAAAGAGCTGGCATGTTTGGCAAATCTTTTAATCGCGATAACCGCGATGAAAATGAAATAATAAAAGATGCATTAAACGCTGCATCGCAGGCCGACGTTATTGTTGCAGCGCTTGGCGAAAGTGCAGAGATGACTGGCGAAAGCAGCAGCCGCACAGATCTTGGCATTCCTAAAGTGCAGGAAAATTTATTAAAAGCATTATTAAAAACAGGCAAACCAGTTGTACTCGTTTTGTTTACAGGACGGCCGCTTACTATTAAATGGGAAAGCGATAATGTACCTGCAATTTTAAATGTGTGGTTTGGCGGAAGCGAAGCCGGCCATTCGATTGCTGATGTATTGTTTGGAGATGTTAACCCATCAGGAAAATTGAGTACAACATGGCCGCAAAATGTTGGTCAAATTCCTTTGTATTATAATCATAAAAATACAGGAAGGCCTTTGGGTGATGGACAATGGTTTCAAAAATTCAGATCAAATTATTTGGATGTTTCTAACGATCCTGTTTATCCATTTGGATTTGGATTGAGCTATACAAATTTCTCTTACAGCGATTTAAAATTGAGCAGCAATTCATTAAAAGGAAATCAAACATTAACAGCAAGTGTTACCTTAACAAACAATGGATCGTTTGATGGAAAAGAAGTTGTGCAATTATACATCCGTGATTTGGTTGGCAGTATAACGCGGCCTGTAAAAGAGTTGAAAGGTTTTCAAAAAATATTTTTAAAAGCCGGCGAATCAAAAACAGTATCGTTTAATATTACGACGGAAGATTTAAAATTTTATAACAGCAATTTAATTTATGATTGGGAAGCTGGTGATTTTGTAATAATGGTTGGTGGAAATTCACGTGATGTAAAATCTGCAAAAGTGAATTGGATGAAATAATCTTAATTGGGATTTTTGCGATCATGATTTTTGATTTAAATAATAGAACTTTTATTGACTAGCTCTGGCATTTATGCCGGAGCTTTTTTTTATTAATAAATTTAAGTGCAGAAATTTTGTTTATTTACATTTGAAAAAAATCTCAGTCAATATAAAATGAAAGGAATAGAAAATATCATCTTCGATTTAGGCGGCGTAATTATTAACCTTAATAATAAATTAACTGAAAATGCTTTTGTAGAATTAGGCGCAAAAGATTTTAATAAATTTTTCGGCCATGGTTTCGCAGCATCTTTTTTTAAAGATTATGAAGTTGGAAAAATAACCAGTGAAGAATTTATTAATAACATAAAACAGCTTGGCGATTTTTCCATGCACGGTGATGATAAAATTATTAATGCATGGAATGTAATGTTGCTCGATTTTCCAAAGGAAAGAATTGAGTTGCTTAAAGCACTTGGAAACCGATACCGAATTTTTTTATTCAGCAATACAAATGCTTTGCATTATGAAGAAGTGCGTAAAATTTATCAGCAAACTTTTAACGAAGAGATGAACGATCTTTTTGAAAAAACATATTATTCGCACACACATCAAATGCGCAAGCCCGATATAAGTTCTTATCAGTTTATTATTAATGAAAATAAATTAAATGCTGCTTCAACTTTATTTGTTGATGATGCTTTTATAAATATCCAAGGCGCAATTGATGCAGGTTTGCAAGGGCTTTACTTGCCACCGTCCATTTCTATTATGGATATAAAATGGTGAAATTTTTTCAGTAAAAAATTATTTCACTTCTTCAAAATCTATATACTCACCCGTTTTTCCTTTTGATTGTTGCGGAGTAGATTGCTGCTGATGCGGATGGCGATATTGCTGCTGTTCGTTTGGCTGCTGCATATTGTTGCGCACATCATTAAACTGTTGTTTCATTTGTTTGGTGGCGTGGGATACCGGAACGACGAAATCAAAAACCAGTTTATAAACTATATAAATAAGTATTGCGTAAAAAAATATTTCTGCTAACATAATTCCTCAAAGTTATAATAAAAATAAAAATGGCATGTTAAAACTTTGCTTAAACTAACCTTACTTAAAAACTTTATTTATTAATAATTCAATGCCGTCTGATGCTTTGCCGGCTAAATTTGCGGTAAAATTTGTAAGCGCTTTTCTAAGTTTTTCATGTTCTAAAATTGATTGAAAAATACTTTGCGGAATGGTTTTAAAAACACCGCGCACAGGCAATAAAGAATTCATCGTTAATGAAGCATAATTTTCCTGCAGGTACGTAAAACTGTCGTCAAATTTTTTTTCCATTCCTTTTGCTTCACGGCGCAGGCGTTGTATTTCGCGTTCCAGCGATTGAATGTTTTTAATATTTTTTTTTGCTGCAGGCATAATGTTTTTATTAATAAATTAATTTTCTTGTGTTTCATCTTCATCAACCAAATCTTCGGTTGAACGTTCAACAATCATTTGAACAATCGGGTCTACAAACCATTTTTTTCTGAAAACAATAAGCACGGTAAAAATGATTAATAAAAAAATAGTTGTTATTCCAAAGCCTTCAATAAAACTGTGTGTAATTTCCGAAAGCCAAAAACTTAAAACCAATCCTGCAAAAAGAATGATTAAAAAAAGAAGAAATAACGAAATGATAATCCACACAAAATTTCCTGCAGATTTTGAAACGGTGCGCACTGCGCTTAGCCGAAAAATTTCCAGCCGCGTTTCAAAATAATCTTTCACCAAATCTTTATTTGCCCTGAAGAAAGACCCGAGATTTTCTGGTTCGCTCATGCTTTTTCTTTTTTTAAAATTACTTTTCTTTATTAATAATTGCTTTTTTAAAAGCAGAATTTAATTAACGGTAAATTTTTAAGCAGTTTTGGAAGTAATATAGTATTTGTATTACATTTGCATGAGCAAAAGATACAAATGAAGGGAACGAAGTCGTTCCCTTCTTTATTTTTCTATGGTAATTGAAACACATATTCGCGCGCTGGAAACCATGCTGAATAGCATTTTAGAGAATGAACCGAATTATTTTTTGGTTGAAATAAAAATAAAACCGGTTAATAATATTAAAATATTTGTAGATGGCGATGCCGGGATTTCTATTGAAAAATGTGTGCAGGTAAACCGCGCTTTGTACAAACAAATTGAAGAAACCAATTTTTTTAATGGCGCAGATTTTTCGCTGGAAGTTTCTTCGCCAGGTTTGGATGAACCATTAAAATTGTTTCGCCAGTACAAAAAAAATATTGGCCGCTTGGTAGAAGTTTTATTAATAGACGGAACAAAAACTGAAGGCAAATTAATTGACGCTACCGAAGATGGAATTATTGTAGAAGAAACAAAAGGCAAGAATAAAAAAAAGGAAATTATTAATCACACTTTTCTTTTCACAAATATTAAATCAACAAAAATTCAGATAGTTTTTTAAACCCGTCCGGCAAACCCCGGAAATTAAAATTTTTAAATTTATGTGTTATGGCAAGTATTAATCTTATCGAAGCTTTCCAGGACTTTAAAGAAGCCGAAAATATCGATCGCCCGACGATGATGAAAGTAGTGGAAGATGTTTTTAAAACATTGCTCCGCAAAAAATATGGCAGCGACGAAAACTTTGATGTAATTGTGAATGCAGAGAAAGGCGATTTGGAAATTGTGCGCCACCGCATAATTGTAGAAGATGGGCTGGTGGCTGATCCGCTGGCAGAAGTTCCTTATAGTGAAGCTGTGAAAATAGAACCCGATTTTGAAGTAGGTGAAGAATTATACCAGGAAATTGAGATACTTGATTTTGGCCGCCGCGCAATTTTGGCCGCCAAACAAACATTGGCAAGCCGCATTGGCGATTTGAAAAAAAATGTGCTGGTAAAAAAATACAATGATCGTGTTGGTGAAATTATTAATGCAGAAGTGTACCAGGTTTGGAAAAAAGAAATTTTGTTATTGGATGAAGATGGAAGCGAATTAATATTGCCAAAGTCTGAACAAATTCCGCAGGATTATTTTAAAAAAGGAGAATCTATCCGTGCAGTTGTAAAAAAAGTAGATCTTAAAAACAACTCGCCGGTAATTATACTATCAAGAACAAGCCCGTTGTTTCTTTCTAAATTATTAGAAATAGAAGTTCCGGAAATTTTTGATGGCCTTATTGTTGTAAAGAAAATCGTTCGCGAGCCGGGAGAAAGAGCAAAAGTTGCTGTTGAATCTTATGATGATCGCATCGATCCTGTTGGTGCTTGTGTTGGTATGAAAGGAAGCCGTATTCATGGCATAGTTCGTGAATTAAAAAATGAAAACATCGATGTTATTAACTGGACAAGCAATATCCAATTATTAATACAGCGTTCATTAACGCCTTCCAAAATTACAAGCATGGACATAGACAGCGAAAAGCAGCAAGTTAATGTCTATCTGAAACCAGATCAGGTTTCGCTTGCCATCGGAAGAAAAGGTGTTAATATAAAACTGGCGCAGGAATTAACGGGTTATTCAATTGATGTGTTCCGTGATAATGAAGGTGAAGTAGATGAATACGATATTGACCTGGAAGAATTCAGCGATGAAATTGAACCATGGGTTATTGATGAATTTAAAAGAGTTGGTTGCGATACGGCAAGAAGCGTGCTGGCATTGACTTTGGAAGAATTGGAAAGAAGAACAGATTTGGAAAAAGAAACAATAGAAGATGTAAGGCGCGTATTAAAAGAAGAATTTCAAAAAGAATAATTATAAAATTTAAAAATTGCTCAATAGCTCAATTGAGGAATTGGGGCATTTTAATATTGAGCAATTAATTTCATTATGGCAGAAACAACAACATTAAGGTTAATGGCTGCGGCCAAAGAATTTAACGTAGGCAAGGATACACTCGTTGATTTTTTGGTAGGCAAAGGATTTAGTAAAGATGATCTTAAACCTACGTCGAAACTGACGGAGGATATGTATCGTTTTTGCGTGCAGGAATTTCAAAGCGATAAAGTAGCTAAGATAAAAAGCGATCAGATTGATTTGCCAAAAGGCAGCAGTGTGGAAGCGAAAAAGAAAAAAGAAGAC
The DNA here is from genome assembly GCA_013288945.1 of Bacteroidota bacterium. Taxonomy (GTDB): domain Bacteria; phylum Bacteroidota; class Bacteroidia; order Chitinophagales; family Chitinophagaceae; genus Puia. The sequence goes on along the minus strand of JABDAZ010000038.1, from coordinate 10,413 downwards.
GAAGCCATTCTTTTTAAAAAAGATCCAAAAAAAGAAATAAAAGAAGAAGTAATTGTTCCGCCGGTTCAGGTGCAAGAAATAGTTGAGCCCCCAAAACAAGAAGTAATAGTGCCGCCGGTTGTTGTTGCACCTGAAGTAACTGTTGAACCAGAGCCAAAAAAAGAGGAATCCGATTTTGTGAAACTGGAAGTGCCGGAAATTGAAGGCCCGAAAGTGCTTGATAAAATTGATTTATCAGGAATAGATTCTTCTACAAGGCCAAAGAAAATCATTAAGAAACAACAGGAAAAAGAGGTTAAACCAGAACCAGTTTCCGAACCAGTAATTGAAGAACCGAAGGCTGAACCTATACCGGAATTAGAAAAACAAGAGCCGGAAATTGTTGCAGAAAAAGAACAGGAAGTTATTAATGAGCCTGTTGCCGAAGAAGAAACGCATGGCCAGATTGAAAATATAAAAGCAGACAAAATAGAAGGCCCTAAAATTTTGGGTAAAATTGATTTGCCTGTTGATAGTGACACGCGACCGAAACCTGCCGAAGAAAAAAGGAAACGCAAAAGAATTCCGATTGAAAAGAAAAGCAGGGGAAATGTTCCGAACACATCTACCAATAACAATAATACCGGTGGTGGTGGAACAGGAATTCAAAAAACAGAAGATCGTGGTGGTGGAAACCGTTTTCCTATTAAGAAAAATGATCGTTCAGCAACAAGCAGCCCAAGCGCTGGCGGTGGAAGAAGGCCGGAATTAAAATCATCAGGCCCACGTGAAGTAAAAGAAATTGATCAAAAAGAAATTCAGGAAAAAATACGGCAAACGCAGGCTAAACTGGCAGGTTCCGGTGGCCGCGGAAAAAGCCTTAAAGCAAAATACCGCCGCGCCAAACGCGATGAATTAGCAGAACAAACCGGCGCTGAAGATGGATCTGATAATAAGTTGCAGGTTACAGAATTCATCAGTGTGAGCGAACTCGCAAACCTGATGGACGTTAGTTATGCAGATGTTATCAGCAAATGTATGGGCCTGGGAATGATGGTATCTATTAATCAGCGTTTGGAAGCGGATGTGATTGAATTGGTAACAGGTGAGTTTGGCTATACCGTTGAGTTTATCGGTATAGACGATGCCGCAGAAATGGAAGAAGAAGATGATGAAGATTCGCCTGACGAAATGGAACCACGCTCTCCAATCGTAACGATAATGGGCCACGTGGATCATGGTAAAACTTCGTTGCTGGATTATATCAGAAGTGCAAAAGTTGTTGCTGGTGAAGCAGGCGGAATCACACAGCATATCGGTGCTTATGAAGTAACATTGGCAAACGGTAAAAAAATTGCGTTCCTTGATACGCCGGGCCACGAAGCCTTTACAGCTATGCGTGCCCGCGGTGCGCAGGTTACGGATATTGCCGTTATTGTAATTGCTGCAGACGATGCAGTAATGCCTCAAACGCGCGAAGCTATAAGCCATGCACAAGCTGCTGGCGTACCAATGATTTTTGCTATTAATAAAATAGATAAAGACGGCGCCAATCCGCAAAAAATATATGAGCAACTTGCTTCAATGAATTTGCTTGTAGAAAGCTGGGGTGGCAAATACCAATCGCAGGAAATTTCTGCGAAGAAGGGATTAAACATAGAACAGTTATTGGAAAAAATATTGCTGGAAGCAGAATTGCTCGAGCTTAAAGCAAATCCCAATAAAGATGCATCTGGGAGTATTATTGAAGCTACGCTTGATAAAGGCCGTGGTTATGTGGCAACAGTTCTTGTTCAAAACGGAACATTGAACATTGGTGATATCGTTGTTTCCGGCCAACATTATGGAAGAATAAAAGCCATGTTTAATGAACGCAATAAAAGAGTGGATGAAGCGCCACCATCAACACCGGTTTTATTATTGGGATTAAACGGCGCTCCGCAGGCTGGTGAAAAATTTAAAGTTTACCAGGATGAAAGTGAAGCAAAAGAAACAGCCAACAAGCGCGCGCAATTATTACGTGAACAGGGAATACGTACCAAGAAACATATTACGCTTGATGAAATCGGAAGGCGCCTAGCGCTGGGTAATTTCAAAGAATTAAACCTTATTATTAAGGGTGATGTGGATGGTTCAGTTGAAGCATTAAGCGATTCCTTACAAAAATTATCTACGGAGGAAATTGCAGTTCGCGTGGTGCATAAAGCTGTGGGCGCAATTACGGAAAGTGATATTTTGCTTGCAACCGCATCTGATGCGGTAATCGTGGGCTTTAATGTTCGCCCGTCTTTACAAGCTGCAAGGCTTGCTGAAAATGAAGGCGTGGAAATTAAAACATATTCCATTATCTATAATGCTATTGAAGAAATCAAGAGTGCGATGGAAGGCATGCTTGAACCGAAAATTCAGGAAAAAGTGGTTGCCAATGTGGAAGTTAGAAACGTATTTAAATTTGATAAAGCAACAGTTGCCGGATGTTTTGTATTGGATGGTAAAATATTCAGGAATGCAAAAATCAGGCTGGTGCGCGATGGCATTGTAATTTACCCGATTGGTGAAGGCGCAACTGCAGAATTGGCTTCTTTAAAACGATTTAAAGATGATGTGAAAGAAGTGGCTTCGAGCTTTGAATGCGGTTTGGTAATTAAAAATTATAACGATATTAAAGTTGGCGATATAGTGGAAGCGTACGAAGAGGAAGAAGTAAAACGAACATTATAAATGCTAAATAAAAAATACGAAGTACGAAATGCTATTAATAAAATATTTCGTACTTCGTATTCTCATTTCATACCTTTCAGTTGGCTAAGCTTTTGTTAAATTGGCGCGCATGGCGGATTTTGCGGCAATATGAAATTATTTTTGAAGTTCTATTTTTGTGATTATGAGTAAAATATTCCTGTTATTAATCTCTCTTTTTTCTTTTATATATTCTTTCGCACAGCAAAAAATTGTTGCTGATAAAATTGCGGGTATTGTTGGCGATAAAATAATATTGAAGTCAGAAATTACAAATGCCATTGCAGATATTTTGCACCAAGGCGGACAGGCGCCGGAAGATTGTGCTGTGCTTGATCGCATGCTCATTCAAAAAGCAATGGTAATGCAGGCAGAGAAAGATTCTGTACCCGTAAGCGATGATGATGTTGAAGCAGAAATAGATCAGAAGATTCGTTATTTCGTAGCACAATACGGCGGTAAAGAAGCGCTTGAACAAATAGCAGGCCGTTCAATTTATCAAATGAAAGAAGATTTTCGCCAGCCTATTCGTGAAGAACGTTTGGCGCAGGGAATGCAAAACCGCATTGTGGAAGATGTAAAAATAACGCCAACAGAAGTTAAGGATTTTTACGAAAAAATCCCGAAAGATAGTTTGCAGTTTTATGAATCACAATTGCAGATTGGTGAAATCGTAATTTATCCCAAAGCAAGCCATGATATTGATAAACTGGCCATCGATCAATTGACAGAATTTAAAAGACAGGTGGAAGCAAATACAAGGAAATTTGAAACGCTTGCCAGCCTATATTCGGACGATAAAGAAACAGAAAAGCAAGGTGGCATATTAACAATGAGTCGTGGCGATAAACAATGGGATCCAACATTTTTGGCTGCCGTTTTCCGTTTAAAAAATGGGCAGATTTCTCCGGTAATTAAATCAAAATTTGGATATCATATTATTCAGATGGTTAACCGCAATGGAGATGATGCATCGGTTCGCCATATTTTACGCATACCAGAAATTACCCAGCCGGAAATTGATGAAGCCACTGTAAAACTTGATTCTATACGCTCAAAACTTATTGATAAAAGTATCGCCTTTGGTGAAGCCGTTGCAAAATATAGCGATGATGATGCTGCTAAATTTACTGCGGGCCGTAAAATGGGAAGAGATAATTCTACTTATTTATCCATCGATCATTTAGATAAGGATATAGTTCAAATATTAAAAAGCCAGAACCTGAAACCAGGCGATTATTCAAAGCCAACTGTGTTTACTGATGATCGCGGAAAAAAAGGCGTTCATATTATTTTACTTATTTCCAAATCTGAACCGCACCGCGAAAATTTGAAAGACGATTATGATTTAATAAGCCAGCGCGCATTGGCAGAAAAAAAACAACAGGTTCTTGAAAAATGGTTTATCGCAAAAATTCCCACAGTATATATAATGATTGACAACGAATACAAACGTTGCAGTAATTTATCTAAATGGCAACTCAGCGCTACGACAGTAAGTAATTAGTTTCCGTTTAAGCATTAACCCCTAATACTCCTTAAAAGTTTGGTGTATTTGCTTTTTTAAGTTCATTAGTAGTAACTTAATATTTGTATTTCTATAAGCGTTAATCATATTTACTTTATCTCTATTGTCAGTATCACTATATTTTAATTGCTATGTTAAGTAGTGTAAAAAAATTCAGTTTAGCACACGAATTTATTTACCCGTATTTGATTCAAACCGATTCAAACGGAATTATTATTAAAGTTGATGAAGCGGCTGATCATTTCCTTTCTTCATATAATATTTCCGATTGCCTTTTTAAAAATGTCTCCGATGTTTTTGAAACATTCGGCCAACTTCAACCATCGTTTGATAAAAATTTTTTCGAGAATAATTCTGCGCAAACAATTGATTTATTTCTTAAAAAAGAAAATAAAAAATCAACAACCATAAGATGGGTTTGTACACCATTATTAATAAATGAAAAAGAAAAAAGATGGCAATTTACTGGTATGGAAATTACCAATGATCCTGAAGCTATTAATATAAAAAATGAAGCAAATACATCTTCCCAAAAAAAAATAAATAATAATCAGCAACTCGATTATCAGCAAATCATTAATGTATTAAACAGCATTACCGACGGATTTTTTATTCTTGATAAAGAATTTAAAGTTGTATTGTGGAATGGTTTTGCAGAAAAAATTACAGGCTTAAAAGCAGGCGAAATTGTTGGTAACAATATTTCAGAAAAATTAGAATTGCTTATTAATGCAAACATTAATAACACATTTAATAAAGCAATAAAAAATAAAACTCCTGTTGTTGTTGAACAATATGCAGTCAAGTTAGGTTTATGGTTAGAGATGAATGCGCATCCGTATTCTGATGGGTTGTTTGTATATTTTAAAGACGTAACCAAACGCAAAAAACAGGAAATGCTTTTGGAGCTTGAAAAAAATGTACTCGAAATAAACTCCAATCAAAAAGCATCATTAAATATTACTGTAGATTATTTTTTGGAAGGCATAGAAAAAATATTTCCGGGCATGTTGTGTTCCGTAATTATGCTTTATGACGATAAAATTACCATGAAGCATCTTTCTGCACCAAGCCTTCCAAAAAATTTTTCATTGGCAATTGACGGAGCTAAAATCGGCCCGGCAGTTGGCAGTTGCGGCACTGCAATGTTTACCCAAAAAAGAATAATTGTTAGTGATATAACAACCGATCCGCTTTGGGAAAATTATAAAGATTTGGCTGAACAATACAACCTGCGCGCATGCTGCTCGCTGCCAATAATAAGTACGCAGGGAGACACGCTCGGCACATTTGCGGCTTATTATTCATCCGCAAAATCGCCGGGCGAACTTGAGTTGATAATATTGGATCGTGCAGCAAATCTTATTAAAATAATAATTGAAAATAAAAAAGCGGAAGAAAAAATTAAAATTATTAATGAGCGGTATATCCTTGCAACGCGGGCAACAAATGATGTGATTTGGGATTGGGACATGACATCTGTAACGCCTTTCTGGAGCGAAGGTTTTTATATCCAGTTTGGTTTTAAATCTGGTGAAAAAATAGATAACCGCGAGTTTTGGCAACAACATTTGCATCCGGAAGATTATGAAAGGGTTGTACAAAAAGTAGAAGAATTTATTGCGCAAAAACAAACAGGAATCTGGCTTGATGAATACCGTTTTAAAAAAGCAGACGGAAAATTTGTATTAATATCCGATCGCGGATTTTTGGTTTTTGATAAAGATGGAAACGTGGTGCGCATGGTCGGTTGCATGCAGGATATAACCGAAAAGCGCAAGATGGAAAAAAAATTATTAACCAAAGAATTGAACAAACAAAAAGTAATAGTGCAGGCAGTTGTGGATGCGCAGGAAAAACAAAGTGCGCAAATAGGAAAAGAATTGCATGACAATGTTAATCAAATTCTTTCCACAACAAAATTGTACCTTGAACTTGCAGCAAGCGATGAAGAAGAAAGATTAAATCTTATTGCAAGAAGTGTAAAAAATATACACCACGCGATAAATGAAATCCGTAATATTTCCCGTTCTTTGGTGCCACCAAGTATTGGCGATTTAGGCTTGCTGGATTCTGTGCACGATTTGATAGAAAGTATAAAAGCCATAAAAGCAATTCACATAGAATTTTATAATGTTGGCCCTATTGAAGAAAAAATTAGCAACCAGCAAAAATTAATGTTGTTCCGCATTATACAGGAGCAGGTTAATAATGTTTTGAAACATTCAGAAGCGCGAAATCTTATTATAGAATTGATTTTAGCAGAAGCAGATAACAGCATTGAATTAAATATTGCCGACGATGGAAAAGGATTTGATCCCGCAAAAGCAAAAGGGAAAAATGGATTGGGATTATCCAACATCGTTAACCGTGCAGATTTATTTGGCGGCAAAGTATCAATCGTTTCGGCTGTGGGCGAAGGATGTAAATTAAGCATACAAGTACCAATTCATAACCTTTAAACATTTTCTTTATGAACAAAATCCGGATTTTAATTGCAGACGATCATAAACTAATCCGGGAAACCTGGACGTACATTCTCGATAGCGATCCTCGTTTCCAGGTAATTGCAGAATGCGGCGACGCAGAAGAAGCCGTGGAACTGGCAAAACAAAAACATCCCGACATCGTATTAATGGACATTAATATGACGCCATTTTCCGGCCTGGAAGCCACGCAAAAAATACGCAAAATTTCACCGGCTTCACGCATTATTGGCGTTTCCATGCATTCACAACCTGCGTATGCTAAAAAAATGTTGCAAATGGGCGCGCGCGGTTATGTAACAAAAAATTCTTCTAAAGAAGAAATGATACAAGCCATTTTAGACGTAAACCAAGGCAATAAATATATTTGCGATGAAATAAAAAACATCATCTCCGATCAGTTGCTTGATGAAAAAGAAAATTCGCCAAACATCAACACATTAACAGAGCGCGAAATGCAGATTATTAATCTGATTAAAGAAGGTTTATCATCCAAAGAAATTGCAGCCAATTTAAATATTTCTTTAAAAACGGTGGAAGTGCACAGGCATAATATCCTTAAAAAATTAAAGCTGAAAAACTCAGCGTCGCTGGTTAATTTTATTAATACATCAGCTACTTATTTTTAATTTTTTTTAAAAAATTTTTAATCAGTTCATAACTATAAAACATTTTACTAAAAAATAACTACAGCATTAATAAATTTATTTCTGCATTGCCCCGGAGTTTTTTAAAAATGCCGGGGTTTCTTTTATAGTTATTTGTAATCTCTCGTTCTTTATAAAAATTACCTGTAACTTCGCGTTTCATTTTTTTGCATGAGCGATGAAATAAAACATGAGTGCGGTTTGGCATTCATCCGGCTCCGGAAACCATTTTCCTTCTATTTACAGAAATACGGGACAGTACTTTACGGCCTCAATAAACTTTACTTATTAATGGAAAAGCAGCACAACCGCGGCCAGGATGGCGCAGGTGTTGCAAGCGTAAAATTAAATGTAGAACCCGGCCATCCCTTTCTGCACAGAATAAGAAGCAGTACCAACCAGCCAATTGCAGATATCTTTTCAAAAATACATGCTGAGCTAGCCGAACTGGAAAAATACCAGCCGGATATTACCAAACATCCCGGATTAATGAAGGGCCATATTTCATCTTTGGGTGAACTGTTGCTCGGACATTTGCGCTACGGAACGCAGGGAAAAAATAATGTAGAATTCTGTCATCCATTTATAAAACGACACACCATTCCTGCGCGTAATTTGGCGCTTGCAGGCAATTTTAATTTGATTAATACAGATGAATTATTTGCGTTGGCAAATATTGAACCTGGCGAATTTCAAAAGCAAAGCGATTTGGCTGCTATGATGGAAGTGATTCATCATTTCCAGGTTCAGGCTGATGAAGCTGCGCCGGAAAATTTAGATGTTGCCGGATTGTTGCGCAAAGCAGTTCCGCTTTTTGATGGCGGTTTTACAGTTGGCGGATTAATCGGCAATGGCGATGGCTTTGTATTTCGTGATGCAAACGGAATACGGCCGGCATATTATTATATAGATGATGAAATTGTTGTTGCCGCTTCAGAACGTTCTGCGATTAGGACTGTTTTTAATGTTGGCGAAAATGAAGTGCTGGAACTAATGCCAGGAATGGGGTTAATTGCAAAAGCAGATGGAAATGTTTTTACAGAAAAAATATTAGAACCAAAAGAACGCCGCGCCTGCAGTTTTGAACGCATTTATTTTTCAAGAGGAAGTGATGAAAAAATTTATCGCGAACGTATTGCGCTAGGGTATAATTTGAGCGAACAGATTTTAAATGCGATCGATTACGATTTAAAAAATACCATTTTTTCTTTTATACCAAATACTGCGGAAGTTGCCTTTTATGGTTTGTGGAAAGGCATGGAAGATTTTTTAAAGAAAATAAAAATCCAGCGCATATTGGCTTGGGGAAATGACGTTACGGAAGAAAAACTTTCCGAAATGATTAACCGCAAAGTGCGCATAGAAAAGATTGCGATTAAAGATGTAAAAATGCGCACGTTTATTACTGCCGATACAAGCCGTAATGAAATGGTGCAACACGTTTACGATGTCACTTATGGAACTGTTACTAAAAACGTTGATACACTCGTCGTAATAGATGATTCTATCGTGCGCGGAACAACTTTGAAAGAAAGTATTATTCGCATGCTTTCGAGGCTTGAGCCGAAAAAAATTATCGTTATTTCTTCTGCGCCACAAATCCGTTATCCGGATTGTTACGGCATTGATATGAGCAAGCTGAAAGATTTTATTGCCTTTCGCGCTGTGATAGAATTGATGAAGGAAAGAGGAAAAGAAGATTGCCTTCAGGAGTTGTATGAAAAGTGTAAAGAGATGCAGCGCATCGGAAAATTGGATACTGAAAATGTAGTTCGCCAGGTTTATAAATTGTTTACTACAGAAGAAATTTCTGATAAAATTGCGCAACTGATAACGCCGCCGGAATGCACAGTGCCTGTGCAGGTAATTTATCAAACTATCGAATCGCTTCACCTTGCGTGCCCAACAAATACTGGCGACTGGTATTTTACGGGAAATTATCCAACACCGGGCGGCAACCGCGTTGTTAATAAAGCCTTCATTAATTATATGGAAGGAAAAAATATTCGCGGATATTAATGATTGCGTAAATTATTTTCTGGCAACAGAAAATCAATTTTAATATCTTCAATTTTATTTTTTTCCAGAAATTTTTATAATGAAAACTTTATTATTAATAAGGCATGCAAAAAGCAGTTGGGATCCTTCAATACCAAATGATTTTGACAGAACATTAAACGAACGCGGTAAAAAAACTGCGCCGGAAATGGCAAAGCGTTTAATAGAAAAAAATATACAAATAGATCTTTTTGTAGCAAGCCCAGCAAAGCGCGCAAAAAAAACTGCCGAATTATTTATTAAAGAATATAAAAGAAATGAAAATGAAATTCTTTTTATTCCCGGCTTGTATCACGCGCCGGCAGCGGTTTTCAGCGATGTTGTTACGCAGCTTAAAGATAAATTTAATAACGTTGCCATCTTTTCTCACAATCCGGGAATTACTGAATTTGTAAATAAACTTACATCTGTTGAAATAGATCACATGCCAACCTGCGGCATTTTTGCCATTACAATTGATGCGGATAATTGGAAAGATTTTATTAATGCTAAAAAAGAATTTTTGTTTTTCGACTATCCGAAAAATGGTTTGTACGATTAATATTATTGCTGAAATTTTTCTTTCAATTCTTCAATTGCAGACTCCAAAAAGTGCGCATTAATAAATTGTTTTTGCAAATAAGAAAACTGTTTTGCCTTCTCAACAGCATCATGCAAATCAAAATTATTTTGATCAACACTAAGCGCCATTTTATTTTTTAAAAGAAATTTTGCAAGATATTCCTGCTCTGTTTGTCCCGGCGTTGCAACTAAAATACTTTTGCTTTCCAGCCTCATCAAATCCATAATTGTGCTGTAACCGGAACGGCTAATTATAAATTCAGATGCACAAATTATTTTATTTAAATCGGCTGAAGAAAGATGGTTATAAATCTGAACGCCATTAATGTTCAATAATTTTTTTTCCGCAGGTAAACCTCTTACTAAAATTATTTTTGCGTTGCTGTTTTTTATTTGTGTTATTAATAAATTTTCA
>JABDAZ010000037.1 GCA_013288945.1 Bacteroidota bacterium | reverse complement strand
TATTAATGCGCGAATCTGCGGCTTAAATCTTTGCTGCAGATTTGTAGATTAATAATTTATAAGCAACTTTTCAATCCATCAAATAACAATTTATAACAGGCTTTATTTTTATAAATCATTAATAATTCCTATCGCAAAATCGTAACAGATCCTGAAAGCTGCTGCATATTATTTTTTGGATTAATGACGTAATAATAAGTTCCTACCGGAAGTGGTTTGTTATTATAAGTTCCGTCCCATTGTTTTCCATAACCTTCTGAATGATAAACTGGCTGCCCATTCCGGTTAAACACATCAACCGTACAATTTGGAAAATCAGCAAGATTAGAAATATTCCATGTATCATTAATGCCATCCCCATTTGGTGAAAATGCATTGGGAATTATAATTTTTATAGATGTGCTCACATTAATAGCAATGCTTTTACTTGCCACGCAACCATCTGTTGATGTCACGTTCAACGTATAAACAGTATTAACGATCGGGCTTGCAAGCGGATTAATAATTGCTGGATTATTAATGTTGGTTGAAGGGTTCCATAAATATGAGGAAATATCGCCGGTAACAGATGCCGGCAATTGCAAACTGCTTCCTGAAAGAATTGTTTTATCAGCAACCAAAGAAATGATTGGCAACGGTTTTACTTCTATAGATATATTATTTGAAGAAATAGGCAAAGCGCATGGAACACTTGCAGAAACAAAACAAGTTATAACATCTCCATTTTTTAATGATGAAGTAACAAAAACAGAATCATTATTTCCGGCATTAATATTATTAATTTTCCATTGGTAAGAAGGCGATGTTCCGGCATTCATAGTTGTAGCGGTAAATGTAACACTATCACCTTCACAAATGCTTTTGGCAGATGCATTAATAGTTGTAAACGAAGGATCACCAGCATTAATCGTGATGGGATTTGTAGTTACTGAGCAACCATTAAAATCTGTAACAACGGCTGTATAAATTCCACTAGTAACCGGCAAATAAGTAGAATCTATTTTTAAGGATTGTGGCCATTTTAAAATTCGTGCGTTCATGTAATCTGAAATGTACATATTGTCGCTTCCATCAACTACAATTCCAATTGGTTGATCCAATTCTCCATTTGAAGAACCGGAACCATATCCTTTTCCACCGGCAACCGTAATGCCGGAAGTTGCGCCCGGCGCCCACTTTTGAATGCGGTTATTATTTTCATCAGCTACATAAATATTGCCACTATTATCTACATAAATTCCGGCGCAGCCGTTAAACTGGTTTGCATTGGAACCAACACCGTTTCCGCCGGCAACAGTAATTCCGGTAGTTGCGCCGGCAGCCCATTTTTGCACGCGGCTGTTTCCATTGTCCGTGATATACATAGTTCCGCTCGCGTCAACATAAATACCAACAGGATTCGCAAGTTGGGTTGAAATAGGGCCAGATATACCGCCGGCAACAGTTACTCCATTTGTCGCGCTTGTAGATCCTGGTGGAAATTTTTGAACCCGATCGCCACCTTGATCAACGACATATAAATATCCGCCCCTGTCAATAAAAATCCCCCAAGGTTGCAAAAACTGGTTTGCTGCATTTCCGTAGCCATTGCCTCCGGCAACGGTTACGCCATTTGTTGCGCCTGGCGCCCATTTTTGTATACGCTGATTATTTTGATCTGACACATATACATTGCCGCTTCCATCAACAATTGTTGCGCAAGGATAATTTAGCTGATTGGGGTTTGATCCAAGCCCGTTTCCGCCGGCAACCGTAACACCAGTAGTTGCGCCAGGCGCCCATTTTTGCACGCGGTTATTTGCTCGGTCGGTTACATAAATATTACCGGAACCATCAACAAAAACGCTGCTGGGATCAATAAATTGGTTCTGTGCCGTTCCGGCTCCATTTCCACCGGCAACAATTACATCCATTGTATTTGCGCTGCTTATTGTCTTTACAGGAAGTGATCCGTTATACCAAACAATTTGAGAAAGCGGGTTACCAGAATTTGCGATTAATGAATCTCCAATACAATTACCGGAAGAAGTTATAGAAACAGGAAAAGGGCACTGCGCGCTGCAAATGCACGCAATGTTTATTAATAGAATAATAAGCAGGAATTTTTTCATTTATCGATTTTTGCAATCCAAATGTTCCTGTTTGTTTTTCAAGCTGGCAAGCATAAAGACGTTTTCATAAAATCTCTCAGAGCGTGTAATCTATTATTAAATTTTATTTTTTACTTGCATTGAGTAGGCTATCAACAAATTCGTGTTTATCAAAAACTAATAAATCCTCCATTTTTTCTCCAACGCCAATAAACTTTACCGGAATTTTAAACAGGTTTGCAATAGCAAGCACCACGCCGCCTTTTGCTGTTCCGTCTAATTTGGTAATGGCCAAAGCCGTCACATCCGTTGCTGCAGTAAATTGTTTCGCCTGCTCTAATGCATTTTGTCCGGTTGAACCATCTAGAACCAATAATACTTCATGCGGCGCACCCGGCATTATTTTTTTTACCACACGGTTTATTTTACTCAATTCTTCCATCAAATAAATTTTGTTGTGCAAACGGCCGGCGGTATCAATAATAACAACATCAGAGTTTCTTGCAAGCCCGCTTTGCACTGCATCAAAAGCAACGGCGCCGGGGTCAGAACCCATGCCCTGTTTTACAATTGGAACACCAACTCTTTCACTCCAAATCGTTAATTGGTCAACGGCTGCTGCACGAAAAGTATCTGCTGCACCAAGCAAAACTGTTTTACCTGCCTTTTTAAAATTGTAAGCAAGTTTTCCGATTGTGGTTGTTTTACCAACGCCATTTACACCAACAACCATTATCACGTAAGGTTTATTTCCCGCAGGTGTTTCAAAATCCTTGTAAGATTGTTCGGGCGCATCTACCAAAATATCTTCAATTTCTTCTTGCAGTATCCTGTTTAGTTCGCTGGTATTAATATATTTATCTTTCGCAACGCGATTTTCTATTCTTTCTATAATTTTTATCGTTGTTTCAATGCCAACATCCGCACTTACCAAAGCTTCTTCCAATTTATCCAACACTTCTTCATCTACAGTATTTTTTCCGGCGATGGCTTTTGTAAGTTTGGAAAGAAAACCTTCTTTGGTTTTTTGCAATCCTTCATCAAGGCTTTCTTTTTCTTTTTTTCCGAATAGCTTATTAAAAATTCCCATAAGTTCAGTTGCATTAATATACGAAGTACGCTAAAAAACAAATACTTTTTTAAATAAACGACAAAAGCTGCCTCAAAAAAAAGAGACAGCTTTTATATCTTACTTACCCAATAAGTTTATTTCTGGGCCAGGAAATCTTTTATTTTATCCTTGTGCACAATTGCTTCTTTAAAAGTATATGCACCAGTTTTAGGACTGCGAACGGCCCTGATTACTTTGGTCCAGTTTTTAGCATCAGCAGCAGCTTTTGCATCTTTTTTAATCGCGGTTTTAGCTTGCTTTGCCATAATTATTTGATTTCTTTATGAACAGTTACTCGTTTTAAAATCGGGTTTAATTTTTTCAACTCCAGTCTTTCAGGAGTATTTTTTTTGTTTTTAGTAGTAATATAGCGGCTGGTGCCGGGTTTACCACTTGTTTTGTGTTCGGTACATTCTAAAATTACCTGCACCCTGCTTCCTTTCTTTGCCATGATTATTTAATTTGAAAATTTGAAAATGGCTTAATAACTCAATGCTATTTTTACCTCTTTCTTTTATTGTAATTCTAAAAATTAATTTATATCAAAAAGTTTCTCGCTGCGCAATTGCTCCATTGAGAAATTTTCACATTAAATTTTTTCGCCTTCTTCTCTTAATTTTTTTACCACACTTAATAAACCATTTTTATTAATCGTGCGTAAAGCTTCTGTAGAAACTTTTAACGTAATCCACTTGTCTTCTTCCGCAAGAAAAAAACGTTTAGTTTGCAAATTCGGAAGAAACCTGCGTTTGGTTTTAATATTTGAGTGAGAAATACTATTTCCCGACACCGGATGCTTTCCTGTTACCTGACATACTCTGGCCATGATTGGTGAAAATTTTGGAGTGCAAAGGTCGTTAAATCTATCTAATATACAAAACTAATTAAAAGTTTTTTTAAGAACGTTGTTAACATGTGGGGATTAATGCGGTTTTGGGCGTATTTCCTTAAAAAAAATTGACTGACGAAATAAGCTTTTTTGTGAAGCAAAGTTAAGCGTAAAGCAAAAAGCAGAAAGCATCAAATAGAAGATTGAAATCTAAATCAGAAATCGTAAATCAAAATCCCAAATCCGAAATCATTTAATAATTACTTAATTTTCCGATCCGTTTCGCTGCGGTACTTTGTGCGAAACGGATTTAAATGGTTGACATGAAGCGCAAAACAATAATAAGAGACATTAGCTGGCTGTCTTTTAATGCCAGGGTTTTACAGGAAGCAGCAGATTTAACCGTGCCTTTGCGTGAACGGATTAAATTCCTCGGCATTTTTTCCAATAATATGGATGAGTTTTTTCGCGTGCGCGTGGCAACTTTAAAAAGAATGATCGAATTCAGCGGGCGCACAAAAGTAAATATGCACCTGGAAGTTGCGCCGGATAAAATTCTGGATGAAATTCAAACCATCGTTTTACAACAACAATCTGCATTCAGCATTATCTGGGAATCTATCCGAAAAGAACTTGAAAAAGAAAAAATTTTCCTGGTAAATGAAAAGCAATTAAATAAAGAAGAACAAAAATTTGTTCAAACTTTTTTTGAAGAAGAAGTCCGTTCGAACATTATTCCATTAATGGTTGAAAGCATTCCGCAATTTCCTTATCTGCGAGATAAATCTATTTTTCTTGGCGTCGTACTTTCCAAAAAAGATGCGACGATGAAAAGAAAATATGCATTGATAGAAATACCAAGCAAAACACTTGGAAGATTTGTAATCTTGCCTGAAGTTAATCCCGGAGAAACGCGGATAATTTTATTGGAAGATGTAGTGCGGTATAACCTTCGGAGCATCTTTGCATATTTCGGTTATGATAAATATGAATCTTGGATTTTCAAAGTAACACGCGATGCAGAAATGGATATTGACAATGATATTTCAACCACATTAATACAAAAAATAGAAAAAGGTTTAAAGAATCGCCGCAAGGGAAAACCCGTTCGTTTTGTATATGATAAAGAAATGGATGATGGCTTGCTTGAGTATCTTATTAAACGATTAAACCTTACAAAAAAAGGAAATTTAATTCCTGGTGGAAGGATTCATAATTTCCGCCACTTCATGGATTTTCCGGATGTGTTTTCAAAAAAAGGGCAGCGCAAAAAACCTTTTATGCATCCGCTGTTAGTAAAATCGCCGCGCGTTACAGATGTGATGTTGGAGCAGGATGTAATGTTGCATTTTCCATATCATTCTTTCAACCCGGTTATTGATATGTTGCGCGAAGCGGCCATCGATCCAAATGTTACTGCAATTAAAATTACGGCTTACAGGCTCGCATCAAATTCAAAAGTTATTAATGCATTAATAAATGCGGTGCGCAATGGAAAACACGTTACCGTAATGCTTGAACTTCGCGCGCGCTTTGATGAAGAAGCAAATTTGGAATGGAAAGAAAGATTGGAAGATGAAGGCGTAAAAGTATTAATCGGCATACCAAATTTGAAAGTGCATGCAAAACTTTGCTTAATAAAAAAACGGTTAAATAACCGCACCATTCACTACGGTTTTGTAAGCACTGGAAATTTAAATGAAAGAACTTCCACGGTTTACGGCGACCATTGTTTGCTTACATCCAACAGAAATATTATGGCGGATGTAAACCGCATTTTCACTTATTTGGAAAAACGAAAAGACACTGCGCAACTTAAATTTTGTAAAACATTAATTCCTTGCCCTACATCATTGCGCAAGGAATTAATAAAGATGATTAATAAAGAAATTAAAATTGCAAAAAGCAAAAAACCTGCAGCCATCACATTAAAAATGAATTCAGTTTCTGATGAAGAACTGATTAATAAAATATACGATGCCGCAACTGCCGGTGTGGCAGTAAAATTAATTGTACGTGGCATTTATTGCATCTTATCAGACAATAAAAAATTCAAAAAACAAATCACTGCAATCAGTATTATTGATGAATATCTTGAACACGCGCGCGTGTTTATTTTTCACAATGGAGGCAAAGAAAAAGTTTATATATCTTCGGCTGATTGGATGGTTAGAAACCTCGATCACAGAGTTGAAGTTACGTGCCCGGTTTTGGATCTTTCTATTCAAAAAGAATTAAAAGATATTCTTGACATACAACTTTCTGACAACGTAAAAGCAAGATGGCTTGATAATGATTTGAGTAATGATTATAAAAAAGATAAATCACAAAAAAAGGTTCGCGCGCAAATTGAAATCTATAATTACCTTAATCAAAAAAATTTAAAAAATATAGAATTACAAACGCAAACTGCAACAGAAACAATACCGGAAATTGTTGCTATACCTTAGAAACAAATTGAAATTTATTAATGAGACTTGGAGCAATTGATATAGGAAGTAACGCAGCAAGATTGTTGATTTCGGATGTTGTTATTAATAACAACAACAAAGCAGAATTTAATAAAATAAATTTAGTGCGCGTTCCCTTGCGTTTAGGATTTGATGTGTTTGAAAAAAAAATGATTTCTGCAGAAAAAACGGAGATGATTATTAATACAATCAAAGCCTATAAATATTTGCTTGATGCATATGAAGTAAAACATTTTAAAGCAGCCGCAACCTCTGCAATGCGCGATGCCACTAATGCGCAGCAGATTATTGATTGTGTAAAACAGGAAACAGGAATTACGATTGAAGTAATCAGCGGCGGCGCAGAAGCTGCATTTATTTATGAAAACCATATCGCCGAAAATATGGACATCACCCATTCTTATTTATATATTGATGTTGGCGGCGGCAGCACGGAACTTACTTTTTTTGCAGAAAATAAATTGGTTTTTAAAGAGTCTTTTAATATCGGAACCATACGTTTATTAAAGAACCAGGTGAATGAAGATTTGTGGAACCAGATGAAAGATTTTATTAAAAAAGAAACACGCGGGCATTATAACGATATCATTGCAATTGGTTCTGGCGGAAATATTAATAAAGTTTTTTCATTATCAAAACGCAAAGATGGAAAATCGTTGCCGCTGGAATTATTAAAAGATTATTATAAAGAATTAAACAGTTTTTCCCTTGCAGATCGTATGCGCATTTATAATATGCGCGAAGATCGCGCTGATGTGATTGTTCCTGCAATCCATATTTTTATTAATGTAATGCGCTGGGCAAATACCAATGAAATTTTTGTTCCGAAAATTGGTTTGGCAGATGGATTAATCCAGAATTTATACCAGGAGATTATTAATAAAAAATTATTGTAAATAAATATTTATAAAATTATTTCCTCATTCTCATTATTAATAAAAAATTCGGAAAAGCTTTTTCTCTTTTAAATTTTACTTTTCACTTCTCACAACTTATTCATTAAATTTTTTACATTTCGCTTATAACTTCTAACTTACTACTTATAACATATTATCATGTCAGTTCATACCGAAATAAAAAAAGTAACCACGCAAACGCTTCAAAAAATGAAAGCAAACAAAGAAAAAATTTCTATGCTTACGGCATATGATTTTTCTTTTGCAAAAATTTTTGATGCCGCAGGAATTGATGTAATACTTGTTGGCGATTCTGCATCAAACGTTATGGCTGGCCATGAAACTACTTTGCCAATTACGCTGGACCAAATGATATACCACGCATCATCAGTTATACGCGGTGTAAACAGAAGTTTGGTTGTGGTCGATATGCCTTTTGGTTCTTATCAATCCAATTCAAAAGAAGCATTGGTTTCCGCATTTCGGATTATGAAAGAAACCGGCGCACATGCTATTAAAATTGAAGGCGGCGAAGAAGTATTGGAATCTGTAAAAAGAATTTTGGCCGCAGGCGTTCCTGTGATGGGCCATTTAGGATTAACGCCGCAATCTATTTATAAATTTGGGACTTACACAGTGCGTGCAAAAGAAGAAGCTGAAGCTGAGAAATTAAAAAAAGATGCATTAATGCTACAGGAAGCGGGCTGTTTTGGAATTGTGTTGGAAAAAATTCCGGCAATGCTTGCTAAAGAAGTTTCTGAAAGTTTACATGTGCCAACCATTGGAATCGGCGCCGGTAAATATTGCGACGGACAGGTTTTGGTTATGCACGATATGCTTGGTATTAATAACGAATTTAAACCACGTTTTCTCCGCCAATATTTGGATATGAATACACTAATAACCGGCGCTGTGCAACATTATATTAAAGATGTAAAGTCGAACGATTTTCCGAATGAGCAGGAACAATATTAATATAATATTTTAATTTTTATCTTCTTATATCTGCGTCAAGAATATCGTATAATACGAGGTATTTATTTTTTGTCTTCAATTTTGTATACAAGCTTTTGCAATCAGTATGTTCTGTAAAAGAATTTAATACAGTAAGCTTATCGTAAAAATAAGATTGCATGTGGCGCTTCTCTTTTTCCATCACGCGGTTAATGCGGCTCATATCGTAAGAAATATTCCGGCCATTTGTTTTTTCTGCAAATAATGCAATGTTTTTCTGCCGGCGAAAATTTGAGGATTGCAAAGCAAGCACTTGGCAAGAACAAATTTTTATAGCCCGTTTGGTAAAGATTGCAGAACTATCTTCTGTCCTGTTATTAATGTGAAAAAAGTTTGCAGGTATTTTTTTGGATGGAAAAAAAACCGGTGCTTCTGCTGCAAACAAATTTGCAGAGATGAAAATGAAAATTAATAATAAAATTCTTTTAAGTAAAAGTCGAATCATCCAAAAAAATTAATGACAAAATATATTATGGAAACAATAAAATTTGTTTGAATTATGAGGGTAAAATCAGGTTTTATATAGTACGGAGATAACAAAGAATGGAAAAATATGATACAAATCAAAACTTTATGTTAAAAATTGCGCTTAAATAAGTGTTAATATTTACTATAATTTAATATTATAAAAATAGAAATATTAATTGAAATGTTAACATTTAAAATTTTTTGAACATTTTCAGTTATTTTCGCCATATAACTAAAACTATTATTATGAGAAGATTGATCGTTATGATCAGCTTATCCTTAAGCTGCTTTACCCTGCTCGCACAACAAACCATTTCAGGAAAAATTACAGATTCAAAAGGCGCTCCCATTTCTGGCGCAAGTGTAAAAGTGAAATCTACAAGAAAAGGCACTTCTACTAATAATGAAGGTATTTTTAAAATTCAGGCAAATACAAATGATGTTTTAGAAATAACAAGTATTGGTTTTAAAACGCAAACAATTACAGTAACTGGCTCATCAGATATTAATGTAAGCCTCGAAGCTGGCGCTTCAGATTTGGCTGATGTAGTTGTAACGGGTAACCGCGGAACGCCGCGCGTAAGAACGGAAAGCCCCGTTCCTATTGATGTTATTAAAGTAAACACACTTGGTGAAACTTCCGCAAAACCAGATTTAATGTCGCAATTAAATATGGCCGTTCCGTCTTTCAACTATAATAAACAAAGTGGCGGCGATGGTTCTGATGCGATTGATTTTGCAAGTTTGCGCGGCCTTGGTTTTGACCAAACGCTGGTATTAATAAATGGAAAACGCCGTCACCTTTCTGCGTTTGTAAATGAAGTTGGTACACGCGGCCGCGGCAATTCCGGAACGGATTTAAACGCTATTCCGGAAGCTGCAATCGACCGCATTGAAATATTGCGCGATGGTGCTTCTGCACAATATGGTTCTGATGCGATTGCTGGCGTTATTAATATCATTTTGAAAAAAGATGTTAAGCACCTTTCTTTTAATATCGGCGGAAGCGGTTATGATGATCATAAATACAATACGCTAAACAGTCAAGACCCAAGCCAGTATTACACTGGAAGCAGAATTGATGGCAAAACGTTTTCTTTTGGTGCAAACTATGGTTTGCCAATTGGAAAAAACGGTGGGTTTATTAATATTGGTGGAAATTTTATGGACCAGGGAAAAACGTTCAGAGCGGTTCCCGACACCAATTGGCAAACAAATTCTGATGCGTTAGCAGTTAGCCGTGAAAGAAGAGCATTTGGCGATGGTTCTGTAAGGTCTGGCGGAGGAATGTATAACCTTGAAATTCCTGTTGGAACTACAAAAACTACGTTTTATTCTTTCGGCGGATACAATTACAAAAAATCTAATGTTTACGCATACACGCGCAGTTGGGGTTATCCCGGCCGCGAGCAACCGGCAAAATTTCCAACCGATGGTTTTGGAAACCTCGTTTTTGTTCCAAGCGTAATGCGTGTGCTTGATTTAGGCAATGGTTCAATTGGGCCAGATAATGTTTACTATAATCCTCAGGAAGATGTTTATATAAAAGATGAATCGATTGCTGTTGGTTTTAAAGGCACTTTAGGAAATAACTGGGATTGGGATATCAGTAATAATATTGGTTATAATGATTTTCATTATTTCGGAAATAAAACTTTTAATGCCGCATTGCCTGTTGCCGAACAAGCAACTAAAACAAGGTTTAACGATGGCGGCTTCAACTTTTTTCAAAATACCGCAAACCTTGATGTTACCAAACATTTCAATACCGTTGCACAAGGCTTAACGCTTTCATTTGGTGGAGAATTCAGGTACGAAAAATATAAATTGTATGCTGGTGAACCTGATTCTTATGGCGGCACAGCTTATGATGTTCTCGCTCCCGGCGATACTTTGCAAAAAGCATCTGGCTCCGAAGGTTATCCTGGCTATCAGCCAAGTGATGCAACTGTTGCGCACCGCACAAACGTTGGCGGTTATGTTGATGTAGCAGTTGATATCACTAAAGACTGGCTCGTTGACGGCGCTGCACGTTTTGAAAACTATTCAGATTTTGGTTTTGTAAGTACTTTTAAATTAGCAACGCGTTATAAAATTACCAGCAATTTTAACGTGCGTGCATCTGCAAGCACTGGTTTCCGGGCACCAACTTTACAGCAGATTAATTTCAGCAATACAAATACAACAGTTATAGGCAGCACGCTTGTTTATACCAAATTGGTTCCTAATTATTCTGATGTTGCAAAAGCCGCAGGTATTCCAAAACTTACGCAGGAAACTTCAAAAAACCTGAGCGCAGGTTTTAGCTGGAAACCTGTTAATAATTTTACAGTTACTGTTGATGGCTATTTAATTTCTATAAAAAACAGGATTGTAATTTCTGGTTTATACGCACAAGGCGATCCAACTTTTGGCGACCCTGCAACTAACGGAACATTAAACAATTTGTTGGTTACACAAGGCATTGCAGACGCACAATTTTTTGCCAACGCAGTTAATACAACCAATAAAGGAATTGATATCGTTTTAGATTATACAAAACGCTGGGGCAAAAATCATTTCAAAGCTTTGTTGGCTGGAAATATCCAGAAACTGACTATTAATAAAATCAATATTCCGCAAACGTTTAAAGGCTCGGCTTCAGACAGCGCAACATTCTTTTCTGACAGGGAACAATATTTCCTGAAAGCAAGTGCACCAACATCTAAATTTTCTTTAGCGTTGGAATATGGCATTAATAAATTTGCAATCGGAACGCACCTTACTTACTTCGGAAGTTTGAAAGAATTAGGTTTTGGAGAAACAAGTGCGCCAACAAATGCACCTGATCAATTTTTTCCTTACGTGCAATTAGATGCAACGGGCGCTGCCGTTCCTGAAATATTTAATTTCGGTGCAAAAGTTACCACTGATATTTATGCTTCCTATAAATTAAGCAAGAATACAACATGGACACTTGGCGTTGATAATCTTTTCAACGTTCATCCAGACAGGGCAATTGTTCCGGGTTCTGTCAATCCTTATGGTTCAAGTTCATTTGGCGACAGCGAATCTGGCGGCCCTTTTGAAGCTGTTCAAATGGGTTTTAATGGCATGCGTTTATTTACCAAACTGATTTTTAATTTCTAATAATATTTTCATTTATTAATGATAAAAAACCACGCAGATTTTGCGTGGTTTTTTGTTTATTAATATTCACCGATTATTAATAAAGATTCATCTAATTTTTGCGATTATACTGGTTTATCTCTTATAGATTTGACTATAATAAAGTAACTTGATTTAAAGAACCAGGGATTGAAGAAGAAAGTTGTACAGTTTATTATTAATCTTGCGGCGTGGATGTGTTTCATGCTTTTGCCCGTAGTATTTTTTTCCAGGCCAAAAGATGTTTCTTTTTTTCCTGACCAGATTTTTACATTATACTTCGTATCGAGCAACCTTTTTTTTATTGCATTTTATTATTTCAACGCATACTTTTTAATTCCAAAATTACTTGTACAAAAAAAATTACTCACGTATATATTTGTAATTTTTTTGCTGCTCATTTTATTTGGAATGTATCCGCGGTTTTACGATTACCTGAGCGATAATTATTTCAAAATACCAAGATCTCCCTGGCATGGAACGCGACCGAAAAATGTAGAAAGGCCGTTATTATCTCCCGGTTCTATTTCTATTTTTTTATTAATATTTGCGATAAGCACCGGCATTAAAGTTGTCGGCCAATGGTTTCAATCTGAAAACAGGAATAAGGAAATTGAAAACGAAAAATTAACGACAGAACTTTTCTTTTTAAAATCTCAGATTAACCCGCACTTTTTATTTAATACGCTTAATAATATTTATTCGCTCGCTGCTGTACAGTCAGAAAAAACTGCGGAAGCAGTAATGAAACTTTCCAGCATTATGCGTTATGTATTAACGGAAGTAAAAAATGATTGCGTTCCGCTGGAAAAAGAAATACTTTTTATCACCCATTATATTGAGTTGCAAAAACTGCGGCTTACTGATAAAACAAAAGTTGATTTTACAGTAACCGGCGAAACTTTCGGCAAGCAAATTTCACCACTGTTATTTTTGCCTTTTGTTGAAAATGCTTTTAAATATGGAATCAGTACACGCGAATTATCTCCCGTAATAATTCTTCTTGAAATAAAAAATACCGATCTTTATTTTACTGTAAAAAATAATAAGCATACAAGCACATTAATAAAGCCTGCAAACAACACAGGAATTGGAATTGAAAACGCAAGGCGACGATTAGAATTATTGTATAAAAACCGCTACCAGCTTGATATTACAGAAGACTTAACAACTTTTACAGTTAACTTAAATATCAATATGCAATGATAACATGTATAGCAATTGACGATGAGCCGCTGGCGCTGGAAATATTAAAAAAGTATATCGCGAAAATATATTTTCTCGATTTGAAAGGAACGTTTACAGACCCGTTTGAAGCAAAAAAATTGCTTGATGAAACGCCGGTTGATATTTTATTTCTCGACATACAAATGCCGGATATTAATGGAATAGAATTTTCTAAAACGATTAATAAAAAAAATACGGCGGTAGTTTTTACAACTGCTTACAGCGAATATGCGGTTGACGGTTTTAATGTTGATGCAATAGATTATTTATTAAAACCGATTGAATACGATCGTTTTTTAAAAGCAGTTTATAAAGCGAAAGAATACATTGACTACCTCGGAAGCCAGGAATTGCAGGACGGATATATTTTTGTAAAATCAGATTATCAAATGGTGAAGGTGAATTTGAAAGATATTATTTACATTGAAGGTTTGGATGATTATATAAAAATTTACCTGCCGCAAAAATCTATCCTTACATTAATGACGCTGAAAACGATTTCTGCAAAATTGCCATCGAAAGAATTTATACGCGTGCACAGATCATACATTGTTCCAGTTACAAAAATTGAAAATATCAGCAAGAGCAAAATAAAAATTGCTGATAAAGAAATTCCAATTGGCGTAAGCTACAGCGAAAGTTTTTTTGCAACGATGGATAAAAAAATGAATTAATAATTTCATTGCCCGGTAACTTTTTGCTGTTCACCTATTTTGTTTTCTGCAAAGTACTTGTATAAAAAATAGCGCGTTAATGATGCAGTAGAAAGCAACCTTCAAAAATATTCAGCCGTAAATAATTATCTAAAGTGCTTTTTCATAAGTAGGTTTTAAGTTAGGTTAGGAAAAACTGTTTCGCAGTTAATTCCTAACTTGCTTGCGGTTTTAAAAATCGCAAGCATTTTTTTTATATGGAATTCTTACAACAACTACATCTCGAAAGCAATAACGGCGGCACTTCCACAGGTTCTCAATGGATAAAATCAAAAGGTTTATTAATAGAATCTTTTTCTCCTGTCGATGGAAAACTAATTGGCAAAGTAACTGCAACAGACAAAGAAAGTTATGAAGATGTAATAACATCAGCACAAAAAGCATTTAAAGAATGGCGTCATTGGCCAGCGCCAAAACGTGGTGAAATTGTTCGCCAAATTGGTGAAGCATTGCGCGCAAAAAAAGAACCTTTAGGCAAGCTGGTTTCGTATGAAATGGGCAAAAGTTTGCAGGAAGGTTATGGCGAAGTGCAGGAAATGATCGACATCTGCGATTTTGCAGGTGGCTTATCAAGGCAACTCCACGGATTAACGATGCACAGTGAACGCCCATCACACAGAATGTACGAACAATGGCATCCGCTTGGTGTTGTAGGGATCATTTCTGCATTCAATTTCCCGGTTGCTGTGTGGAGCTGGAACACAATGTTGTCGTGGGTTTGCGGAGATGTATGCATTTGGAAACCTTCAGAAAAAACGCCGCTTTGTGCAGTTGCTTGTCAACATATTATTGCAGAAGTTTTCAAAAAAAATAATGTGCCCGAAGGCGTAAGCGGATTAATAATTGGTGAACGTGAAGTTGGCGAATGGATGGCAAATGACACGCGCATTCCATTAATATCCGCAACCGGATCTACAAGAATGGGCAAAGCAGTTTCCGTTGCAGTTGCAGCAAGATTGGGAAGATCGTTATTAGAATTGGGCGGCAATAATGCCATCATTATTTCACAAGATGCAGATTTGGATATTGCAATTCTCGGTTCTGTTTTCGGCGCCGTTGGTACTGCCGGGCAACGTTGCACAAGCACACGCAGATTAATAATTCATGAAAGTATTTATGATAAAGTAAAAGACAAATTAGTCGCTGCATACAAGCAATTAAAAATCGGCGATCCGTTAAATGAAAAAAATCATGTCGGCCCGTTAATAGATAACCAAGCTGTTGATTTATATCTTCAATCCATTGAAGCATGTAAAAAAGAAGGTGGCAATTTTGTTGTTGAAGGCGGCACATTAACCGGCGAAAATTTTGAAGGCGGCTGTTATGTAAAACCATGCATTGCGGAAGCAAAACCAGATTTTAAAATTGTGCAGCATGAAACTTTCGCGCCGATTTTATATTTATTAAAATACAAAACGATTGATGAAGCTGTCGAAATTCAAAACAATGTTCCGCAAGGATTATCATCTTCAATAATGACATTAAACCTTCGCGAAGCAGAAAAATTTTTATCATCATCCGGCAGCGATTGCGGCATTGCAAACGTAAACATCGGAACTTCCGGAGCTGAGATTGGTGGCGCATTTGGCGGCGAAAAAGAAACCGGCGGCGGCCGCGAAAGTGGCAGCGACGCATGGCGCGTTTACATGCGCAGGCAAACCAACACCATCAATTATTCAACAAACTTGCCGCTTGCGCAGGGAATAAAATTCGACATATAAATCATTAATAAAAATTCAGGCAACAAATTATTAATAGCATTTATTATTAGCTAAGCTAAGAATATCTATTAAGCATTTGTTGCGTCGCACTCTTGTACAATTGATTCTTTATTCAGCAATTTTATTTTATTAACCTGCGAATCTGTGGCATAAAAATTTTGCTTTAGATTCGCAGATTTTCGATGATAAAATTCCACGCCTTTGCATCTTCGCGGTTAAATTAAATTCATTCTATTTATTAATGATTGTATTAATAACTTTTAACGCTTCAAAATAATCCTCATTTTCATACGTTATAGCTGGATAGTATAACCACAATGCTATGAAACCAGTGTGCTTATGAATAAACAAATACGCTTTTTATTTTTTTGCCTTATTGCTTTTTCATCGCTTCATGCACAAGTAAAATTGGGCGGCGAAATCGGTTTTCATTCCGCAAGTGTGATTGAAAAAAACAATATTCCCGGCTGGGATTCAACCACAAAAAATTTATATTCTTCCAAAACAGGTTTGCATATTGGTATCATTTTAGAAATTCCAATCAGCAGCCATTTTTATTTTCAGCCAGGCTTAAATTATTCTTCCAAAGGCCGGCAGTATGCAAAATATTATGATTCAACCGGCATTGCAGTTACAGATTCTGTATACGCGAAAAGCAAGCTGCAACTGGGTTACATGGAAATACCAATGTATTTCACCTATAAAATTCCATTATCATCAAATCATAAAAACAATTTTTTTATTGGCGCCGGCCCGTATTTCGCTTTCATATTAAATGCTTCGATGAGCAATCAGGGGCTTACGCAAAAAAATGATTCTTCACAATCTTTTTCTACCAATAAAACGGATTTGCTGATTGGCAATGCCGTTAATAAATATAAAACATTTGATTTCGGCGTTAGCGCCAAAGCAGGTTTTGAATTTGGAAATGTAATGCTGAGCGGATACATAAGCCAGGGCATTACAAATTTTTATACAGCACCTTATACCGGAACTTTTCGTCACCAGGTTTTTGGAGCAACGCTTGGCATCTGGCTCGCAAAGTCTGGAAACCCGCCGCCAAAGCCAGTTGTAAAGGATACGGATAATGATGGCATTCCTGATAAAGAAGATAAATGCCCATCACAAGCAGGTTTAAAAAAATATCATGGTTGCCCAATTCCTGATACGGATAAAGATGGCATCGATGATGAACATGATTCATGCAAAACAATTCCAGGCTTACCGAAATATAATGGTTGCCCAATTCCTGATACGGATAAAGACGGCATTGATGATGAACACGATTCTTGCAAAACAATTCCAGGCTTGCCAAGATATAATGGTTGCCCGATACCAGACAGAGATGGCGACGGCATTAATGATGAAGAAGATAAATGCCCGGATGCTGCAGGCACAAAAGAAAACCAAGGTTGCCCTGAGATTAAAAAAGAAGAAAAAGAAAAAATAAATTACGTTGCCCATAATATTTTATTCGCAACAAAAAGCGACAGCTTAACAGGAAGTTCTTATTTAGCGTTGGATGATTTGAATGATTTATTAATAAAACATCCTGAGTTGCATTTGACAATTGAAGGCCACACAGATAATGTGGGAACTGCCGAACATAATATGGAGCTGTCGCAAAAAAGAGCTGATGCAGTTAAAAATTATTTACTTAAAAAAGGTATTAATGAAAACCGCATTACTGCAAAAGGTTTCGGAATGGCTCAACCAATTGCAACGAACGACACACCTGAAGGCAAAGCAAAAAACAGAAGAGTGGAATTGAAAATTGCGGTTCAATAAAATGCAACGCGTTCATTAAATAAATATCAAACTTTAACATCTTTGTAAGGCTATCCATGTAATTTATTACTTGCGATAGCCTTCGTTTTATTAATTTTAAAAAGATTAAAAACGATGAAATATTTATTAATAAAAAAATTAAAAATGAAGTTCAATTTAAAATGGTGTCTGGGTTTTGTGATGGTTATATTAATAAACTTTTCAGCAATTGCGCAAGGCACTTCTGTAAAAAAAGATCTTCCCAAAAATTGGTATTTATTAGATAAACAGGATGATGGTTTTTATGGAATAAGTTTAAAGAAAGCTTATGATTTTGTTCATTCAAAAAATTTAAAAAGCAAACAAGTTATAGTTGCTGTAATTGATGCCGGTATTGATACGGCGCACGAAGATTTAAAAAATATTTTGTGGGTTAACCCAAAAGAAATTGCAGGCAATGGCGCAGATGATGATCATAATGGTTACGCAGATGACATTCACGGTTGGAATTTTTTGGGTGGAAAAGATGGAAGAAATGTAGACAATGATTGTGGCGAAGACGCGCGTGTTTATTATAAATATAAATCAACTTTTGATGCGCCAGGTTTTAATGCTTCTTCATTAACAGGTGATGAATTGGATAAATATAAAATGTGGAGCGATGCAAAAAAAAGAATAATGGGTGATGGAACTGACAATGCAGTTGATCTAGTTTTTTTAAAACGCGTTTTATTAACAGGCCAAAATAGCGACAGCATTATTCAAAAAGAAATTGGCCGGCCAATTTATACAGGCAATGAATTGGATACTTTTCAAACAAGGACATTTGTTGCAAAACGAGCGAAAGAAGCATTGCTTTATCTTTTTAAAATTGATAAAGAAATGGATCAAACCAATAAATCTTTTTTAGATGATTTTAGCGAAGCTGTAACAAGTGAAGAAAAAAAAGCAGATGCAAAACAAAATGCGCCCGCCGATATGCACAAGGAAATTGTGAAAGATAATGAAGATGATATTAATGATCGCTTTTACGGAAACACCGATATTATGGCCGGCGATCCAATGCATGGAACGCACGTTTCAGGCATTATAGCTGCGGAAAGAAATAATGGAATCGGCATTGATGGCATTGCAGATAACGTTCGCATTATGATGATACGCGCGGTGCCAAATGGCGATGAACATGATAAAGATATTGCGCTTTCTATAAGATATGCAGTTGATAATGGTGCGAGGGTTGTAAACATGAGTTTTGGCAAACATCTTTCTCCTAATAAAAAATGGATTGATGATGCTGTAAAATATGCTGAAAGCAAAAATGTTTTATTGGTTGAAGCTGCCGGAAATGATAAAGAAAATATTGACAGTATTCCTGATTATCCAAACCCAACTTTTAAAGGAACAAATATTAAAGCCACCAATTGGATAACTGTTGGCGCAAGCAGTGATCCTTTGGCCGAGCAAGGTTATGATAGTTATGTTGGTTCTTTTTCTAACTATGGAAAAAATTCAGTTGATGTTTTTGCGCCGGGTGTAAAAATTTATTCAACGCTTCCGCATAATCAATATGGCAATGAAAGCGGAACAAGTATGGCTTCGCCAGTAGTTACAGGTGTCGCAGCTTTCATCATGGAATATTATCCAAATCTTTCTGCACAGCAAATAAAATATTGTATCGATAAATCTGCAGTTGCGCCATTTACAAAAGTAAAAAAACCAGGTTCTGATAATGAGCTTGTAAACTTATCAGACATCAGCATGTCTGGCGGAATTATTAACGCTTATGAAGCCATTAAACTCGCTTCAACATTAAGTAAAGAAACAAAGGATACTTTGCCAAAATCAAAAATGGATAATAAAAAAGATTAAGCAATTGACTAAATACATTTAATAATGCCGGGCAAATTGTCCGGCATTATTTTTTACATTTATAGAAAAAAATATGGTTAGTAAAAAAGATATTTCAGCGCCCGAATTTCCATCTCATTATATCAAATTAATAAAAGAAGATGATGTTTTAAAAGCGATTAAAAAGAATACGCGCACATTTAAAAAATTCATTAATAAAATTCCAAAGAAAAAAATTGATTACGCTTACGCAGAAGGCAAATGGACAATTAGAGAATCGCTGCGCCACATTATAGATTGTGAACGCGTATTTGCTTACCGTGCATTAAGTTTTTCACGCAAAGATGTAAACCCATTGCCAGGTTTTGATGAATCGAGTTGGGCGTTGCATGCCGAAACAAAAAACAGGAAATGGAAAGATTTGATTGATGAATTTGACGCGCTTCGTAAATCAACAGAATTATTATTTGAATCTTTCAGCCAGGAACAATTATTAGCGTCAGGAACAGCAAGTAATTACCAGATTAATGTGATAGCATTGGGCTTTGTTATTGCTGGCCACACGCAGCATCATATCAACATTATTAAGGAAAGATATTTGTAAGATTTATTAATAGAAAAATTTTAATAATAAAAAATCCGCTTGTATGAAAGCGGATTTTTATTATTAATGTATTAATGATTTTATTATTTCTGTTTGTTGTAAACCAGGTTTTTTGTTGTTACCATATCATCAACAACTTTTACTGCTTCATCTAAATAAATATCTTTTTTAAGATTTGCAAGCCATTGTTTGTAACGTGCAGATTTATCTTTATCGCTTGTAAATTGAGTGCTGTCTTGCGGCAGAGAACTTATATTCATTTCCGTAGGCAATTTGCTAAGCGTTTCTATTTTTTTAACTGTCGCTTTTATTTGTTTTTGTTCTTCCTGGTATTTAATAAGATTCAATGGATATGATTTGTCATTTTGTTTATCCAACCATTCTCCATCAGTAGAAATAACATTAAACGCAGGGCTGTTTTTTATTCTTGTGCTGCTTGCATTTTTTAGCGAATTAATATCATAAGCATATTTCCATGTTGAATAATCTGCTTTCTGAATTTCATCCCATTTCAAAGCATCGGGATTATCTTTTTCGCGGATTTTAGAATACTCAGACAAATCAGGCAACACAACATCAGAAGCCACGCCACGCAATTGTGTTGAGCCACCATTAATGCGGTAAAATTTTTGCAACGTCAATTTTACTGTTCCCAACTCACTGTTTGATTCCATAAAACCCATTGTTTTATCAAGCCCAATATTGCGCTGCACAGTTCCTTTACCATAAGTGGATGTGCTTCCGATTATCACGCCTCTTTTATAATCCTGTATGGCTGCGGCAAATATTTCGGATGCCGATGCGCTGTATTCATTAACCATCACAGCAAGCGGGCCATCATACAAAACTGTTTTATCATTATCACGCAAAATTTGCGCTTTGCCTTCGCGATCTTTCACTTGTACAACGGGCCCCTGATCAACAAACAAACCGACCATTTGTACAACATCATATAAAGATCCGCCACCATTAAAACGTAAATCAATTACAATTCCGTCAACCTTTTGCTCCTTCAATTTAGATACTTCTGCTGCTACATCAACTGCGCAACGGCGGCCTTTCGGATTGTCGAAATCAGCATAAAATTCCGGAAGAAATATATAACCTATTTTTCCTTTATCGCTATTAACAACAACGCTTCTTGCAAAGGTTTCATCCTGCACAATTTCATCACGAATGATGGAAACTGTTTTAACCGAACCATCGCCTTTTTTTATTGTCAACCGAACTTCAGTTCCTTTTGTTCCACGAATTAATTTAATTGCATCTTCAACAGTGTAGCCGGTTAAATCCACAGGTTCCTGGCTGCCTTGTGCAACCTTCATTATAATATCGCCTTCATTAATCTGTTGAGATTTCCAAGCTGGCATGCCTGCAATCAGCGAACCAATTTTAATTGTTCCATCTTCCGTTTTTAATGATGCGCCAATTCCAAAAAAATGGCCGCTCATTTGTTCATCAAAATATCTTTTATCAACCGGCGGAAAATAATCTGTGTGTGGATCCATTGACTGAACAATGGTTTCAACAAATTCTGTGAAACGTTCATCATCACTGTTTGCTTTTGATTTCAAACGATCATAATAATGATCCATCACCTTCATTGTTTTTTCGCGGGCATCTTTTTCGAGGTCTGCATTTGTTTTTGTCACAAAACCTTTATCGTTTTTTGAATTTTCCTGGTGCTCAAGCAAATCATTATATCTTTCAAGTGTAAGATATTTTAAGCGTTTGCGCCACGCTTCTTTTCTTGCCGCTTCATTTTTTGGGAAATCAGCTTTATCATAATTAAGGTTCACTTCTTCATCAGTTGTAAAATCGAAAGGCTGAGATAAAATTGATTTATAAATTGATTCTGTTTCAGGAATTCTTTTTTTAAGTATTTCAATTACTGCTGGCACAAACTGCACGTTTGCTTTTCCTAAAATTTCATCGTCGATAGTTGTTTCATATTTGCTTTTTAATGCATCAACATCACTCTGCAGTAAAACATCTTTTTCAACATCAACTTCTGCCAGATATTTTTTGAAAATTTCTTTGGAAAAATTATCATTAATGTCTTTCGGGCTGTAATGGATTTCTTCCAGCATCTGGCCTACATTGTGCAAAATCTTTTCATATTTTGTCGGCGGAGTTTCTCCAAATCCAAGACTGCGGAATGCTACAAATAAACCACATCCTAAAATTAAAATAACTATGGGCAAGTTTCTTTTACTAATCATGGTATCTAATGCTTTTTTAAACATATCAATCAAAAATAACGA
Organism: Bacteroidota bacterium; assembly: GCA_013288945.1. Classification (GTDB taxonomy): domain Bacteria; phylum Bacteroidota; class Bacteroidia; order Chitinophagales; family Chitinophagaceae; genus Puia. The sequence continues at coordinate 5,175 of JABDAZ010000037.1, read as the reverse complement.
TTAAAGAGAAAGTATGTTGTAAATAAAAACGATAATTAACAATCACTTTGCCATAATTTACATGAAAGGAAAATAAGCGCAGGGAAATGGGAAATAAAAAAATCCCGGTTTAATAAACCAGGATTTTTTGGGGTGGATGAGGGGGCTCGAACCCCCGACCCTCAGAACCACAATCTGATGCTCTAACCAACTGAGCTACAACCACCATTAAGGAGCGCAAAACTAAGAGAAATATGCTTTACCTCAAAAACTATGTTCATAATTTTCTGCACGCGGCATAATTAGCGTTTCTTTGCAACCTTTATTAATACAATTATTATGAATCCGTGGCTGTATACAATTCCATTTATTTCTGCATTTATTCATTGGTTAACCATTTGGATGGCTTTGAAATTATTATTTCATCCGCGCAAGCCAAGGCAAATTTTGTGGTTTAAACTGCAAGGCGTTTTCCCAAAAAAACAAACACAAATTGCAGAAAACCTTGGCCGTATTGTAGGCCAGGAATTATTATCCTTTGGCGATATTGAAAAAACAATCACCAATCCGGATAACATCAAAAAAATACTTCCGCTTGCGGAAGAGCATATTGATAATTTTTTGCGCAATAAATTAAAAAAAAGCATGCCGGTTGTTGGTATGTTTATCGGCGATAAAACGATTACAGAATTGAAAACAGTATTTATGCAGGAACTGGAAGAACTATTTCCTGTAATAATGAAAAACTATGTTTCCAACATAAAAAATGAATTGGATTTGGAAAGAATTGTTGTTGAAAAAATTGCCGGATTTTCTTCTGACAAATTAGAAGAAATGCTCAACCAGATTTTAACAAAGGAGTTTCGTTTTGTAGAAGTTATCGGCGCTGCGCTTGGATTTTTTATTGGGGTATTACAAATATTTTTAACACTGATAATGAAATAATTTTTTGTATAAATTTAACCCTCCCATCTTGTTATTTATGCCGTTTATAAATAATGCATATTAATATTATATTTTGACTGCAACTTTGCGTCAATTATGAAATTTTTATACATGACAAAGTTTTTGTTTTTTGTGTTAATCACGGTTTCGTGTTATACAGGATTTGCGCAAATTCCCGGCGGCGGAAGAGGCGCTGGCGGCCAGATACCAAGCATCGGCCATTTTTACGGAAAAATTGTTGACGGAAAAACCAACAAAGGGATTGATGGCGTTTCTGTGCAATTGGTCAAAGGAAAATTTGATACGGCAACGCGCTCGATGAAAGACACTGCCATTGCCGGAGCTATCACTCAAAAAGGAAATTTTAGTTTCGAGAACCTGCCGATAATGGGCGCTTACAGATTAAAAGTTACTGCAATTGGCTATAAATCGTTGGATCAAAAAGTAAATTTTGATTTGAAATTTGGCAAAGGCGCAGCAGGCGGCGGACAGGAAAACAGCATGGATAATATGCAACAGGCTTTAGCCGGAATTGATAAAGATTTAGGAAATATAAAACTGGATGCTGATGCCCAAACACTTGACCAGGTAACAGTTACAGCCACAAAGCCATTAATACAATTAGGCATAGATAAGAAAGTTTATAACGTTGAAAAAGACATTTCTGCGCAAGGTGGTTCTGGCTTGGATGTCATGAAAAATGTGCCTTCGGTTTCTGTTGATATTGATGGAAATGTTACTTTAAGAAATAGCACACCAATTATTTTTGTAGATGGTTTGCCAACCACATTAACGCTGGATCAAATTCCTGCGGATGCAATTGAAAGCGTTGAAATTATTACTAACCCAGGTGCTAAATATGATGCTTCTGGCGGAACTTCTGGCATTCTTAATATCATTTTAAAAAAGAACAGAAAAGCTGGTTATAATGGAAATATAAGAGGCGGCGTTGATGAACGCGGAAAACTAAACCTCGGTGCAGATTTAAATGTGAAACAAGGAAAAGTAAACGTATTTGGAAGTGTAAATTTTAACCAGCGCAAATCGATTACATCTCCCAGCAATACTACAAGAACTTCCTATATTGATTCACCTTTTACTAATCTCCGACAGTTTGACTATAATGTAAGTAAAGGCTATTTCGAATTTGGACGATTTGGTTTGGATTATTTTTTAGATAACAGAAACACGATTTCTGCATCTGCTACTATTGTTCATGGCGTTTTTACACCCTATATTAATAGTGATATTTATGTTGATACTTTAAATCCCGCCGGAACATCTTCTTACACAGGTAGAAACTCTACTACCAAAGCAGATTTTAATAATAAAAACGGCATGATAAGTTTCAAGCACACCTTTCCGCATGCAGGTGAAGAGTTGACTGCAAATGCTAATTACAGTGATGGATCAAATTCTAACAATAACTTTATAACATCACTTATCCGGCAGTCGAAAGATGGGAATGTTTTATCTGTTTATAATCAACAGCAAGTTGGTTCTGGCACTAATAAATTTTTAACCGCACAAACAGATTTTACCAATCCTATTAATGAAAAATCAAAATTTGAAGCAGGCGGAAGAATTTCAATAAGAGATGTAAATAGTCTTAGCAATCTTAGCATTGTAGAGTCGACGGGGTTTGTAATTCCTTTGCCACTTTCTTCTTCAAAATATCATTATAAAGACCAAGTATATGCGGCTTATGGATCTTATTCAAATGCCTTTAAAGATTTTGGATATCAGTTAGGTTTGAGAGCTGAAAGTTCAAAATATAATGGAAATTCGAATTACTCTGTTGCAGATGGCGCCGCTACGAAGGATACCCTTGGTAATTTTAGTAATAAATATCCAATCAGCCTTTTTCCAAGTGTTTTTTTATCACAAAAATTAGGCGACAGATCTGATATAACGTTGAATTATACAAGAAGAATTGATCGCCCGAATTTCTTCCAATTGTTTCCTTTCACTGATTATTCCGATTCATCAAACATAAGCCGAGGTAATCCGAATTTGAAACCACAGTTTACCAATTCATTTGAACTCGCTTATCAATTAACGCTTCCGAAAAACAATACATTAATAACTTCGGTTTATTATAAACATACGTCTGATTTAATAACACGTACTTCTATTCCAGATATCAATCCGAATTCTGGTGATTCAATTTTAGTGAACACGTATATTAATGCCAAATCAGCTTATGTTGAAGGCTTTGAAATCATCAGCCGCAACTCAATTACAAAATGGTGGGATGTAACAACGAACATTAATATTTTTGCATCTAAAATTAATGTAGTTGATACCGGCGTCCTTAATAAAACAATTGATTCTATTGGAAAAACAACGGCTTGGTTTGGAAAGATTAATAACACATTTAAACTTACTAAAAAATTAACGCTGCAAATAACAGGCGATTATACTTCTAAAACAATTTTGTCGCCTGGCGGAAGTGCAGGAACATCAAGCAACACCGGCGGACGCGGTTTTGGCTCAACAGTTAGCGGAAGTGCGCAAGGATACACAAAACCAAGTGGTGGTGTTGACGCGTCTTTAAAATATGAATTCCTGAAAAATAAAGCAGCATCAATTACATTAAGTTGCAGCGATATTTTCCGGTCGCGCGTAAGTGATGTTTACACGATGTCGTCAGGACAATTTACACAGGAAGTTTACAGAAAAAGAGATCCGCAATTTTTCCGTTTGCAATTCAATTACCGTTTCGGAAAATTTGATGCAGCTTTATTCAAACGCAAAAATGTAAAAGGCGATATGGACAGTATACAAGGAAGTATGCAAGGTGCACAACCATAAAGTATTTTATCTCAACTGGATTAAGGAAATTTTTGAGATGTAAGAATTAAAATCAAATAAAAAAGCGATGACATTATTAATAAAATTGTCATCGCTTTTTTTATTCCATTAATTCAAATTTGCATTAATCCAATTTAGACAATCACAAAACATTTTCTTCTTTAAAATCATACTCTGCTTTTATTTTTTTCATCAACTCATCAATGGTAGTTTTTGGGTTAATCGTTTTTTCGCCACGCTCCCATTGTTCTATTTCTTTGTCGATATGTTTTGTCTGCAACGCATTTAATTTTTCTATTAATACAGCTGATGTCTCTTTTTTCTTTTCATACAAATCTTTCATTTTATCAAACACCAATTCTTTGTCTTTGCGCATGTCATTTTCGGATGAGGCCATTTGCAATAATTCCATTTTTGCTAACGCAACATCATAAGGCCCGGCGCTCATTATCAGTTTCGATAATACAGGACCGATTTCAATAAGGATTATTAATAACGATATAAATAAATCCGCCCAAAAAACACTGCTTTCCTGCAATGATAAATCAGACAATGCTTTATTACGTTCTAAAAAACCAACATTAGCAGCAACAGTTTCTTCAAATTGTTTTCGTTTTATTTCATTGTTTGCTTTTGCATTGTTTAAAATGCTATCCTGATAAATAAGATTTTTATTTAACTGCAACAATTCAGGCGAAAACTGCTGCAGCGCTGCGTTGTAAGCTTGTTGCTTTAATAAAGTAAGCTTGTCAATTCCACGTTGAAAAGATCCGCCCGTGCCGTCTGCTTCCTGCAAATAAGATTGTTGCAAACGGTGTAAAGTATCTTCTATGGATAATTTTCTGTCGTTTAATTTGCTTCGCTCCTGCGCTGCCGTTAATAAAATATTTTTATTTTCAGCTTGCAACAAACTATCATTTAATGCTATTTTTTTATGACGGTTTTCTGCAACTTTTACATCAATTTCCTTTTCAAAAATCTTTAATTCCAACGGCCGTGAAATGGTAATGCCGATTAATAAAGCAAGCACCATTCTCGGTACAGCCATCCACAATTGTTTGCGCAAACCAACACCATATTTGCGCATCGTTGAAACCAAAAACCGATCAAAATTGAAAATGATTAATCCCCAAATAATCGCAAACGCAACTGCCCAAATTGCATTATTAAAAACACTATAAATAGCATAGCCCGACGATAATGCCGCAAGAATAAAAGTTGCAAGTATAACACCGCCCAAACCCGCGTACTTCGTGTGTTCTGAAGGATATTCTTTTAACAACGGCTGGTGCACACCCGCGCACCACCATAAAAAATGCGAATCGCTTTTTTGTTTGTTCCCGCTAAATAAATCATACGTGTACAGGCCATTTTGCCGGCCATTGGTGGTAGCAGCCATAATTTAAAAATTACAGTGATTAAAAATGATTAGTAGTT
>JABDAZ010000036.1 GCA_013288945.1 Bacteroidota bacterium | reverse complement strand
TTTTCGGCAAAGCAATGCACTTCCTGAACCAACAATTGCACCAGCAAGAACATCGGTTGGATAATGAGCGCCAAGATACATTCTAGAAAATCCAACAGTGCCTGCCCATAAATACGAAGGAATAATTACATACCATTTTGGATAAGCGAGGCTTAATGAAGTGGCAGTTGCGAATGCAATAGAAGTGTGACCGGATGGAAATGACGGGCTGCCAATATCTGTTGCAGGAATTATTAATGAATCTTTTGTTGAAGGGCGCGGGCGGTTTACTATATGCTTGATTGCAACTTCAATCGCGGTGCTGACAACAACGGTTTCGAAAACGTATAAAGATTTTTTTATCATTTGGCCATCGTGGATTAAACGGCCAGTAATTAAAAATGCGGCGGGAACACCATAACTAATATCCATAGTTGTGTTGGAAATGCCTTGCATAAAATGCGTCATTCCCGGAGTTCGGTTTTGCGTTAAATGTTCTAAGAAACGTTGTTCAGTGTTTTGTGCTGCAACAATATTTATTAATAAAGATGAAGTACAAAAAACAATGAAAAGCTTGCTGGCAAAGGTTTTGCGCATAGTCTATAAATTAGCAAGGCTTTCTTCAATTACTTTAATTTTAGCTTCTGCATCCGCTTGTTTTTTTCTTTCCAGTTCAATTACTTCTGGTTTTGCGTTTTGTACAAATTTTTCGTTGCTGAGTTTTTTTTGTACTGGAATAAGAAAACCTTTGAGGTATTCTAATTCTTTTTTTAAATCTTCTTTTTGATTATTAATGTTTAAAGGCGCTTCTGTTTTTATATAAAATTTGTCTTTTCCTTCAACAATGGTAATTGTATTTTCCACTGGTTCATTTACATACGAAATATTGGCTGCATTAATTTGCCTGCTAAAAATATTTTGAATTGGTTTGAATGCATTTTTATTTTCTGTTTGAATAAAAATGTCAATTGTTTCTTTTGGTTTTATTTGATTTTTATTTCTTGTATCTCTAATTGACGTGATTATTTGTTTTAATAAATTTCCTGAAACTGAAATGCCATCATTAATAATATGTACATTTTTATCAAATTGTTTCACACATAAATCTTCGTTTTGGTTTTTCAGCAAATGAAAAATTTCCTCTGTAATAAATGGCATAAAAGGATGAAGCAATTGCAATAATTGTTCAAAGAAATAAATTGTTTTATCATAAATATTTTTTGCAAGTGGTTGTTCAAATCCTGGTTTAATCCATTCTAAATACCAACTGCAAAAGTCGTCCCATATTAATGAATAAATTGTTTTTAATGCTTCGCTTAATTTGAATTGCGTTAATAAAATTTCTACTTCTGATTTTACTTCATTCAACCGATTATCGAACCAATCAATTGCAAAATTATCTTGTGTGTTGTCACTTGTTTCTTGTACTCTTTCTTCCCAAATTTTTACAAGCTTTAATACATTCCACAATTTGTTATTGAAATTTCTTCCCTGCTCCAAAGCATTTTCATCAAACAATAAATCGTTGCCGGCGGGAGAGGAGATCATAATTCCGAAGCGCACAGCATCTGCTCCATACTTATTAATCAAGTCTAATAAATCTGGCGAGTTTCCTAAACTCTTGCTCATCTTTCTTCCTTGTTTATCGCGCACCATTCCGGTGAAATAAACATCGCTGAATGGCTTTTCATTTTTAAATTCATAACCAGCCATTATCATGCGCGCTACCCAAAAGAAAATGATATCCTGTCCGGTAACCAACACAGAAGTTGGATAATAATAATTGATGTCTTTATTATTTGGTTCCGTAATTCCTTTGAAAACTTCAATCGGCCAAAGCCACGAGGAAAACCACGTGTCGAGTACATCAACATCTTGCTTGAGATCGTGAATAGTGAATGGTGAATGGTCAATATTTTTTTCAGATTGACCATTCACCATTGACCATTGACGAAAGGCTTCTTCTCTTGTTTCTGCAACAACCATATTTCCTTTATCATCATACCACGCAGGAATTTGTTGTCCCCACCAAAGCTGCCGGCTGATGCACCAGTCTTTTACATTCTCCAACCAATATTTATATGTGGCCAAAAATTTATCTCCGGGATGAATTTTTATTTCTCCATTAATAACCGCTGTTAAGGCAGGCTCAGCAAGCTCTTTCATTTTTACAAACCATTGTGTTGAAATGCGTGGTTCAACAACTGCATTTGTTCTTTGCGAAAAACCTAAGCGTGTTTGATATTCTTCTTCTTTTATTAATAAGCCTTCTGATTGCAATTGTGCGATTGATTTTTTTCGCGCATCAAAACGATCTAGCCCAACAAAAACTTCTGCGGCTTCGCTTAATGTGCCATCTTCATTTAATGTATCAATGATTGGAAGGTTATGCTTTAGTCCAAGATTGTAATCGTTAATATCGTGTGCTGGCGTCACTTTCAGCGCGCCGGTTCCAAATGAGGGATCAACATATTCATCAAAAATGATGGGCACTTTTCTATTTATCAAAGGAATAATTACAAATTTTCCTTTCAGATGCGTGTAACGTTCATCACTTGGATTAACGCAAACTGCCGTGTCACCCATGATGGTTTCGGGGCGCTGCGTAGCAATTGTAATGTAGTTGGCAGTTGACAGTTGACGGTTGACAGAAAAACTGTCATCTGTCATCTGTGAACTGTCATCATTAATATCATCTGCAATAAAATATTTTATATAATACAGCTTCCCTGTTAAATCTTTATACTCAACTTCTTCATCGCTTAATGCAGTTTTTGCAGATGGATCCCAATTGATCATTCTTGCACCGCGATAGATTAATCCTTTATTGTATAAATCAGTAAAAACTTTTATTACAGCTTTATAATAATTATCATCCATCGTAAATGCAACACGATCCCAATCTACACTGCAACCTAATTTTGCAATCTGGTGATAAATTATTCCGCCATATTTATCTTTCCATTCAAACGCATATTTTAAAAATTCTTCGCGCGTTAATGTGTTTTTATCAATGCCTTTTTCTTTCAGCATATTTACCACGCGCGCTTCCGTAGCAATTGAAGCATGATCACTTCCCGGTACCCAGCATGCATTAAAGCCGCTCATGCGCGCTTTGCGTACCAAAATATCCTGCACGGTTTCATTAAGCGTGTGGCCCATGTGCAGCACGCCTGTTACATTTGGTGGTGGAATTACAACTGTAAATGATTTGCGTTCATCCGGCACACTTTTGAAATAACCTTTGTCTTGCCAATGCTTGTACCATTTTTCTTCAATAGATGCGGGCGTATAATTTTTACTTAATTCCATTATTAATACTTGAAAGATTGGTTGTTTTAACGGACGGCAAAGGTAAGAATTGTTGTGGCAGTATTAATAATCTCAGCATACTTAGTACAAATAAAAAATTCCTCGCGGAGAGGAATTTTTAGCAAACAAATCTGCTATATAAATTAATGACCGGAATGGATATGCCGGCTTGTTATAACATAAAAACGCTGGTTATGATTTTAAGCGAACCAGTAGAGGTAAGACAAAAACATAACAAGGCCTAAGAAACCAAATGCCATTAATGCTGTTTGCAGATTTTCACCGAGATGAAATGAGTGTACTAGTTTTTTCATACAAATACAATTTTAGAAGTTAAACCATTTAATTAAAATACTTGTGGTTCAAAGGGCGGGTTAACATTCACTAAAAATGGCAGGGTATTTTTCTTCGGTTGGTCCGTAAAAAATTTGTAAGGCAGTGGGTTAGCTAAATCGTGATATAAATATAACAAATATTGTAACGTACAAAAAATTTTTTTTTGATTAATGAGGTTTTAAAATAAAAAAACTCCGGTGTTGGCCGGAGTTGGTAAAGCTGTTAGTAAATTTTTTTATGACATTGTAAATACATACGCAAAAAGCGAGATGGCGCAGAAGTACAATATAGCCGTAATTGCAGCTATAGCCGTACTTTCCTTTGCCTGAAAAGTGTCCATTTTTTTCATGGTATTGTTTTTTCGGGTTAAGAAATTACAGGAACAAAAAGTCCTGCGGGCTTTGCTTTCAGAGGGAAAAGACGGATACTACAGAATACGGATAATTAAAAACGGATTGATCGATCAAGGTACAAACCATCAATTATTTATATCTTTATTGCCGTGATAATTTGAAATAATTATGTATGCAATTGTAGATATTGAAACAACCGGTGGCTATGCCGCTAATAACGCAATTACGGAAGTTGCTATTGTGTTGCATAATGGTAACCGTGAAATAAAAAGGTACGAAACACTTATTAATCCGCTTATTCCGATACCCATTTATGTGCAATCATTAACGGGTATTAATAATGAAATGGTTGCCAGCGCCCCGCATTTTGAAGAGGTTGCTGCAGATATTTTTGATTTATTAAAAGATGCAATTTTTGTAGCGCACAATGTAAATTTTGATTATTCTTTTTTAAAGCATCAGTTAAAAGCCTGCGGTTATGAATTGAATGATAAAAAATTATGCACGGTTCGTTTGAGCCGCAAAGTTTTTCCTGGTTTGCCAAGTTATAGTTTAGGTAATTTGTGCCGATCGTTATCAATTGAAATATCTAACAGGCACCGCGCTGGCGGCGATGCAGATGCAACCGTGCAATTGTTTCAAATGATTTTGGAAAATGATACACAAGGCCATATGATGCTGATGTTGAAAGGAAAAAACAAAGAACAATATCTTCCTTCAAATTTACCTGCGGAACAACTGGAAAATTTACCAATGGTTCCCGGCGTATATTATTTTCATGATCAAAAAGGAAAAGTAATTTATGTTGGCAAAGCAAAAAATTTATTAAAGCGTGTAAAAAGCCATTTCTCCAATAATAAAGCCGGCAGGCAAAAGCAGGAATTTTTAAGAAATATTTATTCCATTTCCCATCAAACAACAGGCACTGAACTAATTGCTTTTTTACTGGAATGTATTGAAATAAAAAAATTGTGGCCTTTATATAACCGAAGTTTGAAACGGTTTGAACAAACTTATGGCTTATATATTTTTACCGATAGAAATGGATATATAAGATTAGGAATTGAAAAAAGAAAAAAACAATTGCAACCTGTTTATACTTTTTCATTATTATTAGAAGGGCAAAATGTATTAAGAAAATTAATCCGCACATTTAATCTTTGCCCAAAATTATGTTTTATACAATTTGGCGAAGACAAATGCGAAGGCATTAAAGAAAAATTTTGTTTCGGCGCATGCGAACAAGATGAAGATCCTCAAACATATAATGCGCGCGTTGAAGAAGCCATTCAATCATTAAAAAAAGAATTGCCATCATTTACTTTGGTTGATAATGGCAGGCACAGCGATGAACAAAGTTGCATATTGATAGAAGAAGGAAAATTTTATGGAATGGGTTACCTGCCTGCAGATACAGCGATTACACAACCAGAAGAATTGAAAAATTACATCACGCCGTATCCTGAAAATGATTACATGCGTGGCTTAATTTATCAGCATGCTGCGAAGTGGCCATCAAAAAAAATTGCATGGCAATCTTTTGCAGAATAAATAAAAACAAAAAATTTTACACGTAAAAATTTACTATGAAGATTAAAAATATTTTTCTTTGCGCGATAGGTTTTTATTTATTTTCCTGTCATTCAAACAATCAACAAACCACAAATAGCGACAGCATTAATAAACCAACTGTTATTAATCCAACCAACAATGTTCCTGAATTTCGGAAAGATGTAAAAGCAGATCCAATTGATCAATATAAAGAGAAAACAGATAATCCTTTAAACGACTGGTATTTTTCTGTAAAGCTTTTTGAAACGCCAATGACTTTTCATTATTTGATAAAAATGCAGTTTGAAGAAATTCGCGGAGAAGATACTTTGAAGCTTCCAAATTTTGGTTATGATCCAAAACCTGTATTAAAAAAAGGCAATGAAAAATATTCCTGCATCATTGGTTTTATGGATGATAAAAATGTTTTCAGGGAATATAAATTGGTGCATGTTACCAATGGAAATGAATTAAAAATTACTGCACTCAAACATTATTCTGTTGCCACTTACCAGGAAAAATAATTTATAAAATAAGTTGGGCAACTGCATTAATAAAAATTTCGCGGTCAATCATTTTTGCACCGAGGCTTTTTAAATGTTCTGTATAAACCTGGCAATCTATTAACCGCACATCTTCCGTTTGTAAATGATGGACATACTTTATAAAAGCAAATTTACTTGCATTGCTTTGTTTGCTAAACATACTTTCTCCAAAAAATATTTTTCCCAAACGCACGCCATATAATCCACCAACCAATTCATTATTCAACCAAACTTCTGCGCTGTGTGCGTAGCCTTTTTTATGTAAATTAATATAAGCCGTTTTTATTTCATCAGTAATCCAAGTGCCTTGTTGATTATTCCTGGTGATAGTTTTACAATTATTAATCACTTCTTCAAAAGCTTTATTAATGGTAAATTCAAAAGCATTTTTTTTGAACAATTGCAGCATGCTTTTGCTCACTTTTAATTCAGCAGGAAATAAAATAAATCGCGGATTAGGGCACCACCATAAAATATCATCGCCTTCATACCAGGGAAAAATTCCATTGCGGTAAGCCAATAATAAACGTGCTTCAGAAAGATCTCCACCAAATGCAAGCAAGCCATCAGGTTCTGCAAGATGAACAGGTGGAAAAATTAATTCTTTACCTAAAGCAAATAGCGGCATTATGAAAACAAAAAATAAAAATTATTAATGAAGAGGAAAAAATCGCAGCAAGAATTTCAGGAATAAACTACATCGATAGTTGCACCAATTTTGCGTTCTGTAATTGCGTCGCACATTGGCTTTAGTTCATCGTAACTTCCTTTTTTTACAGCATAGCTTCCCTGAGAATGAATAAGCATTGCACATTGTTCGGCTTGTTCAGTTGTATGTTTGCAAACATCTATTAATGTTTCAATAACCCATTCAAATGTATTTACTTCATCATTCCACACAATCAAATTGCACGGATTTTCAGTAAGTGTTATTGTACCGGTTTCAACATCTTCCTGCTCAATTGTACGCGTATTGTTTTGCATTTTTTGCAAGATTGTTTTTTACAAATTTAAATGTTTATTGATGGCGGCGCAACACATAATTATGTTTACAAAAAATGTAACTTAATTAAAAAAAATTGAAATCGATACAGCTATTACTATAACCCATCTTTACAAATTATTATTGTTGCCAAAGTTTTATAATAGTTTATTAATAAAAAGAAATCCTTACTTGATTTTTCAAAAAACGATAATTCAAAAATTTCATGCGTAAAGTTTTTATGCAACGCAATTTTGAAGTTTTATATGCGTTTATTTATCGCTGACCATTTATTAATAAATCCAATATCCAAAACTTTATGAAAAACAGGATTCAGAATACGCAATATCAACTGGCACGTAAACTTATACAGTCGGAAAACCAAGTGAAACAAGAAAGTAAAATTGCTTATTTAAAAGTGCAAAGCTGGCATTTTGCTATTAATACGCCGGAAATTGGCCAGGCATATCTTGCAGAAGCTTCATCAATGATTAATAAATCTTTGCTTTGTTTTGTGCCAAATAGTTTTGTGCTGAGTGAAGAAGGTTATTATTTATGCCCTGTAGAAAACTAATTTCAAAAAGATATTTCAATAAAAAACCCGGACAATTTATCCGGGTTTTTTATTAATGTTATTTGAATTATACTTTGTCAAAATTTACACATTCTTTTAGTTCTTTTTCTGTGTAAGCCAAATTGTATTGCTTCAAAACATCGGCTGGCACACCGTTCCATTGGTTTGGCGCATTGCCGATATAACCAACATCTTTACCGCCCATTTCAGAAGTATAAAATCCTGTTGCGGTTAAATTTCTCATCAAATTAAAAAAAGCAACTCCGGGCATAACTTCTGGTTTTGCTTTTTTTGGCCATGCAATTTCATCAACCAATTGCATTTGCTGATCGTGCGCGCAATTTTTAAAAGGCTTTTCAAACTTCTTTAAAGAGCGCATATCAAGCCAACGCAAACCACCGCGCAAAGGCACCTGGTGTTCGGGCATATCTTTTACAATAAACTCAATAAAGTCGGGCACTTTTGCATCGCTTGCGCTTCCGCTTATTTCATCTTTTGGAATAATAATATCTGCAAGAATGGTAATGGTAGCCATTTCTTCCGGGGTAAAAAAAGTAGATGCTATTACTTGTTTGTAATGTTCTTCTTCTTCTTTCATCCGGTTAATAGTTGGCCCAGTTACTTTTGAATTCGGATCATTAACGATTGCTTTTTTTTCATCCGGCTTACATGCTTCAATAAGTACGCCGGTAGAAAGTGAACCGATTATTAATGCCTTTATCGAATTTCTTCTGTCCATGTTTTTAATTTATGGATTATATGTTATAAATTATTTTACATCTTATATCTACATCATTCATCCAACATTAACCAAGGTTTTGTTTCTTCATCTGGTCAACAATATATTCGCTGGTGCGCATGGATAATGCAAGAATTGTCCAGGTAATATTTTTATCTGCCTGAGAAACAAACGGCCCGCCATCAACACAAAATAAATTTTTTACATCATGCGCCTGGCTCCATTTATTTAACGGAGATTTTTTAGGATCATTTCCCATACGCACAGTTCCTGCTTCGTGAATAATATTTCCTGGCGGATGCAAACCATAATCATTATGCGGGCCGTCATCGCCGCCCCATGTTGTAATGGCTCCCATGGAATGTAGAATTTCAGAAAAAGTTTCCTTCATGTGTTTTGCCTGTTTGATTTCATAATCGGTATACTTCGTATCAAAACGCAAAACAGGAATTCCGTATTTATCAACAACAGTCGGATCAATTTCACACAAACTATCTTCTCTTGCAATCGCTTCGCCACGGCCAGCCATGCCAATGTGCGCGCCGAAAAAATAACGGTAATCTTCTTTTAAAGAAGCGCCGTAACCGCCGGCTTCTTTTTGTTTACCTTTTATTTTATACGTGCCGTTTAAATTTTCAATTCCCCAATTAAAACCATAAACCGGCATTCCGAAACCACCACCATATTCAATATGATAGCCGCGCGGAAAATCTAATTTTTTATTATCAAGCCACCATGGCGTATAAACGTGCATGCCGCCAACGCCATCTTCATTATATCTTTTTCTGTCAAACAATTCAGGAATAATTCCGCCCATATCCGCACCAGTTGAATCGTGCAAATATTTACCAACAACATTGCTGCTGTTTGCCAAACCATTCGGAAAGCGTCGCGATTTTGAGTTTAATAATAAGCGTGCACTTTCGCAAGCGCTCGCTGCAAGAATTACAGTTTTACCAGTAACCTGATATTCCTGTAAATCATCTTTATTAACGTAAGAAACTCCTGTTGCAAGCCCTTCATTATTTGTTAATACTTCACGCGCCATCGCGTTTGTTACCAAATCAATATTGCCCGTTTTTAATGCAGGAATTACCAAACAAGATGAAGCAGAAAAATCACCATACACTTTGCAACTGCGGCCACATTGCGCGCAGAAAAAACATTGTCCGCGTTCTTTATTAATTTGTTTTGTAAGGATAGAAAGCCTTGAAGGAATTACCGGAACACCAATATTTGTTGCCGCTTTTTTTATAAATAATTCATGCAATCTTGGTTTTGGCGGCGGTAAAAAAATACCATCCGGATCGTTTGGCAAACCTTCGTTTGTTCCAAACACACCAAGCATCTGATCTATTTTATCGTAGTATGGTTTCACATCATCATAGCCAATTGGCCAATCATCACCGAGACCGTCAATGCTTCTGCGTTTAAAATCTTTCGGGCCAAAGCGCAATGAAATTCTTCCCCAATGGTTTGTTCTTCCGCCAAGCATACGCGCGCGCCACCATTCCCATTTTGTATCGCCTTTGTGTATGTATGGTTCGCCATCAATTTCCCATCCCCAATAGCAGCCATCGAAATCGCCAAACGGGCGATATTTTGTACTTGCGCCACGGCGCGGAGATTCCCAAGGATTTTTTAATTGATTGGAATCTGTTTTTGGATCGAACATAGGGCCGGCTTCTATCAAACAAACTTTTAAGCCTGCATTTGCAAGCACATAAGCAGCCATACCGCCACCAGCACCGGATCCTACAATTATTGCATCATACTTTTTTGGTTGTTTTTTGATCTGAAGATCTCCCATTAGCAGAATTTATAAATTAGAAAATGAAAGACTAAATTTAATTGATTTGATGATTCACAAACAAATATTTTTTAAATGGATAAACACATTATCGGCAATTGAATAATGCTGGTATTTTTTTATCTGATTATTCTTTTATTAATACCTGTAAAACTTTTCATTTTTAAAAGAGATTATCATAAAAAGTTGATAAATGGTTTTATGTGTTAATCATTTATTTAAAATTAGTGTTTACTTTCGCCGCCTGAAACATTTACTCAAATTATCTGTTTATACAAATAGAAATCTAACACTATGATAATAATACTGGTTTTCTTTTTTGCGCATTGGTACCTTTCTCTTTTTTCCCAAACCTTTTTTCAGCATCGTTATGCAGCACACGGAGCTTTTACTATGAGTAAAGGGTGGGAGCGTTTTTTTTATGCGTTCGCATATATTACACAAGGTTCTTCTTTTATGAGCCCGCGCGCTTATGCGATTATGCACCGCATGCACCACGCTTATACAGATACAGAAAAAGATCCGCATTCACCTTCTTATGATGGCAATGTTTTTAAAATGATGTGGAAAACAAAAAATATTTACCAGGATATTTTAAATGGCAATATGGTTATTGAAGAACGTTTTTTAAAAAATGTTCCAAACTGGCCGTGGTTGGAAAAAGTTGGGCACCTTTGGTTTTTGCGTTTATTATGGGCTGCTTTTTATATTGCTTTCTATTGGTATTTTGCTCCCAATTATTGGTGGTTTTTATTGTTGCCAATTCATTTTTTAATGGGGCCAGTTCACGGCGCTGTTATTAATTGGTTTGCGCATAAATATCAATACATCAATTTTAAATTGACCAACACTTCTAAAAATTTATTTCCTGTCGATATTTTTATGATGGGCGAAGGTTATCATAATAATCACCATAAATTTCCATCACGTGTAAATTTTGGTTACCGCTGGCATGAAATTGATCCGGTTTATCCAATCATTCTATTTTTCAACTGGGCTGGAATTGTGAAGATTAATAAACTCACTGCAAAATCTGCCAATGCAGAATTTTAAAATGAATTGTTTCTTATTCATTATTTCTTTCTTATTAATAAACATCAAGTATTAATAAATATCAACGCACTTTTTTATATTTTTTATTAATAAACTTCTATTAAAAAAAACCCCCTCTGTAACTAAACAGAAGGGGTGGTAAACCATAGATCAATTCCTTTCTTTAATTCTTAACTATTTTCTGAGCGATTCTCCCTTCTTCTGTTATAAAGTTGATGATATAAATTCCGGGCCTTAATCCACCAAGATTATTAAGAACAATAATGTTCTGGCCATTTTGTATTTGTACTGATTGTGTAAACACTTGTTGTCCTGCGATATTGTTTACAACTACATTTCCTTTCATTTCTTTCGTACTGTTGACATTCAATTTAATATCAGATGCAAAAGGATTCGGGAAAACACTAAAGCTTGCAGAAGTTGATGTGCCATCTAAACGAAGCGCAATAACCTGGCTGTAAGAACCTCTTCCGTTAACATCTACATCACGCAAACGATAGTAAATAATTCCTGATAAATTATTAATCGGGTCGCTGTATTCGTAGCTGTGTACAATTGTAGTTGTACCATTTCCTTTAATACTTGAAAGCGTAGTAAAGTTAACACCATCAACACTTCTCTGCACTTCCATATAATCATTGTTCAATTCGCTTGAAGTTGACCATCTCAACAACGCATCATCACCAGATTTAGTTGCACTGAAAGACAACAAACTGATAGGTAAAGATTTTGTTGGAGCAATTAATACTGAAGCTTCATTTGTAATACTACCAAGAATAGAACCTTCTGCCTGTATATCTGCAATATTAGTTACAGTCACCAATTGGTTAGGATCTGAAGGCGTTGTAACCTGGAACTGTACGCTGTACAAATCGTTTTGAGCTAACATGCCACCATTCGTTCCTGTTGCACCAGAGCCTACAAAGAATTTTACATAAGCCCTTCTATTACCAGAGGCCGGAACATACATTGCATTATCATTATCAGCACCGTCAGATTTTGCACCTGTCATTCCTGTGCCTGGAGACGCTAATACTTGTAAAGAATTTGGTAAGTAAGTTACACCAGCCGGTAATGAATCTATAACTACAGTATTCATTGAGTTACCTGCTCCTGTATTCTGGCCAGCAATAACATAAGTTAATGTTTCATTTGCAATCATAACGTTTAATGGATAAACGCTTCCTGTAACTGTTTTTACAATTGTTAAGTTAGGATCCTGCATTCTTATACTGAAAGCAAACACACTTGCATAATATTCATCCAGGTTTGTACCGAACTGAATTTGTACAGAAGTTGCACCCGGATTAATACCGTAAGATGCGCCACCAACCTGTATTTGATCAATATCTACACCCATTGCATTTTTGTAATTAGGATTTCCTGTTGCAACCTGTGCACCATCTAAAGAAATTGAACCATTCCACATATTTGTTGCCGGGTTAACTGCATCACTGTAAGTATTGCCGTTAATTTTCAGGTAATCGCCAGTGTAGTAATTATCACCTTCCCAAACGAAAGCAGATAAATTTGCATCGCCTGCGGCAATCGGGTTATTAGGAGCATTAAAATTATTTAAAGTAATAGTTGAAGAACCGCCGCTACCACTTTTAATTTGATAAAATGCATCGTAAATACGGATGCTGTAATAGCTAAGTGATGGGTTTTCGTAAGCTACAACAATTGACCAGCCTGCATAGTTACCAATGCTATTAACATCTTTACCTGTACTTGCGGCAATGTTTGCAACTGTGTAAGCACCAGCACCATTGTTTTGTATAAAAGAAGTAACATCATAATAAGCCTGATAGGCTGTTCCTGAACCAACGCTTACCGCTGCCTGATCCAACTGTGTAGCAGGAGTGGTAACAGTTGTATAAGCGCCGGAAGTTCCTTTGCGTATTGAAACAGTTCTTAACTGGGCGCTTGTAAAAGCGTTGGTTGAAAATTTTCCACCCCAATATAAACGGGCGAATTTGATTGTATTTGTACCTGCAGGAAGTACCAAAGTTGCAGTTGATGCATTGGTAACACCGCCGGCATTTCCTGATTTATAGTCAACATCAACAAACTGCATATTAGATGCTTCATTTGAAGTGCTGCTTGTGTTATTCATTACGCTAGTATTTACAACGCCGCCTGTTAAGCCGGAGCCACTTGTGTAAACAGCCATATTGCTATTACCAAACATCGTTTGTCCGCCCTGGATATTGGCAGAATAAATAGGAGTGCTGTAACTTCTTTGTGCTTTAGAAACCATAGCTGCAGCGAGTATGGTCGTCATTAATAACGTTGTTTTTAAAATTTGTTTCCCTGAGAGAGTAAAAGTTTTCATGTTTTAATTTTTTGTGATTAAAGAATAAATATCAACTCTAAGCTGAGCTGGTTTTCAGGGAAAGTGGAGAATATATTAAATGAGTTATTTCTTTTTTGAGGAGATTCAAAAAGAATAGAGGAATTAATTATTCAAAAAATAATTGAATTGGGATTAAGTATTTCAGGGTAGGTATGGAGATAATAATTCAGTGACAAAACCATTAAAGATTTTTACTGAGGCCGGCGTTGCCGTAAGTTTTTAATGTAATAATTGGAAGGTATTTCCTTGATTGGAATGTCTTTCTATGTAGGAGATGTGGGTATCGATTCGGGAGTAAAACTAATACGAGTTTTTAATTAATGCAATAGGCGTAGCAATTATTTTTTAGAAAAGCTTAAATAAATTAATCAATAAAATTCAATTTGATGTGTAACTTATTTATTAATAACAATTAAACTCGATTTTCTTTCTAAAAATATTTTTAGAAAAAATAAAATAATTTCTAAAAATATTAATCATTAAGAAGGGTTGCGAGCGCTATAAGCTCTTTTTGTTTGTATGAATTTTTCTCATTTGTGAAACATTTACTGAATTCTTCCAGTTGTGTTTGAATAATCCTTTTATGGGTCACAGGCTTAAAATAGGAAGCAACCGGCGGAACTGAGATTCTTTTAAAATAATTTTCTACATCTTTATGCGTAAAAACCTGGCCGCTCATCGGGTCAATAAAAAATTCAATCCTGTCAATGTATGTTTCGTGAGAGAAAACATCGTCGTTATATTCGGGCTTAATATAAGCCAGTACAAACTGTTTTGGAATATTAATCGCTTTAACAGGTATATTGAGCAACTCGCTTAAAATCAGATAAACAATTCCATTTGCAATAGCATTGCCGCGCTTTGTTTCGACAACTTTATTAATAAGAAATTCTTCCGGGTTTTGATAGCCAACTTCGACACCTTTTAATCCATAATAATTGTAAATGATGCTGGTTAACACATTCACCTGTTCAAGCGGCGTGAGATAATTATTCAATTCGAGCCAAATGTTTCTCCGCAATTTTTCAATCTCCTGCAAAACCTGGGTTGAATTTAATTCCGGGTATTGAAATTTGGATATTAATAAAGATGCAGTCAATAAGTCGTGATAAGTGCTGTCTTTCCAGCGCAAAAAATCGTCGGTTAAATCTGAATAATGAAGTTTGTGAATTAATAATTCAATGCGTTCCTGCACATCTTCGCTCATTGAATTTTCCCAGAGATCTTCGAGGTTTGGAATGATGCCTCTTCCGTAAGTTACAATCCTGTCGCTCACTGACGAAAAAACTTCTGTATCCGGATCATCAATTAAATGGAACAAGGCTTTTATCTCTTTGTTTTCCTGCATAAAAATCGGTTTGAGGTAAGTGAGCGTAACTATTAATAATACGGTCTTATGCGTAAAATATTGTTACTGTAAATAAATTTCGCAGTTGCAGGGTACATCTGCTAATTCAAAATATCCACAGGCTGTGGGAAAGGATGAAATTGTAGTTATTAATGCTACAAAAAAAATGCCAGCGTTCAGTCTTTATTAATAAGATTACATCTATAAAAAAAGCTCATTAATAAAAAATTAATGAGCTTATAAATTTGATATCTATTAATAAATATTTTCTTTACTTTTTCTTCGCCGCCGCTTTTTTAGTTGGTGTTTTATTGGCAACTGCTTTTGCTTTGCCCGCAGCTTTCTTTTTTGCCGGCGTTTTTTTATCGAAAGCTTTTGGCTCTTGTATTAATATCATTTTCTTTACTTCATCCAAACTTATTACCGCGAGTTCATCAGGCGTATATTTTCCGTTGGCGCCGCCACCAGTAAGTTTCAGCATCTTTTTTTCGAAACGGATAAATGGGCCCCAGCGGCCATTTTCAATTGCAATTTTTTCTTCCGGCCATTGTTGTATAAAACGGTTTGCTTCTTTTTCAATTTTCTTTTGGATTAATTCTTCGCAATCTTTTTGCGTAAGCATATCAAAATTATATGCGCGCGGAACATTAATAAATAAATCGTTCCATTTTATGTATGGGCCAAAACGTCCTTTGCCTTTGGTAATCGGTTTTTCATTAAAAAAACCAATTGGCGCATCCTCAATTTTTTTTGCATTAATAATTTCAATGGCTCTTTCCAAATCCACTGTCGAGGCTTCTTCGCCGCGCGGAATGGAAACAAACTGATCGCCGAATTTTACATAAGGCCCAAAACGGCCGACGTTGACAGAAATTTCCTGGCCTTCATATTCACCTAAAGGTGCGCCGAGTTTAAAAAGCTCCATCGCATCTTCATACGTTATCGTTTCGATGCTTTGCGTGTTTTTCAATTTTGCAAAACGCGGCTTTTCTTCTTCATTTGATGTGTCGCCAATTTGAACCATTGGCCCGTAACGGCCCATTCTTACAATTACTTTTTTGCCGGTTTCCGTTTCAAATCCGAGTTCTCTTTCGCCACTTATTCTTTCTGCAGTTTCAATGGTATTATCAACATCTTTTTTAAATGGATTATAGAAATCGTCAATCATTTTGCTCCACACAATTTTTCCGCTGGCAACATCATCAAATTCTTCTTCGATGCGTGCAGTAAAACTGTAATCCATGATATCATCAAAATGCTGTTTCAGAAAATCGGTAACCACCAAACCCAAATCTGTCGGAAATAATTTTGATTTTTCAGCGCCGGTATTTTCCTGATCAGTGAGTTTTGTAATCACATCATTCTTCAATTGCAAAATGCGGAAATCGCGTTTCACACCTTCTTTATCACGTTTTTCAACGTACGTTCTTTTTTGTATGGTGGAAATAGTTGGCGCATAAGTTGACGGCCTACCAATTCCGAGTTCTTCTAATTTTTTTACTAATGAAGCTTCTGTATATCTTGGCGCAGCGCGACTGAACCTTTCGGTTGCTTTCATTTCATTAAAAGGCAATTGCTGGTTTACCGAGAGTGGCGGCAGCATTCCTTCCTGCTGGTCATCTTCAGTAACATCATCATCGTCTTTATCTTCCATATACACTTTCAAAAAACCGTCAAATTTTAATACTTCGCCGTTCGCAGTCAGTTCTTCTCTATTGGTAGAAATCTGAATTTTGGCAGATGTTTTTTCCAATTCTGCATCAGCCATCTGGCAGGCAATTGTTCTTTTCCAGATTAATTCATACAACCTTTTTCCATCAAAATCGTCTACCGTAGAATTTTCCATGTAAGTCGGGCGAATGGCTTCGTGCGCTTCCTGGGCAGATTCATTTTTGTTTTTAAATTTGCGAACCTGTATATATTTATCTCCATACTGGTTTCCAATTTGTTTTTTAATATCATCCATTGCGGTTTCACTAAGATTCACGCTGTCGGTACGCATGTAACTTATCTTACCGCTTTCATATAATTTTTGTGCAAGAATCATTGTTCGGCTAACGGAATATCCAAGTTTGCGGCTGGCTTCCTGTTGCAAAGTGGAAGTTGTAAAAGGCGCCGGCGGCGTTTTTTTGGCAGGCTTTACCGTAATATCAGTTACTTTATAATTTGCGCCGACGCAGCTTTGCAAAAACTTTTCCGCATCTTCAACTGAAGCAAATTTTTTGCCTTCGGCAGAAAAAATTACATCTTTACCAGTTATATCTTTTGCTGTAAATCTTGCTTCTACTTTAAATGTGCTTACAGAATTGAACGCGTTGATTTCCCGCTCTCTTTCTGCAATAATACGTACTGCGACAGATTGAACCCGGCCTGCGCTTAAATTATTTTTCATGCTCATTTTGCGCCACAAAACGGGGCTCAATTCAAAGCCTACAATTCTATCGAGAATACGCCGGGCCTGCTGTGCATTAACAAGGTTCATATCAACCGTGCGCGGTTTGGTAACTGCGGCCTGAATGGCGGGTTTTGTAATTTCATGAAAAACAATACGCTTGGTTGTTTTGGGATCCAAACCAAGCACTTCACACAAATGCCAGCTTATGGCTTCGCCTTCACGGTCCTCATCCGTTGCGAGCCATACTTCGCCTGATTTTTTGGCGATGCTCTGCAATTCTCTTACAACCTTTTCTTTATCATCGGGAACAATATAGGTAGGTTTATAATGATTTTTTATGTCGATGCCCATATCACCTTTTGCTAAATCGCGGATATGGCCATAACAGCTTTTTACCTCAAAATCTGCTCCCAAAATCTTTTCAATGGTCTTCGCTTTCGCAGGGGACTCAACGATCAATAAGTTCTTTGCCATACTTATATTAACTGGTTTTAAACAGGTGCCTTTCGGTGCAAGTTTACATTATAACGACGGAAATAAAAAATCGGTACTTGCACAACATTAATATTAAAAGCCGAAAACAGCTTTAATTTTTCTTTTATACACTTATATATAATGTATAAAACTATATTTATTTCTTGCTGCTGATTTTATTTATTATGTTTATTAATAAAAACGAAAACCTGTTTTATGAAATTAATATTCTCCGCAATTTTATTAATGCTGCTGTTAAAAAGCAATGCGCAAGACTCTTCAAAACATTTGTTAGAATCGGACACTTTAAAAACATCAGGTGTAAGTCAGATGGATGATGTTACTTATACAAAGGTAGAAGTAGAAGCAGAATTTCCCGGTGGAAAACCCGCATGGAATAAATTTTTAGTTAAAACATTCCGTTATCCGGAAGAAGCGCAGAATAATGAAATACACGGAGATGTTGTTGTTCAATTTACTGTTGATAAAGAAGGAAATATTAGTAACATACAAGCGATCAGCGGGCCAAAAAAAGGCGGCTTGCGCGAAGAAGCCGTGCGCGTAATCAGCCTTAGCGGAAAATGGGTTCCTGCAATGCAAAATGGGAAGCAGGTAAAATCAATAAAACTCGTTCCGCTGTCTTTTAGAATAGCCCATTAATACTTGTTTATTTATAAAAATCTTTTTATGAAAATACTTTTGTCTTTCTTTTTATTAATGATAGTATTTCGGACCAACGCGCAGGATACTTTAAAAAATAAAAATTTTACTGATACAACCGTCGATTCAAGATCATTTGCGAAAGTTGAGTTTGAATCTGATTACCCCGGAGGCTTAAGTGGATGGACAAGATTTTTACAAGCCAATCTTCATTATCCCAACAAAGCAATGCGCAAAAACATTCAAGGCATTGTAGTCGTTCAATTTATTGTTGATAAGGATGGCAGTGTTAGTAATATTGAAGCCATAAGCGGCCCGGAGTCAGGCGGACTGAGGGAAGAAGCAGTACGCGTTATTAAAATAAGTGGCAACTGGAAACCTGCAGAGCAAAACGGAAAAAAGGTAAAGTCTTACAAAAAACAGCCGATACAATTTAAACTCGTCAACGATAAATAATAATTGCTTAAAGCATAATTTGCTTCACATATTTATCTGCATATTTTCCCCAGTCTTTAAGGCTTTCTTTCAGATTTTCTTTTAACGCAGCGTTTGTTGTTATTTTTCCTTTTACAGGTTCTGCGAGGTCAGTTTCTTTTACAGGCGTCGTTAATAATTTTGTGGCAAACCATGTCATATGTTCGTGTGGTAATGCAACGCCGAGAATCATCCCGGGCAAACCGCAAAAAGATTCCGGCCCGCCGCTGGTTGTAATTTCATCGCAGTAAAAAGCAACCACATAAATAGAATCCATAATAACTGCATTTGCACGACGGCAGTCAAACCCGGCAATGGTGCGCAATTCATTAGTTATTTTCCATTTAATTTTTCGTGCGCTGTCTTTTATTAAAAATAATTTTTCAAAAACTTTTTTCTGGCTGATGGCTTGTTGTTTTTCCAAATCTGTGTAAACAACATTTTCATCTGCTACATCGCCGCCCCATAATTTATTGTTTTCAGGATTTTCCTTGCCGGGTTTATACAAGGTTTTATTATTATCAAAAATCAAATTGAAATAAGATGATTTAAACTGCGGCATATTTTTATGTACATAATCTTTCCATGATTCATCTGCATCATTATCAAATTGTGCGTATAAATTTATTTTATATTCAAATTCAATTTTTCCCTGCGATATAAAAACAGGGTTTTGAGCATTTGCAAAATGGCTTATTAATAAAAAGACAAAAACGCATTTTAATATTTTCATAAACTGTTTTTATAGTTACTAATTTACAATTATCATCCCGTTATTAACCGGCGCAGCGCCGCCTGCTTTTGTAAAATTCCAAACAAAGCTCAGCATAAAATATCTTTGAATTGTGCTATTAGTTGTTTGCGAAATAAAATTGGAACTCACATTTCTATTAATGCCTTTGTTCTGGTTTAAAATATCATTGCCAGAAATTTTTATTAATAACTGATCTTTCTTTAATAACTTTTTTCCAAACCATGCATTTAATAATGCAACGTTTGTATTGTTATCAAACGCCGAAGTTTTTTCGCGGAAATTATAATCCAAATCTGCATGCACTTGCATTTTTAATGGAAGAAAAAAATCGAGGTTTGGCGCCAATTCATATGACCAATATTTGGTACTGATATTTGTTTGAATAGAAGAAGTACTTGTAGTATAAGTTGCATTTGCACGAAAGCTGCAATCGAGCACTTTCTCCTTGTATTTGCCAACATAAACACCAAAAGTATAATTGCTGCTATTTGTAATATTTTGTTGCGCATTAACGACGCTTACGTTTCTGTTTTGATTAAAAGCACCGTTCAGATTAAAACCGATATCTGGCTTTTTCCATTTGAAACCATAATCCATATATGCACTCAAACTATAATTTCCATGCACATTAATGTATTGCGTAATCCTTCTACCAATACTATCGGTAAAACTATTTGTGCTTATTGCATTTTCATTAAAACTATAACTCATTCTTGCATATAAATTTTTATTGGTTAATGCTTTAAATGAATAGTAATTCAGGTTAAATGTATTTTGGAAAGAAGGTTTCAACGCACCGTTTCCTACATTAATATTTAATGGATCATCATTGTTGCGAACGGGTTGTATTTGCTGCAAAGTTGGTTGCGTTGTTTGCCCGTTATAATTAAAATATAAACTGCTTTGGCCACTAAACTGGTAATTGATATTTGAATGTGGGTACCAGTTTACAAAATTTCTTTTTTCAGTAGTATCTGCATATAAATCTTTCTGTGAAAAATTTGAAAAACCAACATTGCTTCCTGCATAAAACCTGAATTTCTTTTTTACCAACGAATAAAAAGCGCCGCCTTTTTGAGTGAACGTATTAAACGTATAATCGTTGCTGTACAAATTATCCAGCGAATCATATTTGCCACTTTGCGATCTGTTGTAAGAATTTTTTAATGCCGTACTATTATTGGTTTGTATTCCATAATTAATAATCACGGAAGATGCGACAGACAACGGTTCCGTGTAAGTTGCGTTGGTATTAATAGCCTGCGTTTTGCTATTAATAATTTTATATTGATCAGTAATTTGTGCAAGCGACAAGGTATCGTGTGTAAAGAAATTATTTTGTGAAAAAAGATAACCGGTTGAATTTATCGCTGTATAATTTTCGGTAAAATCAACAGAAATTGTTCTCCCTTTTTTCTTTAATTTTTTGCGGTACAACAAATCTGCATTAACAGAATTATGATCGCCTTCGCTGGTTATTTTGCTGTTGCCATTATTAAGCATCGAACTATCCTGAACCAACAATGATTCTGTGGTTGAATTGCTGTTTGTATTTTATGTATTAATGTTCCGTCTGCATTTAATTTTATGGAAGATGATGAATCAATATCAAATTCATAAATGCCTGATAATTTATTGCGCAATATCTGGTTCTTAAAATGCTGTTGCTGATTTTGATAATAAGAAGAATCAGGAAGTATATATTCTGAATTGGTTAATGTGGTTCCGGTTACATCAAGGTTTAATATTTTATAATTAAGGTTGATGGATTGTTTATCATTATCCATCTTATTATTATAATGAATGCCGCCAGTTTGCACAAGCGGATAACCGCTGCCACTATAATTTCCATCCCATCCGCTGATATCATCCTGGCCAATTATATTGCCGCTTGCATCAACAGACAACATCCCATTTCCGCCGCCGTATGTATTTTGATCACCCCAACCAAGCCCTGCAGTTCCTGTGTTGGAAACAATGCCGTACAATGCAATTTTTTCTTTCTTCTTAAATTTATTAAACAACAACTGGCTGTCGTGATAACCGTCTGTTGCGGCGCCAGCAGCCAGTTTCCCGAAGTAACCATTCTTTTTATCTTCTTTCATTTTTATATTAATCGTCTTCGTTTTTTGACCATCATCAATGCCGGTAAAATTTGCCTGATCGCTTTTTTTATCAAATACTTGCACTTTATCAACCATGTCTGCACGCAAATTTTTTGTAACCAATGTTGGATCATCACCAAAAAATTCTTCTCCATCAACCAAAACTTTTTCAACAGTTTGTCCTTGTGTTGTAATCTTTCCGTTTTTATCAACTTGTATTCCCGGTAACTTTTTTAATAAATCTTCCACCGTTGCATTTGCCTGCACTTTAAAACTATCGGCTTTATATTCTGTCGTGTCGCCTTTAATATGCATTGTATTATTATTGGTAACAATTACGGCTTTTAATAACTGGCTTTTTAACGTCATCATTATCTGGTGCAAATCAATTTGTGATAGTGAATCTTTCAATTCAATTTCATCAACATAATCTCCGTAAGCAGGATAACTAATTTGTATTAAAAATTTTCCCGCAGGTAAATTCTTTAATAAAAAATTTCCGTCTTGATCAGTTCGTGTAAAGCTTACTAAAATAGAATCTGTTTTACGCAACAAAAGAACAGCGCCGTTTTTAAGCGTTTTCTTTTCAATGGTGTCTGTTATCATTCCTTTTATGGAAGATGATTGGGCGATAGAAAATGTGAAGGAAAAAACTACTAATAAAAATAAAAGCGTTAGTTTTTTATGCATGATCAGAAGCAGTTAAGGTTTATGGTTAGTGATATTTGCAGTACAGCCTAAATATCTTTCGGTCGTTCAAATATCAACTAAATAATAATTGATATGCAATATTGAAATCTTAATTTTACGTTAAACACTTTTTATTAATACGATTGCTATAACGCCATTAACTATGAGTGAAAACAAAAAGAAATCCATAAAAAAAGATAAAGAAAAAAAAGTAACAGATAAAGAAAAGCCAACTTCTTCTAAAATAAAAAAACAATCACCTGCAATTATGAATCAACGATATGAAGACATACATTTTGTTGATTCAACAAAACCTGTTTGGAACTACTCTTTATTTTCTGATGAAGACATTACTAATTTTCAAAACGGAACGCATTATAGCGTTTATAATTTTTTTGGTTCGCATGAAATAAATGTGCTTGATACACGCGGTTATTATTTTGCAGTGTGGGCGCCAAATGCAACATTTATTTCTGTGATTGGAAATTTTAATGACTGGAATAAAGAATCGCATCCTTTGTTTGTGCGCCTTGATAAATCAGGAATATGGGAAGGTTTTATTCCGCATCTTCCCAAAGGAGAATCTTACAAATATCATATACATGGTTTTAAAGGAATGCGGATTGATAAAGGAGATCCGTATTCAAATTTTTGGGAGAAGCGCCCATTAACAGCATCAATAACATGGGAGCTTAATTATAATTGGAACGATAATGAATGGATGAAAGATCGCAAGAAACAAAATTCACTTGACGCACCGTGGAGTGTTTACGAAGTGCATTTAGCAAGCTGGATGCGGCCAGATAAAAACAATGAAGAATCTTATAATAGTTATGATCAGATACGTGAACGACTGGTTCCTTATGTAAAAGAAATGGGCTTTACGCATGTAGAGTTAATGCCAGTTATGGAACATCCTTTTGATGGCAGTTGGGGTTACCAGGGCGCGGGATATTTTGCACCCACTTCGCGCTTCGGAGATCCGCAAGGGTTTATGCATTTGGTTGATGCATTTCATCAGGCTGGCGTGGGAGTAATACTTGATTGGGTGCCTTCACATTTTCCATATGATGCACATGGTTTGTATATGTTTGATGGTGCGAATAGCTATGAATATGCAGACATGCGCAAAGGCTTTCATCCAGACTGGAACAGTTATATTTTTAATTACAAAAGGGGAGAAGTAAAATCTTTTTTAATAAGCAACGGAAGGTTTTGGATGGATAAATTTCATGCAGATGGAATTCGTGTTGATGCAGTAAGTTCTATGCTCAAATTAAATTATTCCCGCAAAAGCGGCCAATGGGAACCCAATGAACATGGCGGTGATGGAAACCTTGAAGCAATCGCTTTTATTAAAGATTTAAACGAAACATTGTTCCGCGATTTTTCTGATATACAAACCATAGCTGAAGAAGCAACAGACTGGCCGGGCATCAGCAAACCAACATTTGCAGGTGGTTTAGGTTTTGGTATGAAGTGGATGATGGGCTGGATGCACGATACGCTTGATTATTTCAAATTGGATCCTATTAATCGCCAGTTTCAGCAGGATAAATTTGGTTTCAGCATGATGTATTATTATGATGAAAATTTTATGCTTCCATTAAGCCATGATGAAGTGGTGCATGGCAAATCGCCAATGCTGTATAAAATGCCCGGAGATGAATGGCAAAAGTTTGCCAACCTGCGATTATTATACACCTACATGTTTATGCACCCTGGTGGCAAATTATTATTTATGGGTGATGAATTTGGTGCAACCAGCGAATGGAATTACAAATCAGAATTGCAATGGGAATTGATGCAATTCGATTCTCACCGTTTATTAAAAGATTGTGTGCGCGATTTAAACATATTACTTCGCGCGCAACCGGCTTTGTACGAAAACCAGTTTAATATTTACGGGTTTGAATGGGTCGATTTGGATCATCGTGCAGAGAGCGTAATTAGTTTTCGCAGAAAAGGAAAAAATCCCGAAGACGATGTATTAATCGTTTTAAACATGACACCCGTAATTCGCCGTGATTGGAAAATTTATGCATCCGGTAAAAAAGAATGGAAAGAAATTTTTAACAGCGACGCGAAAAAATATTGGGGAACCGGCGATGTTTTTAACCCGGAAGTTGGAATGAAACTTGTAGATAAAAAAGAGAAAAAATACGAGATAAACATCCACTTACCACCACTCGGAGCAGTAATTTTGAAATGATAATAAGTGTTTGTATTTAGTTCATAATAATATGCAGAAGTTTTAAAATGAGTTTCGCAATTATTCGTTATTTACAATAATATCCGTAAACCCCTCTTTAGTATGAAAAACTTATTATTGTTTTTTTTCGTCACTCTATTTTACAGTGCAGTTTTTTCACAAGCTGCAGACAGCTCCAGTCTTTATTATAAAAAAGGCTTAGAAGAGAAAACCAACCGCCGTTATATGGTTGCATATAACAATTTTCAAAAAGCAGTAGATTACAAAATTGATAATACCGATGCGCAAACGCAACTGGGATTAATGGCTTTGGAACTCCGCAAATATGGAAATGCAGAGGTTGCTTTTTTAAAAGTAAATGAATTAAAAAAAGATGACACGACTGCCATTGAAAACCTTGCAAATATTTATTTCTGGACGCATCAATGGAAACAGGCGGAAGTTTTTGTAAAAAAAGCAATGGTGCTTAACGTTGGCAAAAATTGGAATTATATTCTTGGCAAAAGTTATTACCAAGAAGAAGATTATGGCAATGCTTTTAAATATTTACAAATCGCTGCGAAAGAAGATTCATTAAACGCAGAAATCCCTTACTTAATTGGCCGCGGATTTGTTGACATGAATAACTATAAAATTGCAATTACATTTTATAAAAAAGCCATTGCGCTTGATTCATCAAAATTTCAATGGATTTACGAATGTGCGTTGGTTTATGCAACAATTCCTGATGATATTTCTGCTATAAGATATTATCAGTTGGCTGCAGAAAAAGGTTATAAAACAGATAATGATTATTATGAAAATTTATCTGATTCATACGTTGCCGCAGGCCAGCCAGAAAAAGGAATTGAACTAATGGTAAAAATATTGGAAAAAAAACCTGCTGATTTGGTATTGCTTTACAGCGTTGCAAATGCTTATTATAAAATAAAAAAATACCAGGAAGCAATTGATTACTGGGATAAAATTTTATACTTCGATAAAGAAAATGCGCGCGCACTATATATGATAGGCATGGCTTATCAGAAAAAAGGCGATAACGATAAAGGCCGTCAATTGTGCGACAGAGCTATCGCAATGGATCCTTCTCTAAAAAATTTAAAACAAGAACGCCAGGGAATGGGATTGTAAATTTTTTCGTGTAAAAAAATGTTTTCTATTTTTTATCATTAATAAATTTTTTTGACTGAAATAAATCTTTATAATCAATTCAACTTCGTTTATAAATTTTCTTATAATTTTTTTAGCTAAACCTGGTAAGATTAATAATCCTATACCAGGTTTTTTTATTTTATAAATTTTCACGTCATCTTCTTCGTAACAATTTTTAATTTTTAGTGTTAAATTGAAAACGATAATATTTTGGTTTCAACATTTATAATTGTTTTCTGAAATTTAAAGATTGTAACTGCTGCTGATGAAGAAATTTTTACTTGCTGTTATTTTATTAATCTTTTCTTACGGGACTTTTTCACAATGTCCTTTCACTGCAACACTAACAAGCACTAACGGAAATTGCGTTGGTGCTGCGCTCAACGTTTTCTCAACAAGCAATCTTTCATTAATACAATGGTTTAACGGAACAACTTTAGTGAGCAGCGTCAAAGCTGTTCCATCAACAGCGAGTGCAATAACCATTGCAGGCCAAGCTGGGCGCGGTTCTGCAGCCAATCAATTAAATAACCCAATTGCATTATTTGTTGATGCGCAAGGCAATGTATACATCGTTGATCGGTTAAATTACCGTGTGCAGGAATGGATACCAAATGCAACAACCGGAGTTACTGTCGCAGGCGGAAACGGCCAAGGTTCTGCCGCCAATCAATTTTCTGATCCTGTCGGGATTTATATGGACAAGAATAAAAATATTTATATAGCCGATTTCAGCAACAACCGTATCCAGGAATGGGCAGCTGGCGCAACAAGTGGCGTTACTGTCGCCGGAGGCAACGGACAAGGTTCTGCACCAAACCAGCTTGCAGAACCAACAGGTGTTTTTGTTGATAATAATGGAAATATTTTTATTGCAGATGCGGGAAACAACCGCATACAGGAATGGGCTGCTGGCGCAACTTCCGGCGCTACTGTTGCTGGTGGCAATGGTGCTGGTGCTGCTGCAAATCAATTCAGTTATCCATCAGGCGTTTTTGTTGATAGCGCAGGAAATATTTTTGTTACAGATGAAAAAAATAACCGCGTGCAGGAATGGATACCTGGCGCCGTTGCAGGTATAACTGTTGCTGGCGGCAATGGCGCAGGTGTTGGCGCCAACCAATTAAACACACCTTATAATGTTTTTATTGATACCGCGGGAAATATTTATATAGATGATTTAGTAAATGCCCGCGTGCAGGAATGGACACCTGGCGCCAAGACCGGGATAACGGTTGCAGGCGGAAACAGCGCTGGTTCGGCGGCCAACCAATTAGCTGAACCATTTGCTGTTTATGTTGATGTAAACGGAATAATATATGTTGCAGATTATGGAAATAACCGTGTGCAAAAATGGTCGCCGCAAACACTTATTAATTCAACTTATATTCCAACCGAGCCGGGAACTTTTTTTGCTACTGTTACTAATATTGATGGCTGCGTAACTACAACAAATCCTGTCACTATTAATCCTTCAGTAATTCCTTCTGCAATTATTGATCAGTCTGCAACAAATATTTGTGCAAACATGCCGGTTACATTTACGGCGACAGTTATCAATGGTGGCAACAATCCAATTTTTCAATGGCAGGTAAATAAAAATAATGCAGGCACAAACAGTTCAAGTTTTACAAACAATAATTTTAATGATGGCGATTTAATAACGTGCGTTGTTACCAGCAATGCGGTATGTGCAATTCCTGCAAATGTAATTTCAGATACTGTTGTTGTAAAAATTAGTTCT
>JABDAZ010000035.1:12141-28178 GCA_013288945.1 Bacteroidota bacterium | reverse complement strand
CACCTTTTTACGGATGCGGTAACTGATTTTTTGCTTATTAATAACTTTCGTATCCATTATTCTTTATTTTATAATCCTGATGCTGCCAGGATTTATTAATTTTTAAATTTCTCAATAATTCAATTTCTCAATTGAGCTATTTTTTATTTACCAGCAGCTTTACCAGCTTTCTTGCGAACAACTTCACCCAAGTAACGAACACCTTTTCCTTTGTATGGTTCTGGTTTGCGCAATCCGCGGATTTTTGCAGCTACCTGGCCGATTAATTGTTTGTCCACACCATCCAAAGTAATTTTTGGATTTTCACCTTTTTCCTGCGCAGTGGCAACTTTCAATTCTTTAGGAATTTCGAAAATAATATTGTGAGAATATCCTAAAGCTAAATCTAACAAGTTGCCTTGGTTAGATGCTTTAAAACCCACACCGATTAATTCTAATTTTTTCTGGTATCCTTCAGTAACACCTTTAACCATATTTGCAACCAATGAACGGTATAAACCATGCAAAGCACGGTGACGGATTTGATCAGTCGGGCGCACAATATCGACGTGGCCGTCTTTTATTTCCGCTTTAATATCGCGATCCATTGTTTGTTTCAATTCACCTTTGGCACCTTTTACAGTAATTACATTTTCTGCGTTTACCGTAACTGTTACACCACTTGGAATTTCAATCGGTTTTTTTCCTATACGAGACATACAATTTGTAATTTGAAAATTTGAAAATTTGTTGAACGTGTTCAGTTATGTATAGAAAACTTAATTGTCGTTCAGCCTTTCTATTTAAAACAAGATGAAAATAATTTCAAATTGCTTAACCTTCACTTATTAATAAATGTAACAAAGCACTTCGCCACCAACATTCTGCGATTTTGCTTCTTTATCAGTCATCACACCTTTTGATGTGGAGATGATAGCAACACCTAAACCATTCTTCACACGCGTAAATTCTGACGGGCTTGAATACTGCCTCAAACCTGGACGGCTAACTCTTTCCAAAGATTTGATTGCAGGTTCTTTAGTATTCGCATCATACTTTAATGCGATCTTAATAACACCTTGTTTGCTGTCGTCTTCAAATTTGTATTTAAGGATATAACCTTTATCATACAAAATCTCTGTCATGCGTTTTTTTAAATTCGAAGCAGGGATTTCAACAATACGGTGGCTCGCCATCTGCGCATTACGAATTCTCGTTAAAAAATCTGCTATTGCATCAGTAACCATTGTTTTTATCAGTTAAATGATTTCAAAATATTATTTACAATGCGATATCCAATGATATCTTGCTGTATTACCAGCTTGCTTTTCTTACTCCGGGAATTTTCCCTTGCAATGCCATGTCGCGAAACATTACACGCGATACACCAAAGTATCTCATGTAACCACGTGGGCGGCCAGTTAACTGGCAACGATTTTTTAAACGAACAGGAGATGAATTTTTGGGAAGCAAATCCAATCCTTTATAATCGCCGGCAGCTTTTAAAGCAGCGCGTTTTTCTGCGAACTTAGCAGATAATGCTTCTCTTTTTCTTTGCCTGGCTTTTACTGACTCTTTGGCCATGTTATATAATTTATTTAAATTTTTTAATCTTCTTTTTTCGGTGCTGCGTTGCGGAAGGGCATTCCTAATTCTTTTAATAATTCGTAAGCCTCTTCGTTTGTTCCTGCAGTTGTTACAAAAGTGATATCCATTCCTGTAATCTTGTTCACTTTATCAATATCTACTTCAGGAAAAATGATTTGTTCAGTAACGCCCAATGTGTAATTGCCGCGCCCGTCAAACGATTTTTCATTAACACCTTTAAAATCACGCACACGTGGTAATGCAGTAGAAACCAGGCGATCTAAAAACTCAAACATTTTTACACCACGCAAAGTTACCCTAGCACCAATCGGAATATTTTTACGCAACTTAAAGTTTGAAATATCTTTTTTAGACATTGTTGCCACAGCTTTCTGGCCAGTAATCATTGTCAGTTCTTCAACTGCAATATCAACCAGTTTTTTATCTGTAACAGCGCCATTAACGCCTCTGTTCAAACAAATTTTTTCAAGCTTTGGAGCTTGCATTACACTTGTGTAACCAAACTTTTTTACTAAAGCAGGTACAACATCTTTTTTGTACTTATCTGCTAATCTCGGAGTATATTTTACGGTACTCATTATTTAATAACCTCCCCTGATTTTTTTGAAACACGAATTAATTTACCATTTTCCCTTGTGCGTTTAATTTTAGTTGCAGCACCTGCTTTTGCATCCCACAACATTACATTGGAGATTTGCATTGGCGCTTCAATTTTTAAAATACCGCCTTTGGTATTTTGCGCAGAAGGCTTTGTATGTTTAGTAACGATGTTAACTCCTTCAACCAGGATTTTCGATTTATCCGGGAATACTTCAAGCACCTTGCGGGGCTTTTTTGGATCTTTGTCGTCACCAGTAATAACGATTACGCTATCACCTTTTTTAATGTTGAACTTGGGTTTAAATCTGTTACTCATTTTATTTTGCTTTTAGCTTTTAGCTTTTGGCTATTAGCTTCTTGAATTTTAATTTTATTATTACAGCTAAAAGCTAAAAGCTAATAGCTAATGGCTTTCTATAATACTTCAGGTGCTAAAGAAATAATTTTCATATATCCTTTATCACGCAATTCTCTTGCAACTGGCCCGAATATACGTGTGCCACGTGGTTCGTCAGACGCATTCAGCAACACAACTGCATTATCATCGAAGCGAATATAAGAACCGTCTTTACGACGTAATTTATTTTTTGTACGAACGATTACTGCTTTTGCAACAGTTCCTTTTTTAATACCGCCTGAAGGAATTGCAGATTTTACAGTTACCACAATTTTATCACCGATTTTAGCATAATCCTGTCCGCTGTTGCCCAATACACGAATACATAAAACTTCTTTGGCGCCACTGTTATCAGCTACTGTTAGCCTGCTTTCTTGCTGAATCATTTTGTTTAGCTTTTAGCTGTTAGCCATTAGCAATTTGCTGCCGGCTTAATATTTTATTATCCACATCAACCGATAGCCAAAGCTCTCAGCCAACGGTTTATTTATTTCGCTTTTTCAATTACTTCAACCAGTCTCCAACGCTTTGTTTTGCTCAGCGGGCGGCTTTCCATAATTTTTACTATATCCCCAATTGTGCACTCATTCTTTTCATCATGAGCGTGAAAACTGGTAGTTTTTTTAACGAACTTACCATAGATAGGGTGCTTTACTTTTCTTTCAACAGCAACGGTTATGGTTTTATCCATTTTGTTACTCTTGACTACCCCTGTTCTCGTTTTTCGCAAATTTCTTTCAACCATATAATTATGCTTTGACTTTTCTTTTAGTTAACTCCGTTTTTAAACGTGCAACATCCTTTCTTAAAGAACGAATGCTCATTGGATTTTCCAATGGAGAGATTACGTGCGCAAATTCCAATTTTTTTAAACGCAATTCATCTTCAGTAATACGCGCCTTTAAATCGATTTCTGTTAAATCTTTCAGGCTTCTTACAAAATCAATTTTTTTTGACATTGTATAATTTTTTATGCTTTAGTACCAACAATTGCAACGGCATCGCGGCGTACTATAAATTTTGTTTTGATCGGTAATTTCTGTGCAGCAAGCAACATGGCTTCTTTGGCAACCAGCTCGGGAACGCCATCTGCTTCAAACAAGATACGTCCTGGTTCCACTACCGCAGCCCAATATTCAGGGTTACCTTTACCTTTACCCATTCTCACTTCTGCAGGTTTTTTAGTAATAGGTTTATCAGGAAAAACGCGAATCCAAACATTACCTTCACGTTTCATGTGTCGGGTTAATGCCTGGCGAGCTGCTTCCAACTGACGATTAGTAAGCCAGATAGCTTCCAAAGCCTTTAAACCATAAGAACCAAAAGATATAGAAGCGCCTCTTTTCGCAGTTTCGCGAATGCGGCCCTTTTGTCCTTTCCTATGTTTCGATCTTTTAGGTTGTAACATTTTTATTAATTTGAAAATTTCTCAATTTCTCAATGACTCAATTTTAAATTTCGGCATTGAGCCATTTGCACATTTTAGAATTTATTAATGCCTTCCGCCACCACCTTGTCCGCCGCTTCTTCCACCACCCTGGCCGCCGCTACCTCGTCTGTCACCACCACCACCTTGTCCGCCGCCTCTTCTATCTCTGTCGCCACCGCCTCTTCTGTCATCACGTCCACCATCTTCTGGCCTTCTTGTTCTTTCGCCACCTTCTTTTCCACCTGCTACAAAATTCGGGTTCAAATCTCTTTTCACTAAAACTTCGCCTTTACAAATCCAAACTTTAATACCAATTTTTCCATATACTGTTTGTGCAAAAACATTTGCATAATCAATATCCATACGGAGTGTATGCAGTGGAACACGGCCTTGTTTAAATTCTTCACTGCGGGCAATTTCAGAACCTCCCAAACGGCCACTTAATTTAACTTTAATACCTTCTGCACCCATGCGCAATGTAGAAGCGATTGCCATTTTAGTGGCACGTTTAAAATTAATACGGTTTTCTATTTGGCGGGCGATTGTATCACCAACAATATTTGCATCCAGTTCCGGGCGACGGATTTCCAAGATATTAATCTGAACATCGTCTTTGCCGGTTAGTTTTTTCAATTCTTCTTTAATACGGTCAACTTCACCACCACCTTTACCAATGATAATTCCGGGTTTAGAAGTATGAATTGTTACGATTAATTTATTAAGTGTGCGCTCAATAACAATCTTGGCAATTCCACCTTTATTAATACGTGCATTCAGGTAAGTTCTTATTTTATTATCCTCAATCAGCTTAATAGCATAATCTTTTCTGCTACCGAACCAGTTAGATTCCCAACCGCGGATTATCCCTAACCTTGCACCAATAGGATTTGTTTTCTGACCCATACTATGATTTAATAGTTTTATCAATAATTTTTGAATCAACAATAATAGTTACATGGTTGCTGCGCTTGCGCACACGGTAACCACGGCCTTGCGGAGCAGGGCGCATGCGTTTTAAAACTCTTGCGCCGTCAACAAAAATCGTTTTCACAACCAGGCTTGCATCTGCTGCACTCTGGCTTTCATTTTTCTGTTCCCAGTTTTTTACAGCAGACCATAATAATTTATGGAGCGGTGTAGAGGAATGCTGAGGATGATGCTCAAGTAAAGCCAATGCTTTTTCTATCTGCATACCACGTATTTCATCTGCCAGCAAACGCATTTTGCGGGGTGATGTGGGATAATTTCTCAATTTTGCTATTGCTTCCATGTTATTATTAAGTTTTAAGTTTTAAGATTCAAATTTTAAGTTTAGCGCACAGCGCTTATAACTTATTACTTTTCACTTATAACTTTTAAGCTATTTTTTTGCTTGAATGGCCTTTGAAATTACGTGTTGGTGCAAATTCACCAAGCTTGTGGCCTACCATAAATTCCGTTACATAAACAGGAATAAATTTATTGCCATTATGAACTGCAAATGTATGTCCTACAAAATCAGGAGTAATGGTAGAACGGCGGCTCCAGGTTTTTATAACACCTTTCTTTGATTTGCCTTCGTTAATATCCAATACTTTTTTCTCAACATTTGCGTCTACGTAAGGACCTTTTTTTATTGAACGACCCATAATTGTTATTTAAAAATCCAAGATTAAAAATCCAAAATCCAATTTGATATTTTTGGATATTGGGATTTGGGTTTTATTTTTTATTTCGCTAATTTTTTACCATTCTTTCTCTGGATAATCAGCTTATCACTTCCTTTTCCTTTTGTTCTTGTTTTCAATCCTCGAGAGTATTGAGCATTTCTTGAACGTGGCTGGCCGCCTGAAGCTTTACCTTCACCACCACCCATCGGGTGATCAACCGGGTTCATCGCAACACCTCTAACTCTTGGACGAATTCCTCTCCAACGGTTACGGCCCGCTTTACCCATACTCTGCAAACTATGGTCGCTGTTTGAAACAACACCAACTGTTGCGTAACAGTTTATTAATACTTTGCGCAACTCACCAGAAGGCATTTTCAATACTGCGTATTTTTCTTCTTTATTGGTAAGTTGTGCAGAAGTTCCTGCGCTGCGAACCAATTTACCACCTTGCCCTGGCTGCATTTCTATATTGTGCACATTAGTTCCTAATGGCATAAATTTCATTTTCAATGCATTTCCAACTTCCGGAGCCACTTCATCACCAGCAAGTACAGAAGTACCAACCTGCAAACCCTGCGGCGCAAGAATGTATCTTTTTTCTCCATCAACATAATTTAATAATGCGATGAAAGCTGTACGGTTTGGATCATATTCAATTGAAGCAACAGTTGCAGGAACGTTCTTTTTATCACGCTTAAAATCTACAAGGCGATAATGCTGCCTGTGGCCGCCGCCGATGTAGCGCATTGCCCTTCTGCCCTGCACGTTTCTACCGCCGGTTCCACTTTTCTTTTCCAATAAACTTTTTTCAGGAGTATCGGAAGTTATTTCTGCATAAGCATTTCCAATTCTCCAGCGTGTGCCTGCGGTAACCGGTTTATATTTTTTCAGTGCCATGTGCTGTTATCTTTTATTGCGAACTTATCAGCTTCGCTTACTTTAATTAAATATTTGAATACAGGTCAATTGTTTCGCCTTCTGCTATAGTTATTAATGCTTTTTTATAAGCTGGTTTGCGGCCTTGAACTATACCTGCTTTGGTTGAACGCGTTTTGTGTTTTGCAGGAACAACTAAAGTATTTACTTCAAGAACGGTTACGCCATAAAAACCTTCAACCGCTTTTTTAATTTCAAGTTTATTGGCTTTGCGGTTTACGCGAAAAGCATATCTTCTCAACTTTTCCTGCTGCGCGTTTGCTTTTTCTGTTAATATCGGCTTTACTAAAACTTCAGAGGCTTTCATCTCTTAATATTTATCTGTTAATTCAATTATGCGTTTACTTCTTCTTTATCATTTTCTGAAAATACTTTTGCAGCCGTTTCAGAAAGCAATAATACATCTGCATTAATAATATCGTAAGTATTAATGTCTGCCAGCAATGTACCTTCTACTTTTGGCACGTTGCGGAAACTCAAATACACATTATCACTATAATCAGGCAAAACAAACAATGTTTTCTTATCAGAAACATTCAGGCTTTTTAAAATGTCTGCAAATTGTTTTGTCTTTGGAGCATCCATTTTTAAATCTTCTACAATAACAATTGCATTTGCTTTTGCTTTATGCGCCAGTGCAGAAATTTTTGCCAAATCCTTTACTTTACGGTTTAATTTAAAATCGTAATCGCGTGGTTTTGGGCCAAAGATTGTACCGCCGCCTTTATACAAAGGGTTACGGATATTACCTTTACGTGCGCCGCCGGTTCCTTTTTGTTTATGCAATTTTTTGGAAGAACCTTTTACTTCCATACGCGTTTTTACTTTTGCAGTTCCCTGGCGCTGTGCAGCGAGGAATTGTTTTACTGCTAAATAAATAACGTGATCATTTGGCTCAGCACCAAAAATATCGTCGGGCAACTCAATTGATCTGCCGGTTTGCTTTCCTTGTATATTTAAAACGTCTACTTGCATCTTAGTTCAATTAAAAGTTACTTCTGAATATAAACGATAGAACCAATATGGCCGGGAACACATCCGCTTACCAGTATAAAATTCTTTTCAGGAAAAATTTTGATGATTTTGAGGGCTTTTACTTTTACCCTGTCACCGCCCATACGGCCGGCCATTTTCATACCTTTCATTACGCGGGCTGCATCAGATGAGTTACCTAATGAACCTGGAGCACGCTGACGATCATGCTGGCCGTGAGATTGCTGACCAACTCCATGAAAATGGTGGCGTTTAACAACACCCTGAAAACCTTTACCTTTTGTAGTTCCTACAACATCAACTTTTTCGCCTTCGGCAAAAATGTCAACAGTAATAGTTTCACCTATATTTTTTTCGAGTGAATATTCGCGGAATTCTTTTACTATTTTTTTAGGGGAAGTATTTGCTTTAGCGAAGTGGTTTTTTTCTGCTGCCGTAGTATGTTTTTCTTTCTTTTCGCCGAAAGCTATCTGGTGAGAGTTGTATCCGTCAGAATCCTTTGTTTTAACTTGTGTTACAACGCAAGGGCCTGCTTCAATAATCGTACAAGCGGTTTGCTTGCCGTCGGAACTGAATACACTGGTCATCCCAATCTTTTTACCAATAATGCCTTTCATGTCATTTTACATTT
Organism: Bacteroidota bacterium; assembly: GCA_013288945.1. GTDB lineage: Bacteria > Bacteroidota > Bacteroidia > Chitinophagales > Chitinophagaceae > Puia. The sequence goes on along the minus strand of JABDAZ010000035.1, from coordinate 19,954 downwards.
TATGCCTTGGGTGTAAGGACAACCAGTTGACTTTACCGTATTGGCATAGCGCGTAAAGTCTGATTTCAATCCCTCGTTTGCAGCCGACCTTTTCCTTTATTGTGGTGAACTTAATCTAAAACCACGGGAAGTACCGGTTGTAAACAAACCCGAATGGCTTGTTCATATGTGATTCTTCTTTTGTAATAATTACAAAGAAAGAGTTTACTAATTTTTATCCAGCGCTGCTTTATTTTGTTGCCAAAAGTTTGCAGATAGATTTGGAAAGAACTTTTTAATTATCTTTTTTATTAATAAAGATAATCATGCTTTAATCTCAACATCAACACCAGATGGTAGATCCAGTTTTGACAATGCATCTACAGTTCTTGAAGAAGAAGTGTAAATATCCAACAAACGCTTGTGCGTATGTAATTGGAACTGCTCACGCGCTTTTTTATTAACGTGTGGCGAACGAAGCACCGTAAAGATTTTTTTCTTTGTAGGCAAAGGAATAGGGCCTGTTACCACGGCACCAGTGCTGCGCACTGTTTTTACGATTTTCTCAGCAGATTTATCTACCAGGTTGTGATCGTAAGATTGTAATTTGATTCTGATTCGTTGAGACATAAGTCAATACCAATTTTTCGAATTGGGATGCAAAGGTAAGGGCTAGGTTTTAAACTGACAAAGATTTATTGTTTTTTTTTGAATGACTTATCCACTTTTTTTATTTAACGGCCGCCCGGCGGGCAATGTTCCTTTAAATAAGTTGTGTATAATGTTGACAAATGCATAAAAGTGCCCTCGCCTTCAGAAATACTGTGTGTGCGGTTTGGATAAGACATTAACTGAAATTGCCGGTTATATTTTATCAGTTCATTAATAAGCATTTCCGCATTTGCATAATGCACATTATCATCGCCGGTTCCATGAATATACAACAGGTTTCCGACAAGATTTTTTGCATAAGTTATTGGTGAGCCTTTCACAAAATCTTCGCGGTTTTCCTGCGGCAATCCCATATACCTTTCCTGGTAAATATTGTCGTATGTCAACTGGTTTCCAACGGCAGCAATGGCAATCCCGGTTTTATATATTTCCGGGTATTGAAACATTAAATTTAAAGTAGCCGAACCACCGCCACTCCAGCCCCACACTGCAATACGGCTGGAATCAACAAACGGCCATTTTAAAATTTCTTTTGCCGCAAGTGCCTGATCGCGGATATTAATAGAACCTATTTTTCTATAAACACATTTGCGCCATGCACTGCCTTTTGGCACCGGCGTTCCGCGGTTATCAATGGCAATGTAGATATAACCATCCTTCGCCATATTTCCACGATATAAAAGGTTTCTTCCTGCGCCATAAACGTCTTTCACATTTTGCCCGGCCGGTTCTGTATAAACATAAAAAACAACGGCGTATTTTTTGGTTGAATCAAAATTTTCCGGCTTCACCATCCAGCCATCCATTTCAACACCTTCCTGTGTTTTTACTTTGAAAAATTTAATATTGGATTTTGTAGAATCAGCAGTTTCTACTGCGTGGAAAACTTTATGCCCATCAAGTGCATTATGGTCTGGCAAAGTAATCCATTCACTTGCTGACGGCGTAAAATAATTGGAAAAACTATGCGATGCATATTTTCCGTTTGGCGAAATATCATAATTATGGGTTCCAATTTGGTTCGCCGGCGATAATAATTCTGCTTTGCCTTTTCTATCAAGTTTTGCACGGTATAAATATTTTTGCGTGGCATTTGCCGGTGATGCATCAAAATATACGTAGCCATTTTTTTCATCAATACATTCAAATTCCATCACATCGTATTTGCCGGGTGTTATTAATATTTCTTTTTTTCCATCACGGCTTATTTTGTAAATATGCCGCCAGCCATCTTTTTCACTTTCCCACAAAAATTCTTTTCCCTGTTTTATCCAGCTCCAGCCATTCAGTAAATCAATCCATGCAGAATCTTTTTCAGAATAAATAATTTGCGATAAACCTGTTGATGCGTTGCACAGCATTATATTACTTTCATTTTGTTTGCGGTTGAGGTGTTGTATAATCAATTCATCATTATTATCAGCCCAATCCATGCGCGGAACATAACTTCTTAAAACAGGATCTGTTGGGATGTCCATCCATTTTGTTTGCGCAGTTTCGATATTAATGACACCAATTTTATATGGTGAAGGCGCTTCTCCGGCAACAGGATATTCTACCGGAATTACTTTCGGATAAATTGAATCTGTTGTATTCAGCATTATATAATCCTTCGTTTCTTTTGCATCAATTTGCCAATAAGCAATTTTTTTGCTGTCTGGGCTCCAGCGAAAACCATCCCTGCAGTTAAATTCTTCTTCATAAACCCAGTCAAAAGTTCCATTAATCAATTTGCGCGAGCCATCAAAAGTGAGTTGTTTTATTTCGTTAGAAATTAAATCTTCAACATATAAATTATGCGCACTTACGTAAGCAGCTTTCATTCCGTCAGGGGAAATTTTTGCAAACATTAATGAAGCCGACGGCAATGATTTCCCCAGTTGCATTAATGATTTCTTTTGAAAGTTATAAACCCAATAATCTCCGCGCGTATTATAACGCCACACTTTTTTTGAGTTTGTAAAAATTAATACCTTTTGATTATCACTTGAAAATGAATAACTGTTAATCGCTAGTGCACTTGTTTGTCCTGCAGGGACTAATAGTTCTTTTGCAAGAATTACCGTTTCATTATTGCCCGGCATTGATGCATGTACAATGCTTCCATTTTTAATAAACAAATATCCATTTCCATCAGGCGCCCATTGAATATCACCAGATGGCTGGCAAAAAACAATTGAAATAAAAAGAAAAAATGAGAAAGTTAGTAAAGCGTTTTTTAGTGCAAAAGGCATATTAATAATTTGAGGGAAAATATGACTTAATCTTTATTTTGCCGATACCATATAAATAAAAAATCCCGGTTAAAAACCGGGATTAATACAATTCGAAATATTTTATCTTCTTCTCCAATGACCTGGCATCCATCTTTCGCCACGACGGCCTCCACGTACCCAATGGCCCGGAGCCCAACCCCAACCTGGATGTGGGGGTGCAGCCCAATGGCCACCTACATACACATATTGGCCGCCTCTTTCTTCCCATTCCTCATCAATCCAAACATGTGCAGGGCTTGGCGCAACAGGCCTTACAATTACCGGAGGGTGCGGACGAACAGTAACATATATCTGTGCAGATGCTGCAAAAGAAACAGCCATAATAATCACAGATAAAAATACAATCTTACTTAAATGCTTTTTCATACCTAAAAAATTTTAGTTCTTGTTTGGAATAAAACTAGAGAAAAAAGTTTAAGATTAATAGCAACTTCTATCTCCATTAACATCTGGAAAACAAAAAACAAAAACCCTGCCCGAAACGGGCAGGGTTATATTAGACTAAGTTGTATTACAATACTATGCGATTGCTTTTCCTTTGCCGCCCTTTACTTTGGCTATTACTTCTTCAGCAACACTGTTAGGCGCTGGTGCGTAATGTGAAAATTCCATTGTAGAGGTTGCACGGCCTGAAGACAAGCTACGCAATTGTGTTACATAACCAAACATTTCACTCAAAGGCACTTTGGCTTTTATCACTTGTGCATTTGCTTTTGTATCCATTCCTTCAAGCATTCCGCGGCGACGGTTTAAATCACCTGTTACATCGCCCATATATTGATCTGGAGTTATTACTTCCACTTTCATTATCGGCTCGAGTAATACAGGTTTTGCTTTTCTTGCTGCTTCGCGGAAACCTTGTTTCGCACATAATTCAAAAGACATTGAATCAGAATCCACAGCGTGGAAACCACCATCAAACACACGTACTTTCATATTCTCAACAGGATAACTTGCAAGAACGCCGGTTGTCATACAGCTTTCAAAACCTTTTTGTATTGCAGGAACAAATTCGCGTGGAATTGAACCTCCAAAAATATCATTAACAAACTGGTACTGGCCTTTTCCTTCTTTCAAAAATTCTTCATCGGCAGGCCCGAGTTCAAAAACGATATCCGCAAATTTACCACGGCCACCGGTTTGTTTCTTTAATGTTTCCCGATGTTCAACACTAATCTGGAAAGCTTCTTTATACGCAACCTGTGGTGCGCCCTGGTTAATCTCAACTTTAAACTCACGTTTCATTCTGTCCACAATAATTTCCAAATGCAGCTCGCCCATTCCACTTAAAATAGTCTGGCCGGTTTCTTCATCTGTTTTTACACGAAGTGTTGGATCTTCTTCCACCAGTTTCGCAATTGCCATTCCCATTTTATCAACGTCTGCCTGAGTTTTTGGCTCAACTGCAACCGAGATTACAGGTTCAGGGAAAGTCATGCTTTCCAAAATTATTGGATGATCTTCATTACAAAGTGTATCACCGGTTTTGATATCTTTAAAACCAACCGCTGCGCCAATATCACCTGCTTCAATGAAATCAATCGGATGCTGTTTGTTAGCATGCATTTGCATGATGCGTGATATGCGCTCATTTTTTCCGGTACGTGTATTCAATACATAAGAACCCGAATCCAAACGGCCGCTGTATGCCCGGAAAAACGCAAGGCGCCCTACAAAAGGATCTGTCATAATTTTAAAAGCCAATGCTGCAAAAGGTTCTTTTGCATCTGGCTTGCGTTCAATTTCTTCACCTGTATTTGGGTCAGTTCCTTTTACAGCTTCGATATCCAAAGGGCCAGGTAAATAACGCACAATCGCATCCAGCGCAGTTTGTACACCTTTATTTTTAAAAGATGAGCCGCACATCATTGGAATAATAGAAATATCAATCGTCGCTTTACGGATTGCTTCATGCACTTCTGCTTCAGTAATCGTGTTTGGATCATCGAAGAATTTTTCCAATAATTTATCATCGTATTCAGCAACTGCTTCAATCAAATGTTGCCTCCATTCCGCTACTTCTTCAGCCATATCTTCGGGGATAGGAACTTCTTTGAAAGTCATTCCTTTTGATTCTTCATCCCAGATAATTCCTTTCATGGTAATCAAATCAACCACTCCAGTAAATTCATCTTCAGCACCAATTGGCAATTGCAAAGGCACGGCTTTTGCGCCAAGCATTTCTTTCACTTGTTTTACCACGTTCAAAAAATCTGCACCGGCGCGATCCATTTTATTAACGAAACCAATGCGCGGAACTTTATACCGGTTTGCCTGGCGCCAAACAGTTTCAGACTGCGGCTCAACACCAGAAACGGCGCAGAACAAAGCCAGCAAACCATCCAACACACGCAGTGAACGTTCTACCTCAACGGTAAAATCCACGTGGCCGGGAGTATCAATAATATTAAATTTATAATTTTTGGTATCTGCATTTTTCAGGCCCTGCGTTGTTGGAAAATTCCAAAAGCAGGTAGTTGCGGCAGAAGTAATGGTAATACCTCTTTCCTGCTCCTGCGCCATCCAGTCCATTGTTGCGGCACCATCATGCACTTCACCAATTTTGTGGTTAACACCAGTATAATACAGGATGCGTTCCGTAGTAGTTGTTTTGCCTGCATCAATGTGAGCGGCAATACCAAAGTTTCTTTGAAATCTTAAATCTGACATTGTTTTATATTAAAAAGTTTATCTAAATTTTTACCAGTTTCGAAATCCTGATTATCATTAATGATGTTGCTTGCCAGGATTTTATGATAAGTACTGCATTGGATTAATTCCCTCTTTTTAATTCGGTGCGCAAAGGTACAAAATTTATTGATGAAAATTGACATGGTGATTAAAAATCCAAAATTCAAATAACAAAATCCAAAAGGTCAATATTAATGTGTCAAAAAACAAAAAACCTCGCAAAAAAATCTGCAAGGTTTTTTAATATTATTAATGAGAAAATTAGATCCTGAAATGCGCAAAAGCTTTATTTGCTTCAGCCATACGGTGTGTATCTTCTTTCTTTTTGAAAGCGCCGCCTTCACCTTTGCTTGCTGCTACAATTTCATTGGCTAATTTTTCAGCCATATTTCTTCCGTTTCTTTCGCGGCTGTAGCGGATAAGCCATTTCATGCTTAATGAAATTTTTCTGTCTGCACGCACTTCCGCAGGAATCTGGAAAGTTGCTCCACCAATACGGCGGCTGCGAACCTCAACGCCTGGAGTAACATTGTTTAATGCCCTTTTCCAAACTTCGTAACCATCTTCATTGGTTTGTTTGCTCACTTTATCAATGGCATCATAAAAAATTACATAAGCAGTGTTCTTTTTTCCCTGCCACATAATATTATTTACAAAACGTGTTACCTGCGTATCATTATACTTTGCATCAGGCGACAGTGGTAATTTTTTGGCTTGCGTTTTCCTCATTGTTTGATGGAATTACTAATTAAAATTATTTTTTAGCTGCTGGCTTAGCACCTGCTTTTTCTTTTTTAGTTCCGTATTTTGAACGGCTTTTTTTACGGTCTTTAACACCGGCTGTATCCAAACTTCCACGAACGATGTGATAACGCACACCTGGCAAATCCTTAACACGGCCACCGCGGATTAACACGATTGAGTGTTCCTGCAAATTGTGGCCTTCACCCGGAATGTATGCAATAACTTCCACCTTATTCGTCAACCTTACTTTGGCAACTTTGCGCAAAGCGGAGTTTGGTTTTTTAGGAGTAGTTGTGTACACACGGGTACAAACACCACGGCGCTGAGGACATGAATCCAAAGCTCTTGATTTGCTCTTCGCTCTTATAATTTCTCGACCTTTACGTACTAACTGTTGAATTGTAGGCATTCTTGACCTATTTTATTTTGGGAGGGCAAAGGTAAAATTCCATTAGGGAATAACCAAATTTAATAAATGTAATTTCAAAATTGTTAATAACTGCCACATTTAAGGCAGTTATTAACGTTCGGGTTTTAGGTGAAAAACCGCTCAAATTTTAAACATCCAGCCGTGTGTATCTTCAGCTTGGCCTTCACGGATATCTGTCAATATTTTTTTTAGTTTTGGAGAAACTTTCCATTTTTCTGTATCAAATTTCATTACAAAATCTTTATAACATAATTCTTTTATAGAAGAAATTGTTGCCGCAGTTCCTGTTCCAAAAGCTTCCAGCAATTTGCCGGATTTATAGGCTTCCATCAATTCATTAATATCGATTTTCCGTTCTTCAACTATTAATCCCATTTCTTTTAAAACCACGATGGCACTGTCTCTTGTTACGCCTTCTAAAATTGTTTCTTCTTCAAGCGATGGCGTTACCGCCGTATTTCCAATAATAAAAAAAACGTTCATCGTTCCCACTTCCTGCAGCCATTTATGCTCAAAAGCATCAGTCCATAAAACCTGGTCGTAACCTTTTTTTCTTGCATCTGCGGAAGCTTTTAAACTTGCTCCATAATTGCCCGCATTTTTTGCAAAACCAACGCCGCCTGGCGCTGCGCGCGTATATTTTTCTTCTACATAAATTTTCATTGGTGCAGAATAATATGGGCCAGTCGGGCTTAAAATAATCATGAATTTATACGTCTCCGAAGGTTTCACGCCAATCACATTATCGGTAGAAAACATAAACGGGCGGATATATAAAGAATAGTCGCGCTTTGCGGGAATCCAGTTTTTATCAATTTCTATTAATGCGCGCATGCCTTCCATAAAAATTTCTTCGGGAATAGTTGGCATTTGCATGCGTTCTGCAGAAATATTAAAACGCTTAAAATTATCTTCCGGGCGAAAAATAAATGCTTCGCCGTTTTCATTTTTATACGCTTTAATTCCTTCAAAAATTGCTTGCCCATAATGCAACGCGGCAAGTGAAGGTTCCATTAATAAT
>JABDAZ010000035.1:0-12131 GCA_013288945.1 Bacteroidota bacterium | reverse complement strand
AATAATGGTTGGTAAGGTTTAATTTTTGCGGTTTTCCATGCGCCGTTTTCATAATCAACTTCCAGCATATGATCCGTAAAATATTTTCCGAAAGGAAGGTTATCGAAATCAACTTCATCAATTTTACTGTGGCTGGCTTTTGTAATTTGTATATCCGCAACACCAATCATAAATTATTATTTTTGTTTTACAAAGAAACAAAGATTCTTTGTGCTTGCAAAGTGATTGAGAAAAAAACTAACAATTGTTAGTATCCGAAAAATTTTATTAATAAAAATTAAATGAGTTTAAACGATATTGAATTGCCCGGTTTTATAATCGCTGGTTTATATAAAAACACGTTGGTTGCCGGAACTGAAAAAACAATTAAAGAAATTGTTGTTGAAAAAGTTGCAGAAAAAATTGTTGATAAACCTGCTGAACAAAAAGGTTATAAATTTTTAGGCAACAATAATAAAAAAATAACCTTTATTGTAAATGCCAGTGATGCTGTTTTTTTGCCAGAAAAACATCTTGCTTTAATTACAAAATTACTTGAGGCTTGCAAAATGAATATTGGCGATGTTGCCATCGTTAATCATTTTTCCACGCCGGTGATTATTAATGATTTGAAAAAACAGTTAACGCCTGAAACCCTTGTGCTGTTTGGCGTTGAGCCGACATTAATAAAATTGCCAATCAGTTTTCCGCAATTTAAAACGCAGGCTTATGATGGTTGCACATATTTATATTCACCATCATTAACGGACCTTGAACAACCAACAGAGGAAGGCAGATTATTAAAAAGCAAACTGTGGGTTTGTTTGCGAAAATTATTTGAAGTGTGATGAATGTGCAAATTTGAAAATGTGAAAATGGCTCAATGATTTTTACATTTTCAATTTTATTTTACATGGAGAAATGAGCCATTTTCACATTTGCTAACTAACAATTATGAAATTGATTTTCGCAACAAATAATCAAAATAAGGTTGAAGAACTTCAATCTGCAATTGGAAATATTATTGAAATAATCAGTTTAAAAGATGCAGGAATTAATATTGATATTCCTGAACCTTTTGACACACTTGAAGAAAATGCTTCTGAAAAATCGAAGACAATTTACGCATTAACAAACATGAATTGTTTTAGTGAAGATACAGGTTTGGAAACGGAAGCATTGAACGGTGAACCTGGTGTAAAAAGCGCGCGCTATGCAGGCGAAGACAAAGCCTTTGATAAAAATATTGATAAATTATTACTGAAATTAAATGGTATTAATAACCGCAACGCGCAATTCAGAACAGTGATTTCATTAATAATTGATAATAAAGAATTTTTGTTTGAAGGCATTTGCAAAGGCAAAATTATTAATGAAAGAAAAGGTGAAAAAGGTTTTGGATATGATCCGGTTTTTGTGCCAAACGGAAGCGATAAAACTTTTGCAGAAATGACGATGGAAGAAAAAAATAATTTTAGTCATAGAAAAAAAGCAGCAGATAAACTCATTACTTTTTTACAAGAAAATTTTAAATAAAATCATTAATAAATATGGCAAGAATAAAAATTGATTTGCCTGCAGATTTTTCTTTTACTACAAATATTGCGGTGCGCATTACGGACCTAAATTATGGCGGCCATGTTGGCAACGATACAATATTATCAATCATTCATGAAGCGCGTGTGCAGTTTTTAAAACATTTTAATTTTACAGAATTAAACGCAGCCGGCGCAGGGTTAATAATGAGCGATGTTGCGATTGAATTTAAGAATGAATTGTTTTACGGAGACATTATCAAAGCATCAGTTGTTGCAGCGGAATTTTCAAAAGTTGGGTTCGATATTTATTATAAACTTGAAAAAGAAAATGCAGAAAAAAATATGTTTATCGCAACGGCGAAAACAGGAATGGTTTGTTACAATTATTCTCTAAAAAAAATTATGGCAGTTCCGGAAGAGTTGAAAATTAAATTAAGTTGATTTAAGAACTTTTAATTTATAATGCTTGTTTATAACAACGATTGAAACTTGTTATAAATTTTTACTTTTTATTTTTTATTTTATTCTTCATTCCAAATTTTCCAACTTTCTTCGGCTTGTATAATAAGCATTTCGTGGCCGTTCATTATTGCGGCTCCATGCTTCTCTCCTTTTTGAAGAAATAAAGTTTTTGCAGGATTATAAACCAAATCAAATAAATAATGTTTTGGCGTTAAAAATTGATAGGGCAAATCCGGGCATTCATCAACTTTTGGAAACATGCCAACCGGCGAAGTATTAATAATTAAAGTGTGCGATTGCATCACAGATTCATCAACATCTTCATAACTAATTTGATTGTGTAATGAAGAAGATTTTCGCGAAACAAATTGGTAATCGATATTCAAATCATTCATTACAAACTCAACGGCTTTTGCTGCGCCGCCGGTGCCAAGTATTAATGCACTTTTATGATGCGGTTTTAATTTTTCAAGTAAAGATTTTTCAAAGCCAATTACATCCGTATTGTAGCCGTGCAATTTTCCATTAATAATATGAATGCAATTGCATGCGCCGGTTTTTTCAACCACTTCATTTTTATAATCTAAAAAAGGAATTATTTTTTCTTTGTAAGGAATAGTTACATTCAATCCGCGCAAATGCGTTTCGGATTTTATTAATAAAGAAATTTCATTAATAGACTGCAGCGGAAAATTTTCATACACACAGTCATGAATATTTTCCTTCGCAAATTTTTCTGTAAAAAATTTTTGGGAAAAAGAATGGCTCAATGGAAACCCTATTAAGCCGAATTTTTTCATTTGGTTTTTTCTTTGTCTAAAAATAAATGGAATGTATCGCCGCGAAGCCCAATGCGCATGGTTTCTAAAGGAATCACTTCATTTGGTGCAATATTTCCGAGGTTAACATTGCAACCAATTAATTCAATAAAATATAATTGCTGTGCTTTTTGCGGAGCTTCCCACAAAATTTTTTCTTCAGGTATTTGTGTTAATATTTCCTGCACCAGACCTTCGCGCACCTCACCGCTTCCGCGATAAATACCAACATTCCCGGCTTCCCTTGCTTCGGCTATAACGTAGGTTGCGCCTGCGTTTAGCTCAGCGCGCATGAGTTCAATCCATTTATATGGCGGAATAATATGTTCGGCATCCTTGCTCCCAACTTCACTTAAAACAATTCCGTGCTTGGTTAATTTTTCTATGTAACCACATTTTTCTGCGTGTGGAATTGTAATGGAACCATCGCTCACTTCCATGTATGTAATTCCAAAATCTTTACACATGGCGATGTAATCTTCAAACTGGTTTCTTATTAAAAAAGCTTCGAAAAGTGTTCCGCCAAAATAAACGGGCAAATCGTGTGAACGATAAACTTCAATTTTTTCGCGCAGGTTTGGCGTAACAAAAGAAGTTCCGAAACCGAGCTTAATAACATCGACATGCGGGCGCGCAACACTTAAAAAACTTTTGGCTTCATCAATGCTCAAACCTTTGTCCATCACCATTGTAATGCCACTCTTTCTCGGTTGTGGAATCCTGTACGGAATTTGCGAAAGATTAAAATTCATCCTGAAAAATTTCTTTTTTGTGAATAATTTACGCGCAAAAATAAGGAACAAACAAATACTAAAATTAGTCTACAAAGCTAATAGGATAGTAAATTGAGCACTTTATGTTAAAAACGTTTGTTCTTTTTATAACGTGCAATCACATCAACAACGGGTTGGTATTGTAAAACAGAAGGATTTAACTCGACCATTTTTTTAAGCAATTTTGGCGCAAGCGACATTGCTTTTTCTAAATATAATAATCCCTGTTTTTGTTTTCCCAACGCAATATAAATGGCGCTCAGGTAAAAAATAAAAACAGGTTTATTGTTTGAAATAGTAAGCGCCGCCTGCACTTGCTCCAACGCTTCTTCATAAAAACCTGCATTAAAGAGGCAACGTATTAATGCCTTCCAGCATGAAGTATTTTTTGGCCGCAAACGTACCGCTGTTGAAAAATATTGAATGGCTTCTTTATAATCGCCAACCTGCATTTTGCATTCGCCCATTGCAAGATTATACTCCGGTTGAGAAGGATGAATTTGCAGCGCGGCTTCCAATTGTTTTGCGGCCTGGTTCCATTGTTCTTCATTCAAATACGTGCAGGCAATTTTGTATAATAATTTACTGTCGCCCGTATTAAGGTGTGAAGCTTTTCTATAATTAAAACGCGCTTGAGCATAGTTGCTAAGTTTATCATAGCAATGGCCAATTGCTTCATAAACCACGTCTTCCGGCCTTGATAATTCAATAACTTTTTCAAGCGCTTCAATGGCATCTTTATATTTCCGCAAACGAATATAGGCATCGCCCATATTGCGATATGCGTAATCAAATTTTTCATCAATTACAATTGCATATTTATACGCATCAATGGATTTTTCATACAACTTCAATCCCTGGAAAGCTGCTGCCAGATTGAACCACGCGAGTTCGTTATAAGGATATTCATCGATAATTTTTTGATGAATACGAATGCATTCTTCATTTCTTCCTGTAAAATCTGTCCAGAAACAAATTTTATATAATGCTTCCTGGTTATTCGGTTCTTGTTCTAAAATCAATTTAAGGCAATCAAAAATTTTATCGAATTCTTCATAATCATCATATACATCAGCAAGTTCAAATAATAACTCGATGCGTTCATCGCCATCAAAATGCTGCAATGCATTTTCCAATAGTGCAACGGCTTTTTCCTGCTGGTCGAGCGCGAGGTAAGCATCTGTTTTAAGTATGTATAAATTGATATCTGAACCGTCTAAAATTTCAGCCTGATTTAGTATCGTAAGTGCATCATGATAACGGCGCGTGGCAATCATTAAATCGGCCTTTTTTATTAATAAAACTGATGAATACGGATATTGCTCAATAGCAAGTTCAGCGGCTTCCACAGCTTGCGGCATGTCTTCTGTCTCATCAAAATGATCAATAATTTTTTCGAAAGATTCTTCGTCGAGAAAAGAATGGCCACGGCCATTTTGCATATTCCTGTATTGCTTAAGCAATTCCTTTAATTCTTCTTTATCGTGCTGGTATGGATTTTCTTTCATGTATTTGAAGGTTATTGTAAGTTAAGCGATAAAATACTTTCAGCAAAGTTTTTAATGCAAAGCAACATTTTATTTATAAACCCTTCTTTATTAATAAGATTGGAAAAATTATAAAACAATTAGGTGAACTGTAACTATTTGCCGGCCGATGCGTTAAAGAAAGATTAAAGTTTATGATGTGCGGTTAAAGAATACCCAATATTTATCACTATATTTGCATTGTATAAAACATGAAAACATTAACAATCATACAATTTAAGAGAATAATACGTACTGGATTTTTCAGTACACTTTTATTTGTTGTTGTTGCTTTAGCTTTTGCAAGCAAAGGTGGCGGCGATAAAAAGAAGAATATTTCTTTTAAAAATGATTTTGTGCCTATCCGCACAACCAATGGGTTTACGTTAAAAAACAGCCTTTCATTTACAGGAAGCCATATTGTTACAACAGAAAAAAATACAAAGGCTTTTTCTTACAATACTATTGCTACTTATCAAAAAGGAAATACGGTTTATGTTTTGCCTTATAAATACAAGGTTAATACTGTTCCTTTTAATAATAACGCTCAAAAATCAAATTTTCAAATGTTGAATTTGAAAATTAACATGCACAAATAATTGTCTTTTCTTTCATTTTCTTCTTTAATTTCTTATATCAAGTTTTTTACTTTCTTCATAAGTCAGTTCTCGGTAACCACTTTTCGGAATATCAAATTTTGATGCCGGCACAGGGTTTAAATTTATTTTTGCAACAGTATATTTTATTGAAAGCGTGCCATTATTTAATTCATATTCAAGCGGCAAACCATCAAGGTTTTTAAATTTTGCATTATAATTTCTATTTTCCGGAACAATTTCATTGGTATAAAAAACAGTAAAAGTGTAACCATCTTTTGTTGTTGCAACTGCTTTAATGCATTTATAGCCAGCAATAGTTTTTGTTTCTGAACTGTTGGTAAACGTTAACCCTTCATACGTTTTATTTATTTGCTGGATGTTTGCCGGCGATAATCTTATTAATAGCTTTTGCCCGCTTACTTCTTTTAATATTACGCCCGAGTTTGCATTTGCATCAAATATTGTTGTGGAAGAATATAATGAACTTGCCATTTCTGACCGGCTCATATTTCCTTTAATATAAATTGTATTTGTCGCGCCATCGGAACCAGATGCAGGTTTGGCTGAATTTCCATTTGATGATAAAATATAATCATACACAATCGTTAATTCAGACACTTTTTTTTGCGCAAATAAAAAATTTATTAAAAGTATATTAATAAACAGGAAAGAAAAAAATGCTGAACAATATTTTTTTATCATGATAATATTTTAATTGTAACTTGATTAAGATGTCAAAATCACAGAGTAGTTTAATTATTAATGTAAAATAAGAAAGACCTGCCAATTATAAAGCTGACAGGTCTTTTAATAAACTTTTTATTAATAATTTATTTTTTATTTTTCATTTGCTGCACTTTCTTTTGCGTTTCCTGCATTTGTTCAATACGCTCCTGCCATTTGGCTTTTGCTTTTGGCTTACTTCTGTTCGCCTGAAGGTTCGCCAAAATTTTATCGTGATCAATAATATAAGTCTGGATAACCCATTGTAATAACAATGTAATTACGTTTGAAACTGTATAATACCACGTTAATGCAGATGGAAGATTATTAAAAAACAACAACAACATAACCGGCATGATATAAGGCATATATTTCATCGCAGGGTTACTTTGGTCTGGCGTCATACTCATTCCATACAATGAAATGAGAAAGCTTGTTGCAACAGCCAGTAAAGAAAATAGACTGATGTGATCCCAGCCGATTACCGGAATTGTAAAACCAAAATTTACAACCGTGTCGTAAGCAGATAAATCTTTCGACCATAAAAAACTTTGCCCGCGCAATGCAATATTTGAGTTGAAAAAACTATACAATGCAAAGAAAATCGGTATTTGCAATAATGCCGGAATACAGCCGCCGACGGGATTTACGCCAGCTTCGCGAAAGAGTTTCATTTGTTCAACACCAACCTGCTGCTGATCATTTCCAACCCGTTTTTTCATCGCATCAATTTCCGGGCGCAAGGCTTTCATTTTTGCGCCGCTTAAATAACTTGTATAAACCAAAGGCGATGTAAGCAAACGAATGAATATGGTAAGCAACATAATGGCAATACCATAACTCGCAATAAATCTTTTAAAAAAATCAAAAACCGGCA
Organism: Bacteroidota bacterium; assembly: GCA_013288945.1. Classification (GTDB taxonomy): domain Bacteria; phylum Bacteroidota; class Bacteroidia; order Chitinophagales; family Chitinophagaceae; genus Puia. The sequence goes on along the minus strand of JABDAZ010000035.1, from coordinate 4,836 downwards.
TAATCACCCACACATTAACCGGGCGCACAAAAGAATAAATTCCTCTACCCAAATCAATAATTTTATCCATTCCCGGCGCTTGCTTTTTTAAGATGGCATAATCATTCGGGCCATAATAAATTTGAAAAGGCAATGTTGCAGATGCCGACGCAGGAATTTTTGCCTGGAAAGATGCGTCCATTAATGCAATCACATTTGATGAATCAGCCGCTTCTCTCGACCATTTTACGGAACCTGATGCAAAATTATTTTTCGCTATTAATGTAGTATTAAAAAATTGTTGGGAGATGGCGAGCCATTGCACAGGTTTCTCAAAAGTTTTTTCAAGGTTTCTTGAAATGTAATCGAAATTATTATCTTCTGAAAAACATACGTCAGTCAATCTTTTTTCATATTGAGTTGTTTTTTGAATTTTATTTAATTGCGCATGCCAGGTAAGGTTAAAGTTATTTTGCGTAAATAATTTTTCCTGGTTACCAATTACAACATCAAAATCAACCAGGTAATTATCTTTCGGATGAATAGTATAATGATGAACAATTGATTCGCCGGAAGGCGTTGGCAAACGATAATCAACCGATTGGCTGCCATCTGCATTTTTGGTGATTTGCGCAGCGTTAAAATATAAATCAGTTATTTGTGCAGATTGATTTGGCGCAGTATTAATGGCATATGAAATATGATTTTCTGCTTTTGGATCAACAATTTTTACAGGTGTGCTGTCGTAGGCATTAAACTTTTTCATTTGCACAGATTTTGGCTGGCCGCCTTTGCTGGTGAAAACGATTTTCATCACATCATTTTCAACCGTATCAAAATGTTCTGTGTTTGCAAATGCTTTATTAAAGCCTGTAGTATCTGCTAAAACCTGCGGTTTATCTTTAATAGAATCCTGCAATTTTGCAATGGCATTCTGGTGCATTTTAACAGTGGCAACAGAATCATCAAAAATTTGCTTTTGCCGTTGCAGGTCCTGGCTGTTTTTGGTAGAGACAAATAAATATAAAAACAACAAAATAGCCAGCAGCACAAAACCAATAACCGTATTGCGATCCATTCCCATTATCTTAAATTTTTGGATTGCAAAGATAGGGTTTTGGAAGAAGTTGGCAGTTGACAGTTTACAGATGATAGGTTTCAGGAGATAGCCGGCAATTTTCAGTTGGCAATTAAGGTGATAAATTCAATGCCAACTGAAAATTGAGAACTGAAAATTTATAGCTCAAATCATTTCTCCCTGCAAAACGGGCGCTTTAATAGCATTGCGTTTTTCTGCAAATTCGCGCGCTGCTTTTATAAAATGAACAAACACAGGTTGTGGATTTTCAACTGTACTTTTTAATTCCGGGTGATATTGAACACCTACAAAAAATGGATGGTTTTTTAATTCAATAATTTCTACCAAACCACTTTCCGGGTTTTTTCCGCTGGCAATCATGCCTGCATTTTCAAATTGTTCCAGGTAAGCATTATTAAATTCCCAGCGGTGACGATGGCGTTCGTTTATTTCTGTGGCTCTATAAATTTCATTTGCCAGAGAACCTTCTTTAATAACACATGGATAAGAGCCCAGGCGCATTGTTCCGCCTTTTGCAGTAACCTGTTTTTGCCCTTCCATCAAATCGATAACAGGATCTGGCGTATTAATATTCATTTCCGTTGAATGCGCATCTTTCAAACCGAGTACATCGCGCGCAAATTCAATAACGGCCATTTGCATACCTAAACAAATTCCGAAAAATGGCAGTTTATTTTGACGCGCATATTTTACGGCAATAATTTTTCCTTCCACACCACGATGGCCAAAGCCGGGCGCAACAAGCAATCCATCAAGGTTGCCTAATTTTTCAGAAACATTTTCGTCAGTAATAAATTCGCTGTGCACATTTACAATATTCACTTTACATTCATTAACAGCGCCAGCATGAACGAACGATTCCAAGATAGATTTGTACGCATCCTGCAGTTCAATATATTTTCCGATTAATCCAATTGTTACTTTGCTTTTTGGATATTTTAATTTATCCAAAAATTCTTTCCATTTCGTTAATTCAGGTTCGTGAAAATTGGTGATGTTGAATTTTTTCAAGCACAACAAATCCAGTCTTTCGCGCATCATTAATAAGGGCACTTCATAAATTGTTGATGCATCTGCAGCTTCAATCACTGCTTCTTTTTTTACATTACAAAACAAAGCAATTTTGCTTCTTATTTCCTGCGAAAGTGATTCTTCCGTTCTGCAAACAATCACGTCCGGATGCACGCCTTCCTGGCTTAATAATTTCACACTGTGCTGTGTTGGTTTTGTTTTTAATTCTTTCGCTGCGCGCAAATATGGTATTAATGTAAGGTGCACGACCATGCAATCTTCTTCCGGCATTTCCCATTGCAATTGGCGCACGGCTTCTACAAAAGGAAGCGATTCTATATCGCCAACTGTTCCGCCGATTTCTGTAATAATAATATCGTAATCGCCTTTTTGTCCAAGCAATAACATTCTTCTTTTTATTTCATCCGTAATATGCGGAATTACCTGCACCGTTTTACCCAAATAAGCACCTTCACGTTCTTTATTAATAACAGTTTGGTAAATTCTTCCTGTAGTTACATTGTTTGCCTGCGTTGTAAAAATGCTGAGAAATCTTTCATAATGGCCAAGATCCAAATCTGTTTCTGCTCCATCTTCTGTTACAAAACATTCACCGTGTTCGTAAGGATTTAATGTGCCTGGATCAACATTAATATATGGATCAAATTTCTGGATAGTAACCTTTAAACCCCGCGCCTGCAGCAGCTTTGCGAGCGATGCCGCAATAATGCCTTTTCCTAATGAAGAAGTAACACCACCTGTAACAAAAATATATTTGGCCATAATATGGTTTATTAACTGATGTAATAATTTTTAATTTATTTTTCGGGCGGAACAAGCAAAAGAACAAACATATTTAAGCATCGCTGTGCTATTACTAACGCACTATTCTTTGTTCTGCTTTTTTTGATAATATGTAAACACCCCAATCGACCAGCGGAAAATAATAAGAGAAGAAATTCCCAGAGGTCATGCAAACCTACATTAATTTTTTATACTGAAAAAATCAGGAAATAAGTTGTGGATAAAATGAAGTTATTGTCAATTTTTTAAGTGGATTATTTCTAGCCAAAAAAATTTTGAACTTTATTAATAACGCGATGTTTATACCTTCAAACCAAAATTGACAACAATGAAAAAAATTATTCTTCCCTTTTTATTATTAATCAGCGCAATGAGTTTTGCCCAGCAAAAAATGAGTTGCTGCGCAGCTTCAGCCACTGAATCTTTCGCACAATTAGCATCAAGCAAAGAATTTGTTTTAAGCCATCCGCTTCCATTGCCATTTACTTTCACAAGTGAAAACGGAAATGCAATAACCTTTAAAGCTCCCGATGGCACTGATGCTTATGGCTGGGAAATAAAAGCCAAGCAACCCACAAACAATTATCTTTTTGTAATACATGAATATTGGGGTTTGAATGATTATATAAAAAAAGAAAGCGAAACATTATGGAATGATTTGGGAAATGTAAATGTAATTGCCCTTGATTTATATGATAAAAAAATAGCCACAACCCGCGAAGATGCTGGGAAATTTATGCAGGCTGTAACTACAGAACGTGCAAGTGCAATCATTAATGGCGCAATAAATTATGCTGGTGCGAATGCAAAAATTTATACCATTGGTTGGTGCTTTGGCGGCGGCTGGAGTTTGCAGGCAACATTGCTTGCAGGCAAGCAAGCTTATGGTTGCGTAATGTATTATGGCATGCCTGAAAAAGATACAAACGAAGAACAATTGCAATATGTTCATGATATTTTTAACCAGTTGGGCAAAGCTGTAAAGATTGATGAAAAGCTGATGAATGCTGCAACAGTTTTGGGCGCATGCGGAACAGCATTTGCGATGCGTTATATCCGCGCAAATATTCAGGGCGGTATCGAAATTGGTTTTGATGCGGCTACTGCAAATTTAATTGCAGCGCAAACCGTTAAAGGCGCAGCAGAATTATTATTGAAAAAAGGAACGCATCCCGAACATGAAATCGATAAAGTAACAACACCGAAAGGCTGCACCATCGCGGGTTTAAACGAAATGGAACACCAGGGTTTCAGTTCATCATTAATAAAAGGATTGGTGGCGAGTTATAATAAAATAGGGAAAGATTAATGCCGCAATATTGGTGTTATTGATAAGAAAATATTTTCTTCATAAAATTTTCCCACATAAACAATAAATTAATTTTCACTTTTTTTGCAATAAAAGAATAGCAAATTCCGATTATAATAATGTAGATGCATTGCTTATAAATTGCTAAGAATAAATTTTCTTTTCACTTCATTGGCTTTGAAAATAGAATAAAATAAAATCAATTTTATTCCGTTAAAAAAACACATCGTACTTTTTAGAAAACATAATATCCAATAGCGTACTATGAAACACAGGCTCAGTTTTATCGTGTTAACCGTAGAAATTTTAGCAATCACTTTGCTGCATGTTATTAAACTTAACCACGCCGAAATAAGTAATACTAAAATTACTTCGCACATCATTTCGAAGCAGCCCGACTTTCGTTTAAAGCCAGCATACAACGCAGTTTCCTATATTAAATAGACTTATACTTTAATAAATAATTTCAATAAAAAAACCCGGTTAATCAACCGGGTTTTTTTTTATTAATAAGATAAAAAAGCATTATTTTATTCTTGCTTTTAAAAATGAAAGTGTTGTTTGATAAGCATCAGCTTTCGCATCTTTGTCAAACGCCGGGTTGCTTGGGTTTGCAAAAGCATGGTTGGCATCG
>JABDAZ010000034.1 GCA_013288945.1 Bacteroidota bacterium | reverse complement strand
AACTCGGCGTTAATATTAAAGAAACATCTGGCCCCGTAATTGAAAAGCCTGGCGATCTTGCTGGCTTATTAACGAACCTCGAACCAAACGATGTTTTGTTTATAGATGAAATCCATCGCCTGAGTAATGTTGTTGAAGAATATTTATATGCGGCGATGGAAGATTACCGTTTGGATATTATGATTGATACAGGGCCAAATGCGCGAAGCATTCAAATCAATCTCAATCCATTTACATTGGTTGGAGCAACTACAAGAAGCGGATTATTAACCGCGCCATTGCTTTCCCGTTTTGCCATAAAATCAAGATTGGAATATTATACTGCAGAAATTTTATATAAAATTGTGTTGCGTTCCGCAGGAATTTTGGGATCAAAAATTACTTCTGATGCAGCAAACGAAATTGCACGCAGAAGCCGCGGCACACCAAGAATTGCAAATGGTTTATTAAGGCGCGTGCGCGATTTTGCACAAGTGCTTGGCAATGGAATTATTGATCATGAAATTACCCAACATGGTTTGCGCGCATTGAATGTGGATGAACACGGCCTGGATGAAATGGATAATAAAATTTTATTAACGATTATTGAAAAATTTAAAGGCGGCCCGGTAGGAATTACAACCATTGCAACTGCAGTTGCAGAAGAAGCAGGAACCTTGGAAGAAGTGTACGAACCATTTTTAATACAGGAAGGATTTATAAAACGCACACCGCGCGGAAGAGAAGCAACCGCAAAAGCTTATGAACATTTGGGAAGAAAACCATCATCTGAAAGTGGCGGGCATTTGTTATTTTGACAAACAAATATTTATTAATCGACAATCAATAAAAAATTATTTAAATAAAAAATGGGATTGAAAATTTTCAATCCCATTAATCATATTAATCAAAAAAAATCACAGTTCAGACAACTTGCGGAGCAACCAACCTGAAACCGTTTCCATGAATATTTACTATTTCAATTGTTGGATCGTCTTTTAAATATTTGCGCAGTTTTGCAATGTATACATCCATACTTCTTCCGTTAAAATAAGTATCGCTGCCCCAGATTTTCTTCAAAGCATGTTCTCTTGGCAACAAATCATTCATATGTTCTGCAAGCATTTTTAATAACTCATTTTCTTTTGGAGATAATGTTTGCATAATGCCTTTGTGGCTAAGTTCCCTCAGCTTTGGATGAAAATGATATGAACCCATATCAAATTCTTTATTCTCAGATTCTTTGTTCATATCCTCATTGCGTTTCAGGATGGCTTTTATTTTTAATAATAAAACATCGCTGTCAAAAGGTTTGGTGATGTAATCATCTGCGCCCAATTTATATCCTTGTATAATATCGTCCTTCATTGTTTTTGCACTTAAAAAGAATAAAGGAATATCAGGATCAACATCGCGGATTTCTTCCGCCAAAGTAAAACCATCCATGTGCGGCATCATTATATCAAGCAAACACAATTCAAATTTTTCGCGCTGAAATGCAGCGAGGCCAAGCCTTCCATCGCGTTCAAGTGTTACATCAAAATCATTCAGTTCCAGGTAATTTTTAAGTACCATGCCAAGGTTCTGATCATCTTCGCATAATAATATTTTCGGTTTCTTGTTATCCATTTTCAATTTATTTTAAGTACAAATAAAATTAAATCATTTGCCAGTAACAGTTTTATGCGTCTAATATTTTGTTAATAATTCTTCCGTATTACTTTACAGGCAATAGTTTGCTGTGATTTGCATTAACGTTTCATTACTTAATTTTGGATTTATTTTTTATCAAATTTCATTAATAATATCAGATGCATTTAACATCAGGCAATAAGTTTAAAAAATTAATCGTAATCGGCGACAGGATATTAATCCGTTTATCCAAACCAAGTGAACGTACAAACACAGGTTTGTTTTTACCACCGGGCGTTCAGGAAAAAGAAAAAGTGCAACAAGGTTATGTAATAAAAACAGGCCCGGGTTACGCAATTCCAATGGTTGTTGATAGTGAGCCCTGGCAAAATGAAGAAGACCAGGTAAAGTATGTTCCGTTGCAGGCAAAGGAAGGCGATATCGCAATTTTTTTATTAAGCAGCGCAACAGAAGTAATGTATGAAGGAGAAAAATATTACATCGTTCCGCAAAGCGCTATATTAATGTTGGAAAGAGAAGAAGACGTTTGAGTAAGTTAAAAATTAGAAGTATGAAATACGAAGTATTAATAAATAAAAACAGTTCGTACTTCATGCTTCTTATTTCGTAATTACATCAAAATACTGATCACGTAAAATGGACGCCGCATCGTATCTTTGTCCGCTTAATAAAACAGAATGGATTTAAATTTTAACCCGGATAAACAACATACATTAAGTACAGCGATAAGTGTTTCTGGTACTGGTTTGCACACCGGCATTAATGTGGATATGACGTTGAAGCCCGCCAATCCTGGCTTTGGTTACCAGTTTCAGCGCACTGATTTACCGAATCAGCCTATTATAAAAGGTGATTGTGATTTGGTAACTGATACTTCTCGCGGAACAACGCTGGAAGAAAATGGAGTTAAAATCAGCACGGTTGAACATGTACTTGCTGCGCTAGTTGGAATGGGCGTTGATAATTGTTTGATAGAAATCAGCGGGCCTGAAATGCCGATAATGGACGGAAGTTCTGAACCATTTGTGGAGATGATAGAAAAGGCCGGCGTTGCAGAACAGGATGCTGCAAAATCTTGGTACACGATTGATACAAACATCACTTACTACGACGAAAAGAAACGTGTGGAAATGGTTGCAATGCCTTCCGTTGATTATAAAATAACCACATTAATAGATTTTAACAGCCCTACTTTAGGAACGCAACACGCAAGTTTAAAATCGATGAATGATTTTAAAACAGAAATTGCGCCGTGCCGCACATTTTGTTTTTTGCACGAGCTGGAAATGTTGCTGGATAATAATCTGGTAAAAGGCGGCGACATTAATAACGCTATTGTTATTGTTGACAAACCTGTAACTGATGAAGAAATGACGCGCCTTGCAAAAGCATTTAAGCGCGAAAAAATGGAAGTGAAAAGTGGCGGTTATTTAAATAATTTGGAATTACGTTTTTCCAACGAACCTGCGCGGCATAAATTATTGGATGTGGTTGGCGATTTGGCATTAATCGGTTATCCGATTAAGTCGCATATTATGGCCAATCGCCCCGGCCATTCTACCAATGTTGATTTTGCAAAAAAAATAAAGCATTACATTAAAAAGAATAAACACTTAAAAAATATTCCGGTGTATAATCCAACACAGGCTCCGGTTTATAACACACAACAAATAGAAAAAACATTACCGCACCGTTATCCATTTTTATTAGTTGATAAAATTATTGAACTTACAGATCAATATATTGTCGGTATAAAAAATGTAACTTTTAATGAGCCGTTTTTTGTAGGCCATTTTCCCGGAAACCCTGTAATGCCGGGCGTTTTACAGGTTGAAGCGCTTGCGCAAACTGGCGGCTTGCTTTGTATTAATGCAATGCCGCAGGGAGATTACGATACTTATTTTTTAAAGATTAATAATTGCAAATTCAAACAAAAAGTTGTTCCTGGTGATACGATGATTTTAAAAATGGAATTGATGTCGCCAATACGCCGCGGCATTTGCGAAATGCGCGGAACAGTGTATGTAGGCAATAAAATTGCAACAGAAGCTGAGTTGGTTGCGCAATTGGTAAAAAGATAATTGTTAATGAGCAAGATTTGATTAATGCAGAATTGGGAATTGATAATTACATTTATACACCCGCAACTGATTTTTTTAAAATGGCGTATAAAAGAAAGAATTAAAAACACCGGAACAAAAAAACAAACTGACAGATGATTCATCCGCATACGTACATTCATCCAAATGCTAAACTGGCAACTAATGTAAAAGTTGATCCTTTTTCTGTTATCCATCAAAATGTAGAAATTGGTGAAGGCACGTGGATTGGCAGCAATGTAACAATAATGGAAGGTGCGCGCATTGGAAAAAACTGCCGCATTTTTCCCGGAGCAGTTGTATCTGCAGACCCGCAGGATTTAAAATTTGATGGTGAAATTACTACTGTTGAAATTGGTGATAATACAACGATAAGAGAATTTGTAACGGTTCACCGCGGCACAAAAGATCGCTGGAAAACCACGGTGGGCAGCAATTGTATGATATTGGCATATAGCCATATTGCACACGACTGTATTATTGGAAACAATTGTATACTTAGTAATAATTCACAAGTGGCAGGCCATGTGGTTTTGGGAGATTGGGTTATTCTTGGCGGCATGTGCGCGATACACCAGTTTGTAAAAGTTGGCTCTCATGTTTTTATCGCCGGCGGTTCATTGGTTGGAAAGGATATTCCGCCATACATAAAAGCTGGCCGCCAGCCATTGAGTTATGCCGGAGTAAATTCTGTTGGCTTAAAACGCAGAGGTTTTACGATTGATAAAATCAATCACATTCTTGATATCTATCGTGTGATTTATAATAAAGGATTAAACACAAGCCAGGCATTAGAATTTTTAGAAGAGGAATTTCCTGCCACAGATGAGCGTGATGAAATAGTTACTTTCATCCGTGAAAGCAGCCGTGGCATTATTAAACGCTACTCCAAAAATAATATGGATGAAGATTACGCTGACTGATGCCGGCAAACGCTTCAACCGCGACTGGATTTTCCGTCACGTTAATTATGAATTTATTAATGGCCATGCATATGCGATAACCGGCCCAAATGGTTCTGGAAAATCAACTTTACTACAAGTCATTGCAGGATCAATTGCTTCGAGTGAAGGCGTTGTTGATTATAAGTTAACAGTTGACAGTTCACAGGTTGCAGAAAATTTTGAAAATACAGATCGGCCATCGGCCAACAGCCAACAGCCATCAGCTAACCGCCAAATCTCACCTGAAAACATTTACCAACACCTTTCAATCGCTGCACCATATCTCGAAGTTGTTGAAGAAATGACATTAATAGAATTTCTTCAATTTCATCAAAACTTCAAACCATTTCTACCTTCTATAAATATTGAAAAAATAATTTCATTAATAGGTTTACAAAAATCTGCGCAAAAACAAATCCGTTATTATTCTTCGGGAATGAAGCAAAGAGTGAAACTGGCTCAAGCAATTTTCTCCAACACACCCGTTTTATTATTAGATGAACCGTGCACCAATTTAGATGTAGAAGGAATTAACTTGTATCAATTATTAATAAAAGATTATTGTAAAAACCGTTTGGTAATCGTTAGCTCAAACGATGTGCAGGAATATAGTTTTTGCGAAGAGAAAATTGATATTTTATCTTTTAAATAAATTTATTACCGCTGGCTTGCAATCAGCAAATTCAAATCTGTATATTTCAAATCAAAGCGTTGGCTTAAATGAAAATTTGTGAGTGCGCCTTTAAATAAATAAATACCGCTGCGCAAATGAATCTTGTGCCAGATAAGGTTTTCAAAGCCGCCTTCTTCGCCAGCTTCCAATAATAATGGCATTAATACATTGCTGATTGCATGCGATGCAGTGCGCGCAAAACCTGAAGGTATATTCGGAACGCAATAATGTATCACACCATATTTTATAAAAATCGGATGTTCATGTGAAGTAATTTCTGAAGTTTCAAAACAACCGCCGCGATCAATACTTACATCAATAATTACACTTCCGGGGCGCATGTTGCTTACCATTTCTTCCGTAACAATTACCGGCGTTCTTCCGCTTTGTGATGATAGAGCGCCAACCGCGACTTCGCAAGTTTTTAATTGCTTGGATAAAATTCTTGGTTCAATTACAGAAGTATAAATTCGTTGCCCTACATTATTTTGCAAACGCTTTAGTCGATACACACTGTTATCAAAAACTTTTACAGACGCGCCCAATGCAAGCGCAGCACGTGCTGCATATTCACCAACAATACCTGCACCAAGAATAATAACTTTTGTTGGCGGAATACCGGAAATACCTCCAAGCAAAACGCCTTTTCCATGATTGCCCGAACCTAAATATTGTCCTGCAACAAGCATCACTGCGCTTCCGGCAATTTCACTCATGCTGCGCACAATCGGATAAGTTCCACTATCATCTTTTAAATTTTCAAACGATATCGCAGAGATTTTTTTCTCCATCATTTTCTCCAGCAATTCCGCTTTCATTACAGAAAGATGAATGGGTGAAATGATAACCTGGTTCATCTGCAGCATAGGAATATCTTCTTCCATAACCGGCGCAGATTTTACAAGCACCGGCGCTTTATACACTTCTGATTTATCATACACAATCCTTGCGCCAGCTTCACTATAATCTTTGTCAGGATAATGCGAAGCCTCGCCTGCATTGTGTTCTATTAATACTTCATGGCCGTTGCTCACAAGCACGCCAACTGCATCGGGCGTTAATGCAATCCTGTTTTCCTGGAACGCACTTTCTTTCGGAATGCCAATATGCACCTGCGTTCCCTTTGGTTTAATATCAAGTGTTTCTTCTAATGTTTCGTAACTGAAGGATGTACTTATAAAAGGTTTTTGCTGAGACATGTTGCGGGCTTATCTGTAACTTTTTTTTGGTAGAATGAGGCAGTTAAATTACAATTTTAAATTGAATTGAAACCAATTTATGCGATTGATTCGATCGTTATTTTTCGCGTGTTTTCGTTAATCAAATCGATGTTTATAAAAACAGTTTCTTCGGGAAAAATTTCAATTGCTTTTTCAGGCCATTCCACAAAACAAATTTCGCCGGAATATAAACAATCTTCCAAACCCGCGCGCACGGCTTCTTCCTCATCTTTTAAACGGTATAAATCGATATGAAAAATCTTTCCACCCGGAAAAACGTATTCATTAATAATAGAAAAAGTAGGGCTGCCAACCGGGCTTGTCACTTTTTTAGCATCACACAATGCATGTATAAAAGTTGTTTTTCCCGCACCCATATTTCCATTAAAAGCAAACACTTTTTTATTTGTTGTTTTTTGCAAAAATGTTTGCGCAGCAGCATTAATATATTTTAATTCAAAAACGATTTCCATTTTGCAAAGATAAGTGGGAGCGGGAAATGAAAAATATTGGATAAGACTTCGGATTCGAGATACGAGATTCGCGATTCATCTCCAGAGATTTTATTTTTTAATTGATATAATTTATCTCGTATCGCGCAACTCGTATCCGTATCTCGTATCTCGCAACTCGTATCTCGCAACCCGCAACTCGCACCCCAATCCTTTTCCGCATCTCGAATCCCTCATCCATATTACATTTCGTAAATTTGCACAACAAATTTTTATCATGGAAACAGTGAACTGGAAAGTTGAAGGAATGAGTTGTTCCAACTGCGCATTAACGATTAATAAATATTTACAAAAAGAAGGTTTGCAAAATGTTAAAGTAAACCTGATTGGCGGCGATGTAAGTTTTGATATTAATGAAAATAAAACGCAGCAAAATATTATTAAAGGAATTGAATCGCTTGGATACAATGTGCAAACCGGCGAAGCAAAAAATAATGTAAAGAAAAAATTTCTCTCCACACACTTACAACGGTTTTTATTTTGTTTGATTTTTACGATTCCATTAATGCTGCACATGTTTGTGCATGTTCATTGGTTGATGAATCCCTTGCTGCAACTGGCTTTGTGCATTCCCGTGTATTTTGTTGGAATGAATTTTTTTGGTAGAAGCGCTGTTAAAAGTATTATTAATGGCATGCCAAATATGAATGTATTAATCGCCATTGGCGCAAGTGCCGCATTCATTTATAGTTTGATCGGAACGATATTAAATCTTGGCGAAGCTTATTTATTTTATGAAACTGCAGCCGCAATTATTACATTAATTTTTTTAGGAAATTATATTGAAGAATGGACAATCCAATCAACACAAAAAGCATTAAACAGTTTAGCTAAATCACAAAAAGTGATGGCAAACATGATTGCGTTTGATGATAAACACGAAGAAATTATTTTTCCTGTTGAAGGAAATCAATTAAGAAGCGGCGATATTATTTTAATAAAATCAGGCGAACAAGTTCCTGCAGATTGCAAAATTTTATGGGGCGATGCAAGTGTGAGCGAAGCAATAATTACTGGTGAAAGTTTGCCCATAGAAAAACATGCAAAAGATTTATTAATCGGCGGAAGTTTATTAATCGACGGAACTGCAAAAGCGCAGGTAACCGCTGCTGCAGCGGATTCTGTGCTTTCAAATATTATTAATCTTGTTAAACAAGCACAAGGCGAAAAGCCACCAGTGCAACAGTTTGCAGATAAAATAAGCGCCATTTTTGTACCCGTTGTATTAATAATTGCAGCAATATCTTTTGCAATAAATTATTTATTGTTACACGATTTAACGACAAGCATAATGCGTTGCATTGCTGTCCTTGTAATCGCTTGTCCATGTGCAATGGGTTTGGCAACGCCGGCCGCAATTGCAGTTGGACTTGGCCGCGCCGCGCGCAATGGAATTTTATTTCGCAATGCAAAAAGTTTAGAATTATTTAAAAATATTAAGCAAGTTGTTTTTGATAAAACAGGAACATTAACAACAGGAGAATTTGCAATTGACAATTTTCAGTTGGCAGTTGATGATATTAATGAAGAAGAATTTAAAAAAATCGTTTTCTCTTTGGAAAAATATTCCAATCATCCAATTGCAAAATCAATAGCGGCATCGTGGAAAACGAAACAACTTATTTCCTGGAAAAAAATTGAAGAACTAAAAGGCTTTGGCATGCGCGCAGAAACAAAAGATGGAACTGTTTACTGCGCTGGTTCTTATCAAATGGCAAAACATGTAACAAACGATGATTCGCATAATATTTATGTAATAAAAAATGATGTATTAATAGGATGGATTGATGTAAAAGATGAAATACGCAGCGAAGCAAAAACAGTTATTGATTATTTTAAAAATAAAAACATAAAAACAATTTTATTAAGCGGCGATAAAAAAAATACATGTGAAATACTTGCAGCAACACTTGGAATTGATAAAGTAATTCCAGAACAAACGCCGCAACAAAAATTAGGAAAAATAACAACGCTTAATAATGAATTGCCCACTGCAATGATTGGCGATGGCATTAATGATGCGCCTGCACTTGCAAAAGCAACCATCGGGATTTCTATGAGCGATGCATCTCACATTGCGGTGCAAACTGCCGATGTTGTATTAATGAATAACGGGATAAAAAATTTTCCCCTTGCTTTGGGTTTGGGTAAACATACTTTCATTACCATCAAACAAAATTTATTCTGGGCATTTTTATATAATGTAATCGCGATTCCAATTGCTGCATTTGGTTTGCTTTCTCCAGCAATAGCCGCGCTGGTTATGGGTTTAAGCGATGTCGTACTTGCAGCAAATTCAGTTCGTTTGTTTATTAAAAAGGTTGTTTAATTTAGTTCATAATTGATGGTTCATTATTAGTAAAAATGAATTTACCTGTGAACCATGAACTATTAACCATGAACATTTCCCCGCAGCAAATTTTAAAACAATACTTCAATCATAATTCCTTCCGCCCATTGCAGGAAGAAATTATTAATGCCGTGTTGCAGGGAAAAGATACATTGGCATTGTTGCCAACCGGCGGCGGCAAATCAATTTGTTTTCAAATTCCTGCATTGGCAAAAGATGGTTTGTGTTTGGTAATAAGTCCGCTGATTGCATTAATGAAAGATCAGGTTGAACATTTACGCAAAAAAGGAATTACAGCTTTCGCAATTTATTCCGGAATGAACCGTAAAGAAGTTATCAATACGTTGAAAGTTGTCAGCGAAAGCAACTGTAAATTCTTATATGTTTCTCCGGAAAGATTAGAAACAAATTTGTTCAAAGAATATTTACCATCATTCAATATAAATTTAATTGCGGTTGATGAAGCACATTGCATTTCGCAATGGGGTTATGATTTTCGTCCGCCATATTTACGAATAGCTGCTTTACGTGATGAGCTGAAAGGCACGCCAATACTGGCTTTAACAGCTTCTGCAACATTGGAAGTACAAAAAGATATTTGCGAAAAACTTCAATTCAAACAATCAAAAATCTTTCGTCAATCATTTGAACGCCCTGCACTTTCTTACAGTGTTTTTAATGTGAATGTAAAGATTAATAAGCTGGTGGAAATTTTACAAAAAGTTGCAGGCAGCAGCATTGTGTATTGTAAAAGCAGAAGGCGCACAAAAGAAATCAGTGATTTATTAAATATGCATGCTATTAATGCAGATTATTATCACGCAGGTTTGCTGCATGAACAAAGAAATAAAAAACAGGAAGCATGGATAAAAAATGAAACGCGCCTTATCGTTTGCACCAACGCTTTTGGAATGGGCATTGATAAACCGGATGTTCGAACTGTTGTGCATGCTGATGTTCCTGATTGCATTGAAAATTATTACCAGGAAGCAGGCCGCGCAGGGCGTGATGAAAAAAAAGCGTACGTTGTTTTATTATATAATGATCGTGAGTTGGCAGATTTGCAATTGTTGCCTGATATACATTTTCCATCTTTAGAAAACATTCGCATCGTTTATCAGTCATTAATGAATTACCTGCAAATCCCGTCTGGTAGCGGCGAAGGCAACTATTATGATTTTGATATCAATGATTTTATAAAAAAATTTAAGGTAGATTCTCAATTGGTTGTGTATGCATTAAAAGCATTGGAACAGGAAGAATTATTGTCATTTAACGAACAGGTTTTTTTGCCATCAAAAATTGTTTTTACAACCAGCAAAGAATTGCTTTATGATTTTGAAAAAAATAATTTATTGTTAGAACCTATTATAAAAACATTATTAAGAACCTACGGTGGAATTTTTGATCAGCCAGTTTCTATTCATGAAAAAACAATCGCTTATTTATTAAGAAAAGATATTAACGAAGTAATAAATCAGTTGAAGCAGTTGAGTAGTTTTGGAATTATTAATTATGTTCCGCAAAAAGATTCTCCGCAATTATTTTTTATTCAGAACAGGATTAAGGCAGAAGATTTACGTATCGATCAAATCAGGTATAAAAAAAGAAAAGAACAATACAAACAACGCATTGCGTCCATGCTTGATTATATAAAAAAAGATGCAGCATGCAGAAGCCAGTTTATTGCCTTTTATTTTGGCGATGAAGAAGCAAAGCCATGCGGCATTTGCGATAACTGTTTGCGGCAAAAAAATATAAATCTATCTTCGGAAGAATTTAATAATATCCATCAGAAAATTATTAATGTTGTTCAAACAAATACTTTTGATGCAAAAGAATTATTAATACAACTTTCAGGTATTAATAAAGAAAAAGCCTGGAAAGTGATTAATCATCTCCAGGCCGAAAATAAAATTGTGGTTGATAAAAACGGAATGATCCAGTTGAAATAAAATTATCTTTTACTTCTTCCACCCAAACCCAATGCGCCAAGCAAACTTCTTGTAATTATACTTGCAGCAGTTCTTTCAACCTGGTGCGCCACATTGCTGTTCATAATTTTTTCAAACGTTGATGGTTCTGGTTTGCCTGTTGTTGCATTTGTTGGCGCGCTGTTTTTTGCAGCTTCTTCTAACTTTGCCGTTAATATTTCATACGCACTTTCATTATCAATTACCTGGTTATATTTGGCAACAATTTTTGATTGCACAACAATGCCATCAATTTCTGAAGGCATCAAAATATCCATACGGCTTTGCGGCGGCCGCATCATGCAATGAACCAATGGCGTTGGTATCCCACTTTCATTAAGCATAGTTACCAACGCTTCACCGATACCGAGTTGGGTAATTAAATCTTCTGTTTTATAAAAATCTGTTTCCGGGTAATTTTCTGCAGTTTGTTTAATCGTCTTGCGATCCGCTGCTGTAAAGGCTCTCAGCGCATGCTGAATTTTTAAACCCAATTGCGCCAGCACACTTGCCGGAACATCCATCGGGTTTTGTGTACAGAAAAAAACACCAATTCCTTTCGAACGAATGAGTTTAATAACCGTTTCAATTTGTTTTAATAATGCATCGCTTGCTTCATTAAAAACCAAATGGGCTTCATCAATAAACAACACCAGTTTTGGTTTATCCAAATCGCCTTCTTCCGGACAGCTTGCATATAATTCTGCCAGCAACTGCAACATAAATGTTGAAAACAGTTTTGGCTTATCCTGCAAATCAGTCACACGAAGAATACTGATAATACCACGCCCATCATCACTAATGCGCATCAAATCATTTACTTCAAAACTTTTTTCACCAAAGAAAGTATCAGCGCCTTGTTGTTGCAGCTCTATCACTTTGCGCAAAATAGTTCCGGTGGAAGTTGTCGCAATATTTCCATATGTTTTTGCAATTTCATCCTTGCCTTCATTGCTGATGTATTGCAGCACTTTTATAAAATCTTTTAAATCGAGCAGCGGCAATTTATTATCATCACAATATTTAAAAATCATCGCCACTAAACCTTCTTGCGTATCATTCAGTTCCAAAATTTTTGATAATAAAATCGGTCCAAACTCCGTAACAGTTGCACGCAACTTTGCACCTTTTTCATTACTGATTGTCAGAAATTCTACAGGATACGCAGCAGGTTTATAATCAATCCCAATCAGTTTACAACGTTCCGCAATTTTATCATTAATCGTTCCCGCCTCACCAAGTCCGCTTAAATCGCCTTTAATATCCATCACCAACACGGGAACACTTGCATCGCTCAGCGCTTCGCTGATCATCTGCAACGTTTTTGTTTTACCAGTTCCCGTTGCGCCGGCAATTAAACCATGACGGTTCATCGTCTTCAGCGGAAGATTAATGCTGGCGCCGGTTACAGCCGCTCCGTCGAGCATGCCAATTCCGATTTTTACTGATTCACTTTTAAAAGTATAACCGTTATTAATGGCTTGTATGAATGCATTTTTATCGCTCATGAAATTTTATTCATTAATAGTTTTGGGAAATATTTTATTAATAAGAATTTATTTTTTGTACTTAGCAATTGATTAATAATTAAGCTTCTGTTGCGTCGCACACTTGTACTTTTTGTTCTTTATTCAACGCTGATTTTTATTTCGTTATTCTTTTTCATTAATCATTCAATTTTTTTTCTCATCATTCCCTCGAAGGAGAAAATCTTGCGCAAAACAAAAATGATTGAAAACAATCTTGCATTAATGAATGAGATTCCCGACTTCGCCCGAGTAACGGATTATAATTTGTTTTAGAAAACTCAACGTTTGCAAATAATATCATTTTCACATTGAGTCATTTTCACATTGAGCCATTTTCACATTGAGCCGTTTAACTCAAACTTTCTCCGCAAGCAATTGCTTAATCATTTCTTCGAGTTCTTTTAAGCGTTTTTCTAAATCAGGCAATCTTCTGCTTACAGACTGGCTGCGTAATGTACTTGTATAATCAAATGCCGGCGAACCAGTGACTGCACTGTTTGGTGTTTTGATTGATTTTGTAACGCCGCTTTGCGCATTTATTTTACTGCCATCTGCAATTTGTAAATGGCCAACAATACCTGCTTGTCCGCCAATCATTACGTTGTTGCCAATTTTTGTACTTCCACTAACGCCGCTTTGTGCAGCAATTACAGTATTGTTTCCAACTTCAACATTGTGCGCAATCTGAATAAGGTTATCCAACTTCGCTCCTGATTTTATAAATGTAGATCCAATCGTTGCGCGATCAATCGTAGCATTGGCGCCTATTTCAACAAAATCTTCTACAACAACATTTCCTATTTGCGGTACTTTTTTAAAACTTCCATCGGCTTGTGGCGCAAAACCAAAACCATCACTTCCAACAACAGAACCAGCGTGGATTGTAACATTATTTCCAATCACACAATCATGATAAATTTTTACGCCGGGATGCAAAACGCTGTTGTTGCCAATCGTTACATTATCGCCTAAAAATGTTCCGGGAAAAATTTTTGAGTTGTTGCCAACTTTTACATTTTCGCCGATGTATGCAAATGCGCCGATAAATATTTTTTCACCGAGCGTTGCATTTTTTGAAATATAAGATGGTTCCTGAATGCCCGTCATTTGCTGCGCAACAATTTCCTGGTATTTGGAAAGCAGCGCTGCGAAAGCGGTGTACGCATCGGGCACGCGTATTAATGTTGCATTAATAGTTTGTTTTATTTCCTGCGTTTCATTTACAATTATTATTGATGCGCCGGTTGTATACAAATGTTCTTCATATTTTGGATTGGCTAAAAAAGCAAGCTGGCCATTAATGGCTTCTTCAATTTTTCCGAAAGAACCAACAGCAACATCAGGATTGCCATCTACTTTTCCATTTATTAATAAGGCTATTTGTGAAGCAGAGAATTGCATTGTTGAATAATTAAAAAGTAAAAAACAAAAAATAAAAAGCTAATGGCTTATTGCAATCAGCTAACCTTCAAATAGCAAATATAAAATTTTTTAACAGGCCTTGAGAGTGTTTGGTGAATTAAAGCATTGTCTACTTTTGATATGTCTTTTATGCTTCCATCTTTAAACAAAATATTAATGCGCTCATCTGATGGATCGTAAGTTGTGTTGGTTGTTTCTCCTGTAAAAACAAAATAATTTGCTTCTTCTTCTGTAATATTTAATTGCGTGCAAATTTTAGTTTTCAGTTCCTGCACATAATTTTCATCAAAAGGTTCTGCCTGCAATTTTGCTTTTAATAATTTTCTATCCACTAAACTTTTACATAAATAAGACAAGACTTTATCATCATGAAAAATCCAATTTTTAATTGCTCCCATCACATCATAATCATCCAGCAAACAAAACTTATCTAAGTGTTCTTCTATTGCAATATTGTTGTCAAAGTTTTGCAAAAAGAAATCCAGCACGGTTGAACAGGAATTTAATTTTATGTTTTTTGATATTAATTCTTTTGCACGATCAACAATTTTTACCAGCATTTTTTCTGCGCTCAAAACAGTTTTGTGCAAATAAACCTGCCAGTACATTAATCTTCTTGACACTAAAAATTTTTCAATGGAATAGACTGCTTTTTCTTCAACCATCAATTCGCCATCATTAACGGTGAGCATTTTTATAATGCGATCATAACCAATTACGCCTTCGGAAACACCTGTAAAAAAACTATCGCGGATTAAGTAATCCATTCTGTCAACGTCCAATTGCCCGGAAACCAATTGATGCAAAAAACGTTTGTGATAATTGTTGGTAAAAATATTAATCGCCATTTGCAACTGGCCATTAAATTCTTTATCAAGCACGCGCATTATTAATATAGAAATGGATTCGTGATGAACATCTTTGATTAATTTATTTTCAAGTCCGTGTGAATATGGTCCGTGGCCAACATCATGTAATAAGATGGCAATCTTTGCACTCAATTCTTCTTCTGCAGTAATTTCAAAACCTTTATTTTTTAATTCGGCGAGTGCATTGCACATTAAATGATAAGCGCCAAGCGAATGATGCAAACGCGTATGCACTGCGCCGGGATAAACCAAATGCGCAAATGCCATTTGATGGATTCGGCGCAAACGCTGATAATAAGGATGGGCAATGATTTGCAGCAACAACGGATTATCAACCGTGATGAAACCATAAACAGGATCATTAATAATTTTGCGGGACGCTGCTTGCATTGTGTTTTATATTTGTTAAAACGCTTCAAAAGCGTTTGCAAAGCTACAATTGCAGTTTGGATAAATTAAATTTGATGAGATATTAAAATGCAAAAAATCAATTTATAAAAATGAATTGAAAACAAAATATCAATAAAGAACAAAAAGTACAAGAGTGCGACGCCAATGAAGTTGAATAAAGATTTTCAGTTGGGTTCATAGTTATTAATAATAAAATTTAAACGATATACATGTCATTAGGAAAAATTCTTTGGGTTGATGATGAAATTGAAAGTTTGCAATCGCAGATTTTATTTTTAGAAAATAAAGGTTACGAAGTAAACGCTATTACAAATGGATTTGACGCGATTGATTTTATTAAAGAAAATTATGTTGATGTTGTATTAATGGATGAGTCGATGCCGGGAATTACGGGCCTTGAAACGCTTGCAAAAATTAAAGAGATTAACCAGCAAATTCCGGTGGTATTAATAACAAAAAATGAAACGGAAAATTTGATGGATGATGCGATTGGCAGCCAGATTACCGATTACTTAATAAAGCCGGTAAACCCAAACCAGGTGCTGCTTAGCTTAAAAAAAATTATTGACAATAAACGGCTTGTTTCTGAAAAAACAACAACGGCATATCAGCAACAATTCAGTCATTTATTTATGGCATTAAATAGCAATCCTGATTACAATGACTGGATGGATATTTATAAAAAATTAGTGTATTGGGAATTGGAAATGGAAAAAAGTGACAGCCCGGAAATGCGTGAAATTTTGCAATCGCAAAAGCAGGAGGCGAATACAGAATTTTTTAAATTCATCTCGCGCAATTTTGCAAAATGGGTGAAACCAAAAACAGATGATGCGCCGATATTATCACATTCATTGTTTCAATTTAAAGTGTTGCCGCATGTTGAAAAAGGCATTCCAACTTTTTTCATCTTGTTAGATAATTTGCGGTTCGATCAATGGAAAGCAATTCAGCCAATTTTTGCAGAAAGCTTTCGCATTTTAGAAGAAGATACTTTTTACAGCATTTTGCCAACTGCCACGCAATACAGCCGCAACGCGGTTTTCGCAGGATTGCTTCCGATTGAAATTGAAAAACAATTTCCACAGCAATGGAAAAATGATGAAGAAGAAGGCGGCAAAAATTTGTTTGAAGAAGATTTTTTTCGCGCGCAATTGAAGCGGCTGAAAAAAGAAAATTTAAAGTTCTCTTATACAAAAGTTGTTAATCACCAGGCCGGACAGGATTTGGTAAACAACATTCATAATTTGATGGGCAATGATATTAATATTATCGTTTACAATTTTGTAGATATGCTTAGCCATGCAAGAACTGAAATGGAAGTGTTGAAAGAATTGGCAAGCGACGAAATAAGTTACAGAAGTTTAACAGCAAGCTGGTTCGAACATTCACCTTTACATCAGGCGTTGAAAAAAATTGCCGATAAAAAAATCAATATTGTTTTAGCAACTGACCATGGAAGTGTGCGCGTAAAAAATGCATATAAAGTAATTGGTGATAAACAAACAACAACCAACCTTCGTTATAAACACGGGCGAAATCTGAATTATGACACAAAAGAAGTTCTTGCATTTCGTGATCCGAAAGAAGCTGGTTTGCCGGTGCCAACTGTAAATTCATCTTTTATTTTTGCGAAAGAAGATGGCTTTCTGTGTTATCCAAACAATTATAATTACTACGCAAATTATTACCGCAATTCATTTCAGCATGGCGGAATAAGTTTGGAAGAAATGATCATTCCTGTTATAAAAATGACAAGCAAATAATTGGATTTGCTGTGGATAATTTGAAAGTATTATTAATGCTGTTTGCGTAATTCAATGTTTAATTTTGCATTAATAAATTATTAATGATCCGCAAATGAAATACACTCAAAATACACTGGATAAAATTGAAAAAATTTTGGATGAAGCATCATACATTGTCCGGTATGAACGCGGGAATTTTCAAAGTGGGTATTGCATTTTAGAAGAACGTAAAGTAATTGTGCTGAATAAATTTTTGCAAATGGAAGGCCGCATTAATACATTGCTTGATATAATCCCGCAATTAAATATTAACCGCGAACTATTAACGCCCGATGCAAAAAAAATGTATGATGAAGCCATTGTAAAATACAAAGCTGATAATAATGTGGAAATATGACAATGTGGAAATGTGAAAAATATCCCGGAAAATATTATTCATTTCGCAATTGCCATTTTTCTAATTTTCACATTCATCTTTCTTATTTCGTAATTTCACTCCGTGATTTTTCCTTCATTAAAAATAACATTTCTTGGAACGGGCACCAGCACTGGTGTTCCGATGATTGGTTGCAGTTGCGAGGTTTGCACATCAACCGATACTAAAGATAAACGGCTTCGCTCAAGTGTATTAATAGAATCAAAAAAAACAAAAATTGTTATTGATACAACGCCGGATTTCCGTTACCAAATGTTGCGCGCAAATGTGAAACAGTTGGATGCAATTATTTTTACGCATCCGCATAAAGATCATATTGCAGGTTTGGATGATGTGCGCGCATATAATTTTTTTTCAAAAAAACCAATGCAGGTTTATGCAAATGAAATGACGCAGGAAGTCATCATCCGCGAATTTCCTTATGCATTTGCAGAAACAAAATATCCCGGCCTGCCAGAAATAAAATTAAATACGATTACTGTTGAGCCATTTACAATCGGCGATATTACCATTATACCAATTTTAGTATGGCATTTAAAAATGCCAGTACTTGGTTTTCGCTTCGGAAATTTTACTTATATAACTGACGCGAATAAAATTGATGACGCAGAAAAAGAAAAAATAAAAGGCAGCGAAATAATTGTATTAAATGCGTTGCGCCACGACAAACATATTTCCCACTTCAGCCTTCCTGAAGCCATTGATTTGGTTAATGAATTGCAAATTCCTAAAGCTTATTTCACGCACATCAGCCATCAGCTCGGCAAACATGAGCTGGTGCACGCTTCGCTGCCGGAAGGAACCAAGCTAGCGTTCGACGGGCTCGAAATTCATATTTAAACTTTCACTTTGCCAACCAGTCTTAGCGGTATAAAATTTGGTTATTATTTTGTACTAAGCAGATGAATAATTATTAAGCTTCAAGGGCGTCGCACACTTGTACAGTTGATTATTAATGAGCAATTACATTTATTAAAAAATAAAAAGTAAAAATTAAAAAGAGATTAAGCAGAAAAACTTGAGTTGAGTAGAGAACTAAAAGTACAAGTGTGCGACGCAACGGCTGACGATTAGCATTACAAATGCCAAGTACAAAAAAAATAAAATTTGAAAGCATTAACCTGCAATCATTAATCAAAAATTGTTTCGTGTTAAGCGCAGGTTAATCAAAACAAAATAAACAACTAAATTTTTTATTCATTCGTATTCTTAAATACAAAAAATTATCTGGTATGAAAAAGAAGGTGATCGTTTTAGCAACACTTATTATTTGTTCGGCGAAAATTTTTGCACAGACTTATGTGGAATTTGTGCCTACAGCCGGTTACACGTTTAATGACCGCGTTGGTTTTAATAACAGCTATGCAAAAATTGATGGCTCCACAAATTTTGGTGGTTCGTTTTTATTTAACATCAACCGCAGGATTGGTTTCGATTTATTGTACAGCCACATGTCTACCACTTCTGGTTTTTATGATTTTAATAATAATGCGCCGGGCGTTACAAAAATCAGCAGTGGCAATTTGAACCTGGATTATATCATGCTCGGGCCTGTTCAAACATTTGATATTCCGAATTCGCCGGTTCGCCCTTTTATTGGTGCCATGCTTGGTGCATCAATTTTTACCCCGGGAATTCTTGAAAATGCAAACGATGTAAAATTTACCTGGGGAGTACAGGCTGGTACAAATATTTATTTTACGCCATGGTTTGGCCTTCGTTTAAAAGCGCAATTATTAGCGCCGGTTGATGGATCAAACGGAGGTTTTTATGCAGGCAATAGTTCATCCGGCCAACCTGTTGAAACTTATCCAGCGGATGTTTTACAATTTAGTCTTAATGCAGGTTTGGTAATTGGCTTAGGCAAAGAGATGCCATTATTAAGGCCACGTGCACATGTGCGCAGGCCGCGTTACAGGCCGTATCCGCCGCCATACAGGTATTATTAACAGTAGTTTTGTAATTATAAATCAGCAAAGGTTGCCTTTAAAAAAGGCAGCCTTTTTTTTTATTAATAAAATAAAAATTAATGATTTGGTGAGCTAAAAAATGAAGTTTATTTTGAACATCAATTTAAACCTTATGCTCCCTGAAAAAGTACGTGCGTATTTTTCTTTTACAAAGAAAGAACGCGTTGGAATTTTTGTATTAATAAGTTTGATCGGAATTGTTTTTATACTTCCGTATTTTTTTCCTACACCCAAAGCAGAGAAAAATCAAAAAGCATTTGAGCAATTTAAAAATGAAATTGCAACGCTAAAAGTTCAGCAAAAATCAGATTCTCCGCGTTATAATAATCATGCTGATGATTATGAGAATAATAATTTTGAACCATTAAAAAATAATTCAAATGCTGCAAAAATTGAATTGTTTTATTTTGATCCAAATAGTATTAATGCAACGCAATGGAAAAAATTGGGCTTGCGTGATAAAACGATTTCAACTATTTTAAATTATATTAATAAAGGTGGCAAGTTTCGTTCAGCAGATGATCTCAAAAAAATTTATGGCTTGCACAATGATGAGTTTGAAAGATTATCGCCTTATGTAAAAATTGAAAATTCTGCTGCTTCTTTTATTAATAAAAATTCTGCAACGACATCTTATAATAATTCTTCTGCAACAAAAACTGAATTATTTTATTTTGATCCCAATACAATTTCTGCGGAACAATGGAAGCGATTAGGCTTGCGTGACAAAACGATTTCAACCATTTTAAATTATATTAATAAAGGTGGCAAGTTTCGCTCAGCAGAAGATTTGAAAAAAATTTATGGTTTGCATGATGATGAATATGAAAGATTATCGCCTTATGTAAAAATTGAAAATCAAACTTCAGTTATTAATAAAACCTCGATCGTTTCTTCTATTAATAATTCATCAAACAAAAAAAATTATCGTGGTGAAATCATTGATGTTAATAATGCAGATACAACTACATTAATGCAGTTGCCGGGAATCGGCAACAAACTGGCAAACCGCATTATAACTTTTCGCGAACGGCTTGGCGGATTTTATGCTGTTGATCAAATTGCAGAAACGTATGCGTTGCCAGATTCAACATTTATAAAAATAAAACCATTTTTAAAAACAAATAATGAAGTAAAAAAGATAAATATTAATACGGCCGACGCAAATATTTTAAAACAACATCCATATATAAAATGGAATCTGGCAAATGCAATTATTCAATACAGAAACCAACATGGTTTATTCAAATCAGTAAATGATGTGCAGCAAATTGCATTAATAACGCCGGAGATTTTTAAGAAGGTTGCGCCTTATTTGAAAGTGGAATAATTAAGAATAGGAGAAGGAAAAAATATTTTCAAACCCTAACTAACGTTTGTTAGTTTTTTAAAGAATGTATATATTTGTATACACAACAGTTTTTTCTGTTGGTTAAATTAGTAATGATTGTTTGCCAGTTGCCAGGAAATAGCATTTTGCTATTTCCTGGCTTTTTTAAAAAACCCCTGTGAATTAAAATTTGCGCCATGAATTTTCAACACTCTGAACTGACCCAACAGGTTGCACAAACCGCAGCCGATTTCGCCGCACAATATATTAAGCCGCATGTAATGGAATGGGACGAAAGCCAGGAATTTCCCGTACAAATTTTTAAAGAAATGGGCAAGCTTGGATTAATGGGCGTGCTGGTGCCGGAAGAATATGGCGGCGCTGGTTTGACTTATTTTGAGTACGTAGCCATCATCCAGGAAATTTCAAAAGTATGTGGTTCTATCGGATTGAGTTTGGCTGCGCATAATTCGCTTTGCACAAATCATATATTAATGTTTGGCAATGAAAATCAAAAGAAAAAATATTTACCAAAATTAGCAACGGCAGAATATATCGGCGCTTGGGGATTAACAGAACCCAACACCGGCAGCGACGCGGGCAATATGAAATGCACCGCAACAAAAGATGGTGACGATTGGATTTTAAACGGAACGAAATGCTGGATAACACATGGCAGGAGCGGAGATGTGGCAGTAGTAATTGCGCGTACTGGAGAACCGCGATCAAAAAATAATGCAACAGCATTTATTGTTGACCGAAATACAAAAGGTTTTAGTGGTGGAAAAAAAGAAAACAAACTTGGCATGCGCGCCAGCGAAACTGCCGAAATGATTTTTGATAATTGCAAAATTCCGGATGAAAACCGGTTGGGAAAAGTGGGCGATGGTTTTAAACAATCATTAAAAATTTTAGATGGCGGAAGGATTTCTATCGCCGCACTTTCTTTAGGCATTGCAAAAGGCGCGTATGAAGCTGCTGTAAAATATTCAAAAGAACGCCACCAGTTTGATCAGCCAATTTCATCTTTCCAGGGAATTTCTTTTAAGCTTGCTGATATGGCTACTGAAATTATGGCTGCAGAATTATTAACACTGCAAGCTGCTGACAGAAAAGATAAAGGAATGGGATTAACGAAAGAGTCTGCCATGGCAAAATATTATGCAAGCGAAGTGGCTGTAAAAGTGGCGACAGATGCCGTGCAAATATTTGGTGGTTATGGTTACACAAAAGATTTTCCCGTAGAAAAATTTTATCGGGATAGTAAACTCTGCACCATTGGCGAAGGCACTTCGGAAATTCAAAAAATTGTTATTGCGAGAGAAGTGTTGAAGGATTGATTGCGGAAAAAGATGGCCGATGATTGTTGGCCGTTGTTCGACTTTATTGAAACACAACAATTGTATTCCGGCCATCCGCCATCGCCCAACGATCATCGTTTCATTCACGGCATAAAATCATCTTCATCTTTCGGTGAATATTTATCAAACAACTTATCGATTGGCCCGGAGAAAAGCGGGAATTTTTCTTTGGTAAAATTCTTAATTACTTCAATGGCTTTATAAGCTTGTTCTTCTGTAAGGCCCTGTGCCAGCAAGCGTTCTATTAAATCCTGCATAGAAATTTTATTAATGATTTTTAAACGCCGCAGATGAATAAACTATAAATCTGCAGCTCAGAATATCTCTCAAAAATAAAAAACGCCAAAATATTTTCTGACGTTTTTTATTTTATTAATAATTATTTTTTCCTACGCAACTTTTAGCAAACTCATTTTGCTCTTGTCAAATTTCTTCTTCGCATATTCCAAATCAACATGAAATTTATTTTCTTTTGATGAAGGCAATTCAAACATGGCGTCGGTTAAAATGCTTTCGCAAATGCTGCGCAAACCTCTCGCACCGAGTTTATATTCGAGCGCTTTTTCGACCATAAAATCAAGCACATCATCATCAATGTATAACTTAATATTTTCAATCTCAAACAAACGCTGGTATTGTTTTATTAATGAATTTTTTGGTTCTGTTAAAATAGAACGCAATGTTGTTTTATCAAGCGGATTTAAATGTGTAACAACTGGCAAACGCCCAAGCAATTCGGGTATTAACCCGAATGATTTTAAATCGGGCGCATTAACAAACTGCAACAAATTTTTCTTCGCCGCTTCCTGCTGATCTTTATTTACATTAAAGCCAATTCCGTTTGTATTAATGCGGCGCGCAATAATTTTATCAACGCCATCAAACGCACCACCACAAATGAAAAGAATATTTTGTGTATTGATCTTTACCAATTTTTGTTCCGGATGTTTTCTACCACCCTGTGGCGGAACAAGCACGTCAGTTCCTTCAAGCAATTTTAATAATCCTTGTTGAACACCTTCGCCACTTACATCACGCGTGATGGATGGATTATCGCCTTTGCGCGCAATTTTATCCAATTCATCTATATATACAATGCCACGCTCAGCAGCAGTTACATCATAATTACAAACCTGCAATAATCTTGATAAAATACTTTCTACGTCTTCACCAACATAACCAGCTTCTGTAAAAACAGTTGCATCCACAATCGCAAAAGGAACATTTAATAATTTGGCAATTGTTTTTGCAAGCAATGTTTTTCCGGTTCCTGTTTCTCCAACCATTATAATGTTGCTCTTTTCAATTTCCACATCGCCATCGGCAACTTTTTGCTGCAATCTTTTATAATGATTGTACACAGCAACTGCCAGCACTTTTTTTGCATCATCCTGGCCAATTACATATTCATCCAAAAAACGTTTTATTTCTATCGGTTTTTTTACCGTTAATTTAAATTGTGTGGTTGTGGTTTTATCATCTTTAATCAGCAATTCCTGCTGAATAATTTCCTGCGCATGTTCTACACAGTTTTCACAAATATGGCCTTCCTGGCCGGCAATAAGGATTTTTACCTCATCGCGGCTGCGGCCACAAAATGAACAATGCAACGAATTTTTTGCCATTATATCTTAAATTAAAATGAATGTAAAGTTACCCAACTTATCTGCCAAATCAAAATCCCAAAAACCGGTTTTAATAACGCATAATTCCGGCCTTTGGGATTTATTAATAAAAATATATTTACAGCTTGTCAACCAATTGGTCAACGATGCCATATTTTATCGATTCGTTCGCGTCCATCCAATAATCGCGGTCAAAATCTTTCATAATTGTTTCAAATTTTTTACCGCAATTTTCTGCCAAAATCCGCGCTGCAATTTCCTTTGTTTTTCTTGTTTGAATGGCCTGTATTTCCAAATCAGCGCTCACTGCCTGATAATGCCCGCCAATACTTGGCTGGTGAATCATCACTTCGCCATGCGGAAAAATATAGCGTTTCCCTTTTGTTCCGCCGCTTAACAATATGGAACCCATTGATGCAGCCAATCCCATACAAATCGTGCTCACAGGGCTTTTCAGCATTTTCATGGTATCGTACATTACCATTCCGCTGGTTACCATTCCACCCGGGCTATTAATAAAAAATTTTATTTCTTCGCCTGGTTTATCTGCATCGAGCAATAATAATTTTGTAACAATATCACGCGCAGATTTATCATCTACCGGCCCCCACAATTGCACGCTTCTTGTTTCAAAAAAATATTTTTCCATCTTCTTCATCAGCATGCCGGCATCCTGATTTTTTTCTTCTTTTGGTTCTTTTTCATCAGGTTCTTCATCGTCCATTTTAAAGGGCTTAAACATATATTGAGCGTAATTCATAATTCAGTTTTTTAAAAATTATTATTGAGTCAGCAATTGTTATTAATCATCATTGGTTGCGTCGCACTCTTATACTTTTGGTTCTTTACTGAGCAATCTTATTATTGATCTCTCTTTTCTTTACGCGGGTTTATTAATAAAACTTCATCAACCAAACCATACTCTTTCGCTTCTTCAGCAGTTAACCAATAATCGCGGTCGCTGTCTTTTTCAATTTGCTTCGCAGTTTTCCCTGTATGGAATGCAGTTATTTCATACAATTCTTTTTTCAATTTTCTTATTTCATTCACGGTAATTTCAATATCACTTGCCTGGCCGCCAATTGCGCCGCTTGGCTGGTGCATCATAATTCGGCTGTGTTTCAACGCAGTTCTTTTTCCTTTTGTTCCGGCGCACATTAATACCTGTCCCATAGAAGCTGCCATACCAATACAAATCGTAGAAACATCAGGCGTAACATATTGCATCGTATCATAAACGCCAAGGCCGGAATACACGCTTCCACCAGGAGAATTAATATACATCTGGATATCGCGGTGGCGATCTGTACTGTCTAAAAATAACAATTGTGCAGTTACAATATTCGCCACTTCATCATTAATAGGATAGCCTAAAAAAATAATGCGGTCCATCATTAACCGGCTGTAAACATCCATCACAGCCACATTCATCGGGCGTTCTTCAATAATGTTGGGAGTAAGGTTTGTAACGTTGTATTTGTTATAATCATTTAAAGTATTGCTGGAAATACCCCGGTGTTTTACGGCGTACTTTTCAAATTCTTTTTGTGTGCTCATATTATGATTCGGGATTTAGATTCTGAATAAGCTTTTGTCTTTCAAATCTCCGTCCAAACTTTCAAACTGCCAAAAAACTGACAGAGTTGCGGATCAGTTTGCAATTAACAGTTTACAGTTGGCAGTTATTAGCTTTTAATGTTCAAATAAACATTATACTGAAAAACAAAACGTACAATCGAAATATTCAATTGTACGTTTGCAAATCTTTATTCTGTCAACTGTCATCTGTCAACCGTCAACTATTCATGATGATGATGCTGGTGTTCCGTTTGCATTTTATTAAAATCTTCAATGCTGATTGTTTTTTCTGTTGGCTTTACTTGTGTTTCGGCCCAATCAAAAACTTTTTCAGTTTGTAAACGATGAACCGTTTCTTCTACAAATTTTTTATCCTGCATCATTTTATTAATGTAATCAGTAATCCATGGTTGCTCTTCATCCACAACCTGGCCTTGCATATAACTTAATAATTGATTTTTTGCAGAAGCTTTAATGTCATCGGCAGTTACATCAATTTTATTTTCATCAACTACTTTATTAACGATTAATGTCCACTTCAACTGGTTAACAAAAGTTGGAAATTCCTGCTCCACTTCTTCCGGCGTTTTTGGTTGTTCGCCACCACTTTGAATCCAGCGTTTTAAAAAATTTTCTGGAAATTCAATTTTTGTATCATTTAATAATTCGTGGTAAACTGAATGCTGTAGCTGGTTACGGCTTTGTGTG
Organism: Bacteroidota bacterium; assembly: GCA_013288945.1. Classification (GTDB taxonomy): domain Bacteria; phylum Bacteroidota; class Bacteroidia; order Chitinophagales; family Chitinophagaceae; genus Puia. The sequence goes on along the minus strand of JABDAZ010000034.1, from coordinate 3,189 downwards.
TCCAATTGTTTTTGAATATCGTCTTTTAAAGCTGCGCGAAATTCTTCTTCTGTTTTAATTTCTTTTGCAGGAAAAACTTTCTTAAAAAATTCTTCATTTAATTCCGGCCTTTCAACCAAGCCAACTTTTGTAAGTGTTACTTTAAAATATTTTGATGCAGCATCTTCTTTTGAAAAACCTAAATCACTTATAATCCATTCTCTTTCTTTTTCATCAAATGCAGTTGGCAATTGCAACACTACAAAATCATCTTTTGTTTTTCCGATCCAATTTTTGCGGAAGCTTTCAGAAAAATATTTTACCAATAAAGAATTGTCTTTGCTAATTCCGCCTTCAATAATATTTCCGTCAGCATCGCTTTCTGTAAACACAACATTCAGCACATTATCATCGCCGGTTACAGTTTCCGGATCCTTCATTTTGCCATTGCGCAATTGCAGGCGTTCCACTTCTTCATTAATCATTTGCTCAGAAACTTCAATTTTATAACGCGTTAATTTTGCCGCGCCTAAATCAGTAATTTCAAACGGAGGTTTTAAACCAACTTCAAAAGCAAAAGCATATTCAGATGGCGTGTTTGCATCAATTTTACTTGCATCATTTTCTGGCAAAGGAAGCGGTTGCGCAAATATGTCCAGCTTTTCCGTTGTCATATAATTCGTCAATTCTTTTTCAACAGTTCTCAACACTTCATCTGTCAAAACAGAATTGCCATACATTTTTTTTATTAATCCTGCCGGAACCATGCCTTTGCGAAAGCCCGGGATATTGGCTTTTTTGCCATATTCTTTCAAGGCTTTTTCAAAAGACGGCAGGTAATCGCCTTTTTCAATTTTCACTGTAATCTTGTCATTAAGCAGGCTTATATTTTCCCTTGTAACGGTAGCCATTTTGTATTTTTTTAGTTGATAATTATAAAATTTTCCGGTTTGTTGAAAAACAAATTTCGGGCTGCAAAGGTATGGTATTTTGCGAAAGCAACGGTTATTAACTAGGAAGTATGAGCGACGAAGATTTGGTTCAATTTTTAATATTAATAATCATTTGTCAATATGATTTTAAAAAAAAGTTTCATTCGCTCAAGCTTTATTATTAATAAAGAATATTTCTTGTTGAATATTCTTTATTATTTTCCGTAATTAAAATTGAACGCTTTATTTTTTTATTCCACGAATCTTGTTCCTTGCTTCTTGTTTCTCATTTTATTTCTTGATTTTGTTTTTTTAAACTTAAAACCTTGTTCCATATTTCTTAACAACAAGGCACAATATTTAATAATAAACCATTAATGAACAGATCAAAATTTTCTATTTATGCGGCTTTGGTTGCCAACATTGGCATTGCGGCCGCAAAATTTTTTGCAGCAGCAATAAGCCACAGTGCGGCGATGACGTCAGAAGCCATCCATTCGCTGGTTGATTGTTTAAACGAATTATTATTGCTGCTCGGCATTTACAGAAGCAATAAAAAAAGCGACAAACAACATCCTTTTGGCTACGGCCGCGAATTATATTTCTGGTCATTTATTGTTGCCTTATTAATACTTGCATTGGGCGCGGGCATTTCATTTTATCAAGGTTACCAGCATATAAAAAACCCAACACTTTCAAGCGATTTAAAATGGAGTTATATCGTGCTCGGCATTTCAATGATTCTTGACAGCACATCTTTTATTATTGCTTATAAACAGTTTAGTAAAGTGCGTGGCGAACAAACTTTGTGGCAGGCAATCCGCAGCAGCAAGGATCCTTCGAGCTTTATGGTTTTGCTGGAAGATGGCGCTTCTGTAACCGGCAATTTGATTGTTTTTATTTGCCTTCAACTAAGCGTGTATTTTAAAAATCCATATTTTGATGGTATTGCATCATTGTGTATTGGCGTGTTGCTCGCATGCACTTCTATGGTACTTGCATTTGAAAGCCGGAGTTTATTAATGGGTGAAAGTATATCGCAAAAAACGGAAGAAGACATTATTAATATGGTAAAAAATGATGCAGCCGTTAATAAATTTCACCGCATATTTTCCAGCTACCAATCGCCGGATGAAGTTTTAATTGTGCTCATTGTTTCCTTCAAAGAAAATTTAAGTATTAATAATATTAATGAAAGCATTGAACGGATGAAAAAACTTATTGGCGATAAGTATGGAAAAATAAATTACATACTTATTCAGCCGCAGGCAAAAGAAAAAATTAATGATGGTTTTGAAATCTGATTTTATATCATTTTAAAAATAAAAAAATGATTGGCATAGATTTTAACTTTAATAAATACTATGCTTAAAACAACCACCACTGCAAAGCTTGCTTTTTATGCCCGTTTCGCACTTATTTTACATGCAGTATTTTTAATTGTTTTCTTTTTATACATCGGAAGAGAAATTATTATCCCTTTATTTTTTTCCTTTTTAATTGCCGTTTTATTATTGCCGCTCGAAAGTTTTTTGGAAAGAAAAAAAGTGCCGCGTGGCATTGCATGTGCAATTCCAATTTTACTTTTTATAATTATTATTACTGGTTTGATGTTTTTCTTTACGAAAGAATTGGGAAGTTTTTCAAAAGAATTGCCGCAGGTAAAAGAAAAATTTGCAGACCTTTTACAAAATGCGCGCACATGGATTTCCAACAAATATCATATTGATGATAACAAGCAAAAAGATTACATCGCAAAATCATCTCACGATATTATCAGTTTCGGAATTGGTACGCTCGGAACAACTTTTGTTGGCGCGCTGGAGCTTTCTGTAATCAGTATTTTTTGCTTGATCTTCAGCTTTTTTATTTTGTATTATAAAGCATTATTAAGGCAATTTATATTTTCATTTTTTACGCGTGAACAATGTATTGAAGTGAAAGAAGTAGTAAAAAATATAAAGGTTGTTATCAATGGTTATATGGTTGGATTGCTTGCAGAAATGGGTTTGATTATTTTATTGAGTTTCACCGCGCTTTCTTTGCTCGGAATAAAATATGCATTGCTGTTTTCCTTACTGGCAGCGGTTTTAAACCTTATACCTTATTTCGGAATTTATACGGCAACAGCAATAAGTATGTTCATAATTTTTGCGCAGGGAACCGGGAACCAGGCATTGGAAGCAGGCGGTGTTTTTATAGCCATTCATCTTATTGATTCAAATTTTTTATTGCCAAAAATTGTTGGTGGAAGAGTAAAAATGAATCCGTTTATAAT
>JABDAZ010000033.1 GCA_013288945.1 Bacteroidota bacterium | reverse complement strand
AAGCAATAGATTTACTGGAACCATTGGTTGCATCATTGCAAAACGAAAGCTCAACAAACACAATGGCTTCGGAAGCAAGAAGCTCGCTGGCATTGGCTTACTTGCGTTTAGGCGAAAGAAATAATTGTATTAATAACCATTCTTCCGGTTCATGTATTTTTCCTATCAATAGCACCGGCGTTTATACTGATCCTTCTTTTTCACAAAAAGCAATTGAGATGTATAAAACGATTTTGCAAAAAGATTCATTTGATTTGGCTTCAAGATGGTTATTGAATGTTGCATACATGATTATTTGAGAATATCCTCAAAAAGTACCGAAAGAATTTTTGATAAAAGGATTAGACACCGACACTTCTTCATATAAAATAAAACCTTTTACAGACATTGCCGCCAACCTAAAATTGAACACTACAAAAAATGAAGCTGGCGGAAGTATTGTTGATGATTTTAATAACGACGGATATCTTGATATCATTACTTCAAACTGGGATTTGAATGAAGGCATGCATTATTTTAAAAACAATGCAGACGGCACATTTACTGACGTTTCAGAACAATCCGGATTGAGTAAAATAAAAGGCGGGCTTAATATTTTACAAGCCGATTATAATAATGATGGCTTTAAAGATATTTTTGTTTTGCGTGGCGCATGGCTTGGCGAATATGGAAAACAGCCAAACAGTTTATTAAAAAATAATGGCGACGGAACGTTTACAGATGTAACTGTCGAAAGCGGCATATTGTCTTTTCATCCTACGCAAACTGCAACGTGGGCAGATTTTAATAATGATGGATGGGTTGATTTATTTATTGGTAATGAAACTTCAAGCCCTGATTTTCCGCATCCATCAGAATTATTTATTAATAACCATGATGGCACTTTTAAGAACGTTTCAAAAGAAGCAGGAGTGGAGTTAACAGGTTTTATGAAAGGAGTTATTGCAGGTGATTATAATAATGATGGCTGGCCGGACATTTTTATTTCTATGCTTAATGGTGGTAAAATTTTATTAAAAAACAAAGCAACAAAATCAAACATTCCTCATTTTGAAAATGCTACAACGCAAGCTAGTTTGGATAAGGATACAACCTATACTTTTCCAACATGGTTTTGGGATTATAACAATGATGGCTGGCCGGATATTTTTGTTTGCGGTTACGATTTCCAGGGATTTTTATCGAAGGTTGCTGCTGAAGATGCATTGAATATGCCAACGGGAAATGCAAGTAAAATGTATTTATACAGGAATAATAAAGATGGAACGTTTACAAATGTTTCTAAAGAAACCGGCCTTGACAGATCTATATTTTCAATGGGTTCCAACTTTGGAGATATTGATAATGATGGTTGGTTAGATATGTATTTAGGAACCGGAAATCCTGATTACAGATCGCTTATTCCAAATAAAATGTTTAAGAATATTGAAGGAAAAAAATTTGTTGATGTAACTGCTTCTTCAAGAACAGGAAACCTTCAAAAAGGCCATGGCGTTGCGTTTGCGGATATTGATAATAATGGCACGCAGGATATTTTTGTTGAAACAGGTGGTGCGTTTAAAGGCGATGCATATTATAATGCTTTCTATAAAAACCCGGGACAAAATGACAATAACTGGATAAGTATTTTATTGGAAGGCGTTCAAACAAACCGTTCTGCAATTGGCGCGCACATCATTTTAACGTTTACTGAAAATGGTATAAAAAGATCTGTTTACAGAGACGTAAATTCCGGTGGAAGTTTTGGTTGTTCTCCATTTCAAAAAGAAATTGGTATTGGTAAAGCAACTATGATAGATGAGCTATTAATAAAATGGCCAACGTCAGGAACGCAACAAATTTTTAGAAATATTCAGCCGCGCCAATTTATAAAAATAAAAGAAGGCATTAATAAAATTGAAAAGCTCGATATTAAAGTTTTGCAATTCAATCTTCAAAATGATCCGATGAAAATGATGGATGCGATGCCTGGAAAAATGTAATATTAATAATTACTAATTACAATTTATGCAGCATAAAATAACCAAGATGAATTTCATCAACGCCTGCATTTGTTACGGGTAAAATATTCAGTTTGTATTTATGTTTTAATGCAGGCGGTAAAATATCTGTTATTTCATAAGCATCGTCAACATCAATTCCATATTTATCATCCACGTGGGATGTTGCGCCTTTATAGCCAGTATGTTTATAAAAAGCAGTTTGCTTCGATTGCTGTATTGCTTCGCCTTTATGTTTGCCAACTGCCAGCATTTTATAATGAAATTCTTCGAACTCATTCACTTTATAACCACCAAGATTTATAAAAAAAAGTTTATTAATATCCGCATCCGGCGCAGGATCGCGGACATCTTTTACTTCTACGGTAATTTTATATTTGTCAACAAAATTTACTTCGCGCCAGCCATCAACATGAAGTTTTCCTTTCGCTTCCGGCCAAAAACTAATCATTTCGGGTATCAAATCTTTCGGTTCTTTTCCAACACCAAAAAAAACATCATGTTGTTCTGTGTGCCTTCCTGCCGGAGTACAACCAATCAATATCATAAAAAGTTTAACCATAATTGTTTCAATTAAATTTTCTAAATTATTAATAATATTAACGCGAATCAAAGAATTATGAACAGGTATAAACTTGTACAGTAAAATTCGTTATCTTGAATCCTGATAACCAGTTAAACATTATTTCAAGATAAAGTTTTTAGTAATTAAATTACTTCTTTAATATTCTTTTTTTAAAGAAGTTTCATTAGAACTAACGGTTATAGCCATGCGAAAAATAATCTTCTTATTAATAATTATTATTTGCGGTTGTGTTTTTATGATGCAATCCTGCCACCGTGCATCTTCTACAACGGAAGAAAATATTCCGGATGAAATCAGTTACAATTTTAATGTGCGGCCCATACTTTCAGACAAGTGTTATGCATGTCACGGCCCGGATGCAAACAAGCGCAAAGCCGGGCTGCGACTGGATATTGAGGGCGAAGCTTATAAAGCATTAAAAGATAATCCGGATGCACATGCCATTGTTCCCGGCTTTCCTGAAAAATCAGAATTGTATTTGCGCATTTCTTCTAAAGATACTTCTGAAATAATGCCGCCTGCATCAAGCAACCTTCCAGCATTATCAGAAAGTGAAATCTCTATTTTAAAGAAATGGATCAAGCAAGGCGCGAAGTATGAAAAGCACTGGGCTTTTACTTCACCAAAACAAAAACCTTTACCAGCAATTGAAAATAAAAAATGGGCGAAGAATGAGATTGATTATTTTATCTTAAATAAACTGGAACAAAAAAAATTACAACCCAATGATGAAGCTGATAAAGAACGTTTATTAAAAAGAATTTGTTTAGATATTACAGGCCTTCCGCCGTCAATTGAAATGATGGATAATTTTTTAAATGATGCTTCGCCGAATGCGTATGAAAAAATTGTTGATCAACTTTTAAAAAGCCCGGCCTATGGTGAAAAGATGGCTGTGCATTGGCTGGATCTCGCGCGCTACGCGGATTCTCACGGTTACCAGGATGATAATTTAAGAACGCAATGGCCATGGCGCGATTGGGTAATTCATGCGTTTAATGAAAATATGCCTTACGATAAATTTGTAACGTGGCAACTTGCAGGCGATTTATTACCAAACGGAACGAAAGAACAATTGCTGGCAACAGGTTTCAATCGTAACCATAAAATAACTGAAGAAGGCGGCGTTATTGATGAAGAATACCGCATTGAATATGTGACCGATCGCACAAACACTTTTGGCCGCGCATTAATCGGCGTAACGCTTGAATGTGCGCATTGCCATGATCATAAATATGATCCATTTTCTCAAAAAGAATATTACCAGGTTTTCGCATTCTTTAATAATGTTTGGGAGCGTGGATTGGAATCAACTGTTGGCGGCCCGGAAACTTATGCAAAGAAGCCATTAATGGAAATTACCAATGAAGATGTAAAAGGCATTCTTCATTTTATTAATAAAAAAGATACCAACAGGTTAATTGTTTCTGTGATGGGCGATAGTGATAAACCACGGCCAACTTATATTTTAAACCGTGGCGTGTATGATAGCCATGGCGATTCTGTTGATTTCGGAACGCCAAAAGCGATATTGCCTTTTGATAATTTTCCAAAGAACAGATTGGGCTTGGCTGAATGGTTGTTCGACAAACGAAACCCGCTGACAGCACGGGTTTTCGTTAATCAGTTGTGGCAGGAGTTTTTTGGAAGAGGCATTGTAAAAACTGCAAGTGATTTTGGAATGCAGGGAGAATTGCCATCACATCCTGAATTGTTAGATTGGTTGTCAGTTGATTTTATGGAACATAATTGGGACATAAAATATCTTGTAAAGAAAATATTAATGTCTGCAACTTATCGGCAATCATCTGTAATTTCTCCAGATAAATTAAAGGTTGATCCTGATAATATATTTTTATCTCACGGGCCAAGATTTCGTATCCAGGCAGAATTTGTCCGCGATCTTATTTTGTCCAGCAGTGGTTTATTAACAAAAACAATTGGCGGGCCAAGTGTAAAAGTTTATCAGCCTGCAGGCTTGTGGGAAGCAACAACTTCCGGCCGCGGAATATTGGCAACGTATATTCAAGACCATGGCGATAGCTTGTACAGGCGAGGCTTGTATTCATTTATAAAAAGAACTTTGCCGCCACCGGCAATGATAATTTTTGATGCAAGCAACAGGGATCAGTGTGAAATAAAACGATCAAAAACGAACACGCCATTGCAAGCTTTGGTAATGCTTAACGATCCAACAGTGCTTGAAGCATCAAGGGTTTTAGCAACAAGATTATCAACAGAACAAACAGCAACAAATGATAAAATTGCAAAAGCATTTCGTTTAATTGTTTGCAGAAAAGCAAGTGATAATGAATTAAAGATTTTAAATGATTATTATGCTGATGAATTAAAAACATTCAACGCGCAAAAAGAAGATGCAAATAAATTATTGGCTGTTGGAGAATTTCCTTCGCCTGCAAAGTTTGATAAAATTTCCGCAGCCGCATTAATGCAGGTTATCACAACAATTTACAATCTTGAAGAAACCATTACAAAATCATAAATAATGGAAAAAGAAATTATTGAAAACAGTTTAAATATTAATCGACGCAAATTTCTTTCGCAAATGAGTTTGGGTTTGGGAAGCGTTGCGCTTGGTTCATTATTAATACCAGATTTATTTAGTAAACCTGATGATGATGTATCTTCTGTAATGCTTGGTATGCCTCACTTTGCGCCGAAAGCAAAACGTGTAATTTATCTTTTTCAAAATGGCGCGCCATCGCAATTGGAATCATTTGATTACAAACCAAAGCTGCGCGAAATGGCCGGGCAAGATTTACCTGAATCAGTAAGAATGGGTCAGCGTTTAACGGGCATGTCTGCATTTCAAGCGCATTTTCCCTTGGCAGGATCTGTTTATGATTTTCAACAATATGGAAAATCGCGCGCATGGATAAGCGATCTTTTTCCGCACACCGCAAAAGTGGTTGATGATATTTGTATTATAAAAACAATGTACACCGAAGCGATTAATCATGATCCTGCATTAACTTTTTTTCAAACAGGCGCACAGCAGGGAAACCGCCCCAGCTTTGGATCGTGGATGAGTTACGGGCTTGGGAGCGAGAATAAAAATTTGCCTGCATTCTGTGTTTTATTATCGCGCGGAAAAGGAAACGGGCAAGGCGTTTATTCAAAATTATGGAGCAATGGTTTTTTAGATTCTATACACCAAGGCGTTCAATTCAGCAGTGGAGAAAACCCTGTTTTGTATTTGAATGATCATGCAGGCATTAATAAATCAGACAGAAGAAAAATGTTGGATAAGCTTGCAGAAATGAATGATATCAATTACAAACAATTTGGCGATCCTGAAATCAATACAAAAATTCAACAGTATGAAATGGCATATCGCATGCAAACTGCAGTGCCCGATATTACTGATACTTCGAAGGAGCCGGATGATATCGTAAAGTTGTATGGCCCTGATTGTTTGGTGCCGGGAACGTATGCAGCAAATTGTTTGCTTGCAAGAAAATTATCTGAGAATGGTGTTCGTTTTGTGCAATTGTATCACCAGGGTTGGGATCAACATAGCAACCTTCCGAAAGATATGCCAGGGCAAGCGAAAGATGTTGACCAGGCGTCTGCTGCATTAATAACTGATTTAAAACAAAGAGGTTTATTGGATGAAACTTTAGTGATTTGGGGCGGAGAATTTGGCCGTACAAATTATAGCCAGGGCAAATTAGAAAAAACAAATTACGGCCGCGATCATCATCCGCGTTGTTTTAGTATTTGGATGGCTGGCGGTGGAGTGAAGAGTGGAATTGTTTATGGAGAAACTGATGAGTTTGGTTACAACATTATTAAAGATGGAATTCACGTGCATGATTTTCATGCAACGTGTTTGCATTTGCTTGGATTGAACCACGAAAAACTTACGTACAAAAGCCAGGGAAGAAGATATCGTTTAACTGATTTAGCTGGGCAAGTTATTGATGGAATTATGGCGTGATTGAATTGATAATGGATAATTTATTAATTGATAATTATAATTAAGAATTAGTAATTAAATAATTATATAAATCATTGTTTGACTAGCTCTGTCATTTATGGCGCAGGTAAATTCGGCGAATGATTTATTAATAACACACAGGAAATTCAGTCAGAAAATAAATTTCAACAATCATGAATAGAAAAAAATTTATTAAGAGTTCTACTTTGCTTGCTGGCAGTTTTTATTTTACAAAAAATATTTTTGCAAAGCCGGAGCAAACAATTTATGGCCATAATAATATGCGTTATACAATGGATGCAGATTGGGGCAAACTCAATCCTGCAGAGCATCCTGTTAATGATTGTCATGAAATGGTGCAGGATGCAAAAGGCAGGATTTTATTATTAACCAATGAAACAAAAAACAATGTGCTCATCTATAATAAATCAGGAAAGCTGCTTGATTATTGGGGACATGATTTTCCCGGCGCTCACGGATTAACGTTGGTAAATGAAAACGGAACTGAATTTTTATTTGTAACCGACACAGTAAAACACCAGGTTTATAAAACAACAATGGATGGAAAAATATTATTAACGATTGATGCACCGTTAGAAACCGGTGCATATAAAAAGATTGAAGAATTTGTGCCGACAGAAACAACTGTTGATACAAACGGAGATTTTTTTATTGCTGATGGTTATGGCGCGCAATATATAATGCACTATGATAAAAACGGAAAATTGAAAAATTATTTTGGTGGAAAAGGCGAAGGCGAAATGCACTTAGACAACGCACACGGAATCGTAATCGACAGAAGAAAAGACAAACCAACTTTATTAATAACTGATCGCACGCGCAATTGTTTTAAACGTTTTACGATGAATGGAGAATTGCTTGAAACGATTCATTTACCAGGCGCATGTGTTTGTAGGCCGGTTATAAAAGATGATTATTTATATGCAGCCGTTTTGCGCTCGCCCGATTTGAGCAAGGATGGGAGCGGGTTTGTAACGATTTTAGATAAGGATAATAAAGTGGTTTCAAATATTGGCGGTAGTGAACCGGTTTATACAAACGGCGTTTTGCAACCGATGTCGCAAGCGGAAAAAATATTTAAAAACCCGCATGATGTGTGTGTTGATGATGAACATAATTTGTATGTAGCGCAATGGGCTTCAGGAAAAGTTTATCCTTATAAATTTAAAAGAGTGTGATTATAAATATGAAATAAGAAGTACGAAATACGAAGTCAAATTTTATCTTATTAATACATCGTATTTCGTACTTCTCATTTCGTACTTAAAATGCTTGTATGAATAAAACGCTGAAACGTATTGCTGAAAATTTTTTATTCGCTGCAAATATTTTCATTCTCTTCTTATTGTTGTTTGAAAATAAAATGATTTTCCCTGCATGGTTGCAATCCGTCGGCAGGATGCATCCCATGTTTTTACATTTCCCGATTGTTATTTTATTAATAGCAATGTGCATGGAATTTTTTCGCCACAAATCAACCTATTCTTCGCAGGAATTCTATCAAAATTTTACAACTTTATTTTTATTGATTGGCGCCATATCCGCTGCCATCACGGTTATTATGGGTTTGTTGTTATCAAAAGAAAATGGCTACACTGGCGATGCAGTTATGTTTCATAAATGGTTTGGCGTTGGTATTGTTTTTATCGCTTCATTTATTTATTGGGTTAGAAATAAAAATTTTTTTACGCCGCTTCTTGCAAAAATATTTTCAGTTGTCACTGTGTGTTGTATAATTATTGGTGGCCATCTTGGTGCAAATGTTACGCATGGAGAAAATTTTGTGAGCACGCCTTTTCTGTCAAAAAAAATAACAGAAAAAGCGCCGATTGAAAGAGCTGTTTTATATACAGATGTTGTACAACCCTTGCTGGCAGCCAAATGTATGAGTTGCCACAACAGTGAAAAAGCAAAAGGAAATTTATTATTAGATAATGAAGCCGACATTTTAAAAGGTGGCAAAAATGGAAAATTATTTATTCCATCAAATCCGCGAAATAGTTTATTAATAGAACGAATTAATTTACCCGAAGAAGAAAAAAAACATATGCCCTTAAGTGGCAAACCACAACTCAGCGATGATGAAAAAGAATTATTATTCCGATGGATACAAACGGGCGCTGATTTTAAAAAGAAAGTAATTGATTTACCTGAAGGTGATTCATTAAGATTAATCGCTGCAAAATTTTTAGCACCACCGCAGGAAGAAGAATTTACATTTTCACCGGCTGACGAAAAAACTATTCATTCATTAAGCAATAATTATCGTGTTGTATATCCAGTCGCTGTTGAATCTCCGGCGTTGATTGTAGATTTTTATAATAGAAAACAATTTACTTCAAAAGCCTTGGAAGAATTGAATGCTGTAAAAAAACAAATTGTAACATTGAATGTAAATAAAATGCCTGTTACAGATAATGATTTAAAAACAATAAGCCAGTTTGAAAACCTGCGCATATTAAATTTAAATTTTACAGACATTACAGGAAATGGCTTACAACAATTATCAGCATTAAAATATTTAAAAAGCCTGTCAATTTCAGGAGATAAAATTGATAATAAAAATATTGCCGTTATTAATAAAATAAAAAGTTTGAAAGAAGTTTTTGTTTGGAACACGCCATTAAAAACAGACGATATTAATGCTCTAAAAAATGAAAATAAAAATATAGTTTTTGTTGAAGGATATATTAATGATGGAAAACCAACGCAATTAAATAACCCGATTTTACTAACAACAAAATACATTTTTTCAGACACGATTCATCTTGCATTAAAACACCCAATTCCCGGAACGCAAATTCGATATACGCTTGATAACACAGACCCAGACAGTGTGTCAGTATTATATAAAGATGATTTAGTTTTAGATAAAACATTAACTTTTAAAGCACGCGCCTTTAAAGAAACATGGTTGCCAAGCGATTCTATTGTGTATGATTTTTATAAAAGTGGTTATAAACCAGACACAGTTTTTTTTGCAGATTTGCCCGCAGATAAATACAAAGCCGATGGCGCAAAATCTTTATTTGATAATAAAACCGGCGAATTAAATTTTGGTTTGGGAAAATGGATCGGCTTTCAAAAAGATATGGAAGTTTTTATGCAATTTAATAAACCCGTTAAGTTGCATTCTGTTGCATTGCACATGCTAAAAAATATTGGCGGCGATATTTATCCGCCAACATTAATACAGGTTTGGGGTGGCATTAATAAAACGCATTTGAAATTATTACAAACAATAAAACCGATAATGCCAGGCAATGGCGATATTTCATCTTTATTTTTAGAAGAATGTAAATTTGCTCCAACAAATATTGGCTATATAAAAATTATCGCCACAAGTGTAAAAAACGTACCCAAGTTTGGAACTTCACCAAACAAAAAAGGCTGGATTTTTACTGATGAAATTTTTCTTAATTAAAAAATAAAAAAGCGTTTACTTCATTTTTTTACTGAAAATTTTAATGATTGTTAATTTCGTGCAACAAATCGGCTAGCTCGTTTGTCTGTATATTGTTGCATTATTATTATTAACTAACTGACATCACATGAGAAAATTATTACTCTGCATAGGGTTATCCCTTTGCACGTTTGTTTTTGCTTTCGCACAAACTATTGATCTCTCCGGAAAAATTACAGACGCGAAAGACAACTCTCCATTATCCGGCGTTACAATAACTTCCAAAGGCTCAAAGGCTCATGCTATTACTGGCACTGATGGAAGCTTTACAATTAAAATAAATTCAAAAGCAAAATCGCTTCACATATCTTATATTGGATATGATGAAAAAGATGTTGTTGTAGGAACAGAAAGTACCATTAATATTTCTTTACAAGCTTCGCAAAAAGCTTTGAATGAAGTGGTAGTTGTTGGTTATGGTAAAGCACTTAAAAAAGATATTACCGGATCAATTTCGAACCTTGCAGCAAAGGATGTTGAAAATTTTCCTGAGCCAAGTTTTGAATCTGCCATACAGGGTAAGGCGCCCGGCGTTGTTGTTTCTTCAGGTAGTGGAAAGTTAGGACAAGCTATACAAATAAATATTCGTGGTATATCTTCTATATCCGCGAGCAGCCAGCCTTTATACGTTGTTGATGGTTTGCCGATTACTACCGCAAGTATGTCTGATGGAACCAATGATAATACCAATCCTGTTGCAGATATTAATCCGGATGATATCGAGTCTGTGCAGATTTTAAAAGATGCATCGGCTGCTGCAATTTATGGCGCGCGTGCTGCGAATGGAGTGGTATTAATCACCACAAAAAAAGGAAAGGCAGGGCAAAAAACAATTGTTGAATTAAACACAAGCCATGGAGTTAGCAATCCTGCAAGAAAAATTCATTTTTTAAATGCAAAACAATATGTTGGTTTAATTGAACAATCTGCTATTAATGATGGCACGTATGATTTTAATAATGGCATCACAGGTTATGGTTCTTTGAGCGATGCAGTTACAGATTTTCAAACGAATGTTTATGAACCTGTGCTCGATCAGTTTTCATTGGGAACTGACTGGAGAAATGGCGCGGTGAATACTAACTGGCAAAATGCTTTGTTTGAAAAAAATGCGCCGAATAACCAGGTTAATGTTTCCGTAACAGGCGGAAGCGATAAAACGCGTTTCTTTATTTCAGGTTTTTATAATACGCAGGATGCCATTGTTATTAATAATAAATTCAGCCGTTATGGAACTAGGTTTAATATAGATCATAATGTGTCTGACAAATTGGTTTTTGGTTTAAACCTTGCTGTTGACAGATCGCAATTAAACAGGATTACAAATGATGACGCGTTTTCTACTCCTGGACAATTGGTTGCACAGTTACCAATTTCTCCATTAATAGATCCATCAACAGGTTTACCAAATAAACAAACATTATATCCGAGCGGAATTTATGATGCGTTATATGACTTCGATCACCAGGTAACTTTCAGAACTATTGGAAATGCTTATGCCAATTTAAAAATTCTTCCTTCATTATCTTTTCAATCAGAAATTGGTGCCGATATTTTGAACCTTAATGAAAATGAATTTGAAGGTAAAGAATCGCAAGATGGCGGCGGCGTTGGAAGAGGAAGCACAGTTATTTCACAAAGTGTTTCTCTCAATACAAATAATTATTTCACATTTACGCCGCGCATTAATGATGACAGCAAACTAAATGTGGTTGCGGGCATGAGTTATTTGCAAAATGATTACCAGCATACATTCGGCCAAGGCGAGCAATATCCTTCTGATGCAGTTAAAAATTTATCAGGCGCAACAAGTATTACTGGCGCATCTACTACCAACAGCAGATATACTTTTTTATCTTATTTTTTAAGAGCGAGTTATACTTTTCATGATAAATATTTAATATCAGCAAGCGACAGGATCGACGGCTCATCAAGGTTTGGGCCGCAAAGCCGTTATGGAAATTTTCCTGCTGCATCACTCGGATGGATTTTGTCTGAAGAAAATTTTTTGAAAGATTCACGCGCATTAAGCTTTTTAAAATTGCGTGTTAGTTATGGCTTGACAGGAAATTCAGAAATTGGGGAACAACAATTCCGTTCTTTATACAGCGTTGCAAATTATCCCAACCTTCCTGGTTTTACGCCAACACAATTGGCAAACCCTGATTTGAAATGGGAAAAAAGTAAACAAACAGATATCGGTTTGGATTATGGTTTCTTAAAAAACCGCATTACCGGCGAAATAGATTATTATAAAAAACACAGCACTGATTTATTATTGAATACAAATATTCCGCTTACAACCGGTTATGCATCCATCTATCAAAATTTGGGTTCGATGGATAACAGTGGTTATGAATTTTCAATTACTTCAAGAAATTTAGATGGTGGATTTAAATGGACAACTTCATTTAATATAGCTTATAATAAAAATAAAGTTGGCAATATACAAGGGCAAATTATACAAAGCGCCGATGCATTATTAAGAGCGCAACAAGGCTCGCCGATTGGATCATTTTACATGCAAAAATTTCTTGGTGTTGATCCGCAAACAGGCGATGCATTATATGCAGATCCAACTGGTAAACCTACAAATGATTATGAAAGTGCAGGAAGATTTATTGTAGGAAAATACACGCCTGATTTTACAGGAGGTTTCACCAACAGCTTTGCCTGGAAAGGGTTTGACCTTTCTGTATTTTTCTATTTTGTTACCGGCAATAAAGTTTATAATGCAGCCGGCCGATTTATGGATGATGGTTTTTATAATGGTTTTGATAATCAAATGACAGAAGAATTAAACTCATGGAAAAACCCGGGAGATAAAACAAATGTTCCGCGTGCAGGATATTATTATGGTTCTGGTGCAAGCAATTCTACAAGATGGTTATACAAAGGCGATTATTTGAGATTGAAGAATCTGACACTTGGTTATAATATTCCAAAATCAGTGACATCATCACTTAAAATTTCATCTGCACGTTTTTATGTTAGCGGAGTAAATTTATTAACGTTCACAAAATATCCCGGCGATCCGGAAGTGAATACAAATGTTGTTAGCAACATTGCAGGCGGCGAAGATTTTTATACCATTCCGCAGGCAAAAACATTTACTGTTGGCTTAAATGTTAAGTTTTAAAAACCATATCCGTTTACATTAAATAATTACAAAATGAAAAAGTTATTAATAACCATTTTTATATTTCCTGCTATCTTTTTTATAATGCCTTCTTGTAATAAAAAACTGGAAGTGCTTCCGCAAAACAGTTTAACGCCTGATCAAATTAAAACATCATCTGATGTAGAAGCTGTGCTTTTTGGCGGTTATGAAACCTTGCAAAATTATGGCGCATTTGGTGAGCAGTTTATATTAGTTCCAGATTTGCTTGCTGCAGATTCACAGGTAAATTGGGTAGGAACTTATCCTGAATACAAGGATATAGAATTTAAAAGAGCAATCAGCACTAACTATGTTGCTGGTACTATTTGGGCCAATGCATACAAAGCAATTGATATTGCAAATACGGTTATTGATAAAATAAATATTGTTGATACAGCAGATCAGGCAACCATTCAGGGTGAAGCATTGTTCATTCGCGGAACAGTTTATTTTGAATTGGTCGGCATTTATGGAAAACCATATTCGGATGGAAATGCGGCAACAAACCTTGGCGTTCCATTGGTTTTGCTGCCAACATACGCATACGATTCTGTAAAAAATAAACCAGCAAGAGCAAGTGTTGCGGATATATACAAACAAATTATTTCTGACTTAACAACGGCTGTTTCAAAATTACCTTCCAGCAATGCAAATTTTCGCGCCGATGTATACAGTGCAAAAGCAATTCTTTCTCGCGTTTATTTAAACATGCAGGATTATGTAAATGCTGCAACGCAGGCGAATGATGTTATTAATTCAGGAAATTTTTCTTTAAATCCTTCTTATGATAAAGCATTTAATAATAATGCAAATTCATCAGAAGATATTTTTGCAATACAACAAACAACGCAAAGCAATGCCGGCACAAGCAACCAGGGCATTGTTACATTTTATGCGCCGCAGCCTTTGGGCAGGGGAGATGCACAAATTGATGATGGCTATTTTACTTTTTTCGACAGCCTTGATTTTCGCGGAAAATTTGTAACTGCCGGAACAAGCATTTCTGGTTTTGATGGAAATTATCCAAACAAATGGTCGCAGTTTTATAAAACAATTCCTGTAGTCCGCCTGGCAGAAATGTATTTAACAAGAGGCGAAGCAAATTTATTATCAAATGGAAATATTGGAAGTGTTGCGCCGATTGATGACATTAATATAGTTAGAAAACGTGCAAATGCAATTGCTTTTACAAGCGCTCCTACAAGTGCTGATTTTGTTGATGAACGCTTTCGCGAATTAGGATTTGAAGGCGATCGCGTTTGGACTTTAAAGCGTTTGAAATTAAATGTTGATGGTTATAATTATGATGATGGAAAATTAATATTACCAATTCCACAAACTGAAATTGATGTAAATAAAAATCTCGTTCAAAACGACGGTTATTAATAATGCATCAATAAAACGTGCGCTATTCAAAAAAAACTTCAACCTTCGCGTTGGAGTTTTTTTTATTAATAATCTTTTAAATTTTTTATCGAACATGAAAAAAATATTTTCATTTCTATCATTAATTTCAATTTATAATTTTTCATTTTCACAAAATGTAATAAAAAGAACAATGAAACCTGCTGATGTTTTCAGGTTTCAAAGTATTAATGATTTACAAGTTTCACCAGAAGGAAATTGGGTTGCCTATACAATATCATCTGTCGATTCTATAAAAGATAAATCCATTTCACACATATGGATGAGCAATTGGGAAGGCACTGCTTCATTGCAATTAACCAATGGAGATGATGGCGATGAAACGCCGCGCTGGAGCCCGGACGGAAAATATTTATCTTTTATTTCTACAAGGCAAACCAATGATGAAAGCCAGTTGTGGTTAATAGATCGCCGCGGTGGCGAAGGGCAAAAATTATTTTCTGTAAAAGGTAAAATGACAGATTATGCATGGAGCCCGGACAGTAAAAAAATTGTGCTTTCCATTGCAGATCCAAATTATGCGGATACTGCAAAATCAAAAATCCGCAAACCGTTTGTGATTGATCGTTTTCATTTTAAACAAGATGTAGAAGGATATTTAGACAGTGGCAGCACGCATTTATATTTATATGATTTTGCAACAAAAAAAATTGACACATTAACGCGCGGCATTTATAAAGAATCAATGCCAACATGGAACCCGCAAAGCAATAAAATCGCTTTCGTAAGCAACCGTTCTGTTAATCCCGATCAAACTGATAATGATGATATTTTTATTATTGAAACAAATGGCAATGCACAACCTAAAAAAATAACTACATGGAAGGGCGGCGATAATAATCCTGTTTGGAGCCCTGATGGAAAATATATTGCTTACCTGCAAACGACAAGTGAAGAAAATTTTACGATGTATGGCCACACTATGCTGGCAATAATTTCGGAAGATGGATCAACAACAAAGTTATTATCACAAAAACTTGATCGCCCTGTAAGAAGCCCAAAATGGAGCAAGGACGGGCATTCTATTGCAGTGATTGTTTCCGACGACAGGCAATCTTATCCTGTTGTATATAATATCGAAAATGGTTCCATGAAAAAATTGGCTGAATGCGATTGCAGTTATAGTGAAATTGATAATCGGCTTTCAGATGATTGGGCAGCATTAATGAGCACGCCACAAATTCCTGCAGAGGTTTATAAATTATCAAATAATAATCCTGTACGAATTACGCATGTGCAGGATAGTTTTTTAGCGCCGCTATCCATTGTAAAAGTGGAAGGCTTTAAATCAAAAAGTAAAGACGGAACATCAATCTCCGGGATTTTATATACGCCAGCTAATGCTGAAGTAAATAAAAAATTACCATTAATATTATTTATTCATGGCGGGCCTGTTGGACAAGATGAATATGAATTTGATTTTACAAGGCAAATGCTTTCTGCCGCCGGCTATGCAGTTGCTGCCATAAATTATCGCGGAAGCAACGGGCGTGGCGTTGCATTTACAAGAAGCATTTTTGCAGATTGGGGAAATAAAGAAGTAATGGATATAAGAGGCGCTACAGATTATTTAATTGCAAAAGGAATTGCAGATTCTGCAAAGCTTGGTATCGCAGGATGGAGTTATGGCGGCATATTAACCGACTACACAATTGCAACTGACACTCGCTTCAAAGCCGCGTCCAGCGGGGCTGGCAGCGCATTGCAATTAAGTATGTACGGTGTTGATGAATATGTAAATCAATATAACAATGAGTTGGGAACACCATGGACGCATCTCGATAAATGGTTAAAATTATCTTATCCATTTTTAAAAGCAGATCGCATTCATACACCAACTTTATTCATGGCTTCGCAAAGCGATTTTAATGTGCCTGCAGTTGGTGCCGAACAAATGTACCAGGCATTAAGAACAATAGGAATTGCAACACAGCTTGTAATTTATCCATCACAATTTCATGAAATAACAGTGCCAAGTTATTTGGTTGATCGTTACCAACGTTGGATAAATTGGTTTGATAAATATTTAAAATAATTTTACCACAACAATTATTAATGCAAGCAATTCCGCACCGCTATTTTATTTTACACAAACCATACAATATGGTTTCGCAATTTGTGAGTTCGCATGATGTGCGTTTGCTGGGAGATTTAAATATTGATTTTCCCGATGGCATTCACGCAATAGGCAGGCTGGACAACAACTCTGAAGGTTTATTAATATTAACAACGAATAAAAAAGTAACCAAATTATTATTCGAAAGTAAAACGCCACACAAAAGAACTTATCTCGTGCAGGTAAAAAATATTGTGAGCGATGAAAGCCTCGAACAGTTACGAAAAGGAATTTCTATTCAAATAAAAAATGATGTTGAATACATTGCCATCCCATCATCCGTAGAAATTATTAATGATCCCGAAAAAATATTTTCAATCGATAAAAGCATTTTTTCTTATTATCCATTCACATGGTTATTAATAACATTAACCGAAGGAAAATTTCACCAGGTACGCAAAATGGTTGCAGCAATAAAACACCGCTGCAACCGCTTAATCCGCATTTCAATCGAAGAAATTAAATTAGAAAAATTATCGCCCGGAGAAATTATGGAAATGGATGAAAAAGATTTTTTCGAAAAATTAAAAATCCTGAATTATTAATGATAATTCAGGATTCATTTTATACTAAATAATTAAGATTAATTTTTCTTTTCCTTTCCGCCGCCATCTTCTGTTTTTTTGCAGCAGGTTGGTAATTTTTTATACGCTTCTGCATCGGCGGTAACATCGTCTGCGTCATAACCTGCGTTGGCTATGGCAGTTTTTACATTTTCTATTGTAGTGCGATCATTAATAAATGTAACTTTTGTGGTTTTATGTTTATAGTCTACCACAACTTTTTCAACGCCATCTTCTCTGCTCAAATATTTTTCGATGCGTTCTTTACATTCCTGGCATTGCACGGTTGGCGTTTTTATTGTTGCAATTGTTATTGCACCTTTTTTTACAACCTGCGCTGTTGCTGCCGCCGAAAAACTTATTAATACAAGCAATAATAATTTTATTTTTTTCATGATTAATTTTTTATGAATAATAAATTTACAAAACTCCTTTCCAGTTTGCAGGATCTTCTTTCCACTTTAACAAAATATCTTTTTGCTCTGCCGTTACAATATTTTTTTCAATCGCAAGGCTTATTAATGTTTCGTAATTCGTTAATGATTTAAATGGAACGCCAGATTTTTCAAACGCTACATCTGCAACTTTAAATCCATAATTAAAAATAGAAACCATTCCAATCACATTAACGCCTGCATTTTTCAAAACATCTACCACCTGCAAACTGCTTTTGCCGGTTGATATCAAATCTTCTATAACAATTGTTTTTTGTCCTTGTTCAAAGTAACCTTCAATTTGATTTCCCAATCCATGTTCCTTCGGTTTTGGGCGAACATAAATATAGGGCAACTTCAATTGATCCGCAGCCATCGCGCCCCACGCGATGCCCGCAGTTGCAACGCCAGCAAGCATTTCAGCGTCGGGGAAATTGTTCAAAAATAATATTGCTCATTTCTGATTTTATAAATTCGCGCACATAAGGAAATGAAAGTACTTTTCTATTATCACAATAAATCGGGCTCTTCCAACCCGAAGCCCATGTAAAAGGTTCGTTCGCATTTAGTTTGATTGCATTAACCTGCAACAATTTTTCAGCAACAGCTTTTTCATTTGTCATGCTGCGAAAATAAAGAATTTGCATTCAAGAAACAAGGTTCAAGAATCAAGAATCAAGCAACAAGTTTCAAGGAACAAGAATTTAAAATCCAAAAAACAAATTCCAAAAAACAAGTTTAAGAATTAAAGTACAAAAATCAAGAAACAAGATTCAAGAATTAAGAATACAAATGATGAAACTTTGTTTCAAAAAAATTTTGGATATTGTTTTTTGGACATTGGACATTACTTTGATTCTTGTACCTTGTTCCTTGATTTCTTGTTTCTTGATTCCTGATTTGTAAACCTTGAATTCTTAAAAATTATGTACATAAAAATTTACTTCAACGACAAGCCGCTTTTTTTGTGTGATGAAATGAATGATGAAATAAAAAATTATGCAAAGCATGATGATGCCATTTTTATTGATGAGTTTTCAAATGCTTCCGTTAATTCTATGATACATGAAATGAATTTGGAAAAAGTGCATGCAGGAATTTTTTTACATAACAATCTGGATGAATTAAAAAAAGCATTCTGGAAAAAATTTTTATTAATAAAAGCTGGTGGTGGTTTGGTGCAAAATGAAAATGATGAAGTGCTTTTTATTTTTCGCAGAAACAAATGGGATTTGCCAAAAGGAAAATTAGATGATGGCGAAACCATTGAGCAGTGCGCGCTCCGCGAGGTTGAAGAAGAAACTGGATTGACAAATGTGCTGCTGAAAAAATTATTATTAATAACCAATCACACATACAACGAAAACGGAAAGTACATTTTAAAAGAAACGTATTGGTATAAAATGAAAGGCACTTCCACACAATCATTAATACCGCAGGCAGAAGAACAAATCACGGAAATAAAATGGATAACGGAACATGAAATTTCAACATTAATAAAAAAAACTTATCCGTCAATTGTTGATGTGTTGAATGCGGGAGGGTTTTATTAAGTATGAAGTATGAGTTGTGAAGTATGGGTTATGAGTTATGAGTGTTGTTATTAATAAGTTCAGCAATAAACTATTTTGTATAAAATTTATTGAATCATAAATCAAATTTTATAAATCAAAATCACAAACCGTTTTCAGGATTTTTTCTTTTTAAAACAGCAACAGTTAAGCGGCTTACACAAACTAATTTTTCCTGTTCATTATAAATTTTTATATCCCACACATGCGTTGTGCCGCCAAGATGTAAACCAATCGCAGTGGCAAAAACAAAACCTTCTTTCACGGCGCGGATATGGTTTGCATTAATCTCCATGCCAACGCAATAAAAATTATTCGGATCAATTACAAGCGCAGAACCAACGCTGCCAACAGTTTCAGCGAGTGTTGCAGACGCACCTCCATGCAACAATCCGTATGGCTGTTGCGTTCGGTGATCGACAGGCATTTTTGCTTTCAGATAATTTTCTCCGATTTCTGTAAATTCAATACCAATATATTCGCCCATTGTATTTTTACTAATCGGCTTCACATCTTCAATACTAATTGATTTATTAAACCAGACAGACATAATTATTTTTTTTCTGTTAATGACGCAGCAACTACATCAGGCAAAAATTGTTTCACATTTCCACCATTGCGCAACACATCGCGCACAAGTGTTGAAGCAACAGAAGTAAATTGCGGAAGGCAGGTGAGAAAAATTGTTTCAATATTATTATCCAAACTCCTGTTCATATCTGCAATGGCTTTTTCATATTCAAAATCGTTTACGTAACGTATTCCTCTTAATATAAAATTTGCGCCAACCTGTTTGCAACAATTCACCGTTAATCCATCATACACAACTGCATGAACTTTTGGATTGTCTTTATAAATTTCTTTCGTCCACTCCAGTCTTTGTTCTTCAGAATACATTGGCGCTTTATTAGAATTGCGCCCGATACCGATTATTAATTTATCAAACAAAGAAAGAGAACGGTTAATAATATCAAGATGCCCGATAGTAATCGGATCAAAAGTTCCTGGAAAAAGTGCAATGCGCTCCATGAAGATTTTAAATTAGAAATACAAAGTACGAAATAGGAATGTAAGTATGAACTATAAACTATGAAGTATAAATTTGAAATTATTATTACTTGTTCATACTTCTTACTTCGTACTAATTCTGTTCTGATTTTCCGCCGGCTAATAAATATAAAACAGCCATGCGAACTGCAACACCATTTTCTACTTGTTGAAGTATGATTGATTGTTTACTGTCTGCAGCATCACTGTCTATTTCCACGCCGCGATTTATTGGACCGGGATGCATGATGATAATTTCTTTATCTAAACTATCCAACAATCTTTTATTAACGCCATAAGCCAAACTGTATTCGCGGAGTGAAGAAAATAAAACCTGGTTTTGTCTTTCGAGTTGTATGCGCAATACGTTTGCAACATCGCACCATTGCAATGCTTTTTTAAGATCATATTCAACACGCACATCAAAAGCTTCTTTCATGTATTTTGGAATAAGCGTGGGAGGGCCGGCAACAGTAACTTCTGCACCCATTTTTTTTAGTAAATAAATATTGCTTAATGCAACGCGCGAATGCATTATATCGCCAATAATCGCAATTTTTTTTCCTTCGAGCGTTCCCAGTTTTTCACGGATTGAAAATGCATCAAGCAATGCTTGCGTTGGATGTTCATTAATACCATCACCAGCATTTACAATTGCCGCAGGAATATGTTTTGCCAAAAAATGCGGCGCGCCGCTTGCGCTGTGGCGCATCACCACCATATCCACTTTCATGGATAAAATATTATTCACCGTATCCAATAATGATTCGCCTTTTGAAACGGAAGACGCAGATGCGGTAAAATTAATTGTATCCGCAGATAACCTTTTTTCGGCGAGCTCGAATGAGATACGTGTGCGCGTGGAGTTTTCAAAAAAAAGATTAACGATAGTTACATCACGAAGTGTGGGAACTTTCTTAATCGGCCTTTGTAAAACTTCCTTGAATTGTGTGGCAGTATCTAAAATAGTCTGTATGTCGGATGACTTAAGATCTCTAATGCCAAGAAGATGTTTTGTACTCAGTTGCATTAAAAAGCAAAGCTAATGGCTAAATATCATATTCCAAAAACAAATTCAAAATCCAAAAAACAAATTCCAATATCCAAAAGAGAAATTTAGTTTATGATAAAATCCGATTGATTATTCAAGTTTTAATAATATTGCTGAAAATATTTTTCTTAACTGATCAGCTTCATCAATCAATTTTAATCTTTCCGTTTCAAGTTGTGAATTAGTCGTTTCAATATGAAATAATTTTAGCCAATGAATTGTTTCTTTTGCTTCTTTTCGCGAAATCCTGATGCGCATTTTTAAATCAGCTTTTCCAAGATTTTCATTTGCTTCAATATAATTTGCACCAATTGAACCGCTCGATCGAACGACTTGTTTTATATCTTCCTGATTAATAATATCCCATTTAAGTTTTCTGCAAAACACTCTTATGTTTTTTGCAAAAATTAAAGATCTCCCTTCTAATTCCGCAGACATATTTTTACATCTTTTGAAAATTAAATTTTATATTCAAAACCTTGGGCATTGTTTTTTGGACATTGGGTTTTATTCGAAAACTATAAAAGTTCAACCATATCAACTCCCTCATTTTCTTTCCAAAAAACTTTTACTTTTTGTGAGATGATGGAATCAATTGATTTGCCTGTATAATCAGACTGGATGGGCAATTGGCGGCTAAATCTTCTGTCTATTAATACACACAATTCTACTTTTGCAGGTCGGCCAAAATCCTGCAATGCATCTAATGCTGCACGGATTGTTCTGCCGGTGTATAATACATCATCTATTAATATCACATTTTTATTTTCTATAGAAAAAGAAATATCTGTTTGATTAAGTTGATGCAAACCTTGCCGCACATCATCACGATAGAAGGTGATATCTAACTTGCCATATTTTATTTTATCCGCAGCAACTTGTTTTTTTAATTCATCAACAATGCGGTTGGAAAAATAAATACCGCGTGGCTGCAAGCCAATAATAACGGTATTCTCCAGCTCAATATGATTTTCTAATATTTGATGGATTAACCGCTGAATAGTGATTGATAATTGTTGTTCGTTCAGGATTGTTTTCAAACAAAAATATTTTTATAAAAATAAGAAATTGTGTGAACCGTAATTGATATGATTTTTTTAAAAAGAATAGCTGCAATTGATTTTGCAGCTATTAATAAAATTTTTTTCTTTTAAAATGCAATTTATTCCTCAGCCAAAAAAGGATATTTGTAATCAGTTGGTGGGTTAAATGTTTCTTTAATTGTTCTTGCACTTAACCAGCGATAAAGATTTAAAATTGATCCGGCTTTATCATTTGTTCCGCTTGCACGTGCTCCGCCAAATGGCTGCTGGCCTACAACTGCGCCGGTTGGCTTATCATTAATATAAAAATTTCCGGCAGCATTTCTAAGTTTATTTGTTGCAAGTTCAACGGCATTTCTATCTTGAGAAATAACTGCGCCGGTTAATGCATAAGGAGAGGTTTCATCAATGAGTTCCAATGTTTTTTCAAAATCATTTGCAGGATAAATGTATACTGATAACACCGGGCCGAAAATTTCTTCGCACATCGTTACATACTTTGGATCTTTTGTTTCTATAACCGTTGGTTCAACAAAATATCCTTTTGATTTATCACAATTTCCACCGGCCCAAATATTTACGCCGTCATCTTTTTTTGCATTATCAATGTATGTTTTTATTTTAGTGAACGAACGTTCATCTATAACTGCATTAATAAAATTGCTGAAATTTTCCACCGTTCCCATCTTCATAGTATTTATTCCAGCAATCATTTTTGCCTTTACATCTTCCGCAATATTATCAGGAATATATGCGCGTGATGCAGCAGAACATTTTTGTCCCTGGTATTCAAAAGCGCCGCGCAATAATGCAGTTGCAATTACATCTGCATCTGCACTTTTATGGGCCACAACAAAATCTTTTCCACCTGTTTCACCAACAATTCTTGGATACGTTCTATACTTTGGTAAATTTTTTCCAATTATTTCCCAAATATTATTAAACACATTTGTAGAACCTGTAAAATGTATTCCTGCAAATTCGCGATGATTAAAACATACGTTTCCCAAATGCGGGCCATCAACATAAATGAGATTTATAACACCATCAGGCAAGCCAGCTTCTTTCAACACTTTCATAAACATATATGCGCTGAAAACCTGTGTGTTCGCGGGTTTCCACACAACTACATTTCCGCACATTGCTGCTGAAGATGGCAAATTTCCACCGATGGCTGTAAAATTAAATGGCGTAATGGCGAGCACAAATCCTTCCAACGGACGAAACTCCAACCGGTTGTGCACGCCAGTTCCGCTGATTGGTTGTTGCTTATAAATTTCACTTAAAAAGTGAACATTAAAACGCAAAAAATCTATTATCTCACATGCGGAATCAATCTCTGCCTGGTAAGCATTTTTGCTTTGACCGAGCATGGTTGAACCATTCATGTACGGGCGATATTTTGTTGCAATTAAATCAGCAGCTTTTAAAAAAATATTTGCGCGGTTTTCCCAACTCATCGAAGCCCAATTATCTTTTGCTTTTAATGCTGCATCAATCGCTTGCTTCACATGTTCTTCATCACCAAAATGAAAGTGCCCGATTGTATGTGCAATTTCATGCGGCGGATTTATTTCAATTTTATTATTCGTGCGCACTTCTTTATCACCAATAAACATTGGTATATCGTGATGCACACTTTTTAATTCTTTTAAAGTTTTCTTTAATAACTCTTTTTCTTTTGAACCCGGCGCGTAATTTAATACGGGTTCATTTGTTGGCAACGGGTAACTAAAATATCCAAGGCTCATAAATTTTTATTTATAGTTGATACCAATTATTCTAAATCCGTTTGGCGTTTGCGAAAACCACAAATTTCCTTTGCCAATCATGGCGCCGGAATTGTTGCGAAAAATCTGTCGGAGCTTTTGTTCTTTCAATGCAGATTTTACTTTATTATTAAAGTACAAATCATAGTTAATCAAAAAATCTTTTTTGTTTTTCACTGGCGGATTGTGCATTGGATAACCAATCACAGAAGCAACGCTGTCTTTTTGATTATTAATAACCCAGTGCTGCAAACGTTTTATAAAATGTTTAAATGCAATCGGGCTATCAATTCCCGCAACTTTCCATGAAGCAGTTTTGCTGCCGTCAGAAAAAATAGAATCATCCTGCAACTCATCTGTGTTTAAAGAATACGGATCTTTTGGGTCAACAGGAACGCTTTTAATAACCACACTGCTTGTATCAATAATATCAACCGGCGTATCCATTTTTTGTTCCGCAGTTTTATCAGATGCATTGTTGCAACCAATAACGCTTACAATAATAACTGATGAAACAAAAAGGCTTGTAAAAAATTTCCCTCTCATTTTTTAATTAAAATATAAAAACAATTTATTAATAAAATTTCTGTCAACTGTAAATTGTTAACTATTCTCTTCTTCTTTTTCATTCATCAAATACGCTTTAATAAATCCATCGAGTTCACCATCCATTACTGGTTGAATATTCCCAACTTCATAATCCGTACGATGATCTTTAATCATTTTATACGGATGAAAAACATACGAACGAATTTGTGAACCCCATTCTATTTTTTTCTTGCTTGCATTGTTTGCGTTCTTAATCGCTTCGCGTTTGCGCATTTCTTCTTCATACAAACGGCTCTTCAGCATCGTCATTGCTTTCTCTCTGTTTTCGCCTTGCGTGCGCGCTTGCTGGCATTCAACTATAATACCGCTTGGCTTGTGAGTGAGGCGCACAGCGGTTTCTACCTTGTTTACATTTTGTCCGCCGGCACCGCCGCTTCTAAAAAATGCCCATTCAATATCAGCCGGATTTACTTCAATTTGTATCGTATCATCTATTAATGGATACACATACACGCTCGCAAAAGATGTATGTCTTCTTGCATTGCTATCAAACGGAGAAATGCGCACGAGCCGGTGAACACCGCTTTCTGCTTTCAAAAAACCAAAAGCAAACGGGCCATCAAATTGCATCGTTGCACTTTTTATTCCCGCAGCTTCACCTTGTTGAATATCTAATTCACTCACGCTCCATCCTTGCTTTTCGCCATACATTCTGTACATGCGCATCAGCATCTCGGCCCAATCCTGGCTTTCCGTTCCGCCCGCGCCACTGTTGATTTGTACGATGCCCGGCAATTCATCTTCCGGTTGGTTAAGCGTGCTTTTAAATTCTGCTTCTTCTATTAATGCAAGGGCTTTTGTGTGTGCTTCTTTTGTTTCTTCTTCGGTGCCTTCGCCCGCTTTCCAAAAATCAAAAAGCACAGCAAAATCTTCTACAGCCGATTCAACGGACTCATAGAGTTTCACCCAATATTCATTAACCTTAATGTTTTTAAGAATTTCTGTTGCGCGCTTATTATCATCCCAAAAGCCGGGGCTCAGCGAGAGTTGTTTGTCTTCATTGATTTTATATTGACGGTTAGCGACGTCAAAGAAACCTCCTCAGGACGGCAACGCGATCCCTCATAACCTTAATCTGTTCTTGTGTCATAGCTGCAAATATAAAAGAAACTTGCGAGTTTAAATTGCGCAGTTTATGTAACCGGCATTTGATTAATAATTGATCATCGTTGCGTCGCACACTTGTACCGCATCGCAGTGATGAGCATATTTTTATTTCGAGTTTATATTTCTCTAAAATTTGTTAATAAAAAAAATCCACGTTCTCGCAAAATGTTTATTAATAAAAAAATAAAGTCAACTCGTTCATTCAAAACCATTAAATGATTTTTTACAATCAGTCTGTGTAATAAAATTATTATTCAAATAAAATTCTATTAATAAAATGTTTTTATAGAACATGAAACAAAAACTTCACTTCTAATTTATTAATGCAAAAACCACCTTTCGGTGGCTTTGCTGTTACCATTTAATTTCTAATTTACTGTATGTAAGACCCCTCAAACATACACAGCAAGTGTTGTTGTGTTGCTGTTACAACTTAATTATTCTTCCTGTGTATATAATTGTATTGTTTCTTATTATCGTTACTGTATAAACTCCTGTTGCAAACGACTGCACATTAATTGGTATTACCTGCCGCAGGTTTGGTGAAATTGTTCTTATTAATAAACCTGCATTATCATATACTTTAATAACCATATCGCTTGTTGCAGCTTTTGGTAATTTAAGCTGCACAATTGTTGATGTTGGCACCGGATATATTTTCACATTTTTGCCAAACTCATCAATAAAGGTTACTGATTTCACATCGCTATAGTTTGCATTTCCGTGATCATCAATCATACGCAACCTGTAATAATGCACGCCGATCGAAGGGTTATCATGATACCATGTGTAACTAAGCGATATATTATTACTTTGCTGCGCGGCAACCTGCCCGATTGATAAAAATGTAATCGCACCATCATCACTATGTTCAATAATAAAATTGCGCGCGTTCGAATTTGCCGGAGTTTGCCAATCAAGTTTTGAATTGTTTCCAACTGCAGTTGCATTAAAACTTAATAATTGAACAGCAAGCGCAGTAATGCGAAACGGCATTATTACAGTTGCAGGCGCGCTCGGCACGCCGGCAGAATCTACTTCACTATATGCAAAAGTTAATGTCACTGCGCTATCAACAGGATCAACAGTTAATAATGCAGGATTATAATTTGAAATAGTTTGTCCAGCATTAACCGCTGTGCCATTATAATATAACGTTCCATTAGTTGGCAGTGTATCTATAATAATAATGTTGGTGCCACTAGTTCCATTGTAAGTTCCATCTTCAGGATCTTTTCCGGTTAATGCAGGAACTGTTACCTGCGCTGTTCCGCCGGGGTTCATCTGTGGCGCGGTGGTGGTATCATTGGCTGTCGGAGGATAATTTATACCAAAGTTTGCATTATTAATATTTGATCCCATAATGGAAACAGGCAACAATCCGTTAACAGCGCCATCACTGCCCGGCGCAGCGCCGATATTTTCTCCGGTGTTTAACCATGTAGGTGGCAATTGCGTTGCAGGCGCTAAAGTACCGACAGTTCCCTGGTTGGTACTTAGTTGCAATACATCGTTACCAACATTTAAATTTGATAAGGTATAAGAGCCATCACTATTTACAGGCGTTGTTGCAACCACGTTTCCATTTGAATCAAGCAAATTAATATACAATTGCATACCAGATGGCTGGCTTATCCCGGTTCCATTTACTGTATTGTCAGACAATCCGTTTCCATCATCAAAAACATTACCGGTAAGGTTTGTTAATAAACTCTGGCCACAATTTGCACTGTTTAATATCACGTTTACTTTACGGGTAATGCATCCTCCAATTGTTATAAGGCATTGATAAAATCCGTCTGCATCACTTGTGTATGATGGAAAACTAATTTCCCTTTGGGTTGAAATTGCTACACCGTTTTTTGTCCACTGATACGTTGCATTAATCATATCAGGCACACCAAGTGTATAAGGTTGCCCGATACAAGGTTCACTGGTAAATTCTTCCGTTATTGCATTTAATCTTCCGATTGATATTTGAGTGATGATAGAATTTCCGCATCCGTCTGTTATCCTTACTGAATAGGACTGGTAAGGTTGCAAGCCGGTTATTGTTTCAAAACCCGGCGAATTATTATCAATATTTACATACGCATTATCCGGCTGGCTTGTTAATTTATAATCGACAGATAATGGCGCTACTCCTCCAATGCTGAGTAATGCCTGTCCGGTATTAAGCGGTGAACCGGTTGCCGTTTCGCAAACTATTCCCAATTGTTTTTGAAGGAATGGGCTCGCACCGGCTGCTGGAATTACAATACCGGTTTTTGAAAAAGTATATGTACATCCCGCTGCTACAGTTACAACTACAGAATAAGTGTCTGCAGGTAAATTGGCAAAACTGCCTGAAGTTATTCCTGTACCAACAACTGTATTGCTGCTGTTTAAAAGTTGGAAGCTTAATGTATTATTTCCTAACCGGGAAACAGTCACATCAATATTTCCAATGCCTCCGCACAGTGGGGTAACAGTGGTTAATATCTGTTGGTTTTGCCCTGTACCTTTTGGTGTATTTATTGTTAAAGTATCAAGTATGCCACAATTATTATTTACCTGGATATAATATGTTGAGCTTGGCAAAACATTTAACCATGCCCAGTCATTTCCATTTGTAACACTTCCAGTATTGCCCACGCTGGTGGGGCTCGGTGCAATAATTGTTAATGTTGAATTTGCCATGTTAGGCAAAATTCCGTTTAATACAACATCAAGGCTTACGCGCCCATTCATGGAGGTGCAACTGTTTATTGTGGTGCTTACAGTTGCAGTAAGTTTGGCCGCACTTCCCGTAGTGACTGGCGGAGTAAGTGTTTGTGAGGCAGTGTTTCCGCATGCATCGGTTGCTGTTACCGTATAAGTATCATAGGGAAAATTATTTTTAAATACATTGGAAACAGTGCCGCTATTAATAGTTTTAGTAGCAACGGTTGTGCCTCCGCTATTTTTAATTGTATAAGTTAATGGGTAAACAAAATTTGCATTTACATTAGCGCTGATGGCAAGTGTGCCATTAGGATTTGATGCATTGCTGCAACCACTTTGCTGGATGGCTGCGGTTAAAGAAAGAACAGGAACAGAATAACTATAACAATACGTACATACATCGCCGCACGGAGTAACTACTTTTAAAAGAACATTATGTTTTGGTATAATAATCTGAGGAGTGCTCGCTTGGCCAAAATGCTGTGTTTTAATAAGCGCTCCCTGCACTGGTGATGCGCAGGTGCCAGTGTTTGTATACAATTGTATATCTATTCCGCCTGCTGGTAAAGATTTTAAAGTAGCATTATTGCTTAAACTAAAAGCCAGGTAAATAGAATCAGCTAACTGAGCGCAGGTAAGATTACCATAAGTGGTTGAAGCGCTCGTGATACAAAGGGTTGCCGGGTAAGTTCTTGCAATGGTAATTTGTTGCGTAACAAACACGCCGCAGGCATCTTTTACACGCACATTATAAGTGCCGAATGCAGTTGCATTAAAACTATTACTCAACCCATATGTAAGCGTATTGTCCGGCACACTTGGGCTGCCTGTAAAATATGCATATTGATACGGCGGTGAACCTGCAGAAGCGGTTGTATTAATAACGCCGCCGGGAGTGCTGCTCGTGCAAACATTTGATGTTGTTGAATTCGCTTTTAATTGTACATATTGCGACGCAATAACAATATTGGATATCGTATCAGAAACCGTATTACAAAATGCCCTTACTTTATACGTTCCCGGCAAAAGGTTTGAAAACATATTGCCACTTTGCGCAGCAATCGGAAAGCCCGTTGGCCCTGAAATAATCTGGTATTTTATAGCTGCCGAAACCGTGCCGCTGATGGTAATTGACCCATTCGACTGGCAAGTGGATGGAGTAGTGACAGCTGCATCATTAATGCTTGTCGGGCATTGTGCATATCCTTTAATAAAAGATAAAAAACTCAATGCAATAAACAATTGTTTCAAAACAACACTGTATCGTTTTTTTTCCGGCATTATCCTTTTGTTTTTTTTCATAAAATATAGATTCCGCAATTTTATTTTAATTGCGATTTATTAATAATTGAAACTTGTAAACAGGTTATAATAAAACTCTAAGAAGCTAAAATTGCCATTGGGCTAAGGCAAAATTTATTAATAGAAAGTGGAAGATTTTCGCAGAAAAGATTTTCAATGTGCAGCAATTGAATTTTGGATGGAGTCATAAAGATTAGGTTTTAGGATAAACTAATATAAGTGTTAAATATTATTTTTAACTAATAGAATAACTAATTTTTTTTAAAATTATTATTGATAATCAAATAATTTTTAAAAAATGATTTTCAGATTATAACTTTTTTGTGAGGCAAATGTCTGCAACCGAATATTGCTATTTTGTAGTTGCTTGTGGAATGTGGAGTAAAAAATTTGCAAGTAAACACCGAAATTTTTCGGTCGCTTGTTTTTATTTATTAATAAACGGAATGTATAAATATCGAATTTCAGATTAGAGAAGAAAGGCAATATTATTTATTAAGAAAAATTGTTTTAAGAATGTTTTGATAAGAAGGTTTTGAACAAAATAGATTAACGAATAACACGAAATGTTATATTAATCCTGCCGCCAATTTCCAATTTTGTTTTTGCAATTTGATGTTCCCAATAATGTTGCGTTTCGCCGCGCATTAATAAAAAACTGCCGTGAGTTAACTCAATCTTTTGAACTATTTTTTTATCACGATAATTTCTAAGTTGAAAAATTCTTGAAGCACCAAAACTCACAGAACCAATTACCGGGTTAATGCCCAATTCTTTTTCATCATCGCGGTGCCAGCCCATGCTGTCTTTTCCATCGCGGTAAAAATTTGATAATGCAGTCG
>JABDAZ010000032.1 GCA_013288945.1 Bacteroidota bacterium | reverse complement strand
AATAATGACAAAAGAATGGAAAGCGTTTACAGCAAACGCATAAGAGCAGGCAAACGGAGAACATATTTTTTTGATGTGCGGGCAACACGCAGCAATGATTATTATCTCACCATTACAGAAAGCCGTAAAAAATTTAATGAAGACGGTTACGACAGGCATAAAATTTTTCTATATAAAGAAGATTTCAACAAATTTTTAAAAGCATTAACCGAAGCTGTTGATTACGTGAAAACAGATTTGATGCCCGATTTTGATTTCGATGCATTTAACCATGATGCACCTGAAGGCGAAAATCATTATGCAGAAAACGGATCAGCTGCTGTTGTTGCTGATGAAGTTGGCGAAACACCTGAAGCAATCGCACCAGTTGCAGAAGTAAAAGAAATGAAAGAAGAAGTGTATGTTCCGCCCGTTAATAATGGCGCGAATGAAGAAGTAGATAAATGGTAATAAAAATAATAATGATAAAAAAAATCCCTGCAGTTTGCGGGGATTTTTTATTAATGAAGTCGTTAGGATTTTTTATAAAAACGATTAAGAAGAAAACATATTTATTAATAATCAATTTTTCTTCGCGGGATCTTTCCCGATTGTTTCATACCAAAATTGCGTTACTTTTTTAAGGCGATGAATGAATTTATCATTGTCATCAAGAACCAAGTCTGTTGTTGTTAAAGATTTTACCGTGTATTCGTCTGCTGCTACGGTTAATAGATTATCGTTTTCAATCATTGCTTCGCCATCCATTGTAATAGGAGAGTTGGTGCTTGACTTTGTACGCACTTTGCTGCTGTCGCTAAAAATAAGCTGGATGCTATCTTGAAAAGAAACCGGCGAACTGTCTTTGCGATCTAATCTTTCTATTTCCTGCCACTTGCCTTTAAATTGTTCAATGGTATAATCAGCTTTTTTTGATTTACTGTTTTTGCCATGTGTTTGCAACGCTTCGCCTTTGCGTTTATATTGTGCATTTGCATTAATAATAAAAGAAAAAAGTAAAACGAAAAGCAGGAAATGTTTTGTTTTCATAAGATTGTTTTTGATTATTAAAAATCAAAAGTAATAAAAATTTTTACGATAATATTTTAGTATAACTTTTAGAATAACCTGCTTTTTTTATAATGATTTTGATGCCGTTGCTATTTCAACGTTCGCAAATGCATAATTGATTTATAAATGAATGATCATTCACATTAATCCTTTCGGGATTTTACAATTCGTTTTTTTTATATTTTTTATTCGTGTTTAATCCTCTCAGGATTTTTAAAATTTAAAACGAAACGCAAATTGATGTATTGGTAATTACTGATCCCGCAACACGGGATTAACGTGAATAACCTCCGTTGAAAACCGGGGCAAATGAGATAGGGTTTCTAAACCCCAACGTGGTTGAACTATTAATGTGCGAGTTATTATTTGCATTCAACAGTATAAGATTTTGATGAATAAAATTCTACTGTACAAGTGTGCGACGCCAATGAAGCTTAATAATTATTCTCAGCTCAGTACAAAAAATAAGGGCAAACAATAAATACTGTTTGCCCTTATTTTAAATCAATTTTTCACCATTCACCATTGACTATTCACGACTAAGCGGTGCCTTCGTGAGATATTTTTTGATCCTGTAATTCCTGCAATTTCTTTTTGCCGTAAGATAGGTTTGTAATTACAACAAATAAAACCGGCACGATGAAAATTGCGAGGCCGGTTGCTGCGAGCATACCGCCGAGCACTGTCCAGCCGATTGTGTTACGTGCCACAGAACTCGCGCCAGACGCGAGCGCCAGCGGAAGTACACCTAATATAAATGCGATGGATGTCATTAATATCGGGCGCAAACGAAGTTTAACCGCATCAAGCGTTGCAGGTATTACTGCCATGCCGTGATCAACTCTTTCTTTGGCAAACTCAACAATTAAAATCGCATTTTTTGCAGACAAACCGATTAATGTAATCAATCCGATTTGTGCATATACGTTATTGGTTAATGCAGGTATTAATGTGAGTGTTGTTATGGCGCCGAGCACGCCGATTGGTACGGCCAATAAAACTGAAAATGGAACAGACCAGCTTTCATACAAGGCTGCTAAAAATAAAAAAACGAATACAATTGATAATGCAAATATGTAAACAGAACTTGAACCGGATTTTAATTCCTGCAAACTTAAGCCGCTAAATTCATAACCATAGCCTTCCGGCAAAACCTTTGCTGCTGTGCGTTGCAGCGCTTCGATGGCTTGGCCGCTACTGAAACCTTGTTTTGATCCGCCATCAACTTCTGCGCTTCTATAAATATTAAAGTGCGAAATGAGCGGAGCCGTTTCCGTTATTTTATAGGAAACAACTGTGCTCAACGGAATCATTTCATTCGTTGAATTTTTTACATAATACTGGTTGATACTTTTTACTTCACTGCGGAAATTTGTATCGGCTTGCGCAACAACATAAAAATTTCTTCCATAAATAGTGAGCTGATTAATGTATGTGCTTCCCATATACATTTGCATCGTGTTGTACACATCGGAAATATTGAGCCCGAGTTTTTTACATTTGTCACGATCCACATCAACTTCATAGCCTGGAGTATGCGCACTAAAGAAAGTAAATGCGCCGGCAATTTCCGGTTGCTTGTTTGCTTCGGCAACAAACTGGTTTACTATTTTTTCAAACGTTTTAATATCATCGTTTGATTGTTTTTGTTCAATCTGAATACTGAAACCCCCGGCATTACCAAGTCCCGGAATTGCCGGCGGCGGAATTACAATAACTTTTGCTTCTTTAATAGCAGATAAGCGTTTCGTTAATTCTGCAACTACGCCGGTCGGGCCAAGTAGATGTTGTGATTTTTCTTTACGATCATCCCAAGGTTTTAATTGCGCGAAAACCGTTCCTGCATTGGATTTTACACCGAAGGTTAAAACGTTTAATCCGCCAAGCGCTGCGTAATGATCAATACCCGGAACGCCTTTAATAATATTCATCATACTGTCAAGAACGGTCAAACTTCTTGTTGTAGATGCAGCTTCAGGAATTTCATAAGTTATATAAACACGGCCATCATCTTCTGTTGGAATAAAACCGGTTGGTTTATTTTTAAAAAGAAAAACATCAGCAACAATTATGCAAAGCAAAAATATAATTACAAGCGGTGATCTTTTGATCCATCCTTTTACACCCAATGTATAATTTAAAGTGAACCTTCTGAATAGTTCATTGAATTTGTAGAATAATTTATTAAGGCCTTTTGAATCTTTATTTAAATGTTGTGGTTTTAATAATAAAGAACACAATGCCGGTGTTAATGACAACGCAATAAACGCAGAAATCAAAACTGAAATCGCAATGGTGATCGCGAACTGTTGATACAATCTTCCAACAATGCCGGGAATAAAACCAACGGGAACAAACACCGCGGCCAATATTAATGCGATGGCAATTACCGGGCCTGTGATATCCTTCAAAGCCTTGTCTGTGGCTTCTTTCGCGGAAATGCCTTCGGTATCAATATAATGTTGTACGGCTTCCACAACCACAATCGCATCATCCACAACGATACCAATTGCCAATACAAAGCCAAACATGGTTAATGTATTAATAGTAAAACCAAGTGGTATAAAAAATATAAACGTTCCAACAATTGCAACAGGAATGGCAAGAACAGGTATTAATGTTGAACGCCAGTTTTGTAAAAAGATAAACACAACAATCGTTACCAATAATAACGCGATTAATAATGTATCAACCACATCTGAAATAGAAACTTTTACAACCGTTACTGATTCGAAAGGAACAGAATAATCAATGTCTGCAGGAAAAGTTTTTTTCATTGCAGTCATGGCTTTGTAAACACCTTCTGCTGTTGTTAATGCATTACTTCCCGGTGCCTGGTAAACCAACAAATACGATGCACGTTTTCCATCAACAAATGAATTACTCGCATAACTTACTTTACCCAATTGCACGCGTGCAACATCTTTCAAATACACAATAGAATTTTGTTGCGGGTTTGATCGTACAACAATATTTTCAAAATCTTTTTCTGTTGTTAAACGGCTGTTTGTAAAAACGGTAAATTCAAATGATGATGATGAATTTTGCGGCGGCGTTCCTGTGGAACCTGCAGCCACTTGTAAATTTTGTTCATTAATGGCATTTTGAATATCGTTATAAGTTAATCCGAGTTGCGCGAGCTTATCAGTTTTTAACCAGATACGCATACTGAAATTATCCGCACGGCTAAATACGTCACCAACACCTGGCACACGCAACAACTGATCCCTTACATAAATATTTGCATAGTTATCCATGAAGGGAATACTGTGCGTTCCGTTTGGTGAATAAACGGCAACGAG
This sequence comes from Bacteroidota bacterium, assembly GCA_013288945.1. Taxonomy (GTDB): domain Bacteria; phylum Bacteroidota; class Bacteroidia; order Chitinophagales; family Chitinophagaceae; genus Puia. The sequence continues at coordinate 28,468 of JABDAZ010000032.1, read as the reverse complement.
CATTAATATACTTGGGTTTCTTTTTAATGTAGTGATACCTAATTTTTGAACTTGTGTTGGCAACGTTGGCGTTGCAATACCAACACGGTTTTGAATATCAAGCGCAACAATGTTTGGATCAGCGCCAATATCAAGCGTGGCGGTTATTTGAGAGTTACCATTGTTTGCACTGTTACTCTGCATGTACGTCATGCCGGGCACACCGTTTACCTGTGTTTCAATAGCAGTAGTAGTAGTTTGTTCTACAGTTTGCGCATCAGCGCCGGTAAAGTTACTGGTGATTTGAACCGTTGGCGGAGTAATGTTTGGATATTGGCTCACCGGCATATTTAAAATGGCAAGCGTACCAACCATTAATATTACCAATGAAATTACAATTGCAGTTACCGGCCTCCGGACAAATATATTTGATGATGAGTTCATTTTCTTCTTAATTAATTTATTAATGAAGCTTTATAAAGTATAAGCTATAAACTATGAAGTATGAAACCTGAGCTTTTAATACACTTGATTTATTAATAAATCATACTTTATAATTTATACTTCATACTTATTTAGCTGGTGCCGGCGCTGCTTTTGGCGGGCCGACTTGTATTGCGACACTGTCCCTTAATTTTTGAACGCCTTCTGTTATAATTTTATCGCCTTCTTTAACGCCTGTTTTCACAACTATTTTATCGTTGATTTTTGTACCCAAACTAACTTTGCGTTGTCTTGCGCGATCGCCTTCTGCCACATAAACAAAATATTCGCCAAGCTGCTCTACCACTGCTTTGTAAGGGATTAATAAACTTCCTGTTGCTGCATTGTGCTTAACGCGAATGTTTGTTGTAACGCCAGGTTTCAATATTTTTTTTGGGTTTGGAAAAACAATTCTCGCTTTAATAGTTCCTGTTTGTGGATCAACCGTACGATCTAAAAATGCAAGATGGCCAGTGAAAGGATAATTGGTTCCATCGGGTAAAATAATAGTAAAGATGGAATCTTTATTAATAGATTTGTTCATTAGATATCCGGAGAAAGCCACAATTTCTGATTGATCAATCGCGATATCTGCGGCCATTGGATCGTCTGTAGATACGCTGTTTAATAATGTTTGCTGGTAAACAGATGTACCAACTTTTACCTGCGAAATTCCAATCGTTCCATCAAACGGTGCATAGATAACTGAATACTTCAAATTCGTTTCAACACTTGAAACATTTGCTTTCGCAGCATCTACCTGTCTCTTAGAACTTTCCAAATCAGCAAGCTGATGATCCAATGTTTGTTTTGCAATGGCATCTTGTTTTGCAAGTTCTGTATATCTGTCCGCATCTTGTTGCGATTTTGCAAGGTTTGCTTTTTGTACATTCAAATTGGCAACAGCTTGTTCAACCGCGCCTTTATATTGCTGCTGATCTATCTGATATAATTTTTGCCCTTTTTTTACATGCTGCCCGTCAGTAAAAAATATACTGGTAATATTTCCGGAAACCTGTGGTTTAATATCAACCTGGTTAAGCGGCGTAACGGTTGCAGGGTACAAATCAAAATACGTTGCATTGCCTGTTTGCACAGCATACAATGCAACCGGCACTGGTGGCGGCGCTTGTGGCTGCGCAGGTTTTTTTTCTCCGCAGGATGTAATTGCAAATGCTGTTATTATAAAACTGATCAGGAGTATATTGCTTCTCATATTAAAAGATAATTTTTCCATTTTAATTAAATTGAATTGTTCCCAAAGCTTTTTGTACATCTATTTTACTGCTTAAAACATTATACAATGCATTGCTGTAATTAGATTGTGCATTGCGCAAATTTGTTTCTGCATTAATAACATCGAGGTATGCTTTTATGCCGGAGCGGTATTGCAACTCAACGGTGTTATAAACTTCTTTGGCAAGATTTACGTTGTCTTTCAAAATCTGGTAATCGTACAAATTACTTTTATAGGTTGATAATGATTGCGCGTATTGCGTGTTCACCGTTGTTTTTAAAGATTGGATATCCCAGTCAACACGTTTAACCTGCAACTCTGCAACGCGAATATCCTGCTGGCGTTTCGTTCCCTGAAAAATTGGAAATGCCAGTTGGATACCTGCATATGAACCGGGATAATTTGTGCCATATAAATTACTGTATGTATCGCTTAAATAATTAAAACTATATTGGCCAACTGCAGATATAGAAGGAATGTAAGCCCACTTATAATATTTAAGATTATATTGCTGCAAACGTTTTTGTGTTTGCAATTGTTGGTATTCGATCCTGTTATCAAGATTTACGCCGGTTGTTGTATCAATAAATATTTCCTGTTCCATTTGTGTGCTGTCGTAAACAATATTAATCATGCTGTTTGCAGTGTCGCCCATTTGTTGTTTCAGGTAAACCATTTTTGCTGTTAATGATTCTTCATAATTCTTTTTCTCGGCCTTCGAATTATTTAAAGTAATGGTTGCAGTTTTATAATCGGTTTTATCTACAATACCGCCCTGGTATTGGTTATATGCGTCTTTCAAATTTCTTTGCAGGCGCACAATATCTTCATCCACCAATTGAATTTGTTGCTGCGTTAATAACACATCATAAAATGCTTTGCTCACATTTACAACCACATCAATTTTTGTATTCGTCGTATTTTCTTTTGATTGCAAACGAACATCTCTTGCACTTCTGCTTGCCAATAAAACATCGCGGTTAAAAATATTTTGTGTTCCGCTAAAGCCGATTGTTGATGTATTATACGTTCCACTTTTTACAACCTGCCCTGCAAAATAGATAGAAGGCAACTGAAAATTATTAAGGTAATTCGCGTTCAAATTTATTTGCGGGTACCATTCAGAAAGGCGGCTTTTAATTTCATGTTCCGTTATTTCCTGGTCAATTAAATTTTGCCTTATTAATGGATAATTTTTTAATGCATACTGCACACAATTTTGAAGTGTGGCATTTTGCAATAAAGTATCTGTTGGTTGCTGCGCAATAATATCATCAGATAAACCGGTTAAAAAACTACTGATAACTATTATGTAAAATAATTTCCTCATAATATTTTTACTAAAAAATTTATATAATTTCTTTGCTGCCATAATCGGCAAAGGCTGGCAAAACTCGTTAGAAAAATGTAACCGAAGCACGGCCAATTTTTAATTGCTGGTGAAAATCTCAAGGTTAGATTGAATTGCGGAATGAATACTTCAGCCGCTAAAACTATTTGCAAATATAACTATACCGCATTGAAAAATTGAAAAGAATAATGATATGATATTTAAAATTCCTTAAATGGTAATTGGTGTTTTATTAATCAAACCCTTGCCAGGCCTGCGTTTAATAAAAAAGACGGATGAAAATATCCGCCTTTTTTATTAATGATCATTTGTTCATTTAATCATTTATCGTCTGCTTTGCCGGTAATTTTATCCCAAAGTCCATGTGCTTTTTCTTTCAATTCATCCAGTTTTTCTGAAGCTTCTTCCTGCAGTTTTCCAGATTTTGCATCATCCCAAACTTCGCCTGCTTTTTTCTGCAAATCGTCAGAAACGTGGCTGGCTTTGTCTTTCAGCTCATTTAAAGATTCTGTTGCTTTGCCTTTCAATTCATTTGCTTTGTCTGATAAGGATTGGTTAATGTCTGACATAAAAATTTTTTTAATAGTGAATAAAACGTTCGTCCTTAATGAAGATAACAAATTTGATTAATAACACTGCTGAATTGTAATCGATAACGATACCGTAATATTATTAATAAATAAAAAGTAAAAATTACAAAGTAAAAAAATGGAGACTTATTAATAAAATTATTTGCAGGCAGATGGAATTTTATTATCAATAATTTGTTTAAAATTAACGTAGAAATTTTTTATAATTTCCGGCTTTTGTGATGGCAATAAAATGATGGCTGCATAGTTTCTGCATTTGTCTATTAATGATATTCCACCAGCCATATCATTGCAACTTAGCGCGGTTGCTTTTCCATCTGCATCAGCTTCTGCAATCCAAGCTCCCAGCGCATAATGCAAACCTTTTGTTTGCTCCGGAACATACTTAACAGGTATCGTTGCAAACTGCGTTGTTTCCATTTCTTCAATTGATTTTTCACTCAAAATTTGTTTGCCTTCAAAACTGCCTTTATTAATAAGCATCGTTAAAAAATTCATGTAATCAATGGCAGAAGATTTTGCGCCGCCGGATGGATCAATTGCGCCGCCATCATTGTTTGTAAAATTTGTTCCGCGCATTTTTAAAGGCCTTAATAATTTCTCCTGAATTAATCTGTCAAAACTTTTTTTAGAAATAATTTCCAATACGCGCCCAGCAATATCAGGCCCGATATTACTATAATAAAATTCCGTTCCGGGGTTCGCTTCAATTTCTCTTTTTGATGCAAAGGCATTCACTTCATCTTCTAAATTTGCAAATTTATTTTTCTGAAAAAGTTTCAGCGCGCCGGCTTCTGTATGTATGCCGGTTGTGTTGGTTAAACAATTTCTTATCGTAATAAAATCCTTCATATAAGTTTTAAAAATGGGAATGTATTTGCTTACTTTATCATCCAGCGAAATTTTTCCATCATCCACAAAACTCATTACCAGCGCGGCTGTGAGCCAGTTGCCGGCATTGTAAACCGGCGTTTGTGTTTTTGCAGTAAAATCCTGTGTTTGTTTCTGGTAAATTATTTTTCCATCTTTCCATATTAATACCGCATAATTATTTCCAATCTCTTTTTTATTTTGTTGTAAAAAAGCATCCATTTCTGTAAAATTATTCTGGCTAAAAACCGGCAGCCAGAATAGCAGTAGCGCAATTGGGAATATGTATTTGTAGCAGGTTTGATTAAGTTTTTGTGACATAGTTGCTGGCATTAAGCTTTGGATTATCGTTTGCATCGCAAGTTTATTATTTTAAAGGAGAAACTATAATATGAATTTAAATAATTTCACAATCAAGGCACAGGAAGCAATTGCACAAGCGCAGCAGGTTGCTTTTGCAAATGGCAATCCAAATATTGAGACGGAACATATATTAAAAGCGTTGCTTGCTGATAAAGATTCATCTGTTGAATTTTTATTAAAGAAGAACAACGTAAACATAAATTTTGTTGAAACAAAGCTGGAAGAAAGTATTAATAAATTGCCGAAAGTAAATGGCGGCGAACCAGCGCAGGCATTGGGCCGCGATGCGAATAATATAATTCTTCGCGCGGGCACCATGCTAAAAAGTTTTGGCGATGAGTTTGTAAGTGTCGAACATTTATTATTGGCCATCGTTCATGGAAATGATAACACTGCAAAAATTTTAAAAGATGCAGGGCTTACTGAAAAAGGATTAACAGCCGCTGTAAAAGATTTGCGCAAAGGCTCAACCATGTCATCGCAAACTTCGGAAACGCAATTGCATGCGCTTAATAAATTTGCAAAAAATTTAAATGAAATGGCGAGAGCAGGAAAGTTAGATCCTGTTATTGGCCGTGATGAAGAAATCAGGAGAACGTTGCATATTCTTTCAAGAAGAAGTAAAAATAATCCCATTTTAGTTGGTGAGCCAGGCGTTGGTAAAACCGCGATAGCAGAAGGTTTGGCGCACCGCATTGTTAATGGCGACGTTCCTGAAAATTTGAAATCAAAAATAATTTATGCGTTGGATATGGGCCAGTTAATAGCTGGCGCAAAATACAAAGGCGAGTTTGAAGAACGCTTAAAAAGTGTAGTGAAAGAAGTTGGCGACAGCGATGGGGAAATCATTTTATTTATAGATGAAATACATACGCTCGTTGGCGCTGGCGGCGGTGAAGGTGCAATGGATGCAGCAAATATTTTAAAACCTGCATTAGCACGCGGCGAACTCCGTGCAATTGGTGCAACAACGCTTAATGAATACCAGAAATTTTTTGAAAAAGATAAAGCGCTCGAACGCCGTTTTCAAAAAGTATTAATAGATGAACCGGACATTGAAGATTCCATTTCTATTTTACGCGGATTGAAAGATCGGTATGAATCTTATCATCATGTGCGTATTAAAGATGAAGCGATTATTGCTGCGGTTGAATTATCGCACCGTTATATAACTGATCGTTTTTTACCAGACAAAGCAATTGATTTAATTGATGAAAGTGCAGCGAAACTGAGACTGGAAATGAATTCCATGCCGGAAGAATTGGATCAGTTGGAGAGAAGTATCCGCCATTTAGAAATTGCCCGTGAAGCGATTAAGCGTGAAAATGATGAAGAAAAATTGCGTGAGCTAAGTGCAGAAATTGGCAACATGAGTGTTGAACGCGACACCTTAAAGGCAAAATGGAAACAGGAAAAAGAACTGGTTGAAAAAGTTCAGAATGCAAAATCAGAAATTGAACAATATAAACTGCTTGCAGAAAAGGCAGAACGCGAAGGCGATTATGGAAAAGTTGCTGAAATCCGTTATGGAAAAATAAAAGAACAGGAAGAAATCATAGTGGATTATTCAGAAAAACTATCTGCAATCAGTGAAAATTCGAGATTAATGAAAGAAGAAGTGGATGCTGAAGATATTGCAGAAGCTATTGCAAAATCTACCGGAATTCCATTATCAAAAATGTTGCAAAGTGAAAAAGAAAAATTATTAAATCTTGAAGATGAATTGCATAAAAAAGTAGTAGGGCAGGAAGAAGCGATAACTGCCGTTGCAGATGCCATCCGCCGCAGCCGTGCGGGTTTGCAGGATCCAAAAAAACCAATCGGTTCTTTCATATTTCTTGGAACAACGGGTGTTGGTAAAACAGAATTGGCAAAAGCATTAGCCGGTTATTTGTTTGATGATGAAGGCATGATGACAAGAATTGACATGAGCGAATACCAGGAAAAACACACCGTCAGCCGTTTGGTTGGCGCGCCTCCGGGATATGTTGGTTATGATGAAGGCGGCCAGTTAACAGAAGCCGTTCGGAGAAAACCTTACAGCGTAATCTTGCTGGATGAAATTGAAAAAGCGCATCCTGATGTTTTTAATGTATTATTGCAGGTATTGGATGATGGCCGATTGACCGATAATAAAGGCCGCGTTGTGAATTTCAAGAATACCGTTATCATTATGACCAGTAATATGGGCAGCCATATTATCCAGGAAAATTTTGAAAAAGTAACGGAAAAAAATCGCGACGAAGTAGTGGAAATGACTAAGCGTGAAGTGATTGACTTGTTAAAACAAACCATCAGGCCAGAATTTTTTAACAGGATTGACGAAGTAATCATGTTTCAGCCATTGCTGAAAAGTGAAATAAAAGGCATTATTAAAATCCAGTTAAACGATTTGGTAAAGCTTGTAGGTAAGAATGGAATTGCGCTTGAGTTTAGTGATTACGCTTTAGACTTTCTTGCAGAAAACGGATTTGATCCTCAATTTGGCGCTCGGCCGTTAAAAAGGCTTATCCAAAAAGAGATTGTGAATAAATTGAGTAAAAGAATTTTGGCTGGCGACGTTGATAAAAATCACCCGGTTTTGGTAGACGTTTTTGACGGAACGGTGGTTTTCAGAAATGAATCTGCAGAACAAGCTGAACATTCTTTGCAAGGAAAAGGACAGAAGGCTCGTTTATAAGCAAAAATTGTATTTCATTTGTATAAACATTTGAAAGAAAGAATTTAAACCAAATAGATTAATAATTGTTTTAAACAGGATATATGGCAATGAAAGCTAAGGAAATAATAGAAATAATCCCGTCGAAAGAAATTTTTGTTGGAGATTCAAAAGCACCGGTAACATTGATGGAATTTGGTGATTATGAAAGTGAAGCATGCGCAAAAGCAAACGAAGTTGTAAAGCAGTTGCTTGAAGAATATGATGGAAAAATCAGGTTTAATTACCGCCATTTTCCATTAACGCGTATTCACCAGCGCAGTTTGAAAGCCGCGGAAGCTTCTTTGGGTGCGGCGCAGGAAGGCAAATTTTGGGAAATGCATAATATTTTATTTGCAAACCGCAGAAGCCTTGGAACAACAAGTTTAAAACTGCATTCGCTGGAAGCGGGCGTTAATAACAAACGTTTTTTGGATGATCTTGTAAATGCCACTTACGGCTGGCAGGTTCAGGGCGATTTGCGTGAAGGAATTGATAAAGGCGTAAAAGATGTTCCTGCATTTTTTATTAATGGAGAAATGTACACAGGCAAACCAACCTTCGAAGCTTTAAGCAAAGTGATTGATGTTGCTCTAAAACAAACAAAAAAGAAGCCTGCCGCGAAAGCGAAAGTGTAGTGAGTTTTAGGTTGTAAGTTTTAAGTAGTAAGTTTTTATATCGTTAATAAAGGTTTTATAATATTAAAAGCCCTAGCAATTTTTGCCAGGGCTTTTTTTTATTAATTGGGATTTTGGGATTAATGACATTTTGATTTTTAAAAAATACTTCGTTTGATTTTGCTATTAATAATCGTTTGAAATTTTATAGTAAATTTTTTTATCAAAAAAATTTATTGATCTTGAGTGGAGAAATAAATTTATAAAAGAAGAATTATTAATTACTAATTTTTAATTCTTAATTATCTCATTCCAAAAATCCCCAAATTTCGGTCTAGACAAAAAATGGTTTCATTTACCACAACCATATTACAATTTGCAGAGCAAGGCGAAAAAACGGGTTGGAGTTATATAAAAATTCCTGCAAAACTTGCACAACAATTAAAGCCAGATTACAAAAAATCTTTTCGTGTAAAAGGCAAATTAGATGATTTTGCTATTAATGGAATTGCATTAATACCAATGGGCGAAGGCGATTTTATAATGGCTTTAAAAGCATCTTTGCGCAAATCAATCAAAAAAAATAAAGGCGCAAAATTGCAGGTGCAGTTAATAGTTGATGAAGAAAAACCAAAACCACCGGAAGAATTTATGGAATGCCTTGCAGACTCACCAGAAGCAATGAAATTTTTTAAATCACTTCCATTATCCCATCAAAATTATTATGGCACGTGGATTAAAAATGCAAAACAAAAAACAACGCAGGAAAAAAGAATTGCAAAAGTTATTAATGCGCTTGAAAAGAAATTTCACTTCGGCCAAATGATGCAATCGTTTAAAACGGATAAATAATAATTGGTATAAAAATTTTTTTTTAAAATAAAAAACCCGCATTTAATGCGGGCTTTTTTATTAATAGATTATTGAAATTTATTTATCATTATCATCCAAAAATGCAGTTGCTTTTGGAGAAGCTTCAGATGTTTTTGCTTTGTTATATTCGTGCGCAGAATTTTTATCCTGTTTATGTAACAATGATTTATTAAATCCGATTACAAGTGCAACGATTACTGTTAATGTAGCAAAAATTCCAACTGCTTTTTTCGACATAGTTTTGGTTTCTGCTTTTCCATAAAAAGAATTATGAAACGCATCAACGCCTGAAGATGTAATCTGCACCAGCATTCCATAAGGTTCAAAATCATCTCCCCAAATATCAGCATGGTTATTATCTTTCAAGATATAACATGCATCTTTTAATGTCGAAATATCAAATCGTATACTTGCTTGTGCAAGATCGTATAATGGAATGTAGTGGTATTCTCTTTCGAAGTTTTGATGGCCCGCGTGGCGGATTTCGTCGAACCAATTATTATTGGTAGATAAACTTTTTAAAACCCATGCCGCAGCATCTTGTACCTGGTGAGTAGTGTTGGTATTCATAATTAGAATATTGGATGTTAATGATTGGATTTTTTATTGATAACGCTTTTGATAAATTATAAACGGCGTTATTGTTCGTTTATTGTTTATGTAATTATGAGAAAAATTACGAACGCAATTCGTTACAAGAAAACACTTATGATTAATATTTATAAAAAAATCTTTATCTGGATTGAATATATCTTTTGTAGTTTCAGGTATATTCAAAACTATGATTTATTACCGCGTTGATTTTACCCATCAAAGGCCAAAGCGAATTCCTTTTATTAATAAATTTTTGAAGTGGGTTATTGTAGCTTATATAATTCCTGCATCAATTTATTTATGCTATAAATTATATTTTTTATTGCAGTCGGATAAACCAATCTGGTACGAATGGATTGCAGTGATTTTTAATTTGCTATTGATAATTATCCTCACAAGGCAATTATTAAAATTGAATAAAGTAAAATACATCATCATCACAGATGATTATTTAAAGTATGGCCAACATTTTCCCTGGGATTCGCGCATTAGCTGGCGCCGCGTAAGGCAAATAAGATATGGTTATTCCAACGTTCGTTTCATTACAAAAGGTGGCGAAAAATATCGTTTTTCTCTCTCAAAAATTAATAAAGAAGAGCAATCAAAATTTTTTGAAACACTTGATTTGATTGCAAAAAAATATGAAGTTGATTTGCAATTACCCGCAAACAATTATTAGATTTTTACTTTGATAAACTGATTTTAAAAAAGCTCATTAATAAATCTTATTAATGAGCTTTTTTATTAATAAAATATTATGGCTTCCAGGTATTATTGCTTTCATCTGCATCCATAAAAATGCCGCCTTGTAATTGCAGTGATTTTATTTTTTTCTTTGTAGCAATATCAACAGTTGTTTCTTTTAAATCCTTCATCCAAATCGCCGGTGTTTGATGCAATGTTTCTGTGCTATTGTCTTCATACGTTATAAAAATATCTGTTGGCGCAGGGTAGCCGCCAATATTTTTTATACCAACATTATAACCGTTGTTTGATTTGATAACTTTTTGAATAGCGAAATCAATATAATTATTACTAAAAAACCAACTGTTCCAAAACCAGTTTAAATTTTTTCCGGAAGCATCATTAAATGTATTAAAGAAATCCCACGGAATCGGATGTTTGCCATGCCAGCGATCCAAATATTCATGCAGGCATTTTTTAAACATCGCATCGCCCAATAAATCTTTCATCGCCAAATAACCAAGCGAAGGTTTTCCATATTCGTTGTTGCCAAGGCCCCGGCCATTTAAAATATTTCCCGGCGTTATAATCGGCAAATCTTCTTCGGAAGAAGCATCATTAATCCAGCTTTCTACGCGAAATTGTTTGTATAAATTTTCGGCAGTTTCTTTACCAGCATCAGAACGGCCTATTAATAATTCAAAAGTTGTTGCCCAGCCTTCATCCATAAAACCATAACGCGTTTCATTAATGCCCATATAAAAAGGAAACCACGTATGCGCAATTTCATGTTCTACAACAAATCTTGAAAAATTTGAATCAGAATAAGTTTCATCATTCACCATCATCGGGTATTCCATGCCGGCATAACCTTGCACAATAGTCGTTTTCGGAAAAGGATAAGGAATGCCCGGCCAGTTGTGCGACAACCAATCAAGTGCATGCCTTCCATACTCCACCATATGATGAAAATCTTTTGCAGTATCATTAAACGCAGATTGCACACTCGCTCTTCTTTTCGTTACATCATCCACAACAACGCTTGATGCATCCCACACAAAATGATCACTGAGCGCGCAGGTTACATCGGTTATATCACTAACGGCCCATTGCCATGTGTTTGTTGCATTTTGTGCAGTTACATTTTTTGTTGCCAAATCTTTTGTTGTTGCAATATGCATTACTGAATCTGTAAGCATCGATGCATTTAATTTATTAAGATAATCTGGTTGCAAAACAGCATTGGGATTTTGCAAAGTGCCTGTTGCCCAAACAATATAATTTTTCGGAACAGTAACCTTTAATGTATAATTATTGAAGTCATTATAAAATTCCTGCCCGTCAGTAAAATCCATCACGTCCCAGCGATCAACATCATCAAAAACTGCAACGCGAGGATAAAAATATGCAAGAAAATAACTTGTTGAATCAAGCATCCCTTCGCGGCCGCTTTGTAATGAAATCTGGTAATGCCAGTCAAAAGTAAGTTGCACAGAATCGTGTGGCAGCAAGGCTTTATCAAGATGAAAACGTTGCCATGTAGCATGATAATCCGGTTCTTCCCATTGCTGGGCTTTGCCATTTATAGTCATTGCATCAATATGCGTTCCCGATGTTAAGTAATCAGGCTGTGCATCGTTAAACCGCAGTGCGCCCGGTTTGTGGATGTTTAATATTAATTTAATAACAGGGTTCCTGATCGTGTCCGGGCTGTTATTAAAATACGTAATTGTTTCTGTTCCTTTAATATTTCTATCCGGCGGCATTGCTGTAACGCTGATATTATAATTGCCGGAATTTTGCCAATAATTTTTTCCCGGGCGGCCATCTGCAGATCGCGTTTCTTTTTTAAAAGCATGCTGCACATTGCGCGGCATATATAAAGATTGCGCTTTCGCAAAACCAACACCGGTTAAAATTATTGCTGATAAAAAAAGCAAACGCTTCATGATTAAATATTTATTATTAATAAAAAAGAAGAATGTACAATATTCAATAATAAGAATATTATATCAATTAAGAAGGCCGTTCGTGATAAAAGGTTACATGTTTTTATGAAAATAATTTCAATAGAAAATATTTTCATTTCATCAACAAAAAAATAAAATACCTAAAGCAGTAAGAAACTGTTTAAATTAGCGACAAGCTATACAAATGGAAATAATAAAAGATCTCCGGCTCGCTGTTTTGATTGACGCGGACAACGTTCCTTACTCAAACATTAAAGAAATGCTGGAAGAAATTGCAAAATACGGCACACCAACTTTTAAAAGAATTTATGCCGACTGGACAAAGCCCACAGTTTCCGGATGGAAATCTGTGCTGCTCGAAAACGCCATCACGCCCGTGCACCAATACAGTTATACTTCCGGAAAAAATGCAACGGACTCTTCCATGATTATTGATGCGATGGATATTTTATATACTGGAAGGGTGGATGGTTTTTGCATTGTATCAAGCGACAGCGATTTTACAAGGCTCGCCACCAGGCTGCGTGAAGCCGGCATGAAAGTTTTTGGTTTGGGTGAAAAGAAAACGCCCACTGCATTTATTTCTGCCTGCGATAAATTTATTTATATAGAAATTTTAAAAGAAGAAAAGCCGGTTACCAAAACATCATCATCATCTGCAAAAACAAAATCGCCCGACGCAAAAAAAGAAGTTACAAATACAGAAACCATAAGAAAAGTTGATAAAGAACTCGTGAAATTAATAAGCGTTAGTATTAATGATTTGGCAGATGAAGATGGCTGGACTTTTTTGGGCGAACTCGGAAACTTATTATTAAAAAAGCAACCGGATTTTGATCCGCGCAATTATGGTTTTAAAAAATTAGTGCCATTAATAAAAAGTATTCACCAGTTTGAGGTGAACGAAAGAAATACTGGCAAGAATAATGCTGTGCTTGCCTATGTTCGGGTTAAATAATTTAAAAACACATTTACTATTAATATGGCAAACAGCATTCCACGCCGCCTTTTATCCATAGATATTTTTCGCGCAATCACCATGTTATTAATGATTTTTGTAAACGATCTCTGGTCGCTCACAAATATTCCCGGCTGGCTCGAACACGTTGGAAAAAACGACGACGGTATGGGCCTTGCTGACACGGTGTTTCCCGCGTTTTTGTTTATCGTTGGCCTATCAATTCCATTTGCAATAATGGCGCGGCAGGCGAGGGGCGATTCGCAATTCAAAATATTAATGTACATTTTCACGCGCACATTTGCATTGCTGGTAATGGGCTTTTTCCACGTGAATTTGGAAGACTACAGTAAGCTCGCATTAATACCAAAACCCATTTGGCAAATATTAATAACCGTTGCTTTTTTCCTCATCTGGTTAGATTATTCTCCGTCGATGCCGAAGATGAAAAAAAACATATTGCAAGGCAGCGGAATTGTTTTATTAATAATACTCGCCATACTTTTTAAAGGCGATGATCCCGTTCGTGGAACATACATGAGGCCGCACTGGTGGGGCATTTTAGGGCTTATCGGCTGGGCATATTTATTAGGCGCTGTCGTTTATCTTTTTTCAAAACAAAGCCTTGTAATAATAACTGCAGCGTTGCTTTTCTTTTTATATTTTAATATCGGAGTAAACGCAGGCTGGCTCGATTCAATCGATAAAATAAAAAAATACATCTGGATTTCCGGCGATGGTTCTATGCCTGCATTAACGATGGCCGGCGTATTAATTTCTGTAATTTATATCAAGCTACGCAACCAAAATAAAACTGCACAATGCTGGTGGATATTTACTGCCATAGCAATCGTAATGTTGCTCGCAGGTTTTTATTATCGCCCGCGCTGGGGCATTTCAAAAATACGCGCCACGCCTTCATGGGTTATGATTTGCACGGCAATAAGCATCGCCATGTTTTTGCTATTGATATTTTTAATTGATATAAAAAAGAAAGAAAAATGGTTCGCCATTATTAAGCCCGGTGGCACAAGCACATTAACAGCTTATTTATTGCCATACATTCATTATGCGCTGATAAACATGCTGGGCAAGGCTTTCGTGCTGCCACTAATTTTGCGCACCGGCGGAATCGGCATAATAAAATCATTATTGTACGCACTTATAATCATCATCATAACCGGATTTCTCGAACGAAAACGCATCCGCCTGAAAATATAAATCGATAAAATTTTAAAAAAAAATTTTGTACTGAACATTTGTTCATTAATAAACTTCAGTGGCGTCGCACTCTTGTACAGTTAATCTCTATTCATCATAAGTTTGAGATAACAAATTCTCTAATGAAAACCTTCGCACCTTTATCTTCGAGATGAAAAAAGCCACAGAGTTTCACAGGGAAAAAGAGTTCACAGTGGCTCTCTGTTTCTCTGCGAAACTCTGTGGCCATTAATATGATGAACACAATTCTGATCTTCATTATCAAAATAATTTTCAAAAATTAAGACACGAAGAAGACACAAAGTTTCACGAAGAAATTTTATCGCCTAAATCTATTCAATCCCAGTTCAGACAAAAGCTCAATAAAGATCCACCGTACAAGAGTGCGACGCCAATGAAGCTTAATAGAAATTCAAATGCTTAGTACAAAAAAGTTGACAGATTACAGATGACAGTTGACGGAAATAATTTGATTGTTGATTTAAAATTTGAGATTTGATTTTTTTACTTTTTACTTTTTGTTTTTTACTTAATATCATCTCAAACTTCGGCCGCTACTTTTGCAGGCACGTTAATATGTTGTTTTTCTTTTCTGTACTTCGCGAGGTTTACCAATAGAACACTTATTAATATAATGGCAAGTCCTGCGAATTGTAATGGCGTCATTTTTTCATTTGCAAGGAACACGCCGAGCAAAACTGCAACCACCGGATTTACATATGCGTTGGTGCTTACTTGCGTTGCAGGCCGCACTTGCAGTAACCATATGTATGCGCTGTAACCCGCGAGGGAACCCATTGTTATCAAATAAAATAAAGCAAGCCACGAATTGGTGGTGACTTGTTGCCAATGAAAATTTGTCCATTCGCCGCTAATAAAACTTAATGGTATAAACGCAATTCCGCCGGCAAACATTTGCCATCCTGTATTTACCGATGATGATGGCCCTGAAGAATAATATTTTGAATATAAAGAACCCGATGCCCAAGCAATGGAGCCGATTAAGCAGACGAACAATGAAATAGTTTGCATGTGGTTTGTTGGCGTTGCAGTTGAATTTTTTACGTTTTCACTCAGCAATAAAACAACGCCAGCAAAGCCCATTAATAAACCTATAATAGTTGCTTTGCTTTTAAAATTGATGCGCCAGTTTGTTTTGTCTAATACAACAAACCAGATTGGAGTTGCGGCTGCAAGTACCGCCACGAAAGAGCTTGAGAGATATTGCTCAACCCAAACAACTGCGCCGTTTCCAATAAAAAGTAGTATCAACCCGGTGATTATTGCAGGCTTTATATCTTTCCATACAAATAATTTTTCGCCTTTTATAGCGCACCAGATCAGCATTAATAAACCTGCAGTGGAGAAACGCATACAAGCCATCAATAGCGCAGGAATATGTTGTATGGCCATGCGTATAAAAAAATAAGTTGAGCCCCAAACGATGTACACCGTTGCAAAAGCAATGACAACCATTAATGCGGATGCAGGTTTATTGGCAGGTGTTTGCATGGGTTATTTTTTTGGTATCACTAATTTTTGTTCCTCTTTTACTGTTTCTAAAACGATGGTTGTTTTGGTGGAAACGATGTTTGGTATTTTGCCAAATTTTGTGCGCATTAATGCGATTAATGAAGCAGAATCTGCGGTTCTTACTTTTACGAGATAACAATCTTCGCCCGCAATATGATGTACTTCCTGCACTTCGGGAATCTTCGCTAAAGCTTTGCCAGCCTGGCTTTGGCCCAAACCTTCTGTTGCTTTAATAAAAATAAAAGCCAACAATTTTTGATCAACAGAAACAGGATTAATGCTTGTTGTATAATTGGTAATTACTTTTTTCTGTTCCAGTTTTTTTACACGTTCGAGCACGGCCGAAGGAGCCATATTTAACTCGCGTGCAAGGTCAACATTTGATATGCGTGCGTTCTCCTGCATTTGCTGAAGAATGTATAAATCTGTTTTATCTAAAAACGAATCCATTTATAATGTTTCCGTAAATTTAATAAAAACAGAATAAAATGCGCAAAATAATATTTAACAGAGAATATAATTCGGTTGAGTTGTTTTTGCTTTATAAACCATGTACGATGCTTGATGAGCGATGGCGAAGGCCGGATAGAAAAAAGAAATATTAATATTAAATCGGCCAACGATCATTGGCCATTAGTCAACGGAAAGCACTTTACAATTTTCACCGTAACCAACAACTGCCCGACATGGCGTTGCGTATGTTCCGCGGCGTGAAAGAGCAAACCAATAACAGTTGAAGGAACCTGCGAACGCCCGACCAGCCTGGTTTCTGTTAATGTATCTTCATTCGTAATTATTAATTGAGCTATGGCTTTATCAATTTGTTTATTAAATAACTCAACGAGTTCAGCGCTGGTGATATTTTCATTTTTACCTTCAAGAGAAAGATATTTTAATTGCTCCGCAGAAAGTTGTTTTGCATTTGCATAAGTAAAAAGCCTGTCGAGCACGCCCGAAAGATGCTGCAAATGAAAACCTGCAGAAGCAACGCCAGCGGGCTTTTCCCACAATAAATGATCAGGAAAATTTTGCATTAAAAAATTTACTTCTTCACGTGCCTGCAACAATGCATGTGCAACTGGTTGCAATAAAGCAGGCACTTTTGGTAAAGGCCCGCGCAACCAAACTTCTAACTTTTCTGGTGTTGACATGATTAATAAAAATTAAAAGTTGTTTTAAAATTCATAAGCTTATTAACGATGTTGATCATAATAATTTACAGGAATTGAATTGCGCAAAATTTCCATTTCACTATCAGAAAGTTGCGGCGTATTAATCGTTTCAACTATTTCTTCCAATTGTTCGATTGTTCTCAAACCCGCTACAGCACTGCTTATTGCGTTATGTTGCAAAATAAATTGTAACGCAGTTTGTGCTTTGCTTCTTTGCTTTCCTGATATTGAATTTATTGTTGACGATGCTTTTTTTACGTCATCTTCACTGTAATTTAAAAATGATGTTGCAGGTTTATTTATTAATAACCCTTTTGCAACGCTTCCTCGTGCAAGAACGCCAATATTATTTTCTTTCAATAACGATAAGCATGTTTCTTCCGGCCTTCTATCAATCAAACTGTATTGCATCATCACACTAACGATGCCAGACAAGCGAATATATTCCCTGATAACATTCGGGCGAATAGATGAAATTCCATAATAACGAATTTTACCTTGTTGCTTCAGCGTTTCAAAAGCATCAATTGTTTCTCCTATATTATCTTCCATCGTTCCACCGTGCAATTGGTATAAATCAATGTAATCCGTTTGCAGTCTTTTAAGGCTTTCATCTGCTGCCGAAAGAATATGTTTTTTAGATGGATTCCATTCCAAACCATTTCCATCTTTTTTATATTGATTACCAACTTTGGTTGCAATTATTAATGACGCACGCTTACTTTTTAAGATTTTTCCAACGCGTGTTTCATTCAATCCTTTTTCATAAATATTTGCTGTATCAAAAAAATTAATTCCCAATTCAATGGCGCGGTTTACTAACTGCATACTTTCTGTATCGCTTGCTGGTAACGACATACAGCCAAATCCAATTTCACTTATTTGTAAAGATGATTTTCTGAGTTGCTTATATTTCATGGTTTATATGCTATTTTTTTCTAAATTTTTTTCAAAAATTTTATGATTATTAATGCGCATAAAGTTACCTGTTAACTTCATAAATCTTTTAAAGAATGATTATTGTATTAATAAAAAATGCATAAATCTTTTCAAGGTATAAAACTTTATTTTTCTATTATTAATATGCAAGTGCAATTCCATTATCATAAATTTGAGATGAAATGAATTTATCAAAAAACATACTCGCCGAAATAAAAGAGATTGAAATTCCTGCTGATGATTATTTCGATTTACCTGAAAAAGTTTTACAATTCGGAACCGGCGTTTTGCTCCGTGGTTTGCCCGATTATTTTATTGATAAAGCGAACAAACAAAATATATTTAACGGAAGAATTGTTGTTGTAAAATCAACTGACGGAAGTAGCGAAAATTTTGTGCAGCAAAATTATTTATATACACAATGTATTCGTGGTATTGAGAATGGAAATAACGTTGAAGAAAATAGTATTAATGCCTCAATAAGCAGGATTATTTCAGCAAAAAATAATTGGAATGAAGTGCTTCAATGTGCCGCCAATGCTGAGTTGCAGCTTATCATATCAAACACTACTGAAGTTGGGATTGCTTTGACTGATGATGGTATTAATGAAAATCCACCAGCTTCTTTTCCGGGTAAATTGCTTGCCTTTTTATACAAACGTTTTACAATTTTCAACGGAGATATTTCAAAAGGGTTTATCATCATTCCAACCGAATTAATAATTAATAATGCTGATAAATTACTTGCTATTCTTATTGAATTATCAAAAAAGAATAATCTTAGTCAAGCGTTTTTAAACTGGTTAACAAATGCAAATCATTTCTGTAATTCTTTGGTAGATCGAATTGTTCCAGGCAAGCCGCCGAAAGAGCAATTAAATGATATTGAAAATACAATTGGTTATAAAGATCAAGTGATAATTGTTTCGGAACCTTATAGCCTTTGGGCAATTGAAACGAAAAATAAATTGGTGAAAGAAATATTATCGTTCGGCAAAGTTGATAAAGGAATTATTATTGCAGACGATATAAATATCTACAGGGAATTGAAATTGCGTTTGCTAAATGGCGCGCATACTTTTAGTTGTGGATTGGCGTTGCTTGCAGATTTTGCAACAGTTAAAGAAGCAATGGATGATGAAACTTTTTCTGCTTTTGTAAAACAATTAATGTTGAATGAAATTTGTCCGTCAATTACTGAAAATAATTTATCAGAAGAAGATGCGATAAATTTTTCGCGTAAAGTTTTGGATCGTTTTCGCAATCCTTTTATTCAGCATCAATGGTTGGGAATTACAATGCAATATTCTTCCAAAATGTGTATGCGCAATGTGCCTGTTATCTTAAATTATATAAAACGTTTTGATAAAAATCCATCATTAATGTCGCTCGGTTTTGCTGCGCATATCTTATTTATGAAACCTGTGGAAGTTAATGCTGGCAAGTGTTTCGGAGAAATGAATGGGAATAAATATTTTATTAATGATGATAACGCAAATTTGTATGCTGATGCCTGGAAAGAAAATAACACGGCTAATGTTGTGAAAAAAATATTAATCAATGAAGGTTTATGGAAAACTGATTTGACAAAATTTAATTCATTTACACAATCAATAATTGATGATCTTGATTTATTAATAAAAGATAAAAATGGTATAAACAACTGTATAAAAAGTAAGTTGAAAAAATAAATACATGAAGCCTTTTTTGGATGAAAATTTTTTACTGAATAATAAAACTTCGCAACAACTCTATCACGAGTTTGCGAAGCAAATGCCTGTGATAGATTACCATTGTCATTTATCGGCAAAACAAATTGCAGAAGATTTTCAGTTTGAAAATATTACACAAGCATGGTTAAATGGCGACCATTATAAATGGCGCGCAATGCGTGCAAATGGCGTTGATGAATATTTTATTACTGGCAATGCAAGTGATTGGGAAAAGTTCGAAAAGTGGGCGGATACCGTGCCTTATACAATGCGCAATCCTTTATTTCACTGGACGCATTTGGAATTGCAGCGTTATTTTAATATCGATAAAATTCTAAATAAAAATTCTGCAAAAGAAATTTATGAAGAATGCAATGCGCAATTAATAACGCCTGAATTTTCTGTAAAAAACCTGTTGCGTAAAATGAATGTGCGCTTGGTTTGCACAACTGACGATCCTGTTGATTCATTAAACTATCATCAGCAAATAAAAGCTGATGGCTTTGAAGTCCTTACGCTGCCTGCGTTTCGCCCTGATGCTGCGATGAATGTTGATGAACCATCAGCCTTTATAGATTACATTAATAAGTTAAAAAATATTTCGTCTTTACAAATAAATTCATTTGAAGATTATATTAATGCGTTAAAAAAACGCCATGATTTTTTTGCAGAAAATGGTTGCACAGTTTCTGATCACGGCTTGGAAAAAATATATGCAGAAGATTATACCGAAACTGAAATCAAAAATATTTTTGATAAAATATATAGCGGAAGCTTATTAAATGAGGAAGAAAAAAACAAGTTTAAATCTGCATTGTTCTACAAATTTGCAGAATGGGATCACGAAAAAAATTGGGTGCAGCAATATCATTTGGGTGCGCTGAGAAATAACAACAGCAGGCTTTTGGAGCAAATCGGCGCAGATGCAGGTTTGGATTCTATTGGGGATTTTTCGCAGGCAAAATCATTATCAAAATTTTTAAACAGGTTGGATAGTAATAATAAATTAGCCAAAACGATTCTTTATAATCTTAATCCATCTGATAATGAAATGATGGCAACGATGGTTGGAAATTTTAATGATGGATCAGTTGCAGGAAAAATGCAATGGGGTTCTGCATGGTGGTTTTTAGATCAGAAAGATGGAATGACGAAACAATTAAATGCATTATCAAACATGGGTTTGCTCAGCAGGTTTGTTGGCATGCTTACGGATTCGCGCAGCTTTTTATCTTTTCCGCGGCATGAATATTTCCGCAGAATATTGTGTAATTTATTTGGTGAAGAAATTGAAAATGGCGAATTGCCCAACGATATAAAATGGATTGGAAAAATAATTCAGGATATTTGTTTTAACAACGCGAAAAATTATTTTAACTGGCAAGATTTAAAATAATTTTTAAGATTTTTATTAATGAATAAAATACTTTGTTTTGGTGAATTGTTATTGCGCATGTCGCCTGCGTTGCATGGAAAATGGTTGAACAATGCGACAATGCCTGTTTACACCGGCGGCGCAGAACTCAATGTGGCCGCGGCTTTAGCGAAATGGAACATGCCTGTTTCTTATTTTACTGCTTTGCCCGATAATTATTTATCCCACGAAATTTGTAATGATTTAACACAAAGAAATATTGATATTAATAACATTCATTTTTCCGGCGATCGTATCGGGATTTATTTTTTGCCGCAAGGTGCAGACTTAAAACATACGGGTGTTATTTACGACAGATCGCATTCTTCTTTTGCTGCATTAAAACCAGGAATAATTGATTGGGAAAAAGTATTGCATAACATTTCATGGTTTCATTTTAGCGCAATTAGCCCGGCGCTGAATGAACATACTGCTTTGCTTTGTAAAGAAGTTTTAGCAGTTGCGACAAAAAAAAATATTACTATTTCTGTCGATTTAAATTATCGATCTAAGTTGTGGCAGTATGGAAAAAAGCCTTCTGAGATAATGCCGGAATTGGTTACGCATTGCGATGTGATAATGGGAAATATCTGGTCTGCAAATATTTTATTGGGAACAGAAGTTGATGAAAATATTCATGCAAAAGCAACGCAGGAAGATTATTTAGCACATGCAAAAGCAACTGCTGTTAATATACAAAAACAATTCCCAAAATGTAAAACGGTTGCCAATACTTTTCGGTTTGATGTAAATGAAAACGGAATTTTATATTATACATCGCTTTTTATTAATGATGAACAATACAATTCTGCGAAATTTAAAACAGATAAAATAACAGATAAGGTTGGCAGCGGCGATTGTTTTATGGCAGGGTTAATTTATGGTTTGTACAATAAACATGAACCGCAACAAATTATAAATTTTGCAACTGCTGCTGCGTTTGGAAAGCTGCATGAAACAGGCGATTTTACTTCTCAGGATATTGGAACGGTTAATAAAAGAATAAAAAATCATGGATAAGAGAACGGAAATTTTAAGTGTGATTACGACGCAAAGTTTAATGCCATTATATTTTGCAGCTGATGAAACTGTAAGTGTTGATGTGCTGAAAGCCTTGTACAGCGCAGGTTGCAGAGTTATTGAATATACAAACCGTGGTAAAGAAGCATTGCTGAATTTTAAAAAATTGAGATCTGTTTGTGACAATGAAATGAAAGATATGTTGCTTGGTGCAGGTACTATTAAAGATGCAAATGCTGCAGAAAAATTTGTTGATGCCGGTGCAGATTTTTTAATAAGCCCGGGATTGGCGGAAGATGTTTTTGACATTGCTTACTCCAATAAAATATTGTGGGTTCCGGGTTGTATGACGGCTACGGAAATTATTAAGGCAGAAAAATTTGGCATTCAATTGATCAAACTATTCCCGGGAAATATTTTAGGCCCATCATATGTAAGTGCGATTAAAGATATTTTTCCTGACTTATTATTTATGCCAACCGGTGGGGTAGAAGTGGAAAAAGAAAATTTGCAAAACTGGTTTAGTGCTGGCGTGTGCGCTGTTGGTATGGGAAGTAAATTAATTACAAAACAGATTTTGGAAAATAAAGAATATGCAAAAATCACATCGCTTGCGAAGGAAGCGTTGATGATTATTAAGGATGTGAAAAGTAAAAAGTAAAAAGTAAAAATTAAAACATATTAATGACGGCGTTGGCCATTTATGGTGTAGAATAAAAATGATGATATTTTTTATAGATTGAAGGAAAATATTAATAACAACAAATTGATGCGCCGAATAAAGAATAAATGTAAAAGAGTGCGACGCCAATGAAGATCATTAATGAACAAATGTTCAGTAAAAAATAATAATCATATTCAATAACGACATGCTGCCATCCGGAAAATATAGGAATACGATTCTTACATTATTGTTCTTTGCAACAACAATAAATTATCTTGACCGTCAAGTAATTGGTTTGCTGAAAGACACGCTGGCAAAGGATTTCAACTGGTCCGAAAAAGATTACAGCAATATTGTAATGGCATTTTCCGCGGCTTATGCAATTGGATTGTTTTGTTTCGGCTGGCTCATTGATCGCATTGGTTCAAAGTTTGGTTATACCATTTCTGTTGTCGTTTGGAGCCTGGCTGCGATGGCGCATGCGCTTGCAAAAAGTACATTTGGTTTTGGCATCGCGCGCGTATCATTAGGGCTTGGCGAAGGCGGAAATTTTCCTGCATCCATCAAAGCCGTTGCAGAATGGTTTCCTAAAAAAGATCGCGCGCTTGCCACCGGAATTTTTAACAGCGGAACAAATGTTGCCGCTATGATTGGCCCGCCGGTTATTGCGTGGATTTTTACTTCTTACGGTTGGCACAAAGCTTTTATATGGACGGGTATGCTTGGTTTTATCTGGTTAATATTTTGGTTTTGGTTGTATGAAATTCCTGCAAAGCAAAAACGTTTAAGCAAAACGGAATTCGATTATATACATACGGATGATATTAATAACACCATAGAAAATAAAAAAATTAAATGGCAAAAATTAATAACCATTAAACAAACTTGGGCATTTGTTTTCGGAAAATTTTTAACCGATCCAATATGGTGGTTTTATTTATTTTGGATTCCATCTTACTTCAACACAACGTATTCGCTCGATATAAAAGGTTCTGCAAAATATGTCTCAACAATCTATGTGGTAGCGGGTTTCGGCAGTATTCTTGGCGGCCATTTATCTGGATTATTTATAAAAAAAGGCATGCCGGTTTATAAAGCGCGCAAAATTGCCATGTTCATTTTCGCATGTTTGGTAACGCCTGTTATACTTGTTCGTTTTACAAATAATGCGTGGACAGCAGTGGCATTAATAAGCCTTGCAGCAGCCGCGCACCAGGCGTGGAGCGCGAATATTTTCACCACTGCATCCGACATGTTTCCAAAAGCAGCAGTGAGTTCCGTTGTTGGAATTGGCGGAATGGCTGGTTCGGTTGGCGGTATTTTATTTCCGTTGTTAATCGGCATTTTACTTGATCATTTTAAAGCACTCAACATATTAAGCACAGGGTATAATATTATTTTTATTATTTGCGGAAGCGCGTATTTACTGGCGTGGATGGTGATGCATATATTAGCTCCGCAAATGAAACAGGTTGATATTTAAGTTGAATTTTTTGTACTGAACATTTGTTCATTAATGAACATCAGTTGCGTCGCACTCTTGTACTTTTGTTTATTAATGATCTTTGGTTTGAGTGATTATAACATGTAAAAATTTAAATCATTTTTTACCGCAGAGCAGCACAATGAAAAAACAGAGAACCGCAGAGGTGCTTCAATGTTGTAGCGTTTTAAAATGTAAAGTGTATTAATAAAATTTTATGTTTCAGTTTTGGTGACAACTTAATTTTGCATTTGCAAATTCATTGTATAAATAATTATAAAGCTCATTAATAAACCTGCATGATAACATTAACGCAAACGATGCGCTGGTACGGGCCGGATGATCCGGTGAGTTTAAGTGATATTAAACAGGCAGGTTGCAGCGGTGTTATTACTGCACTGCACCATGTTAAAAATGGCGAAGTCTGGACAATTGCCGACATTAATAAACGCAAACAGTTAATTAACGCCGCTGGCATGGATTGGAAAGTTGTTGAAAGCGTTCCGGTACATGAGGACATTAAAACGCAGCGCGGAAATTTTGAAATTTTTATTAATAATTACAAACAAACAATCCGCAACCTTGCAGCATGTGGCATTGAAATTATCACGTATAATTTTATGCCCGTTTTAGATTGGACGCGTACAGATTTATCTTTCAAAATTAATGATGGATCAAAAGCGTTGCGCTTCGAAAAGGCCGCGCTCGTTGCGTTTGATGTTTTTATTTTAAAAAGAAAAAATGCAGAAAAAGATTATACAAACGTTGAATTGCAAAAAGGCAAACAACGTTTTGAAACGATGAGCGATGAAGAAAAAATAGTGCTGCAAAAAAATATCATCGCAGGCTTGCCCGGAAGTGAAGAATCATTTACACTCGAGCAATTTCAACAAGCATTAAATAAATACGAAGGCATTAATGAAGCCAAATTGCGTGAACATTTATTATACTTTTTGCAACAAATAATTCCGGTTGCGGAAGAAGCAAAAATTAAAATGGCCATACATCCGGATGATCCACCTTTTGCAATTTTTGGATTGCCACGCATTATAAAAAACGCAGAAGATATTAATGCATTAATAAATAAAATTCCGTCCGTTAATAATGGTTTGTGTTTTTGCACAGGTTCATTTGGTGTTAGTGCTATTAACGATTTACCCGCCATGGTAAAGGCTTTCAGCGAACGCATTCATTTTTTACATTTGCGATCAACAAAAAGAAACGATGACGGCGATTTTTACGAAGACAATCATTTGGAAGGCGATGTAAATATGTTTGAAGTGATGAAACAAATAATAATATCAATGCAAAAAACTAAAACTTCCATTCCAATGCGCCCCGATCACGGCCATCAAATGCTTGATGATTTATCAAAAAAAACAAACCCGGGGTATTCAGCGATTGGAAGATTAAAAGGCCTCGCAGAATTAAGAGGATTGGAAATGGGAATTGCAAAATCTTTATTCGATTAAAATTTATTAATGATCATCTTATTAATAAATTTTATTTCCAAACCCTTCTTAAAAAACGCAACCAGTTTGCGTGCATAATGTTTTCAATATCTGTTTCAGTATAATTTCTTTTGCTTAATAAAGCTGGCACGTTTTGCAGATCTGCAATCGTATCCAAATCATACGGAGATTGTTCTTTTCCATAAGCGCCATCAAGATCAGTTCCTATTCCAACATGCAAAGTATTTCCTGCAAGCTGGCAAATGTGATCGATATGATCAATCATTTTTTCCAAATCACAATCCATTTCTTTTGGCGTAGATTTTCCGCGCACCCAACCCGGAACCATCATCCACGCATCAAGCGGGGCGCCGATTACAGCATTTTTTGTTATTAATGTTTTTATCATTTCATCACTAAATTGCCGGTTATGATTTACCAACGCGCGGCAATTATTATGACTTGCCCAAATGGCGCCGTTAAAAATTTCCATCGCATCCCAAAACGCATCATCGCATAAATGTGTAGCATCTAAAATAATATTGAGGCGCTCCATTTCTTTAATCAAAGCCTTGCCTTGTTCATTCAATCCGCCGTGTGAATCTGTACCATTTGCATATCTTCCAGGTCCATAATGCGCAGGGCCAAGCGCGCGCAAACCATAATTATATGCAACTTGTAAATGCTCAACACTCACCATCGAATCAGCTCCTTCCAAACTTAAAATGTAACCGATCGGTTTCTTATCATTCGGCTCATTATTGTTCCACAACGAAATATGATTTTCTAAATCATTTAAATTTTTAATCATTATCATTTCGCCTTCCGCTTCCATGGCTTTGTACAATGCAAGCTGGCCTTGCGTTTGCGCCCATGCCTGCTGCGCTGAATGCCAGCCTGGCAAAGGGTTTGCGGGCGCAACATATCTTGCAATTTGCGTAGCCACAACCAAGCCAATATTTCCTCTTCTTAAATCCGGCAATGCAACCGTTCCATTTCCGCGATCAGGTTTATCTGTTAATCCTTTTTCTCGTTCACGAATGGAATACACATTTTCGCGCAAATCCCTGTTCCATTCCATCGCGTTCATACTCAAATCCAAATGCGCATCTATTATAAACATGATAAAAATTTGCTGTTAGCTAATTTAATAATGTGCTGATAAAAATTAATAAATCTGTCAAATGTCATCTGCCAACAGTCAACTTTTTGTACTTAGCAATTGATTAATAATTAAGCTTCATTGGCGTCGCACACTTGTACTTTTAGTTCTTTATTGAGCGAAGTATTATTTACTCAATCGCAACATTAATACATCATGCGAAGCAAGCGGAACATTCAAATCTTTTGCAGTTGTGCCCGCATCTTTATTTGTCCAAACGTTTAATATTTTATAGGTGTTTTTATTTGTTTGCAATTGTATTTTGCGTGCAGCACTGCCAACTGCATTTGCTTTAAAGCTATACTGCAACTGCTTTTGCGAAGATGAACGATTGAAAAAACATATCGCCCAATTATCATTGCTTAAAGGTTTAATCCAAACTTCCACACTGTCTTTATTAGGAACTTTGAAACCCTCAACGCCCATTGTATCCTGATCAATTGCAATGGCATTTTTGTTGGTAAGAATTGCGTTGGTTTCCTTTGTCATTTTGCGAATATCGTTTCCAGCAATCAACGGCGCAGCCATTATACACCAGATGGAAAAATGCGCACGGTCTTCATTCATCGTCATGCCATTGCCAATTTCCAACATATCCGGATCATTCCAATGTCCCGGCCCGGCGTATTGCCCAATCGTATCCTGCGAATCTGCATTCATCATCACGCCGTTTGCTTTCCATGTGCCCATATCTTTTATGCCATCAAACACATTTGAAATATCGCCGGTTGTGCGCCACATTTGCCCAACATTTGCAGCCCATTGCCACGGCTTGTTGCTTCCCCAATCGCATAAGCTAAATATCATCGGACGGCCTGCAGCGCGCAATGCTTTGCTCATTGTCGTGTATGCTTCCTTCGCATTAATGCCTTCTGCATAGCACCAGTCGAATTTTAAAAAATCAATTTCAAATGATGCATATAATCTTGCATCCTGATATTCGTAACCGCGCGTGCCGGGATAACCTGCGCATGTTTTTGTTCCGGCGCAATTATATAAACCAAATTTTAATCCTTTTGAATGCACATAATCTGCAACCGCCTTCATACCATGCGGAAATTTTTTTGGGTCAGCAATAAGGTCGCCGGTTTTGCTGTCGCGTTCCATGGCCATCCAACCATCATCGAGCACGAGATAAACATAGCCGGCATCTTTCATTCCGGATGACACCATCATGTCTGCGGTTTCCATTACCAATTGCTCACTGATTTTTGTTTGAAAAGTATTCCAGCTATTCCAGCCCATTGGTGGCGTGGGCGCCAGGCTTTCGAACTTTTGGGAAAATGTTTTTACAGAAAAAAGTATTAATAAAGCGAAGCAAATCTTTTTCATAAACAATTATTTTTTAAGGGAAATTGAAATTAAACTTTTCATGCGCATGAGCAATAAAATTTATTTTGTTTTAAATCATTATGATAAAAGTTTTTGGT
>JABDAZ010000031.1:30147-33443 GCA_013288945.1 Bacteroidota bacterium | reverse complement strand
TGTTTCTTTGATTTCTTTTCCGGTATTTTTCATTAATTATTTTGAACGCACGGATTAAACCTTTCAGCATGATTTTTAATTTGGGATACCTACATGCTTTTACTGTAAGGGTTACAAAAAAAGGTTTGTCCCATTTTTTTAATACAGGATAATATTTATTGATTATTTCTGCTTTGCGAATGCTGCTGCAGAGTGTGCAGTATCTGTTCTTGCAATACTTGCCATACATCCGGCCATCGAAACTATAAAGCTTGTTTTGGCAATGGTAGGTGTTCCAAAATGATTTTATTTTTTCAGTCGAACCTTTTTTTTTGGCAATAGTTATTAATTGTAATGCCATTTTTTGAGTAATCATTTTTCGCTTGGCTCGTCCTTTCAAAACCTTATCAATGCCCAGTTCAGTTCCTTTTCCTATTATGATTGCAGCATTATGGGGGATATATTCTGTCCCGCTTTGTACTAATGTATTGAAGTTCCCCCGCCTGGGCTTTGCAGAACTTTTCTTTTCATTCATGATACAAAGCTTTGCGGGATATAAAATTTGTGGCTTCGTTTTGTATTTCAGCACTGGTTTTTTTCCGCCCTGTCTTAATCCAGTCAGTTAATTCTTTTTGACTGAAATAAAGTCGTTTACCTTTTTTCATACAAGGGATTTGCGAACGGCTTACAAGTCCATAAATGGTAGGAACGCTAAGGCTTATAAGTTCTGCTGTTTGCCGGATAGTAAGAAGTTCACCTGAAGCGGCTTCTGTTTTACTGTCTTTGTGCTGGTGTTTAATATCCAATAGCAAGGTTTCAATATTACTTAACCTTGCATCTATTAATTCAAAAGGATTATTCATTTTACAACGTTTTTAGTACGCTGTAAAATTGTTTAGAACAGTAAGTAGGTAACAGGTTATAACTGGTTACAATCTTTAATTATATTCATTTGCAAAGGCTGTTTTCAATATTTTGATTTCGTCAATTGCCCTTTTTTTTGCGCCATTGACAAGGTGTGGAATAATGCTTTCAAATAGCGCAATTTTGTTTTTTAATTTTTTGGGCGTACATGGTGTTGGTTTTTCTTTTCTATTTGACGTATTACAATAAAAAGTATAATCCTGAAATAACCCTTCACCTGAATTTGTTGAGGTATAGCCGTATTGTGCAGCAATCTCATTTGCATTTTCTCTTGTTATTTGGTTGCTTTCATAAAAATGAATTAATGCAATTTGATTAATCTTTAATGCTTTGCTTTTGCTTTTATTTTCAGCTTGCTGGGATGGAATGATTTTGAGCAAAGGAGTAATTTCATCAATGAACTTTTTTTCATCTTTAAACCATTCCTTTATTATTCTTCGATATTGTCTTTCTTCATCCGGCGAATTGTTTTTATAACCCTCTTGCAATTTCATTTTACGGCTGCTTATTACCAGCTCCAGTTTAATCTTATTTGCATCTGTAATTAAACCATTTTCATAAAGTGCTATTCCGTTTATCTGAGTTAGAAGATCGTTTGTTAAATTTATTAGTGCTTCAATCAAAGTGATTTTTGTGTGCATTTTTGCCTTTGACATACCTGAATATATATTTGTTTCTGGTGTGCCGTCTAATATTATAATTTGGTTTTCGTAATGCTGTTTCAAAGTGCCGAAATAACTATTCAACTCAAAAGGAAAAGTTTTTAACCATTTTTCATACGTAGAAAGCAAAATACTTATATCGGGATTAGAAGTATTATTATTTGGTTGCTTTAATAAATTGATATGCTGTAAAATTTGTTTGCCTTTTTCACCCAACTCTTTTTTATTTTGTTCAACAAAATTTGAAACATGGTATAGGTAATCGCTTCTATAAAGCGGTTCACCACAATCTCTGGGCATAAGCCCTAAACTATCAACTGCCCAGTCAATATAATCCGTAATAATTTTGTACCAATTTTCTTCTTTCAAATTATTACCAATATGTTGATTTGTATAAATTACTTTTAATGCAGTCATTTCAGGAACAACTGTATAATCATCTCTTTTGAATAAGTTAAGTTTTATAAGATTTGCGTGTGCTGTACAACAAAAGGGGAAGCCTCTTTTCAAATTATTACCGTTAAATTTTTCCGTGAGTTGTACAACCAAGCTTTGCAGCCCTATCTTGCATTGTTCACAGGTGTTGTAATCGTGTTCCCCTTTTGTAGGTTCTATTGCGAATGGAAGTTGATAAGCTCCATTTAAGTTTAGCTGAAAAAAAGTTTTTCCACAAAACTCAATAGGCTTAAAATCCTGAACGAAAAATGTAGTGTGTTTTTGCATCTAACCAAATTAGTAATTTATTACTAATTTAGTTAGTTATAGTTTGTTTACAAATAATCTTTTCAAACCTTGTTTATAAGTTGTTTATATATTTTTAGTTTTCTTTGTTTTTGCAGTTACAAATAAACCAGCGGTGTACTTTTCATACAAGTCAAATAAAAATTCCATTCGCAAAGCATCTGTTGTAAATGGTTGAGGCCGGTAACAATTATCTACTGCTTTATCTAATTGTTGGTGTGCCTTTGCTAATGCCGGTGGCATAGCAACAGGGCTGTATAATTCTGCTAAGGAACTATTTGGAAACATTGCCCTTGCATCCAATACTTTTTGAGCTGCATCCTCCACAGCCTGCTTTTGTTTATCATTTGGGTTTTGCGACCACGGATAGTTGTTGTAAACAATATCTTTTGAATATCGAAAATCGCTTTTTAATCTACCACAAACATTTTTTACCCATGCCATGTGCATTAATGAAACCAAATTTCCAAACATAAATAAATTAGCAGACGGTATTAAATAAGTAGCATTACTTGCAATGGTATTTTTCGATACATACCCAATAGGTATATAGGTTCTGTTTTCAGATGATGTTTCGGGGATTAATAAATAATCAGTTTGAGGTTGAGAAATATAAAAAAATAATTGTGGGTTTTGGGCTGATTTTCTTGTAGGCTTCGCTGTACTATTTTCTCTAAATTTTTTTACTGCTGAAATTCTTTCTAAAACTTTTGGCAGTTTTTGTAATTCATTTGGCGAAACATTATTAAGCCATAGACACCATCTACTTTTATTATTTATAAATTCATCTGAACCGATAAATTTTTTAAAATATTTTTCTGCTGCTGGCTCACTTTTTATAAAAGCGTTTTTTTCGTGATCTAAAAAAATAAAATTTCCATCATCTGTGGGCTTATTGCAAACGCCGGACAGATTTGACCACATTCGCCAATTTTTACTGACCATATCTCGCCGAGATAATTTGACCATGATAAAGCATTGTAAAACAAT
>JABDAZ010000031.1:0-30047 GCA_013288945.1 Bacteroidota bacterium | reverse complement strand
TTGCAAACGCCGGACAGATTTGACCACATTCGCCAATTTTTACTGACCATATCTCGCCGAGATAATTTGACCATGATAAAGCATTGTAAAACAATATGTTTTCTTAAAATTGAGAAATAATTTCGGTGGTCTATCCGCTCCGGCTTCAGGTGGTCAATGTCATCGGCTCATCCACTTGGTCAAAGAAATTGTTTTCGTAGCAGATTTCAATTAGAGATTTGGTGTTGCTTAAATTGTTAAGAACTGCATTAAAACGAACGATTGAAGCAAATTTTTTGGCTGTTGTGCCCAATACTTTTCTAAATCGTTTTTCAAATGGGCTTTGGCTAATAAACAATTTTTTCGTTCAATTCTTTTATACGGATTGTCCCGTTACTCTGGTAAATTAGTTTAACAGCTTCAACAATTAATTTGTCAGTTTGAATGTCTTTAAGTTGAGATAGTAAAAACTGTTCAACGATTTTTATTCGTTGATTGTCGGTGGTAGTGATTGTCAATTTTTCTTCGGATTCTGCAACAATTTTTCTATCAAAAACATCGTCAAGCGAAAGGCTTAGATTAAACAGTTCGTTGGCAGGATGTGAAGCGAAATGAGTAAAGCCAATTTCAGTAAAGTAAACCAATATAGTTCCGATGTCAGCAGAATTTTTGAAAATCTTATAGCCGTCTGTAATTCCTGTAATTCCTGCCGAAGTCAGGTTACTTTCTGTATTTTCTTTTATAGTAGCAAGTTGTCCTTTGTATTGAAAACCGATAACAAGTCCTGATGTAGGGAAAACTTTATACTTATTTTCCAATTCATTCTCCGACACTACAAAATATTTAATGTAAGGTTTTAGTTGGTCTGTTGGAAAATGTTTGTCAAATTTCATTCATTTGTCATTAGTGAGGTATGTCTGTAAAATTGCCTACAACGGCACCTGTATTGCAGCAGTTTTGGGCAATAGCATTCCGTCACGCCGGAACTGCTGCTAATTTTGTTTTGTTGCCGAAGTTAACTACTAATGCTCAATAGCGAAATGTCAGCCAGAATTGAAGCTAAATATTTTTACTGCTGCTAAAGTTTTCAACATCCAGCCCAAATTGCTGCAATACTTTTGTTGGGCGTTCGTGCTATTAGTTTATGCACGATTTGCTTTTATTTTATTGCTGACCAGTGAGCATTTCGTAATTGCCAACCCTTTGATGTATTTTCTGTAATCGCTGTAAAATATCCAACTTGAGAAGTTTTATTGTTTGTAAAGTCAGTTATTTCTTCATGCCAGTTAGCCGCAACGCCTGCAAGCTTTAAAGTTAAAGGGTCAATTTCTATATTGTTCCACTGTAAGTTGATCTTACGAATTTGCTTAACAAGTGTGTTTTTAATAAATGATTCTGCAGAATCGTCACTTGGAAAAATCAGTTGTCCCTCAGACGCCATAAAAAAGTTTTGGGAATTTTCAAAATACTTTGTCCATGCAATAGGTCCATTATTAGAAACATCTTTAGAAATTGAGTTCATCATTTCCTTAACACTATCTCTTATCGTTTTTATTTGATTTTGGTTTAAAGATTTTGCTTGATTATTACACGAAACGAGGCAAAAAAGTATAACTAAAATAAAGCAACATGCGAATGTTGATTGAAATTTATATCGTCGCATATTGAAAGTTTTTAAACGAATTAAAATGATTTCAAATTTTGAATTGTTGTCAAGCATGACGCTTAACGAACACGGCTTGGCGATGTGGCGGTATTTGAAAATCGTCAGCCGGTAACCGATGCTAAATTTATAAATAAAAGTTCATTGTTTATTCAATTGCTTGGCTTTATTCATCGGCTGGAACTGAAGCCGAATAGCGAACAAAAAGTTGAGAATATATTCGTCGCCCCGCCATATTGCCAAACCGCCTGTTGGGCGTTCGCTTTTTTGTCAAGTTGTGAAATTGTCACGATAATAGTCAACTTTAAAGTCGTAAACTGGTCGTTTTGATGTTAAATATTTATTTCTGTTGTCTAAATAAATTTTGCTTGTCGAAAGTGGTACGTTAGATGAGCCTGATGGCGAATAAAGAACAGTTAATTTAATAGGTCTGCCGAAAATACTTTTGTCAAGTGTTGTTTGTCGTGCTTTACGAATTTCAGGTGTAATCTTTAAACCTAAAATGTCAACGTAAAATAATTTGAAAGCGTTGTTTGTCTGAAACCCGCTTGTAAAAAGAATTTCATTGATGTTTGAGTTCTTTATTTGGTCAATAAGTCCTGTGTTTAAGGTCAATGGAATTAAGTCTTTGTCTAACGCAGTTGGATTTTTTCTGTTGCATTTAATAACTGTGTCGCTAACAGAAATTTTGTGTCGTTCTAAAAATTTAAGTATGCCATCAAGATTTATTGTTTGTCCAATTTCGTTATTGAACGCTTCATTTAAAATTGTCCAAATACTTAACTTGTTACCATAGAAAAAAGGAACAAGAAATTTGTCATGGTCGTGAGGATGAATTGTCCCAACGATTAATTTTTGACTGTCTGTCGAAATTGGGTACTTGTCTAAATATTGATTGTTTGTTGTCATAATGGAATGTCAGTAAGGTGACGCCCAACGTTTTCGCATTGGCGTTTGTGGCGGAATTTGGAAAACGTCAGCCGGCAACCAATGCTGAATAAAATTACAAAAGATGAAGATAAGAACCACAGCTAAATTAATAACGTCCAGCCCGAGCTAAAGATGATAGATAGCTGAAGCTGAAGTTTGATTTACTGTCCGCCGACATAACGCCAAGCATCTATATAAAAGCGATAATTTAAGAGTGACTAAAATTCATAAAATATGGATACTCAAATTACCGCCATTCCCAATTTATATATTGGTATGGATGTTCACAAAAAAAGCTGGACACTACATTGTCCTGGGTCGGTGAAGTGAACATATTGTACAATACCGTTTGTCCGCACTAATTAACTTAGATGCTTAATGAAAGTTGGAAGTTCGTCTATTTCAACTTGCAATGCTCCGTTGAAACGTTTACCAATTTTATGGTCAGCCAAATACTGCAACTCTTTTTGAAAGTTGTCGTAAGTGTCAAGTCGCCGAAGCCAAGCAATGTCAACGTCACCAAGAAATATTAAATGGTCGTAACCTAAGTTCTTTGCAAGCAACGTTATTTGTGTAGAGAGCAGTTTTTGATGTCCTCTGTAAGATTTTGAGGAAGTGTCAAAACATAATTGGCAAATACTTTGGGCGATTGAAAAACATCTTCATCCTTCTTGCGGTCGTAGTGTCGCAAAGGAAGAATTGGATAATTATTAATGGCTTCTTGTCTGTCAATTTTAATTAGCATACGATGTTGAATAGCATAGCAGGTAACGGCTCACTGCTTGCCAAAGTAGCGGCTTCAGCATTCCGTTATTTCAAATATAGTTCTATCGCTCAATATAAATACTATTGTTGAATTGCTTCCATCAAGCCGCTATTTTGGCAAGCAACTGTTAGCAGCAGTCAAAAGATTTTGTCATAATATAGTGCTCCTTATTAACACCATAAGTCCAAAAGCAAATGCCATAAAACCTAAGGATAAAAGCAGCGAAAACCTTTTTTCTTTAATTGTTGGCTTGTAACCTTTGTCACGACATTCAAAATAAGTTCTACCAAATCTTGTTGCGAAAACAATTGTCGGTTTCTTTGTTGAATTTGGATAGTCTCTATAAAATAAAAGTGTCAATAGATAAAAGTAACCAACAAACAGCAAAGGCAGCCCTGCTACAAATAGTAATAACCAAGTATAGTTTGTCATTGCTTGTTTGATTATGCTTACACTAAGTATAGCAAGTCCAATAAATGCAAATCGGCTAAACAAATTATTGTCAATAATGCGTTGAGAGTGTAAGAAAATTGCAAAGTAGCCAACTAAACCAATGGTTAGCGAAAACAAGTCCCAATGATAAGATTGGGTTTTGTCGTAAGTCATAATTTCTGCAAAAATGGAAGCCAAAACTATCACTACGCAAAGTGTCAATGAAAATTTGTCAAGGTCAGGTTTACTTTTATTTAAATCCATTGGATGTGTCGCAATTTGTTACTGCTAACGAGCAGGTATTGCCGATGGTGGGGAATTTTATATTCGTCCGCCGTAACTGCTGCCTGGCTTTTTGATAAAGATAAATATTAAGAACTAAAGCTGGGCTTTGTTCGTCGAGCCCCGAACCGTAGTACAGCAGAATTACCGCTGTTGATTTCTTCAATGTCAAGCCACACTATTGACAATACCAATGTTAAGCACAGGCAAGGTCAAACTAATTCAGTTCTTTCTATTGCGAATTTGGAAGGACCTTTGATTGCCTGATAAACTTTTATTCCTTTTTCCTTTCCGAGTTGTATGATTTCCTTTCGAGTTTCTGTGCTGGCACTTAAGCCGATAATTATTTCTGCAAAGAAATCGTTTGGTACTACTTGAATTCTTTGTTCAATAGTAGGGACTTCGGGGTACCAGACTTTTGACAATCGGTACTCTTCTTCATACTTCCAGTCACTTGATTTTGCATGACTTTGAAGAACCATATTTTCAATCTCATCGCCAAGTGGGTCAATTTTGGGAAACTCATTATCGGCAGGATAATAAATGCGACCTCCAGTCGCAAGAATCGAATTACGCATTTTTTCTTCCCATAAGCCGACGCAATACCCTTTATGAAAATCTCCATAATGCGACCACATTAATATACTGTCCCATCTTTCACTTAATGAGAGTACCCCATAGTGATTATCTCCGCCTTCAAAGTAAAGGCTATTATATTCCTCTTGAACTTTGTCTGGTTCATTTTTGATACGTTGTCCAAATTTTTCCAACATTTGAATAAAAGCGGTGTCAATTGGAAAACCTTGGCTTTGACGATACTCTTTTTTCTTGTTTAAGTAACTGGTAATTTTTTCATCTGTATTTAGTAAAGAGTAATCGTGGGGTATCTTGTAATCAAAGGGGTCATTAAAATCTTTCGGAGAAGTAAAGAACAGCTTGTTTTGCCTGAGTACGCTTTTATGATTATCGTCAACCCAGTTTCTGTATTTATAAACTAGAGGTGGATATTTGTCTCTTTGAGTCATTAGCTTTTTGCTTGCGCTTAACGGGCAGGGCTTTGTGCAGGTAGGGAATTAGCATTCCGTCTGCCGATAACCGTTGCTAATTGAAAATATGTTGATGAGGTTAAGTACAAAAGCTCATACATATTCGCCTGCTGGAACTGAAGCTGGGATTTGCAAATAGCTGATGTTACAATGTCGAGCCCAACTTGCACAAAACCCAATGTTACCTGCTAGCCTTCTTTGTCCACGAAAGCAAGTTATAAAATATTTTTTCAGCTCCTGATTTTAAGTCAAATGAGTCTTTACTGATATTGTATTGATATTTATTTAGTGTATCGCTAAATCCTACTCCATTGTCATTGATGAACCCTTTGTAAAGTTTGTGTCTGGCATTATGGTTTAACGGTTCTTGAACAAAAGTTGAAGTATCAGTTTGTAATACTCTCAATTTTGAAGTGTCGTAAATAGTGGAATTATCATAATTATAGATGGTGTATTGTCGTTCATATTGATTTGTATAACTCGATATTAATGTGTCAATATACAATGTCGAAATACTTTTAGGCAATTTACTTTTGTACTTGTATATGAAAGCAACTCGGTCTGCATTATTTAAGCTGTCAAACTTATCGAAGTCTACTTGGTTGTATTTGCGATATGTTTTTGCGTATCGCTTTAGTTGGTCAATCGGCTCTCCACCATAGCCTTGTGGATGTATGTAAAGTAGGAATATAAACTGCAAAATGAAAAGAGTAAAAGAGAGTCCGACCAATAAAATTTTAGAACTCCCCTTTTTAATAAGTCTAAAAAGTAAGTATGTTGAACAGCTTACTAAAATAATTGCAGATGGCCAACAAATAAGTCCACCAAGTCCTGTAAAAGGAAATAAATACCAAATAAATTGTTCTGTCAACAGTGAGAAAACAAAAAATAAAGTAAGTGCGATTTGTTGCTTAGTAGTTGTCATTTAGGCTTGCAGGTAACGACCAAGGCTTGCCGCAGTGCTGGCATTTTTATTTCCGTCAGCCGAGAGCAAAAGCCCGATAATTAATTTTATGCTGAAGTTAATACAAATGCCCAAAAGAATAATGTCCGCCGGAACCGGAGCTGATTAAAGATTTGCCGCTGAGTGTTATTCCGCCTGCCAGCATTGCGGCAAACCTAATGTTGCACGCAGTTTTTATTTGTCATCACTTGCTTTTTTTCTTCGCTTTCCGTCATTTCTGAATTTTGCTTTTAGTTCGTCTTTGTCAAGATTGTAATTGCCTGTCAATAAATATTCTTTCCAAAGTCGGATATTTTTTAGTGTCAAGTCAAAACCAATTTCAGGATTGTCCCAGTCATAAAGAACTGTTTCAATCAATATTCCTTCTTCAGTTTCATTGTCCCACGTAAAGAACTCTGAGGTTATGATTACAAAAGCAATCGTGTTAATGTCCGTAGTTGTCAACTTTTCATTCAGTGCTTCGTCGCAAAGTCTTATTAAATGCTCTTTAGTAATTGCAAAATCTTGTGAACTGTCAATAGGTTTGATATGAACAGAAGTCGTGTCAAAACTTGTCTTTTTTTGCGAATCTTTTAAGTCGTCAGATAGGTGTTCAACTGTCGCAAAATTTTGAAAATAGTCAAGCAGGATTTGTTCAGTCATTTTAGAGGTTGTCTAATATTGCGTGCAACACTTAAATATACGCTATTAGTTTTTCAAAATTCAAAAAATTTGCCGTTGATAATGAATAAGTTAATCTTCGCCTTTTTGTATTGTCGTTGCGCCAATGCTGAGTTCGTCTTTTTATATTGTCGCTTCAAATTGTGACAATAAATTCTGTAAACTCACTTTCTTTTGTCTCTACTTTTATTTCACTACTATGTGCTTTAATAATATCATAGCTTAAAGACAATCCTAAGCCAGTTCCTTGGCCAGTTGGTTTTGTAGTAAAGAATGGCTGAAATATTTTGTCAACTAATTTTTGCGGAATTCCATTACCATTATCTAAAATACTTATTTCAACTTTCTCATTAATCTTTTTTGTTGTAACTGTAATTGCAGGTTCGTAATTTAATAATTGTAATTTTGATTTTTCATTCACTGCATAAAATGCATTGTTATAAATATTCAATAATACTCTTGCTATATCCTGGGCAACAATATTAATACTGCCAATCGTTTCATCATAATTTGTAATTAATGCAGCATTAAACAATTTATCCTTTGCTCGTAACCCATGATAAGCCAATTTTAAATATTCATCTGCTAATTTATTAATGTCAGTTAATTCTTTTTGGCCACTGCTTGCTCTTGTATGTTGTAACATTCCTTTTACTATGCTATCAGCTCGTTTTCCATGATGATTTATTTTCTCTGAATTTTCTATAACATCATTTGCTAATGACTTTACTTCATCAATATTTCCTTTATCAGCTTCGTCTTTTAATTCTTGCATTAATTCTTTATTCACTTCGCTAAAATTGTTTACAAAGTTTAATGGGTTTTGAATTTCATGTGCAATGCCTGCAGTGAGTTCTCCTAATGACGCCATTTTTTCCGACTGGATAAGTTGTGACTGGGTTGATTTCAATTCGCTGTATGCTTTTTCAATTTTTTCTTGTGCTTTTTGCTTTTGTCTGTTGTTGCGGTAGAGAATAAATGCAAGCAATGAAAAAATCATCAAAATAGACAATAAGGTATATAACCTTACTTTATTTTGATATCTTTCTTTATCTGTTTCTATTTTTTGTTGCGATAATATTTCATTAAATGCCAACTGGCTGAACTGCCTGCTCCGCGACTGGCTGAACACGCTATCTTTAGCAGCAAGCAAAATACCCATGTATTTAAGCGCACTGTCGGTCTTTCCACCTGCGCTATATATCTGCGTAAGCAGATTGCTTGCATTCACTGTAAACTCAGCGAAATTATGTTCCTGGCATAACTTTAAAGAAATACCGGAATAATAAATGGCAGAATCTTTTAGGTTCTCTTTTTGAAATAAACTTGCCAAACTGTTATAACTTCTCGCCTTAAAATAAATGTTGTTATAGCGTCCACTATGCACAATTCCATAACGAAACAGTTCTTCAGCAAATTTATAGTCGTGCAAAGCAACGTGAACGGTTCCTAACACAATTATTGCCAGCGAATAAAATTTAGATAGTTTGGCATTTATGCCCAATTTATATCCTTCTTCCGCA
Organism: Bacteroidota bacterium; assembly: GCA_013288945.1. GTDB lineage: Bacteria > Bacteroidota > Bacteroidia > Chitinophagales > Chitinophagaceae > Puia. The sequence continues at coordinate 21,802 of JABDAZ010000031.1, read as the reverse complement.
TATTTTAAAGCGGAATCCAACTTATTTTGTTTCAAATACACTACGCCCAGTTGTGAATAAGAAAAAAAAATATCGTTTAGAGGCTGTCTTCGTTTCTTTTGAAGATCGATTGTTTTTTTAAAATTTGAAATTGCCTCAGGATAGTCACCCATTTCCAGATTAAGAAGACCGACAAAATAATGCGGAAGTTCCATGACAGGCTTTCCATCATTTACTAACTGGTAGTATGTTTTATCATGATTCAATGCGGCCCGTAATGCCATAGGAAAATTACCAGTAACATTAAAAGCAAAAAATTTGCTTTTATAGCTCAAAAGTTTACCATGAACAAAATTTAATTTGTCTGAAAGTTCAGCTTCTTTATTTGCATAGAAAAGGGAGCTGTCAAACTGAACGAAACCATAATAGTCTGCCATATAACTTAACGCCAGTACTCGAAAAGTATCTTCTTTAGTTTCACTATTTAATATTTTGCGGAGACTGTCTAAATAATGATTTTGCTGGGCAGCAGCAAAGCAGCATGTTGCTAATAATAGAAAGAGTATTTTCAGCTGTTTTATCACAATTCAGGTGAATTATATAAATATACAATATTCATTTAATAGTTGTATTAAGTATAGCAATCAAGTTTTTTACTCCAATTGACTAATTAATGTTGTTATATTACCTTCTTTCGTTTCTGCTTATATTTCACAGCCCAAATTTTATTATTGAAGATAATTGTTTTAAAATTCTTTATACGGGATGAAGGCAGGATAGGCAGGTTGTTTTTATAAAATGTTTAAAATTGTGTTTGCCGGGGTAAGCTAATATGCAATTAATCTGAGAAGTTAATAGCGAAAATTACAACCCATATTCTTAAACCAAACAAGTAACAATAAAAGCCAGGCAGACCGAATGCTATTATCCGCACTTTCGCCAAGCCTCGGTCGTTGCTTGCAAGGCTAACTGCACACACGATAAACTTATGTTTTAGAAAAAAACAGACAGACAAAAGATATTTCCGACTAATTACTGGGATATTAATTACAATCGACTTCTTGTGGCGTTGAAACCATTTCAAATTTCAAATTCCATTCTTTTATCTGCTCAAGGATTGGTAAAAATGCCAGTCCTTTTTCTGTGAGGGAATATTCTACCCTTGGTGGTAATTCTTTGTATGCTACTCTATAGACAATCCCATCTTCTTCCAATTCTTTAAGTTGTTCAGTTAATACTTTCCGGGTTATTATCGGAATAATGGCATCCAACTGACCAAACCTGACAGTCCTGTCTTTTATAACGTTAAGAATTATAGGCTTCCATTTGTTGCCTATTGTACCTATTGCCCTTGTAAAGGGGCAATTTGAGTTACAAAATTTATCATCTCTCATTTCACTATTTTTTGTGTTTTATAAAAGTAGTTACCCAAAGGTTACCAGAAAGAACAAAGATAGTATATTATTGAAACTAACGAAAGTATCTTTGCGAAACAAATTTAAAAATAAGAAAATGAGTAAATTAAAAAACAAAGTAGCTGTTATTACAGGTGGTAATAGTGGCATTGGCTTAGGCATTGCCCAAGAGTTTAAAGATGAAGGAGCTAAAGGGGCTATTGTAGGTAGGAATCAGAAAACTTTAGATAATGCTGTGGCAAAACTTGGCAATAATTTTATAGCCATAAATGCCGATGTAACCAACCTTGCGGACCTTGAAATGGTCTTTAAAGAAACATCTGAAAAATTTGGAAAAATAGATGTGATTGTAGCCAATGCAGGTGCTGGAACAGTAGGAAATGTGGCAACTATTGGCGAAGCAGATTATGATAAAACAATGGATTTAAACCTGAAAGCTGTTTACTTCACTGTTAACAAAGCATTACCCTATATGAATGACGGTGGTTCCATTGTTCTTATTGGGTCAAATGCAGCACATAGGGCATATCCAAATTTTACGCTGTATGGTGCTGCCAAAGCGGCTATAATCTTTTTTGCAAAAGCGTTTTCAAGTGACCTTTTAGGCAGAAAAATCAGAGCAAATGTAATTACACCCGGTACAACAGATACGCCAGCATTTGAAAAGTTTGTTCCCTTAGAACAAATTGATGCTATAAAAACACACTTTGCAAGTGAAATGCCGGTAGGCAGAATTGGGCAACCATCTGACATTGGTAAAGCAGCCGTATTCTTAGCATCTGACGATTCTTCCTTTGTACTTGGTACCGAAATCCTAGTTGATGGAGGTATGACGTACCTGGCTAAATAATTGGCTCATACCGATATCAGTTGTCACTCTTAAATCTTAATCATTAAAATAAATCTAAAATGAGTAACTCAGAAAATAAAGCAGGAAGCTATGCTATTATTGGCTTCGGCAAAATAGGACAGGCACTTGCCAAAGCATTCGTTCGCAATAGGATTAAAGTATCTGTTGCAACTACAAGAAACCCTGAAAGCTTTGCAACAGATGCAGCTGCAATTGGGGATGAAATTATTCCAACTACATTGGCGGAAGCCCTTAAGGCAGATATCATTTTTTTGGCTGTGCGTTTTGAATCGCACCCCGATGTTGCAAAAGCTTTACCAAACTGGCAGGGAAAAACCATCGTTGATGTGACCAATGCGTACGGTGTGTCGCTTGAAAAATTAGGGGGGCTGCCTTCTGCCAAGTTTGTTGCGCAGGCATTCACCGGAGCTAAACTGGTTAAGGGATTCAACCATTTGGGTGCTGCAATTCTCGGCCAGAATCCTGCCGTGAACGCTGGTAAAAGAGTTGTATTCCTGGCAAGTGACGATGACAGCGCAGAAGCGGAGATTGCAAAATTGGCGGAGAACCTCGGTTTCGCTCCGGTAAATTTGGGAGGACTTTCGGAAGGTGGACTGCTTGTGCAGGCACACGACAATACATGGGGTAAGCTCATCTTTCAAGACCTGATAAAATTTTAACTGACAAATAATTTAATAATAACAAAAAAATAAAATACGATGAATAAATTAAAAAACAAAGTAGCCATAGTTTGCAAACGCCGGACAGATTTGACCACATTCGCCAATTTTTACTGACCATATCTCGCCGAGATAATTTGACCATGATAAAGCATTGTAAAACAATATGTTTTCTTAAAATTGAGAAATAATTTCGGTGGTCTATCCGCTCCGGCTTCAGGTGGTCAATGTCATCGGCTCATCCAGGCTTATTGCCATATATCATTTTCGGCACATTACAAATAGGAAACGATTTTTTTTCAATCGAAATATCTTTTGCATCTACCAGATAAGGATTAATATTTTTTGCTTTTATTTCGTGTGCATCCCCTTTAATATCTTCATACTCATAAATAATCTTATTGCTTGTGTCAAAAGAAGCAAAACCAATAATTACGCAATACACAGCAGCATTTCCTTTGGCTTCATTACTCCATTTAAAAGTACGATGTGCAAAATGAATTTTAATATTGTATTTATTCAGCATTTGCCCCCAAAGAATAATGGTTTGTTCACCTTGTACAATTGAGTTTGTAGAAACAAAAGCAACCTTTATTTTAGTGTTTTGTAAATACTTAGCTGCTTTTATATACCAACCAGCAACGTAGTCTAAATCGGAATTATTTTTAATTCCTTCAGTTGCAAATAATAAATCTTGTTTCTGTTCCTTTGTTTGATATTGCTTTCCAATGAATGGCGGATTACCCAAAATAAAACTCAACTGCTCTTTACTTACAATGTTATCCCAATCAATTTGCAAAGCATTTCCATGTATAATTTTTGCAGCTTTTTTTAATGGCAACCTTACAAAGTATTGTCCAAACTCTGCACTAATTAGCATATTCATTTGGTGATCTATCAACCATAATGCAACCATTGCTATCTGTGCGGGAAATTCCTCATATTCTATTCCGTTCATCATGTCAACATCTAACCAAATAATTTCGCCCACGTTCAAAAAACCTTGCCCGCTTTTATTCAATACCCGTAGTATTTCTATTTCCAGCAAACGCAATTCCCGGTATGTTATCACAAGGAAATTTCCGCATCCGCAAGCGGGATCTAAAAATTTTAACTGGCTTATTTTTTTATGAAAATCGGTTAGCTTGTTACGGTTGTTTTTTATAATTTCAAATTCTTTCCAAAGGTCATCTAAGAACAATGGTTTTATCAATTTCAAAATATTCTTTTCGCTTGTGTAGTGTGCGCCTAAATTGCGGCGTTCCTTTGGGTTCATTACGCTTTGGAACATTGAACCAAAAATTGCAGGCGAAATATTGCCCCAGTTGAGCCCGCAACATTCCAGCAGAGTATTTCGCATAGCGGTATCAAAAGAAGCCGGGGGCAAAGGTTCTTCAAACAACTTTCCATTTACATAAGAAAACTGGTTTAGCTGTTCATCAATATTTTTAAGCCGCTTTTCAGTTGGTGTATTCAACACATAAAATAATTCAGATAACCGGGCTGCAAGGTCGCTGCCATCCTCAGCGGTACGGTTTGCAATAAAATCAGTAAATAAATCTTTTTCAAAAATGGTTGTGTCTTCTGCAAACAAACAAAAAAGCAAACGCACCAAATAAAGTTCCAAAGGATGTCCGTCATAACCTATTGCTTTAAGCCTGTCATGCAACTTACCCATTAAATTAGCAGCCTTGATATTTACAGGGTCTTGCTCTTTAAATACACGTTTTATATAGCCTGCAATAAATCCAAAATGCTGTACATGGTTTACAAAATCAGCTAATAAAAATTCATGCTTTTCACCAGTTTCATAATCATAAAGCCGAAAAGTTTCAAAGTCTGAAATTAAAATGTATTGAGGTAGTTCGTGTGGCTTAATGCCTTGTAAATATTCCCTTGCTTGTGTATATGCTTTGTCCAGGCTCTTGCCTTTGCTTTTCATTTCAACAAGCAATGTTCCTTTCCAAAAAAGGTCTATGTAGCCATCATGTAAGTCAAGTTTTTTAACCTTATGTTCAAAGGTCGCAATCTTTTTGCGGGTAATGCCGAACACATTAAAGAACGCTTCTAAAAAGGGTTTGGCATCTGCTTCCTCGTTATATGTTTCAGCCCATTCTTTTGAAAATGATAATGCACGGTCTTTAATTTCATTCCAGCTTAAAGGCATAGGTTATAATTTATTTGCAGGCTTGTTTATTTTTTAAATCCTATTCTTTCCCGTTCAATCCACTTTTGTTTCTTTTCGTTTTCATCTTCTTTCTTATCCAATAAGTTTTCAAGTGCATCGTAAATAGATGCCAGTTGTACATCATGTTCCCCAATGCGGCTTTGTAACTCAATCCTCAATTCCTGTATTTGTTCGGTTATATTTTTATGGTTATTCACAAAATGCCTAATGGCAATAAATGCTCTTACTATGGCAATATTCATATCAATTGCCTTTTTACTTTTTAATACACTTGCAAGCATTGTAACACCGTGTTCAGTAAAGGCATAAGGTGTATATACTTTGCCCCTATTTTTATTTGAACTCATCACAATTTGTGATGAGTTCTTATTATCAGTTAATGATGTAGTTTTCGATTTCAAATTTTTGCTTTCTGAACTCATCACAATTTGTGATGATGAATTGCTATTTTCTGAACTGGTCGCGATTTGAGAGCGGATAAAATCCCATTCATTTACAGTTAACCGAAACATAAAATCTTCTGGAAACTTACCAATATTGCGTTTAACAGACTGGTTTAACACCCTTGTTTCTACTTCATAAAGCAGGGCTAAATCAAAATCTAACATTACCTTTTGCCCCCTTATTTCATATATCCTGTTTTGAATGGTTTGTATAATTTCCATTGCAGTATTTTAAATGTCTAATTGTATTTTGTTTGCAGCTTCACGTTTGGTTTTGTCAATAATCTTTGCATAAATCTGGGTTGTTTTTAGTTCGCGGTGTCCCAGCATTTTTGAAACAGTATAAATATCCGTTCCATTACTTAATTGTAAGGTAGCAAACGTATGCCTGAAACAATGAAAAGTAATATCTTTTTCTATGCCTGCCAACCCTATCCATTTTGCCAAATGTTTGTTTTCGTATGCAGAATAATTTAGCCCTTCAAACACCTTGCATTTATTTTCTTTACGTTCTCCCAGGAAGCTAAACGCCTGTTCAGAAATAGGCATCATTTCAACACCTTTTGTTTTTTGCTGCTTAAATCGAATGAAATAACCATTGCCTTCAATATATTCCAATTCGCCCCAAACCAATTTTTGAATATCAGAAAATCTTAATCCTGTTAATGCGGAAAATAATGCAGCAGTTTTTAGTAAAGGATTTTGGCAATTGGTTTTTACAAGGCTGTTTAGTTCTTCAATAGTTAAAAAATTTCTTTGTGTTTCGGCTTGCTTAATAGGTGAAATTTTAGTGTTTAAGTCCGTTTTTAAATATCCATCTTTATAAGCCTGTTTTAAAGATGCTTTGAATTTATTGAAGTAGGATAGGGCTGAGTTTTGAGAAAGCGTTGTTTCATTTCTTTTGTCCTTTTTTGTAGTAAGAAGATATTCTTTAAAATCGTTACAAAATTTTTCGTTCAGGTCGGTAAACTTCAAATTACCACTTGTAAATAATTCGAGGTACTTGAAAGCCGAAATCCAATTATCATAGTTAGATGATTTCTTTTTTTCAGCCAAGATTTTAAAATATTGGATAAAATTTTGTTCACCCTGCTCTTTTATTTTTAGTTGTTCTTTTTCATAGCCTGTGTAAATTTCCGGTTTGTTAATATGATTTTCTCTTTTCTGTTTTATCTGTTCTGCAAGTTGTAAGGTTTCCTTGTTATGCTGTTTATCAATTGGTGTTTTTGCTCTGTCTGTTATATAAAGCCCTAAAAATTCCCTCCGGGTCTGTTCCCCGGTTTCAGGATGTATAATAGCAGGGTAGAAATCCAGATATAAACTCTGCCTGTTACCGGAAATAGGCTTTTGCCTCAATTTTACTTTGGTTGCCATATTTATGGTTTTAAAAATAGATTATCAATATCGGACCTTTTTATTATTGTTCGTGTTCCTGCTTTGCCCGAATTTAATTCGCCACGCTCAAACATTCGGTAAATGGTTCGCCTGCTAATGCCCAATAGCTTACAAGTTTCAGCAATGCTTAAAAAGGGCTTTGATTTAAGTTCCTCAATCGGTTTTAGAATTATCCTTTGGGTTTCTAAATTGCTTGCCACAACGTTTGCAGCCCGTTTCTTTGCCTTATATAACATCTTTGCGCAATTAGGTGAACAAGTTTTTGAAGTTGTTTTACGGGCTTCAAACTCGTTTCCACAATACTGGCAAATTCTGTTAATCTTAATATTTGAACTCATAATGTGTCTGTGTGTGCCTTAGTGTGTCAATCATGTGCCTTAGTGTGTCATCATGTGCCTTAGTGTGCCACCGTAATGAATTATTTTCGATTATTTTGTACCTCACTGTATAAAGGTACAAATAAGGTACAAACATAAACAAAATAAACGGGTAACAAATTTGAGAAAACAAACAGGATTGACCTTAAAAAAGCCCTGATTACAGGGCTTTTATGCGTTTTTATAATTATTTGTTATCTGATTGATTTGTTAGGTTACTTTCCGATACAGAACTTACTGAAAATATAATCAAGCTGATCTTCGGATGTTACTTCGCCGGTTATGCCTCCTAAAAAATGCAGGCAGCGGCGGATGTCTAATGCTATTAAATCGCCGGGCAATTTTTCATCAAGGCCTTTATAAATATCCTGTAAAGATTGTGACACCAATTGCAAAGCATGCAGGTGCCGCGCATTGGTTATAATCGTTCCATCGGCCTGCGATTTTCCATCCAAAACTTTTTCTACCAATGCTTTTTTTAATTGTTCAATATGTTGTTTTTCTTTGGCTGAAATGAAAATAATTTCATCGGTTTTATTAAATTTTTCTTCAGCAATTTTGTTGTTTAATAAATCAATTTTATTGGCAACAAGCAAAAAATTTTTGCCCTTTTTTATAAGTTCCGACTTTGTATTTTCGATTTGTATTTTTTCTTCTGCGCTGTCAAAAAGATAAATAATAATATCTGCAAGATCCATTTTTTCCAGGCTTCTTTCAACACCAAAACTTTCAATGATATCATTGGTATGTTGCCTAATGCCGGCAGTATCTATCAACCGAAAAAGTATGCCTTCAATATTAATAATTTCTTCAATCGTGTCGCGCGTGGTACCGGCAATTTCGCTTACAATGGCGCGGTTTTCATTTAATAATGTATTTAATAAAGTAGATTTTCCGGCATTTGGTTTTCCTACTATTGCTACCTGAACGCCGTTTTTTATAACGTTGCCTAACTTAAAAGAATGTATTAACTTTTCTGTTGATAATATTGCCTGCGAGATGAGTTCATAAAATTTTTTGCGATCAGCAAATTCCACATCTTCCTGAGAAAAATCGAGTTCCAGTTCTATTAATGCAGAAAAAGTTATTAGCTGTTCCCTCAATTCTTTTAATGCATGTGAAAATCCGCCGCGGATATTTTGCAACGCATTTTTTTGCGAAGCTTCGGTATTGCTTGCAATCAAATCTGCAACGGCTTCCGCTTGGGTGAGATCGAGTTTGCCATTAATAAAAGCGCGTTGTGTAAATTCCCCGGGTTTTGCAAGCCGCGCGCCTTCATCAAGCAATGCCTGAATTATTTTTTCCTGAACAAATGGAGAACCGTGACAGGATATTTCTACAACATCTTCGCCTGTATAAGATTTTGGATTTTTATAAAGATTAATAACAACCTCATCCAATATTTTTTCCTGTTGTTTTATAAAGCCAACATGAATTGTATGCGTTAATTGCTGCGCCAGGTTTTTTGAAGGAAATAATTTATTAATAATTTCGATACTTTTTTTTCCGCTTAAACGAATCACGCCAATAGCACCAACGCCCGGTGGCGTTGCGAGCGCCACAATTGTATCATCCCATCCGGCCAATTTACCCAGCATATTTCATTTTTTTCAAACGTACACGGAAATACAGAAAATAAAAAATCCTTCCGTTTTTGCGGAAGGATTTTTTATAAATTTATTAATAAATTATTCTGCTGCTAATTTAAATTGAATGGGCTGATTTTTATAAGACCTTACCTGGCGGCCATTTTGAACGGCAGGAGTCCATTTACCACTCTTTTTAATTACACGTATTGCTTCATCTCTCAAACCGCCTTCTGTAGGCCCACTGATTGCTTCCACATTACTCACGTTTCCTTCTTTATCAACAATAAATTTCACCACAACTACACCCTGAATTTCGTTGTTCTGGGCTTCATCAGGATAATGCAAAGTTTTTTGAAGATAACGCGTCCACTGGCCGGCACCACCAGGATATTCTGATTCGATTTCCACTTTTGTAAAAGTCTGGTCGTAATCCGTTTCATCCTTTTTTGGTGCTTCAACCACGCCTTTGCCCTGATCAACCGGAGCTGCAAGGCCTTCATCTTTTATACCTTCCTGGTTAACGGTACCAATTTTGGTATCTTCCAGTTTTTCCTGTTCAGGAGGTTTTTCGTCTTCCTTTACCTTTTCATCAGGAACTATTTTTGGCGGCGTAAATTTAGCCATTTCCACTTTTGGAGGTTCCACTTTTGGTGGCGGGGGCGGTGGTGGTTCATTCTTCTTTTCTTCCTTCACATCTTCCAGTTGAACATCCTGCACAACCATTTCCTTTTTATTATTGTTGCTGTTAATAACGCCGGCTAAAACATAACCTGCGAACAGCAACGCTATTAATCCAGCCAAACTGATTAGCGCAATGGCAAGGCGCCTATTATACGTTTTACGTAAGTCATAAGCACCGTAATCTTTGTTGCGGCCGTCGAATATAATATCAAGTATATCCGCGTTTAATATTTTATTTACTTCCATTGTCAACGAGTTTATTATAAGACTCAGAATGAACAAAATTTCATAAGAAATCCTGCCCTTTTATTTAATTCCGTTAGCCTGTTCAGTTGCCTGAACAATTTTGTATTCATCAGGCGTAACATCTACCAAAGCATAACGAGTAATGCCATCGATAGTCATTTCATCCAGAATATTAATTGTGTTTTTGTAAGTAGCATCAGCCGTTGGCTTCAAAACCACTACAAAATCTTTCGGATCAGTTCTTCTTTTTTTATCAAGAACAACATCACGGATGGCTTTATAATTGGATGACTGCAATTTTGTTGGGTCATCGCCTTCGTAATAATAAACCTGGTCATTTTTGCCCAGCATTATTGTAATAACAGCAGACATTTTTACTTTGTTTTGTTCCTCAGGTTTATCTACATCCTTCGGTAAAAACAATTTCATGGCTGTTGGCTGGCTCATGGTTGTGGTAAAAATAAAGAAGGTGATAAGTAGGAAACCAAGATCCACCATTGGAGTTAAATCCACACGGGTAGATAATTTTTTCGCTTTTTTTACACCAGGCCCTTTTTTATGACCACCGCCCGAGGTATCTAATTCTGCCATAATTAAAGCTTTTTAAATTTTAATAATATCTTTTACTGAGGCTTTTGAGCGCCTGCTGCCATATTTATTTTATACAACTCGCTTCCTGCAGGCACTGCAACCGGGTTTGTAACGATAGACAGTTTCATCAAATCATTCTTTTTGCAGGCTGCAATTACACCCTGGAAAGAAGGATATTTAGATAAATCATCTCCTTTAATCAACAGGTTAAACTTGATGCCGGAAAAAGCAGTTGTGGCAGCATGCAACCAGGTTGTTAACTGGTTATCTGTACTGTCGCGAACTGGAATGCCCGGAATTGTTATACCTTTTAAATCTTCCGGCGCGTGGCCTAAGTAAGATTTTAATTGTGTAAAAGGAACGCCAATGTAAGAAGATGGTTTTTTAACAAAGTTGGCTTTTTCAGCACTTGTTAAGCCAATGTTTTTCTCTGTATTAATTTCATCCAGCATGTCCGCTTTTTGTGTTTGATTTTGATCAGAAACAGAAAGGTAAACCTTGCCGTCTTTATCAATAGTAATCAACACAACATCTTTTTCCGGGGCAACTTTGTTTGAAACTGAACTTGGCGTTACTACTTTCAATGCTTCGGAAGGCTTAAACTTTGTTGTTAATATAAAAAATGATAACAACAGGAAAGCCACATCACACATTGCTGTCATGTCTACCGAAGTGCTTTTGCGTGGTATTTTAGCTCTTGCCATTTTTCAGGTAATTTGTTTATTTAAAGATTCAATTACACTAAAATTCCATAACCAATTTATAAAAACTGCCGGAATTTTTTTGCTTATTTATATAAAGAAGCAAAGCTCTGTGTTAATGTGAAACCGCTTTCATCAATACCATAAGTAATGCTGTCAATTTTTGTAGTGAACACATTATACATAATGATTGATAAAGCTGAAGTTCCGATTCCAAGCGCTGTGTTGTACAATGCCTCAGAAATACCCTGAGATAATTTCTGTGCTGCTTCGCCGCCGCCGCTGTCGCCTAATGCAGAGAATGAACGTATCATTCCCATAACCGTTCCCAACAAACCTAACAAAGTTGCAACTGATGCAATTGTTGAAAGGAATACAAGATTTTTTTCAAGCATTGGTAATTCAAGAGATGTAGCTTCTTCTACTTCTTTTTGTATAGCCAATACTTTTTGTTCTGTATCAAGCTCAGAATTAGAAATCATTTCTTTGTATTTGCGCAAGCCTGCTTTCATTACATTACCAACACTGCCTTTTTGTTTGTCGCATTCTGCAATAGCAGCATCAACATTTTTATTAGCAAGGTTGTATTGTACTTTGCGGATAAACTCACCGATATTTCCTGTACCTGTTGCTTTGATGATAGTTAAAAAACGTTCAACAACAAAAGTTAATACAGTTAAAAGACATCCGATTAAAATGGGTACGATGATACCACCAAGATACATTTTTGCAAGGCCGCCAATTGCACCTTCACGGTCAGGCCAAAACCCGCCATTTTCTTTTCCCTTTGTAAAATTATCCGGGCTGCCGATAACAAAGCGCCAGAATAAATAACCCACAATAAAGCACGTTAACGGAGCTACCCATGAAATTGCATTGCTCTTTCTTTGAGGTTGAACGTTTGTCGATGTTCTTGGAGCAACCGTTGCAGTTGGTTTTGTCTCAGCCATGATCGTTTGTTTTTAGTGTTTGAAAAATGATATATGTAATCCAGATAAATGAGTATACAATGCTAATGATTTTTTCTTTTAATCAGCAAAATTGAAAAAATAAAATTTTAAAAGGGAACGCACAAGTTAAGGAATTAATTAAATGCCTGCATGAAATAATTGTTTCCTTTTTTCGGGATAGTTGATAGCATTAATACGAAAGGTTTCAACAGTTATTAATGTTATCAGTGTTATAAAAATACAGAATTTTTCAATGCAGTTTTTATTGTTTTTTATTTTTAGAAAATGTGAAAAATAAATTGCTTTATTAATAAGATTACGAAAAAAAACCGGAATGGTTTCTTTGTAAAATACGTTTTTATTATTCGTAACGCAAGGCTTCAATCGGGTTTAACCTCGATGCTTTAATGGAAGGGTATAAGCCGGCCAATAATCCAACAACAGTGCAAATAACAATTCCTCTTATTATCCAAATCCATGGAACTACAAAACCGGTCCCTAATATCATAGAAAAAATATTTCCCAGCAAAATACCAAGCACAATCCCAAATATGGCACCAAGCAAACTGATAATAGTTGATTCGTATAAAAACTGCCTGCGTACGCTTTTTTGCCTGCCGCCAATTGCTTTTATTAACCCGATTTCTTTAGTGCGTTCAGAAACAGATACGAGCATAATATTCATTAATCCTACTGCGGCGCCAAGCAATGTTATAAAGCCGATTATTACTGCGCTTATCGTTATAAAACTGATATTTTTTAAAAGCATATTTACAATGGCATCGCTTTTATCCACTGCGAAATTTATGTCTTCTGTTGTAGACAATCTTCTTATCGGGCGAAACACGCCTTCTGCTTCGCCGATTGCTGCATCAAGCAATTTCAAATCATTAACCTTTACTTGAATATTGAATGAAGCATTTGTATTTGAATTAAAAAAACGGCGCACATTATTGTAAGAAGTAACAATCATATTATCCCAGCTCATTCCCAATGTTGAACCTTTTGAATCAAGCGTGCCGATTACGCGGTAAGAAATTCCATTGACCTTAATAATTTTTTCAAGTGGAATTTCAGGATTGGTGCTTCCAAATATTTTTTTAGAAATATCACTTCCAATAATGCAAACATTTCTTCCTGATTCAACATCAATTTCATTAATGTTTCTTCCGGCCGCTAATGAAAATCCGTTGAACTCCACATAGTTTTCATCGCCACCATTAACACGCACATTCGGGGAAGTTTTTTTATCACCTAAAGAAATAATCGCATTGTTGGTTCCTTGTAAAGTCAGTGCAATTTTTGCAGGAAAATTAAACCTGCTTTTAAAAGCTTCAGCTTGTTCTTTCGTAATTGGTTTTCCGGTGTTTGATTTTTTTTCTCTGCGCTGGCCTTTTTTTTCTTTTTGCGTATCTGAATCGCCACCGCCAAAACGGATGCGGTATTCTTTATAATGAATGGTAAAACCATTTGCGCCCATCGACGCAAAACTTTCAGTAAACTTTTGCGTCATTGCATCAATAGCGGTATTAATGCCAACCAATGCCATGATGCCAAATGCAATAATAGCAACGGTAATTCCGGTTCGTAATTTATTGCCGCGCACCGTACGGAACGCCAGCGAAATAGTATCAATAATTTTCATGGAATAATAAATGGTTGCCCTAAATTAAACATTCTGTTATTAACAAAATGAAATCTTATGTAAAAGAGTTATGAATTATGAGTTATGAGTGATGAATTATAAATTATAAATTATAAATTATAAATTATCAATTATCAATTATCAATTAATTAGGAAACGCAAGTTACTTATTACTTAAAACTCATAATTTATAACCCATAACTCATAACTAAACTTACATGTAAAGTATATTCATCTTATCAAGCAGCAATTGCGGGAAGATGCCAAGTAAAATAATAATGGCTGCAACGATGATTAATAATATTTTGAAGGAAGAAGAAACTTGTAATTCCTGCGGCTCGCCATCTTTAAAATACATTGCTTGTATAACGCGGAAATAGTAATAAATACTAACTGCTGCACACAACACTGCAAACACAACAAGCCATAAAAATTGCCCCATTTTTAATGCTGCCATAAGCATATAATATTTTGCAAAAAAACCAGCCGTTAATGGAATGCCAGACAGCGATAATAAAAATATAGTGTTGGTTGCTGCAAGCACAGGATGATGTTTTGCCAAACCATTAAAGCCTTCAAAACTGCGGTCTTTCATCTTTACTAAAATCGCGAAGATGCCGATGGTTGCTAAACTGTAAGCTGTCGCGTATAATAAAATACCGTCTTGCGCTACCGGATTTATTGTTAATATAGCAAACAACATAAAGCCTGCTTGTGCAATACTTGAGTAAGCAAGCATGCGCTTAACGCTTTGTTGAAATACTGCAGTTAGATTACCGATAAATAAAGTTGCAGCAATAATAATCGCCACAAATATTTGCCATTTCGGTTGAATTTCACCAAAAGAATTATGGAACAAACGAATGAATGCAATGAATAAAGCCGACTTCACAATAGTTGCCATAAACGATGTGAAAACAGTTGGCGCTCCATCATAAACATCGGGCGTCCAGAAATGAAAAGGCGCTGCAGAAACTTTGAATGACATCGATATTAATAACAATAATAACCCAACAATAAACAATGGAGAAAGGCTTGATTTACCAATGCCAATTTCTTCAATAAAAAAAGTTCCCGTTGTGCTTGCGCCATACAAAAATGCAATACCAAGCAACATAATGCCTGTTGAAAAAGCGCCCATTAAAAAATATTTCAATGATGCTTCCGTGCTTTTTAAATTGCGTTTATTGCTGCCGGTTAATATGTATAACGGAATTGAAATAATTTCTATTCCTAAAAAAAGCATTAATAAAGTATTGAAAGAAGTTGCTATAGAAACACCGCATAAAACAAAAAATATCAATGCAAAATATTCGGCCACATTCACGCCAACATTTTCAATATCCTTGCCTGATAATAAAAAATAAATGAGCGTGCATATAAATGCAATCGAATTAAACAGCAAACCAAACGTTCCAAAATCAAGCTGGTTTTTTGTATCAATATTAATATGATAGCCGCCTTGTAAATCGAGTGAATTTGCTACGATCAATATTAAAATTCCTGCAATAGCAATAGAACGTACAGTGGATTTATTTTTTGTAAAAATTCCGCTGAACATCATCACTATTCCCCAGACCGCCGATATTATTAATGCATTCATATCTTCTAAAAATAAACTCTATTGTTTCAAATTCATTTTGCTTAAAATCGCATCCACAGATTCTCTTGTTATATCAAGCATTGGTTTCGGATAAACACCAACAATTATTATTGCAATAACAATTACAACAAGAATAATTTTTTCATTCAGGTAAATATCTTTTGCTTTTTCTGTTAATGCATTTGTGTTTCCAAAAAATACTTTTTGAATCATATTTAATGTATAAACGGCTGATAAAATTATACTTATAGAAGCAGCAACAGTAAACACAACATTGTACTTCGTAGCAGCAGAACTGAACACGCCGCTGAACATTAAAAACTCACCAACAAATGCATTGGTTAATGGCAACGCAACATTTGCAAGTGCAACTATAACCAGCAAAATTGCAAGTGCCGGAGACTTTTGTGCCAATCCGCCAAGCTCAGAAATTTTGCGTGTATGAAATTGCCTTTCTATCAAATCAACCACAATCCACAAACCAATTATATTAATGCCGTGATTAAACATTTGTATCATTACGCCTTGCAAACCAGTTTGCGTTGTTCCAAAAATTGCAAGGCACATTAATCCCATGTGCGCGATGGAAGAATAGGCAACCAGCCTTTTTAAATCATCTTGTTTAATAGCGATTAATGATGCGTAAATCATTCCGATAATACATAATGCAGAAGCGGTATCGCCCCAAACCCACGTGCCTGTTGATAATACAGGCGCAAGCCAGCGCAGTATGCCGAACAAACCCATTTTAACCATGATGCCGCTAAGCACCATTGTTGTTGCAGTTGGCGATTGTTCATACGTATCCGGCTGCCATGTGTGAAATGGAAATATGGGCATTTTGATTGCGAATGCAATAAATAATAACCAGAATAACCATGTTTGATCTGCAACAGGAATTCTTCCGTTTAAATCATAAAAAGATTTTATGGAGAACGAATGATCTGCTGTATGAAGATATAAATAGATAATGCCAACAAGCATTAATAACGAACCAACAAATGTGTAAACAAAAAATTTAAACGTTGCCTGTATTCTTTTTTCGCCGCCCCATTGCGAGCATAAAAAATAAACAGGTATTAATGCAAGCTCCCAGAAAAAATAAAACAACAATGCATCGTTTGCCAAAAAAACGCCCATTAATCCTGCTTGTGATAATAACATTAATGCATAAAAATTATTTGCATTTTTATATTCATCGCGGTAGGTTGCAATAAAAATTATAGGAAAAGAAAGCGCCGTTAATAAAGTAAGAATTTGTCCCAATCCATCTAAGCCAACTGCGAAGGAACTACCAAGTGCAGGAAGCCATTCGCCATCAAATTGCAATGAAGCTGAATTTTTTTCAACCGTTAATCCAACAACAGAAACAACAAGCGTAACAAGAGATGCAATCAGCGACCAATCCCTGGCGCTTTTTCCATTCTTAATAAAAAAACCTGTCAGTCCGCCAATTAAAGGAATCACTATCAGTAAAACAGGAATCATGTTGTATTTGGTTATTTCTAAATCGTGAAACGCTAAATTATTTCTTGATAAAAATTTCTACTAAAAATAAAATCACCATGCCAATTACCATTAGCAAAACATAGCCGCCAACCTGGCCGCTTTGTATTAACCGTATTTGCCGGCTTCCATATTTCACACCTTTGCCAACGCCATTTACAATGCCATCTATAATAGATTTTTCAAAAATATTATTAAAGAAAGTTGCAAGCGCATTTAATGGTTTTACAACAATTGCATTGTAAAATTCATCAACATACCATTTGTTTGCAAGCACTTTTCCAAAACCGGTTGCATCTTCCAAATCAGGATTTTTGCTGAAACGCGTCCAGCCGTAAATAACACCGATTGATGCAACAACAACCGATACAGCCATCAATAATAATTCTGTTGATTGATTGCTTGGTTGCGCTTCATGTATTTTATTTGATTCTGCAAAAATTGGTTCTAAATAATGCTCGAGCACATGTGCATTTTTTGCAAACGCTTCAGGTATACCAACAAAACCACCAATAACAGAAAGTATTGCAAGAACAATTAATGGAAACGTAATAGCCGCGGGGCTTTCATGCAAATGATGTTCTTGTTCGTGCGTGCCGCGAAACTTTCCAAGAAAAGTAGTCGCATATAAACGGAACATATAAAATGCAGTAAGCAATGCACCAAAAACGCCGATAATATAATACACCGGATTTTTTGCAAATGCATTTGCCAAAATTTCATCTTTAGAAAAGAAACCTGAAAACGGCGGAATACCTGCAATGGCAAAACACGCGAGTAAAAAAGTAATTTGAGTAATGGGTAAATATTTTTTTAATCCGCCCATTTTACGGATATCCTGTTCGCCGCCCATTGCATGGATTACAGAACCTGCACCAAGAAATAATAATGCTTTAAAAAATGCATGCGTCATCACATGAAAAACTGCGCCTGTGTAAGCGCCAACGCCTAATCCCAAAAACATATAACCCAACTGGCTTACTGTTGAATAAGCCAATACTTTTTTAATATCATTTTGTTTCAATGCAATTGTTGCAGCAAGTATGGCAGTGGCTAAACCAATTACAGCAACAACTGTTTGGGTTATCGGCGACAACGTGAACATAATGTTGCTTCTCGCAATCATATAAATACCAGCAGTAACCATTGTTGCCGCATGTATTAATGCAGAAACAGGAGTGGGGCCAGCCATTGCATCCGGCAGCCAGGTGTATAATGGAATTTGCGCCGATTTACCCGTTGCACCAAGAAATAATAATAAGGTAATTCCTGTTAAAACAAACGTAGAAGTATCATGCGCTTTTGAAAAAACTTCACTAAAAGTTACAGAACCAAATTGATTAATCATCCAAAATGTGGCAATGAGAAAACCAACATCACCAAAACGGTTCATGATGAAAGCTTTCTTTGCTGCATCTCCGTAATTCAGATTTTTAAACCAGAAACCGATTAATAAATATGAACATAAACCAACACCTTCCCAACCAATAAACATGATGATAAAGTTGGCGCCAAGCACCAACAACAACATGGAAAAAACAAACAAATTCAGGTAAGCAAAATATCTCGCGAAGTGCTGGCTTTCTTCTTCATGCATGTAGGATGTTGAATAAACATGGATAAGAAAACCAACACCGGTTATTATTAATAAAAATAAAGCAGACAACTGATCAACCTGGAAAGCAAATGAAATATTTAATTTTCCAACATTAATAAAATCGAAAAGTGCTACTACTACAGGTTCGAAACCAGGTTGTTTTACCTGTAAAAAAATTAAAAAACTAATTATAAAAGATATAAGAATAACACCGCTGCCGATTATGCCGGTTAATGATTTTGACAAACGCTTCCTGAATAATCCGTTGATTAAAAAACCAGCCAGCGGCAATACCGGAACTAACCAAATTAAATTAATAATGTTATTCATACTTTTCTTCTAAGCTTAATACTGAATGAGAACGCAAATATTTAGAAACGTTTTGCTTTTTGCGTTCTGCTTTAAGCGTTATTAATGTTTCAAACGGTTTAAAAAATTTACATCAACGGAATGTGTGTTTCTGTACATCATAACGATAATAGCCAATCCCACGCTCACTTCTGCTGCAGCAACAACCATTATAAAAAATACAAAAATTTGTGCATTGGTTCCCGCATCTGCATGCTTTCCTATCAATGCGAGATGGTGCATTTTTGAAAATGCAACCAGCAACAAATTCACAGAATTCAGCATCAGTTCCACGCACATAAAAATAATAATTGCATTGCGGCGCGTTAATACACCCGTAACGCCAATGCAAAACAAGGCAACTGATAAGAATATGTAATAATTTATTGGCATAACTTTTTTTAAATTTCGAGTGATAAAAAACCTTATTTAAGAAAACAAAAAACAAGGTTCAAGTCACAAGATGTTTAATTATTATTCTTTATTAATCAGAAAATTTATTACCTGATATTACTGATATAATTTCTTGAAAATTGTTTCTCGCGCCTTGTGCCTTGAAACTTGTTTCTTGAATTCTTAACACTACTCTTTTTTTCCAATCACCACAGCCCCAACCATTGCGCTTAAAAATAAAACACTGCTTATTTCAAAAGGAACTACATAATCTTTGAACAATGCAATTCCCAAATTATGTATCAAACCAATATCGCCATTGGTAACTTCTGCCATTTGATTTTTTAAATCTGCATTTTTTAATGCGGCAACAAAAACCAATAACAGCGCACCGCCGGCAATTACACCTGCAATTTTTAACCACTTGTTTTTTTGTGGTTCTGTGTCCGAATTTAAATTCATTAACATGATTACAAAAAGAAATAGAACCATAATTGCACCTGCATAAACAATCAAATTTACTATCGCGAGAAATTGTGCATTTAATAATATATAATGCCCGGAGATGGCAAAAAATACAGCGATTAACCACAGCACGCTATGCACCGGATTTTTACTTACAACAACCATAATTGCACTGAACAATGCAAGCACACTTAAAAACCAAAACAAAATCTGCGTCATTCCCATAAGCTTAATTAGTTAATGTGAAAATTGCTTAATGTTTCAATGCTCAAATGAAAATATTTTATGAAATAAAATTCATTTTCACATCGCGCCATTTTTAAATTTTCCTCTTGCCTTTGCATATTCTTCCGGCTGCGTTTTTGGATCGGGTATTAATAAATCTTCTTTTCCATAAATAAATCCTTTACGCGTATAATTGGCCGGGGCAAAAGTTTCTGATAAATAGATGGCATCTTTTGGGCACGCTTCTTCACACAACCCGCAAAAAATACAACGCAGCATATTAATCTCATATTTGGCTGCATATTTTTCTTCTCGGTATAAATTTTCTTCTCCTGGCAAACGTTCAGCAGCTTCCATTGTAATTGCTTCTGCCGGGCAGGCAACAGCGCACAACCCGCACGCAGTGCAGTTTTCGCGCCCTTCTTCATCCCGGTTCAATACATGCAATCCGCGAAAAACGGGACTGAATGGCCTTGTTTTTTCCGGGTAATTTATGGTCGGTTTCTTTTTAAATATATGGCTGAAAGTAATTGCCATACCTTTTGCAATTGCAGGTATGTACAATTTCTCCATAAACGACATGGGTTTGCGTTCTACTTCTTTTACCCTGTTTGTTAGTGCCTGCATTAATTATTTTTTGTCTAACTGAAATATTATATTCTGAATTTTAGGCTTTAAAACCGGCAAATCTTTTTTCACTGTTTCCCAAACGTAAATCCAGTTAATCTTATCGTAAACGTGAACATAAAAATTTCTTGCCGCCTTTATTAATTGCCATTCTATTTCCTTAAACTCAACTTTGCTTTCGTCAGATATTTTAGCGCCATATTCACCAATTACAATCAACCTCATTAAAACTGCGTGCCTTAAAATATCGTTTTCAATAAATTTTTCTTCATTAATGTTTATCAAATATTCATCTATAGCTTCAATGCTGGAAAGGATCAATTCAAAATAGTGTAAATCCCTTTCCATAAATCAGAGAATTTTTTTCTTCTCTTTATCAAAGCTGTTTTTAATCCGCGGATAGATTAAATCTTCTTCAACTAAATCTATTTTTTTATCTAAGTTTTTTTCTAAATCAACCAAATATTTTGCTAACCCAAAGTAACTAATCCGCGTTCCTTTTTGTAAACCGAAAGCCAAATCGATATCACTGTTTTCATTGGCATCGCCACGCGCATATGAACCAAACAAATATAATTTTTCAACAGGCGTATCCTGAAAAAAAATTTGAATAGTTTTTATTTGTTCATTGCTTAAATACATAAAACTTGTGCAAAAATATTTTTATCAAACCAACCTGCCAATTAAATCTCGCATTTAAAAATGCCAGTGGTTTTGTTTTAATAAAACCATAAAACCTGTTACCACCATATTTATTAATGCCAATGGTATTAATCCTTTCCATCCCAAATCCATCAACTGATCATAACGGAAACGCGGGATTGTCCAGCGCACCCACATAAAAAAGAAAATGAAAAATACAATCTTCGCTATCAAACTTACAGTTTGTAAAATCGCCAATAAATTTTGCCCGTGATGTAAGCCAAAAGAAATATCATTTACAAAAGGAATATCATATCCGCCAAAAAATAAAGTAGCCATCACCGCGCTGCTGATAAACATATTAATGTATTCAGCAAATAAATAAAAGCCTAGTTTCATAGAAGAATATTCCTGGTGATAACCAAAGTTCAGTTCATTTTCTGCTTCTGATAAATCGAACGGCGTGCGGTTACATTCAGCAAATGCGCAAATTAAAAAAATCAAAAACCCTAACGGCTGGTAACAAAAATTATAAATATGATCCTGCTGTTGTTCAACAATTGTTTTTAAACTTAAAGAACCAGTCAGCATTAATAAAGCGATAATCGAAATGCCCATCGCCAGTTCATAAGATATAATTTGCGAAGCACCGCGGATTGCAGCCAG
>JABDAZ010000030.1 GCA_013288945.1 Bacteroidota bacterium | reverse complement strand
CCGCCCGGAAGCTGTTGATTGGGACGAACCGCAACGTGTTGCTGAAGCGATTTATTTAATGAAAGTGAAACACGCAGTTATTACTTCTGTTGACCGTGATGAACTGAAAGATGGCGGAAGTATTATTTGGTACAACACGATTAAGGCCGTGAAATCGCTGAATGAAAATACAACGCTTGAAACATTAATACCAGATTTTAAAGCAGAAAAAGAAAATATCCAGCGCGTGATAGAAGCCGCGCCAGACGTGGTTTCTCACAATATTGAAACTGTAGAACGATTAACAAAACAAGTGCGCATACAAGCCAAATACTGGCGCAGTATGGAGACATTAAAAATATTAAAGGCCGGCAACATGCGCACCAAAAGCGGCATCATGCTCGGCCTTGGCGAAACAAAAGAAGAAGTAATACAAACGATGAAAGATTTGCGCAACAGCCATGTTGATGTGATAACAATCGGCCAGTATTTACAACCTTCAAAAAAACATTTGCCCGTTGCGCGTTTTGTGCATCCTGACGAGTTTGCGGAGCTGAGAAAGATAGGCTATGAAATGGGTTTTGATTATGTAGAAAGCGGCCCGCTTGTTCGTTCATCTTATCACAGCGATCGCCATGTAATTCCTGGTTATGGAAAAAACAAATGGCTGATGGAACAAATGTAAATGTTGAATGTAAAATTCAAAATGTAAAAGCTTGCATTAATAAAATATAAAAACCGATCTCTTACATTCTATATTTTACATTAATTATTTTACGTTTTTCAATCGTTATACATTGCTGCGCAAATTATTAATCTTTACTTTATTTATTAATGCTACAAGTTTTGCATTTGCACAAATAAAATGGCAAAAAGCAGATACATTATTCGGCAAACTTCCACCATCAATACATGTTTATAAAACTTTTGATTCGTTAGATGGTGCGCCGTTTATTGCATATTATGTTGCTGCAAAATTAAAAGATAAAAATATTTCGTTCAGCGCGCAAACCGGCACTGGACAGCGTTACACGCCATCGCAATATTATCGACAGCAAAAATCGCCATACATTGTTGTTAACTGCACTTTTTTTTCTTTCTCTACTAATCAAAATCTTAATATGGTTATGAAGAATGGAAAACTGGTTGCTTACAACGTTGTTTCGTTAAAAGGGATTGGCAACGATTCTACTTTATATTATTATCCCACGCGCAGCGCCATTGGAATTGATAAAAAAAGAAAAGCCGATGTTGCATGGATTTACACAGATTCTTTTCACCGCAAACCTTATGCATTTGAATTTTCGCCCGTACTTTCCAAAGGAGAAATTTCAAATCCATCAATAACAGATTTGGATGATGTGGAATGGAAATGGTGGAAAATGGAAACTGCAGTTGGCGGGGGCCCGACATTAATTCACGATGGAGAAATATTAATAACAAACAAGGAAGAACAATTATTTGTTGGAAAAGAAAATGAAAAAAGCCCGCGCACAGCAATGGGTTATACTGACAAAGGCTATTTAATTATTCTTGTA
The DNA here is from genome assembly GCA_013288945.1 of Bacteroidota bacterium. Lineage (GTDB taxonomy): Bacteria > Bacteroidota > Bacteroidia > Chitinophagales > Chitinophagaceae > Puia. The sequence continues at coordinate 32,497 of JABDAZ010000030.1, read as the reverse complement.
ATTCAAGGCCGTTCCGCCGGCGTTGCCGATGGCGCCACATTAATGCAGGAAGCCAAAATTTTAAAAAGCTTAGGTTGTTATGAAGCATTAAATGTTGACGGCGGCGGAAGCAGTTGCATGCTTATTAATGGAAAAGAAACCATCAAACCATCTGATAATGAAGGCCAGCGGCCGGTTCCCGCAGTGTTTATGATTAAAGGCGCGGAAGAAAAAACACAGTAACTAGTTATAAATTTTTCTGTCAATTTCACGACATAAACCTTTTTCTTTAATTTTTATTTTTGATAATGAAAATCATTTGCCATGAAAAAATTATTAATCATCCTTCCTGTTTTGTTATTAATGTTGTTTCTACTCATTTCTTTTATTAATAAAAATAATTTTATAAAAATAAAAGAAAAAAATATGCAGGGTTTTGCAGTTGTTGAATTGTTTACTTCAGAAGGCTGTTCAAGTTGCCCGCCCGCAGATGAAGCACTGGCAAAGGTTTCGAAGGAATTTAAAAATAATGTTTTTGTTTTGGGCTTTCATGTTGATTACTGGAACCAGCTTGGCTGGAAGGATATTTACAGTAATGCGGATTTTACAAACAGGCAAAAACAATATGCTTCAACATTTAATTTAACCAGCATTTACACGCCGCAAATTGTTGTAAATGGTAAAACAGAATTTGTTGGTTCAGATGAAAATAAATTACGCAAAACAATTTCGCAGGAATTAAATATTGCAAATACATCCGCCATTTCAATTGATGTAAAAAACAACGACAACAAATTTATTAATGTAGATTATAAAGTAAACAATGCAAATAATGATTTTATAAATTTTGCATTGGTGCAATTGCATGCAATAAGCGATGTAAAAAAAGGAGAGAACGAAGGCAAAAAATTACAACACGTTAATGTGGTCCGCGTTTTTAAAATGGCAACAAATAATGCTGGAAATATTAATTTATTAATACCAGCAGGAATGGTTGCAAAAGATTTTAAAGTAATCGCATTTGTTCAAAATAAAAATGATTTGAAAATAACAAGCGCTGCAGAAAAGTTGTTGCAATAATATTATTTGGCTTTTGAATTTTTTTAATAAAAATCATTAATAAAAATTCAAATAGAAATAAACAAAGATGCAATAGCAAATAAAAGTGCAGGAAACATAATTACGATTCCGAATTTTAAAAAAGCCCACGCAGAAATAGTATGCCCTTCGCGGCGCAATGCAACGAGCCAAAGTATGGTTGCAAGCGAACCAGTTATCGAAAGGTTTGGGCCCAAATCAACACCGATAAGTACGGCGCTTTTAATTATTTCCGGCACGTTGCCATGCACTGCATCGCCAGCAATTAATCCTGCAGGAAGGTTGTTCATTAAGTTGCTTGCAACGGCAATTATAGAGCCGCTTGCCCAGGCAGTTTTTGCAACAGATTGTTCTGATTGCTGGTGCAAATAATTTGTAAGCGTATCAATAATGCCGGTTTTATTAAGCGCTTCTACAATTACAAACAAACCTGCAACCAACGGCAACACCAGCCACGAAACGCCTTTTATAATTATTGTCGGATTTTTTTTTGCGCTGATCAATACAATAGCAGAAGTTATAATACTAGTTATAAATGTTGGCAAACCAAGTTGAATATTTAAGGCTGACGAAACCAATAAAATAATTGCCGTAGCAGCAATACCAATAATTGCAGTTTTGCCACCATGCGAAAGTTCAGGAACATGAATATTGCATTCAATATTTTCTTTCAATGAATTTTTTTGCGTAAAGCGAAGCATAATATAGGTTACGACGATAGAAAAAATGGAAGGCAAAATATATTGCGGAACCCACTTTAATAATGGCGGCATATGGCTTCCATAAATTACAAGATTTGCAGGGTTTGAAATGGGCAACACAAACGATGCAGCGTTCGCAATAAATGCACATATTAATAAATAGGGAAGTGGCTTTTGTACTTTTGCAGTTTTCATTGCGGCTGCAACTGCTGGCGTTAATACAACTGCGGTTGCATCGTTTGATAAAAAAATGGTAACAATAATTCCCACTGAGTAAATAAGAAGAAAAAGTTTTCCCGGTGAACCTTTTGCAAGATTGGTTGCATAAGCTGCGAGCCAATCAAATAATTTTTCTTCGCGCGCTGTTTCTGCGAGTAACATCATACCTGTAAGAAAAAGATAAACATCTGTTCCTTTTGCAATTCCTGTTAAACATTCCGAAGGTTTCATCAGCCCGAAAACCAATAGCAGCGCGGCTCCGCTTACAGCCCACACTGCTTCAGGTAATTTAAACGGCCTTATAATAACACCTGCAACAGACATAAAAGAAATAATCCAGACAGCTATTTGAAACATCTTTTTGTTTTAAAACCTGGTTAAGATTTATACAAATATCCATCCATTGTCTGTTTTATTTTTTATTATTAATGAGAAAGTTTTTTATAATAAACTGCAATATTTTTTAACCGATTATCAAAGCTTTTATAAAATAATTATCTGGTTAATGAAAAATATAATGAAGATTTTTTGTTGTGATAATAAAGCAAAACATGGTTATGCTGTGTAAATATTGCTTTTTGTTTTATAAAAAATTCTCAGCAAACCTGGCAACACGATTAATAATAATGGCAGCGCGCCGATAAAGCCACCAATCACAGCAATGGCCAAAGGCTGGTGTAATTGTGCGCCCGTTCCAATACCAAGCGCAATCGGCAACAGCGCAATAATCGCGCCCAGTGCGGTCATCAGCTTAGGCCGCAACCGTGTTGAAATGGAATAAATAATTGCTTCATCAACATTGCCTGAAGTTTTTAATGCGTCATTGAATTGTAAAAAAGTAAAGATTGCATTTTCTGCAACAATGCCAACAATCATTATTAATCCTGTATAACTGCCAACGTTTAATGGCGTGTTTGTAATGTATAATGCAATGTAACTTCCTGCAATACCAAGCAACGCAATAAATAAAATAATAAATGCAATGCGAAAATCTTTAAATAAAAATAACAACACACCAAACACAAGCAGGCTTGATGTAATTAATATCATTAATAATTCTTTAAAAGATTGTTGCTGCTCTGCATATGCTCCACCATACACTATCGAATAACCCTGTGGCAGCGCGAGTTTCGCTGAAAGTTGTTTTTGTATTTCATTAATCGCGCTTCCTAAATCGCGGTTGTCTAAGCGCGCCGTTATTATTCCTATTGATTGCAAATCCTGCCTTTCAATTTCTGCATCGCCGGAATTTATTTTTACATTGGCGAGTTCATTAATCGGTTTCAAATTTCCATTCGGTAAAAAAACTGGAAGCTTATTAATATCAGCAACACTAAATGTTTTGCTTCCAGGATAAACCATTCGTATGTCAGCAAGTTGCTCGCGATCATAAACGGTGCCTGCAACATTGCCTTCCAACGCAGACTGCAATTGAAATTGCAAATTATTTGGCGTGATACCAAACTGCGCAAGCGACGAATAATTTGGTTGAATATTAATAGATGGCCCTGCAATTACAATTCCATTAAACACATCTGCAGTTCCATTTATTTTTGAAACAATGCCTGCAGCTTGTGTTGATAATTGTTGCAAAATTTTTTCATCGTTGCCAAAAATTTTTATTTCAATTGGTTGAACCGAACTCATTAAATCTCCAAGCATATCAGTAATCACTTGCCCGAAATCCACGCGCAGCGAGGGTTGTGAGGCTTCTATCTTTTTCCTTATAACTGCAATTACTTCTTCTGTAGTTTTTGTGCGCGTTTTTTTTAATTGTATTAAATAATCTCCGCGGTTTGGTTCTGTAATATAAAAACCCATTTGCGTTCCGGTTCTGCGCGAGTAAGTTTCCACTTCTGGAACCTGCACGATTATTTTTTCAACTTCACGTAAAATCCTGTCTGTTTCTTCAAGCGAAGTTCCGGCTGGTGAATTGTAATCAAGCACAATACTTCCTTCATCCATCTCTGGTAAAAAACCTGTTTCTAATTTTGGTAAGATATAAAAAACAGAAAGAGCAAAACCAATAATTATTATTAAACTGATATATGGTTTTGTAATAAAAAATTTTACCCAACGCTGATTTTTGACTGCATGTGGTTTTTGTTTTTTGATATTTTTTTTTGAAGAAGAAAATAATATATACAAAACCCGCAGCGCCAACCATGTTACAAAAAACGAAGAGATTAATGTGATGATCATTGTGTTGGTAAGCACATTAAAATATGCGCCAGCAACACCGCTCATTAATGCGAAAGGAATAAAAATTACAATGGTACTTAACGACGAACCTACCATTGCAGGAAATAAATATTGAATAGATTTTTTAACTAAAATGCCTGGTTCATAATCAGGATGTTCCTCGTGCGTGCGGTGAATTTGTTCCACAACAACAATGGCATCATCTATTATCAATCCGATGGAAGCCGCCATGGCGCCGAGTGTCATGATATTAAACGTTTGCCCCAGCGCATATAAAATAATAACCGTTAATAATAAAGTAACAGGAATTGTAATTAAAATAACTGCACTTGCTTTAAAAGATCGTAAAAAAATTATGGCAACAATAATGGCAAGTGCAAGCCCAATCCATAAACTATCTGTTACACTTTTTATAGAATCTTTTACAAAATCTGCCTGCACATAATAAGGTTCAATCGTTACATCTTTTGGTAAAATTTTTTTCAAATCCTGTAGCTTGGTTTGCATTTTATCCGACACATCAACCAGGTTTGCTTTTGGTTGTTTTATCACTGCAAGCAAAATACTTTCGTGGCCGTTTGCATTTATTTTTATGTATTCTTTTGCTTCCTGAATTTGTACATCAGCAATATCTTTTAATAAAACAATTCGCTTTCCATTATTGCTGACAACAATATTTTCCAAATCATTTTTTGAATTTACAGATGCATCCGTAAGTGTGAGATACAATAACCTGTAATCGCTTATATAACCATTTGATTTTATAAAATTCGTTTGGCTTAATGATGTATTAATAATGTCCGGCGTTATACCAAGCGTACTCATTTTACGTATGTCGAGCACCAGCCAATACTCTTTTGTTTTGCCACCAATCACGCGGATTTCCGAAATTCCTTCCACTTGTGATAAGAATGGTTTGATGGTGTACATCGCCAAAATTTTCATATCAATTGGCGAGCGCGTTTTACTTTCTAATGAATAACCAATGACAGGCAATATAGCCGGGTTCATTCTTTCAACAGAAATTTGAATGCCCGGCGGAAGTAAATTTCTTATTTCATTAATCTTCGATTCAATGCGTTGCTGGCTGATATCGATATCAGCTTTCCAAGCCATAAACGCTGAAATCTCGCAACTGCCGCGGCTTGTAGTGCTTCGTATCATTTTTAAATCCGGCACTTGCTTGATGGCATTCTCTAATTCGCGCGTTACGGTGACCATCATTTTTTTTACAGGTTGTTGTCCTGCATCTGCAATAATTTTTATTTTAGGAAAAGTAATTTCAGGAAAAAGCGCAGTTTGCATTTTGCTGTATGCAAATAATCCGCCCAAAATAATCAGCACAACAATAACCGATAAAGGATTTTTATAAGCGATAAAAAAATTACGTTTGTTCATGAACATTAATTTTGTACGGATACTTTTGCGGTATCTGATAAACCATAATTTCCAGTGATAATAATTTTATCATTTGCGGATAAAATGGGAGAAAGGATTTCAACATTATTATTTGTTTCAATTCCTTTTTTAATGATTGTTTTTATAGCCGTATTGCTGTCAATCATTTTCATTATCCAAAAATTACTTTGCGATTCATCCGTTAATACTGCTGCTTTCGGAACAGAAACTGTATTTGATTTTTCGTTTTTTAATAAACTCACTTTGGCAATTAAGTTTTCAGGAATTTGTTTGTTTGTATTTACTTTAATAATATAATTCTGTGTTTGCGAAACTGCGTCAACAGTTGGTAATGCATTTGCAATAATTCCGTTTAATAATGTTCCGTCTGGTAATTTTAATTGCACATTTTTATTTTCAGGAATATAATTTTTCAATTCATATGGAAGATTAAGAATGAATACGAAACTTTTTGTATCAATAATAATTGCGAGCTGTTCATTGTCCTGCACGTAATCGCCAGACTGATAAGTGAGTTGCGAAATATATCCGCTGCCGGGAGATTTGATATGAATCGTTCCTTCAAAATGTAATGAAGTATCAAGCTGCGTTACAGTGTTGCCAAGGCTTTGCGCTTCTTTTGTTTTTATTATAAATAAATCCTGGCCTTTGTTTACATACTTTCCAACCTGCGCATTAACGGATTGTAAATAGCCATTTGCATTTGCTTTCACATAAGTTTTTAAAAGAAAAGAAGACACTGCATTCACATCAACAGTTTCATTCATTGCGCCTGTTGTTACGTTTGTAACCGTAACTGGCGTGCCTGTTGATTCTTCAGTTTTATCTTCCGTTTCTTTCTGAACTTCTTTTTGTTTGCACGATGAAACGGTGATTAATAAACTAATCGTGACTAATAAAATTTGTATAGAAATTATTTTCTTTTTCATTTTCTGTTCCAGTAATTCAGTTGATTAATGATTTGCATTTTACTGATTGTATTAATAATGATAACATTTTTCGCAGCCAGATAATTTCCGATGGCAATAATATAATCTGCAATGCGCGCATCGCCGGTTTGCAACAATTTTCTGTTTGCATCTATTAATCCCTGCGAAAAACGAAGTTGGTTTGTTGTCTCATCAATCAATTGTTGTGTTGATTGTAATTGTTGTTGCAATTGCGCAATCTGCTGATCATGTTGTGTGCGGAAAAAATTGCTGTATTGTTTGCGCGTATCTTCTGCAATCGCAATTTTATCGTGCTGCATTTTTTTCTGGTGCCCATCATAAATCGGAACAGTTATATTAACGCCAACACTTGCGCCAAAATTTTTATAAGCCATAAACGCAAAGGAACTCAGGTAGCCTGCATCTGCATAAACCGTAACTTTTGGTTTGTATAAAAAATCAATTTGGGCATCGCTGTTACGCAATTTCAAACTATCATTTTCAAATTGTTTATAAAAGATAGAACCATCCAAACCCGCGACAATGCTGGAATCCAGGGCAGGCATTGTTAACGCTGTAAAAGAAGTGTCATTAATGCCGCTGAGATAATTCAGCATGGCAAATTCATTTTGATATTGCAAATGGATTTGTTTTATCTGTATTTCCTGCTGCTGAACAGTTACTAAAAAAGTAAGATAATCAGTTTGCCTGTACACGCCTTTTTGCGCAAGTTGTTTTAAAATATTTTCTTCATTTTTTAATAAGGCAAGCATTTCATTATTATAATTGAATTGCTGCCAGCTTCCATAAGCAGTGATGTATTGTGTGGTTATACTTTTTTTCAAATCCTGCTCCGAAATTTTTCCAGAAATATCAAGCGATTGATTTTGCAACCGAATGGCTTCATATTGGTTTTGAATATTTTGTTTGCTTACCAATTTTTGATTGGCGCCAATTAGCTGGCTAAAATTTGTGCCGTTTGTAATTGCGTTATCATATCCCCAGCCACCAATTACGGGCGCATAATAATTTGTGCTGTTACCATTTACCTGCGTTTTATATTGAGCGCGGATGCGCATGCTGTCAATACCATTTGCGCGGATTTGATTTTGATAATCTTTTAATAAGGGGCTGCTTTGCAAAGCAGATTGAATATAATAATCCAGCGAACGCTGCGCGGTTGCGGCATAAGAAAATGCGATAATATTAATAAGGAGAAAAAAAAACTTCATTGCAAAACCTGTTATTATTTAACGCAAATTACAAGTGCAATTCTGTAGAAAAACTGAAGAATTATTTAGAATGAAAAATGCAATTATTGATCTGTTGCATTTGTTAAACCAACAGAAAGCATGTGCATGTTTTCCTTAAAAAAATAAGAAAGCCGGAAATTATAATTATCGCAAATCTGTTTTGCGATTGCAAGCCCGAGGCCAAGCCCTTCCGTGTTATCGCCTTTTTTAAAACGATCAAAAATTGTAGTGGTATCAAAATTTAATAATGGCCCGGTGTTGCTTATTAATAATTCTTGTTGCGTGAGATTTATATTAATAATTCCTTCATTGATATTATGGCGGATAGAATTGCTTAATAAATTGTTCAATAAAATATCTGCCAAATGATGATTCATATTTACAACAACATTTTGTAATTGGATATTCAAATTCAAATGTTTGTTGTTTATCAAATCTTCCAGTTGCACAAGTTTATCTTTTATTAATAAATCGAAATTTAATAATTCAGATTTTTCAAACTGGTTATTTTCAATTTTAGTTAATAATAAAAGCGATTGGTTTAATTTGGTTAATCTTCCGATTGCATTGTACATTGATTGCAACTGCTTTAAATTATTTTCTGTAAGATTTGGTTCTTGTATTAATAAGTCCAATTTCGAATTAAGGATTGCAAGTGGCGTTTGCATTTCATGCGAAGCATTATCAGTAAAATTTTTCAGCGTGTCATAATCCTTTACAATCCTTGCTGTCATTGAGTTTACGGTTGTATTCAACTCGTTAAATTCTTCAATATTTGTTTTATTAATAACCAATTCTTTGTTTCCTGAAACATTAAATTTTTTTAAGGATGATAATGTTTCATAAAACGGCGACCATATTTTTCTTAATAAAAAACGATTGGTTATAAATAAAATCAATGACAACAAAATTATTATTGCAATGGTTATTAATACGATCAACGTAATTAAATCTTCTACTTCGCCTTCAGGTTTTATAACCGATGTTTTGAATTGATTGTTATTTACAATGACAGAAAATTCGAGCTGGCGGTAAGAATTATTTTCGTGATGTCTTTCGTTATACAAATCAATATTGCTGAATTTTCTTTTTACGGGTTCATTTACTTTGGTAAAACTTGTATGCTGATCCCTGTAATTTGTTTCTTCAGGTAAACTATTATTTGTTTTTATATAATCAAGAATTTCTGATTCTTCCACTTTCAACGTACTATCCAATTGATGAATGAGTACGTAACGAACAATAAAATAATAACAAACACTTGCAGCAAGCAGCACACTAAAAGTTGCAGCAATATTAATGCGGTTATATTTTGTAATCAGCTTCATGCTACTGAAAATTTATAACCCATTCCATAAACGGATTGAATATAATCTGAGCAACCTGCATTAATCAATTTTTTGCGTAAATTTTTTACATGCGTATAAATAAAATCGAAGTTGCCAGCGCTTTCCATTTCATCGCCCCACAAATGTTCTGCAATTGCATTTTTAGAAATCACGCGGTTTTTATTGTAGGCAAAATATAAAAGTAACTGGTATTCCTTTCGTGTTACATCAATAATTTTTTCATCAACAGAAACGGTGCGCGCAGTGGTATTAATAATGAGTTCGTTAAATTGTAATAAATTATTTCCACCAGAATTTCTTCTCCGGATAATTGCCGTTATGCGTGCAACAAGTTCAGATAAATGAAAAGGTTTTGGCAGGTAGTCATCTGCACCAAGTTGCAATCCATTTATTTTATCTTCAAGAGAATTGCGTGCAGAAATAATAAGCACGCCATCCATTTTTTTATTTTCTTTTAATTGTTTTAAAATATCAATGCCACTTCCGCCGGGTAAATTAATATCCAATAGAATGCAGTCGTAGTCGAAGCTTTCAACTTTCTCGATGGCATTAATAAAATTGTTTGCCACATCGCAAATAAAATTTTCCTGCTTCAGGTAATTTAAAATACTATCGCACAAAGCTTTTTCATCTTCAATTATTAATACTTTCATTTTATTGTTTGTGCATGTTTTTAAAACTTCAACTTTTCTTCAGAATCAGGGTTCAAATTTATTTATTAATAAAAATTTTCTAACATAAAATTAAAATAAGATTACATGAAATGCATAGTTATTAATTTATTTGCGATGGTTTTTTTTATTCTTAATATTAATAAATCTTCCGCGCAAAATGCAAGCGGTTATGCGGTTGCAAAAACTTTTCATATCGCCAGCAGCGGCGGTTGGGATTATATTGCAGTTGGGCCAGACAATAATCGTTTGTATGTTTCTCATGGCACGCAGGTAAATATTATTGATGAAAAAATAGGAGATTCTGTTGGTGTAATTCCGAACACTACCGGCGTTCATGGAATTGCTTTTGTTGCATCGATGAAAAAAGGATATACCAGCAATGGAAGATTGAATAATGTAACGGTGTTTGATTTAAATACAAATCAAATCATCACGCAAATTGCGACAGGGCAAAATCCTGATGCAATTATGTACGATAATTTTTCTAAAAAAATTATTACCTGTAATGGACGCAGCAAAAATTTGAGTGTAATAGATCCTGCAACAGATAAAGTGGTTGCAACAATTGCGGTTGATGGAAAACCTGAAACCGCGGTGAGCGATGAAGCCGGAAAAATTTATGTAAACATCGAAGACAAAAATGAAATTGCTGTTGTAAATATTACCACCGGAAAAGTTGAAAACAACTGGAGCATTACGCCAGCAGACGGCCCAACTGGTTTAGCAATTGATATAAAAACAAAAAGATTATTTGCAGGCTGCGATAAATTGTTGGTTGTTGTTGATGCAACGAATGGTCATGTTATTAATAAATTAAAAATCGCTGATGGATGCGATGGCGTTGCGTTTGATAATAATTTGAAATATATTTTTGCATCATGCGGAGAAGGAAAATTGAGTATTATACAAGAAATAAATGGCGACACATTTAAAGTAATTGATAATATAGAAACAAAAAGAAGCGCGAGAACGCTTGCTATTGATGAACAAACGCACGAAGTTTTTTTGCCAGCTGCAGATACTGAAAAAAGTGTGGGAACAGAAAGGCCAAAACAAATTGCAGGAACATTTCAGGTGTTGGTTGTTGCGAAGAAATAATCTATTAATAGGATTAAAATAAATTTTAGAAAGGCTTTTATAATAAAATATAAAAGCTTTTTTTATTAATAATGTTTTTTTCGCTTGATGAGTGATCGATGAAAATTTCTTTATTAATAAATAATTTCATTGCTGAATAAAGAACAAAAAGTACAAGAGTGCGACGCCAATGAAGCTTAATTATTAATTGGGAGATTGTTACAAAATTTATTAATTATTGAGTTTGGTTTTTCGCTATTTATAAAACTTTCACCAACAAGTTTCATTTGCTATTTTATGATTATTTAAAAAAGAAAATTTAGTTGAATATAGAATTTTGATTTACGGTGTATTCATATTCATGTCTTCGCTGTTGGTTTCTTTTGTTTTTTTGAATTCCAGTTTACCAAATTTGTAACTGAATGTAATTCCAAAAGAACGGAATGGTATTTTGCGAATATTGTTTTGATTAAAGTTTGATCCAAATGTTGTTAATGTCTGGGTCACGTATTCGCCGAAAGGATTGGCTGCGGTAAAACCTATGCTTGCATTTTTGTGCATGAATTGTTTGCGCACGGCAAGATTGTAAAATACAAAAGCGGGCCGCGTTCCCTGTATATTTTTTTGTGATGAATTATAATTTCCAAAAACTTCTATTAATAAATTTTTCGGAAACTGGTAGGAAGCATTCAGGTTTACGCGATATGCAAAACCAGTTACAGATGCAAGGCCGGGCGTACTGTTTGTGCGTTCTCCAATCTGAATATTTGAACGCAGGTTAAGTGCGTTGGTTACCGGCACAGATCCAAAAATATTAAAACCAAGTGCAGTTTGTAACCCGATATTATAACGCTGCGTTAGCGATACATCTGTGTAATCCGTTCCACCTGCAGAATACACGGGATAATATGTTGTGAAGGATTGAATATCCTGCGTGTTGTAACGATAGAAACCTGCAAAATAAATATTGCCGCCTTGCTTAAAAGTTTTGTTGTATCCCAATTCAAAATTGTGCCCGATTTCTGGTTTTAATAATGGATTGCCAGTGCTGATATTATGCGGATCACTAACGTTAAGAAATGGATTTAAATCTCCATAATCAGGCCTTTCAATTCTGTAATTGTAAGCAACTTTTATAGATTGTGTTTCATCCAGTTTATGCTGCGCAACAAATGACGGCGCAAAAATATTATAACCTGGAATGTTGGTTCCTTCAAAATCTGCTTTTGTATTTGTACGTTCATAACGCAGGCCTGCTTTGCCATTAATAAAATCATGAAACAAAGTATACGAGCTGGAAATATATGCTGCATAAATATTTCTGTTGTATTGAAAACTATACGTTTGTCCAGGATTATTTACATAATGGTCATTATTAAACAACGTATCTGTAACAACACTGTTGTATAAATTTTCAAGCACTGCTTTTACACCGGTTTCTATTGTAAAACCTTTTATTAATGGTTCAGTATAATCAATAGAAATATCGGTTTCATGATCCCGTCCCGGGTTGTTGCTTTGCAAGCCCGACGGCGGATAACCTGCATTCTGATATTCGGAAAGTTGTGATGCATACGCTGTGTTTTTTCCATAGCTTGATGTATACAAAAATTCTATTTCCCGATCTTCTTTTTTAAATTTCTTTTTATAGCCTGCGCTCCAATCTGCTGAATTGCTGCTGAACCTGCTTGCAGAATTTCTTGTACTTGAAATATCATACAATAAATTTCCATTTGATAAACGTGATTGCTGATCCTGGTTGGTAAAAGCTGTTCCATGATTTCCAAAATGATTGAATCCAAATGATGCAGTCAGTTCATCATTTTTAGTAATGCTCCAGTTGAAATTTAAACCTGATTGATAACCGCTTCTCACAAACGGGCTCGTGCCTTGTTGGTACAAAGAAGTAAGCGTATCCATTGTGGTATTGTAAGAAAGCCTGTTGATTGTATTAATGATTGTTGTGTTCAATTTTTCATTGCCGCTAAAAAAAACACCAACACCAATATTTCCTTTGCGCGCATTCAAATTAAATGACCCATTTTCAAGACGTGTTCCAGCAGATACATTAATACTTCCGTTTATTCCCTCCACTTTGCTGTCTTTTAAAATAATATTAATAATACCGCCGGTTCCGGATGCATCATATTTTGCGCCGGGGCTTGTAATTACTTCAATACTTTTTATCTGGCTTGCGGGAATTGATTGCAACGCATCTGCAAGGCTAGCACCAAAAATGCTGGAAGGTTTTCCATTAATGAGGAAACGTATGTTGGCATTTCCCTGCAGTTCTACATTTCCATCAACATCTACAGAAATCATCGGCACTTTTTTTAAAACATCAAGCGCAACGCCACCTTGTGATGTTAAATCATTTGCCGCATTATAAACAAGTTTGTCAATTTTATTTTGCACCAGAGGCGCATGCGCCGTAACCGTAACACTTGCAAGTTGTGTTGACGAAGTAGATAAAAAAATTTTCCCCAAGAGCACATGCATATTTTTTTGATCGATAATAATATGCGCAAATGATTTTGGATGATATCCTAAAAACTCCACGGTAAGTTTATAATCACCAAAAGGCAAATCATTCAATATAAAATTTCCTTTGTCATCGCTTGTTGTTCCATTGAGCGGCTTTGTGGATCCACTTTTGAAAAGGCCGATGGTTGCATAATTAACAGCGTTTTTTCCAACAGAATCGATCACAGTTCCAGAAATATTTCCTTTATCCTGCGCTGAAATATTTTGAACAAACAAAACCAATATTCCCAATAGTATCAATGCACATTTACAATAATTTCTAAACATCCGGCGAACTTAAAAATCAATTCTGAAGAAATTCTTAAGTTGAGAAACATTGCCGTTTAATTTATTAATAAAACTTTTATTCAAATTCATCGCACAGGAATTTGAATGATAAATGCGGTAAATTCTTTTTCTTTCGTATTAACGGTTATATCGCCGCCGTGGGCTTTTATAATATCATAACTTAAACTCAAACCCAGTCCTGTGCCTTCTCCTGCGGGTTTGGTTGTAAAAAATGGCTGAAAAACTTTATCAACTATTTTTTGAGAAATACCAATTCCATTGTCTTCTACTTTAATTTCTATTTTATCAAAAATCTTTTTCGTAGTTACAAAAACGGTTGGTTCATATCCTTCACGCTGCAGTTTCTTTTTTTCACCAACAGAATAAAATGCATTATTGAATAAATTTAAAAACACTCTTCCAACATCCTGCGCAATGATATTAATCTCTCCGATGCTTTCATCAAAATCAGTTTTCATAGATGCGTTGAACGAACTGTCTTTCGCCCTTAATCCATGATAAGCTAAGCGCAAATATTCGTCTGCAAGTTTATTAATATCAGTTTGTTCCCTGCCGCCGGATCTTGTGCGGGAATGTTGCAGCATGCCTTTTACAATAGCATCAGCGCGCTTGCCATGATGGTTTATTTTTTCTTCATTGCCTTTAATATCATTTGATAATGCAATCGCTTCATCAACATTTCCTGATTTTAATTCTATCTGTAATTCGTCAACCAGTTCTTTATTAATCTCAGAAAAATTATTAACGAAGTTTAATGGGTTTTGTATTTCATGCGCAATGCCTGCAGTAAGTTCACCAAGGCTCGCCATTTTTTCTGATTGAACAAGTTGTGCCTGAGTAGATTTTAAATCTTCGACAGATTTATTTAATTGTTCTGTGCGGCTGGCAACATTTTCTTCCAGCATTTTGTTTTGCCTTATTAATGATCTTGAACGATAGCCAATGAATAATGATATTAATATCGCGAGTATAATTACATAAGAAAGATAAGCCCACCATGCCCTGTACCAAGGCGCTGATATTTGAAAATGATATACCGCTTCCGTACTTATTTTGTTGAATACATTTAATGCACGCACATGAAAAGTATAACGGCCTTCGGATAGATTCGTGTATTCTTTATAATCATTAAACCACCAGTCGCTCCATGTTTTGTCAAAGCCTTCGAGCCAGGTTTGATATTTTGTTTTTTGTTCCTGCTCATAAAAAGGGCTGGCATATTCAAAGCGGATGGAATTGTTTTTGTAAGAAATTAATTGCTCATTATAAACACTATCCTGCAAAGGATTAAATAATAATGAACCCGCATTAATATTTCTTATTAATGTTTGAAAGGATTGATCATATTCTTTGCTGATGCTTGCATTGTACCTGATTAATCCATCTGTTGCGCAAGCCCAAATGGTGCCATCTTTTTCTGGATAAATAGCTGAAATAGTACCATCAGCGATGGGAGAAAAAGCGGTATTGTCGGTTATTTTATAACTTCCATTTTTTTGCGGCGTTGCAAGCCTGAATGTTTTGCCAGCCCTTATCCACACACTGCCAGAACTATCTTCAGTCATGCAAAACTGGCTCGAAGCTCCGCCGATAAAACGACCAAAAGTTGTATCGACATAAAACCTTTGATCATGTTCATTAAAAACGTTGATTGACGAATCATCTGGAAAATATAATTTGTTTTTTATTTTGTAAACAGGCCCGCTGCCAAATTTCAATCCGTTTGCTGTGTCATATGTTTTGATATCCGTATTTTTTAATTCAGGCATACCAACGTTATCAAGTTTCAAATTGAATCGATAAATATTTGATCCGTTTGTTCCGGCCCAGATATTTCCATTATCTTCTTCTATTAATGTCCATATTTGTTCTTCAATTTTGGGGATTGTTCCAAGCAGCGTCCAGTCTTCGTTATCAGTGTTTTTATTTCTTTTAAAAACAGAAACCCCGAGTGAAGTACCAGCATAAAGTATATCCGGATTTTTTTTGGCAATAAGAAGACAAGATGCCTGAAGATCCCCGCCAATAGTGGTGCGCACAAGATGCAATCCCTTATTATTAACTGTAAAAATTCCGTCGGACGGGATTAATAAATTATTATTATCCTGAAACAATTTGAAAACCTGCGTTTGCGGAAAATTAGGAATTTCCTTAAACGTTCGGCTATTGCTGTCAAATTTCATCAAGCCATTTGATGTGCCGAGATATAAAATTCCATTGAAACGTTTAACAACTAGCGTAGCAGAATTGACGCCAGACTGAATAGTGAATTGCGTTAATGGCGATGAAGTTTCAATTCTTGAAATGCCATTATCCATCGCAAGCCAGATATTATTTTGCGCATCTTCATAAACGGCATAAACTGATTCATCCTGCAATCCTACATCCCTGTTTATTTTTTGTAGGATTTTACCATTTTTATTAATGATGATAAGCCCTTTTCCTGTGGTTGATAAAGCATACGTTCCGTTCTTTAATAATATGCCTTTATAAAGTAATGCTGATTTAATAATGTTATCAGCTTCGGTTTTAAATAATTTAAAATGCTCGCCATCGTATAAATAAATACCGCCGTAAAACAAGCCGACGAGATAACTGTGTTTTCCATTTTCTTCATCATACGGCAACATCATTTGCATCCTGTCTTTGCCCAAAAATTCACTACCAGGAACAATTTGCAGTGAATCATCTATCATTTTAAATAAGCCTGCATTTTGTTCATGAACATAATATGTTCCATCCAGATAAAAAGCATACATAAACTTTGCAGATGCTGGCCACGTTTTTACACGCCAGTTTTCTTTCCCTTGTAAAAAAGTTTTTGTAAACCTGAAAATATAATCCCTCGATTGAAAATAAATGCCATTATCGGTTTCGTAAATTGTCCATACATCATAAAAATTTCTTTGTGAAACAGGAATGTAAGGCAAAAGTGAAACACATTGCATTTTACCGGAACTGTCGGGCGACAAGTAACCAAAATCTCCAACAGCACTATAAAAAATCCTGCCTTCATGATCACGTATCATTGCTCTTGCCGTTGACTGCTTTGAGCCGGGAAATGTAATCTTACGCCACGAAGCGCCATCATATTGAAGTATATAACCAATATTTCCAAAATACATTATGCCGCGGTTGTCTTCAACACAGCTCCAGTTTTGCGGATAAAAGTCAAATGCTTTCGGGTTAAAATTTACTATAAAAGGCTGCCCTTTTTCAGCGCCGGGTTGCGACAAACAATTTAGTTGTGCAATAAGCAAACTAAAAATTATGACTAACTTAAAAACAGATCTACAATTAAACATAAAACAGTTGTTGCTTACTACTCAAATGCCGGTTAGAGTATGTTAATAAAAGGTTTGATAGTTGTTATTAAATGTACAAATGCATATCGGTATTTCAATCATCTCTTTTTCGCTCGTATTTTTTTCATTTAAAGAATGTTTGAGTTCAAATCTTAAAAATTTGCAGGACGGCAAACAGTAAAAATTGAACGTAAAAACATTAGCTATAATAATCGTTTATTCTTCATTGAACTTCTTTGATATTATATAATGAAAGAATAGTATAACAATTTGGTAACTCAAATTATTTCCTGCACGAAATACTTATTAAGTCTTTTGCCAAAATTTTTGTTATGATCCGAGTGAAACAATTTGCGTTTTACATTATTTGTTTAAATATTTTTCAACATGTGCATGCGCAGGTAATAAATGCTTTGCCAAAGCCGCGCCATTCGTTTATAGTTGTATCGCATAGGGGAGACCATACGCATGCGCCTGAAAATACTATTCAGTCTTTTCAAAATGCTATTAATGATAGTGCAGATTATGTAGAAATTGATTTGCGAACAACTATCGACAGCCAACTAATCATTATGCATGATGCATCTGTAAACAGAATGACTGATGGTGAAGGATTAATAAAAGATTTAACGGCAGAACAAATTAAAAAACTGAAAGTAAAAGACAAAGCACATCCTGAATGGGGCGAATTTGATATTCCATTTTTTAAAGGCGTAATGCAGTTGTGTAAAAACAAAATTTACATTTATCTGGATTTTAAAAATGCAGATCCTTCAACAGTATTTAAGCAAATTGTTGAGCTCGGAATGCAAAAGCAAATTGTTGTCTACATTAATAATCAAAACCAGTTTTATCAATGGCGCAAAATTGCTCCAACAATGCCATTAATGGTTAGCCTTCCTGGAAATATAAAAGATACAATTGGCCTAAATAAATTTTTACAAGAAGTGCAACCAGATATATTGGATGGCAGTTTCGAACAATATACAATTGAAATGATACATGATGCAGAACAAAAAGGATATTTGGTGTTGCCGGATATTCAAAGTATTAATGAGCGGCCTGAATTGTGGGATACTGCTGTTCAAAAAGGTTTGCACGCATTGCAAACCGATCATCCTGGCGCATTAATAGATTATTTGAAAGCTAAAAAGTTGAGATAAAATTTGGCGCTTAAAATATTAAATTTTTCGTTTAAGAAAATGTAAAAAATGATAATGATGCGGTAACGTTTTCGTAAAGATCAGGTTACACAGCAAAGGTACATTTGCAAAACCCGTTATCATGAAACCAATCGTCTTATCTGTTATCTTTCTCTTCTTTTGTTTTTCAACTCGCAATGTTTACGCACAGGATTCTTCGAAAGCAAAAAATATTATTATCATTACCATTGATGGTTTTCGCTGGCAGGAATTATTTAGCGGAGCGGATAAAAATATTATCAGCAATACAAATTTTGTAAAAGATACATCGCTCACCAAACAATTATTCTGGGACACAACTGCAGATTTAAGGCGAAAAAAAATGATGCCTTTTTTATGGAGCGTTATTGCTGCAAAAGGGCAGATTTATGGCAATCGTTTTTTAAATAATAAATCTGATGTAACAAAGTGGTATAAGATTTCTTACCCGGGTTACAATGAAATGCTTACTGGTTATGCTGATCCTTTTTTCATTCCAAATATTCCGATTAATAACAGAAATAAAACAGTGCTTGAATATTTAAACACCACTGAAAATTATATTGGAAAAACTGTTGCATTTACTTCGTGGAATATTTTTCCTTACATCTTCAATGAAAAAAGAAGTAAGCTTCCTCTGAATATTAATGATGTGGAAACAAATGTTATTAATAAAAAGAACACGCATTACGACATGCTTACTTTTTTAAATGCGAAAGATTATATTAATAACCATCATCCTAAAGTTGTGTTTCTTGGTTTCGGGCAAACCGATGAATTTGCGCATGAAGGAAGATATGATTTGTATTTACAACAAGCATCTGCCATCGACAGGATGATTGCAGAATTGTGGTACATGTTACAAACTGATCCATTTTATAAAGACAATACAACCTTAATTATTACAACGGATCACGGGCGCGGAGCAAGCCCTTCATCATGGTTTACACATGGCTTATTTACAAAAGGATCATCAAACACGTGGTTTGCTGTAATGGGGCCAGAAATAATTCCCGCAGGAGAAATTAAAGTAAATGAACAGATTTACCAGAAACAAAATGCGCCAACACTTGCATTGCTTGTTGGAGAAAAATTTAATCCCATTAAAACTTCATCTGACAAAAGCTGCCAGCCACTTTCATTAAATCCACGTTATACAAATACAAATTTTTTGAGCAGCAAATAATTATAAGTTGTGCCAAGTATAACCGAGATTATAATTTTTGAAATGATATAATTTAATCCCGCAAAATTTGTAAGCAAATAAACGCCTGCCGCAGATAATAATAAATTGCCAATCCACACGATTGCAAACTTTATTAATGGAGAATATTTATTGTGCGTTTTTGTTTTAAAAACCCAATCCTTACAAAGTAAAAATTGCAATAATGCACCGGAAATATTTCCTGCAAAATTTCCGGCAACATACCAGGTGTGCAAAACTTCAACCAATAATATTGTTATCAAGAAATCGGCAAAAGATCCAATAATAGAAGCTGCCTGCGTTTTTAAAAAAGTGATCATTATTTTTTATTAATAAAAAACCGTCCGGTATATTTTCTGGACGGTTTTTCCAAATTAGTGGGCTTGCAATCATTTGTTGCCGTGGTGCATTTCATGCGTTTTTGCAGCATGCTTTGCATGTTCTTCTGCATGCAGGTGATGTGCATGTGCAGAATGTGCATGGTGCGCACCTTCATGCTGGTTTCCTTCTTAATAATGCTTTGCAGCTTCATGATGATGTTCGGCAGCTTTCTCTGAATGATGTGCTGCTTTTTTGTGATGGTCTGCGTGTTCTTTTGACATAAAATATATTTTAGAAAAGTAAGTTAGCAAGCTTGTATGTCCGCAATTTTTCCGTTGTGTTAAGCCATGATTAATTAACAAGCGCGGATTATTCAGTTAATAATTGGATAACAATTTCATAATGGTTTTTATTTCGCTGCATGCTTTCTTATCGTGTCATTTGCTGAACTAAAACCAACGCTGTTTATGCCCCTTATTTTTTCTGATATCAATCTCCCTTTTATAGGGGAAGTAAATCTTACAGGTTCCATCCTGGTTATTTTTTTTGTTTGTCTTTTATGTGTTGTGGCTTTCGAGTTTGTAAATGGATTTCATGATACTGCCAATGCAGTTGCCACAGTTATTTACACAAAGGCTTTAAAACCTATGATTGCAGTTCCATGGTCTGGGTTCTTTAATTTTTTGGGCGTATTTACCGGAGGTGTTGCAGTAGCAATGGGTATCCTGAAATTAGTTCCATTAAACGAACTCATGGCCTTGCCGGTACAAGTTGGTGCATGTATGGTGCTGTCTGTTTTAATTGCATCCATCATATGGAATTTGGGCACATGGTACCTTGGTATTCCATGTTCAAGTTCACATACATTAATCGGTGCAATGATTGGTGCTAGTTTAGCATTTACATTTTATTATGGAGGAAGCGGCGTTAACTGGAGCAAAGCCGGAGAAATCGGTTTGTCATTAATCATGTCGCCATTGTTTGGATTTGGCGCAGCTGCTTTATTAATGTGGTTCTTAAAAAATGTGTTGAAAGCAGAATCATTATTTCATATTCCGCAAGGCGAAGACAGGCCGCCTTTTTTAATAAGAATTTTATTAATAACAACATGTACGCTTGTTAGCTTTTTTCATGGAAGCAATGATGGGCAAAAAGGTGTTGGTTTATTAATGCTGATTCTCATTGCTTTTTTACCGGCAAAATTTGCACTTGACAGAAATATGCCTGATGATAAAATACTTGCTTCGTTAAATAAAACAGAACAGGTTTTACAAAAATCAGCATCAACAAATTCTTCCAATCATGAAGTTGATTCAGCAACTGCATTAATAAGTTCTATAAAAACTTCGGTTGCATCAAAAAAAGCTTTCACTTCCAAACAAACTTATACGTTTAGAAAACAAGTTCAGGCACTTTCAAAAAAATTAAAAGCTATATCATCATCATCAGAAATAAATATTGCTGCAGCTGATAAATCAACATTAAGCGCTTCAGTAAAAGATTTAACGAACCTGACGGATTACGCACCAGTGTGGGTTATTGCAACAATATCCATTTCACTTGGTATCGGAACAATGATTGGCTGGAAAAGGATTGTATTAACAATTGGCGAAAAAATTGGCAAGGAACATTTGAATTATGCGCAAGGTGCGACTGCAGAAATTGTTGCCGCAGCAACTATCGGTTTAAGTACAGGTTTTGGTTTGCCGGTGAGTACAACGCATGTTCTTTCAAGTGGTATTGCAGGTGCAATGGTTGCATCAAAAGGAACTAAAAATTTAAATGGAAATACATTAAGGAATATCGCACTTGCCTGGGTGCTTACATTGCCTGTATCTATTTTACTTGCACTTGGATTGTTTGTAGTTTTTCATTTATTTGTTTAATAGTTTATTAAATAAATTTGATAAAGAAATTTCTGGCCTTTAATAAAATCAATTCTATTTTGTTATGAAAAAAATATTAGTAGCTACCGATTTTTCAGTTTGCGCAGGCAATGCAATGCAATATGCCATGGAAATTGCAAAAATGCTTAAGATAGAATTATGCGCCATCCATGCAATTGGTTCCACAGAAGGCATTTTTAATAATACATATAATGCTCTTTATATTGAAGATTATTACAACAATAAAAGAAATGCACTTGCAACATGGGCTGCAACTTTTACCAACAATAATGATTTTAAAGAAGTAACTGTTTCAACTGTTTGTGAAGTAGGAACACTAAGTACAGTTATCAGCAAATACATTCAAACAAACCCGGTTGAAATGCTGGTGATGGGAACGATGGGATCAACTGGTATCACCGGGCTTTTTGGAAGCAACGCAAGTATGATGGTTGAAAAAACTAAAATACCAACACTCATTGTTCCGCTGGAAAGTAAATTTTCTAAAAATCCTGTTATCACACTTGCTACAGATTTTTCTTCTAAATTATCTGATGAAGATGCCAATGCACTTAATGAATTAATCATTGCACTTGGTTCTGAAAAACTAAATATATTAAACATTCTTGCCGGCTCAGATTTTAAAATAAATGAAGAAGGCGAAAATAATTTCAGGAAAAAAATTAATAAGGTAGAGCTCGAATTTAAATACATTGCTGAAAGCAAAACCACTGATGGAATTATGAATTATATAGTGAGCAACCAGACAGATATACTTTGTGTGGTGAAGCACCATCATAATATTGTTTACAGAATTTTTAATAGGAGCACTGTAAATCAAGTGATGAACAAATCAATTAAAGCAATATTGGTTTTACACGAATAAGATTAATAATTGTTTGTTATGAAATATTATTTTCTTCTTTTTATTTTATGCAGTGCAACATTTTTACAAGCGCAGGATAAACCATCTTTATATTGTGAAGTGCAGAGTTATGCATTAACGCGTTCAAAATTTCATGCTTCGGTTACGTTTGGAAAAGATAGCATTAAATATAACGATGCAGCAGACAGTATAAAAATTTCGGCTTATATTTTTAGGGTAAAATCAAATATTGATATATTAAATTTTATGTCTGCAGATGGATGGGAACTTGCCGGAACTGCTATAGAACGCGACATTATAACCACATACTATTTTTGGTTTAAAAGAAAGGAATAAGCCCGCCGTTAAAAAACATGCGGGCTTTTACAAATACTTTTAGTATAAAAAAGAAATGATTATTCAGCAGTTGGCTGCGTTTCTTTTTTCTTTGAAGTTTTATTTTTCAATTTTAATTTTTTAGATTTTACAGGTTTTATTTTACCTGCCGCTTTTGCAATATCAGTTGCAAAAAGTTTACTTGCTTTTTTCAATTTTGCTTCAAACTTTTTTGGCTTGATTTCTTTTTTATAATCAGAAAGCGCTTCGGCAAGTTTTTTATAAACAATTGTTTTAGCTTCTTTCTTAGAAATTTTTTAAACGGTTACAGTTTTGTTGCTCATTATAATAATTTTTGAATAGCTGTAAAATTAACGCAAACTTAATATTGGCAATGTTAAGTTTTGTTATTATGTCAATTTTAATAACCATAAAATAATTCTGGTAAAAAAAAAGTTTCAGGTAAATGATCTAATTTGACACAAAAAATTTAAAAGCATGGAGCAGCAAAATCCTGAATTTATTAATAAGCAAAATGAAAATGTGCAACATGATGCTTTCTGTAAAATATGCGGAAATAATCTATATCCAACAGATCACGGGAATCAGGAAATAACTTTTCATTGTTCATCAGGCGAAGCAAGATTTTGGGATTTTGACAGGGGAACTGTAGATCAATTAACGGCAAAAGAACATTGGGATAAATCAAGAGTAGAAAAATTTTTGAACCGTATTAATGATTGAAGAAAATCAAATTTTCTTTTACATATGTTATTGTAAATTCTATCACTTCTCGCGAGCTCATTAATAAATGAAAATTAAATTCAGAAAGAAAAAATATGTGATCGTTTAATTTTTATTAATAAAATTTTTCATTGACAGAATAACAGATTTTAATTTTTATAAATCCCAAGAAAAATTTGAACCTTTCACTAATCGATTTAAATTTTAATAATTTTTTCAAATAAAAAATCCTGCAAATAATTTTGCAGGATTTTTATTTAAGTTTTGAGTCGGTTTAATTTCCGAGTTTGTGATCCCGCTGGGACTCGGACCCAGGACCCATACATTAAAAGTGTATTGCTCTACCAACTGAGCTACGGAATCATCCTTTTTTTAAGGAGTGCAAAAATACGGCAAAATAGTTTGCAGCCAAATTTAAAAAGATATTTTTATCAGATATAAATCACTTGTTATCAACATTTCTTTTTTATGCGGCAACTTAACTCACTATTTTTGCATGCTTAATAAATATAAACATGTCTTTTTTTAATGAGAAAGTGGTGGTGATCACTGGTGGCAGCGATGGAATTGGTAAAGCATTAATCGATTTATTGATTCCACTTGGTGCCAGGATTGCAACATGCGCGCGCAACTACGATAAATTATACAGGCTTCAACTGGAATATCCTACAGTAATGCTGCACACAATGGCTTGCGATATCAGTAACGAGCAGGAATGTAAACGTTTTATAGAATCTACTATTGAAACTTTTGGTACGATTGATATTTTAATTAATAATGCAGGAATAAGTATGCGTTCGTTGTTTGAAGATGTGGATGTAGATGTGATAAGAAAAACAATGGACATTAATTTTTTCGGATCTGTGTACTGTACAAAATATGCGCTGCCATATATTATAGAACAGCAAGGAACAGTTGTTGGCGTTTCATCCACTGCAGGTTCTCGCGGCTTGCCGGGAAGAACTGGATACTCTGCATCAAAGTTTGCATTGCAAGGCTGGTTAGAATCTTTGCGTACGGAACTTTTAAAAACTGGCGTAAATATCATGTGGGTAAGCCCTGGTTTTACTGCATCAAATATCCGCAACGCGGCATTGAATAATGAAGGAAAAGTGCAAAGCGAAAACCCGCTGGATGAAAGTAAATTGATGACGGCAGAAGTGTGCGCGCGCCATATTATCCGCGCAATTGAAAAGCGCAAACGCACGCTGGTGCTTACTTTTACAGGAAAATTAACCGTGTTTCTAAATAAATTTTTTCCATCGCTTGCAGACAGGTTGGTTTATAATCATTATTATAAAGATGGAAAATTTGTAAAGTAAGTATGAGCTATAAAATATAAGTTATAAAGTTTGTTAAGTCATGACACTTTATTTTTAAAAAAGTATTAATAAATTTTTTTATGATTTTTTTGCAGGATTTATATTTTAAAAAATATTTTATAGTTCATAGTTTATACTTCATACTTCGCAACAACTATTAATATTTACATGGCAATCTTAACCCTTACATCTGATATCGGGCAGCAGGATTATCTCGCTGGTGCTATTAAAGGACAGTTGTTGCAAATCAATGCCGAATTTAATATTGCTGATATCACACATACTTTATCGCCATTCAATTATCCGCAGGCAGCTTATGTTTGCCGCAATGCAGTAAAAAATTTTCCGGCATTTACATATCATATTATTCTCGTTAATTTATTTGAACAAAAACCGGAGCAGTTGCTTCTTGCATTTCATAACAATCAATATATTTTATGTGCAGATAATGGTTTATTAACGATGATTCTTGAAGGCAAACCAGAAATGATTATCGGTTTACCACTTGATAAACTCGCAATAAAAAATACATTGTATTGCATCCAAACAATGGGCAATGCTATTAATGATTTGATAAAAGGAAAAAGTTTATTGGAAATAGGAATGCCTGATGTTCCGTTTGTTGAAAAAAATCATTTGCGCGCATTGCTTGGTGACAGGTGGATTGAAGGGCAAATTATTTTCATTGATAACTTTGAAAATGTAATTGTAAATATTACAAGAAGCGAATTTGAAGAACAACGAAAGGGCAGAAGCTTCCGTATAGTTTTTAAACGCGATGAAGTGATTGATAAAATAAGTGAAACATATGCCGATGTTCCTGACGGTGAAAAATTAGCATTGTTTAATTCCGGAGGATATTTGGAAATAGCTATTAATAAAGGCAATGCTGCCGGCTTGTTTGGCTTGCAGGGTTTTGCGGAGCAATCGCAAAATCAATATTTGCAAAACCGTTTATTCTACCAAACCGTACGGGTTTATTTTGAATAATAATTATAATGCTTAAAAAATTATCGTTAAAACACCATTCTCCTCTTCTTCATTCTAACCAGAACCTTATATTTGCCAATTCTTTAAAATAACTATAAAATGAATTTCAACAAAACGAATAACATTGTAGGTTGGATCGTATGTGTGTTCGCCTGCGCTGTTTATATAATGACGATGGAAGCCACCGGCAGTTTTTGGGATTGCGGTGAGTTTGTTTCCAGTTGTTATAAGCTTCAGATTCCGCATCCGCCAGGCGCACCGTTGTTTGTATTAATGGGCAGGTTTTTTATTATTCTATTTGGCGATAGCCCAACAACCGCAGCGCGTGGTGTAAATTTTATGAGCGCAACTACGAGCGGTTTTTCAATTTTATTTTTATTCTGGTCGATAACACACTTTGCACGCAAGCTGGTGCAAAAAGCAAATACAGAATTAACCGGCCAGCAATTATTTACCATAATGAGCGCCGGTGTTGTTGGCGCAGTTGCATATACTTTTTGCGATTCATTCTGGTATAGCGCTGTTGAAGGCGAAGTATATGCATCATCTGCATTCTTTACTGCGCTTGTGTTCTGGTCAATTTTAAAATGGGAAAATGCAGCAGATAAACCAGGTTCAGACAAATGGATCATTTTCATTTTCTTTATGATGGGATTATCCATCGGTGTGCATTTGCTCAACTTATTAACCATCCCTGCAGTAGTGATGGTTTATTATTTTAAACGATACAAAACAACTCCAAGAGGAACGATTTTCGCGTTTATTATTGGTTGTGTAATTACAGGATTTATTCAAAAATTTGTAATTCAATACACCATAAAAGGCGCGGCAGATTTTGATATCTTTTTTGTAAACACAATCGGCACACCTTTCTTTGTTGGGTTTGCATTCTTCTTTATTTTATTAACAGCATTAATAGTTTTCGGAATACGCTTTGCGGTGAAACGCAGATATCATTACCTCAAACTTGCTTTGTGGAGTTTTGCATTTATGTTGTTGGGCTACTCTACATATTTTACTACAATGATTCGTTCAAATGCAGATCCTGCAGTTGATATGTTTAATGTAGATAATCCCGTGAGTTTGGTTGGTTATTTAAGCCGAGATCAATATGGCGACTGGCCAATATTATACGGCCCTGATTTTACATACCGTGCTCCTCAAATAACAACCGGCGATTTATATGTAAAAGGAAAAGATAAATATGAAATTGCTGGCAAAACAAGTGGTGAAGATTTTACCGCTGGCCCTTCGCAGGAAGAAATTGCAACCATTCAAAAGCAGCATCCAGACTGGGATGTAGACAAATTGCGCCCTCATCTTTTTCCACGCATGTGGGATAGTGGAAACGATCGCCAGCAGATTGATTGTTATCATACATTTTCCGGCCTTGCCGACGGCGATCAACCAACGATGGCTGATAATATAAAATATTTTGTACGATACCAGAACATGTGGATGTATGTAAGATATTTTATGTGGAGCTATGCAGGTAAACAAAATGATTTGGAAGGATTCGGCAACCCGCGCGATGGAAACGCCATTACAGGAATTTCTTTTATTGATAATCTTTTTTTAGGCGATCAAAGCAAGATGCCTGATAGCATTCATACCAATAATAAATCGTACAACAGGCTTTTTCTGTTGCCGCTTATTCTTGGTTTCATGGGAATAATTTATCATTATTCACGCAACAGGAAAGATTTTTTAGTTGCATTCCTTTTATTTTTCTTCACCGGTTTTGCAATTGTGGTTTACTTAAACCAAGCCGGTTATCAGCCGCGCGAACGTGATTATGCCTATGCAGGTTCATGTTATGCATTTGCCATTTGGATTGGGCTGGGTGTAATTCTTGTAAAAGAATTATTGGAAAAAATAATGAAAGCGCCGGTTGTAAATTATACAGCAGCAGGATTATGTTTTCTTGCAGTGCCCGCATTAATGGGCCAGCAGGAATGGGATGATCATGACAGGAGCAAAAAAACGTTAGCAAGAGATTTGGCAAAAGATTATTTAGAAAGCTGCCCGCCAAATGCTATTTTATTTTCCTTTGGTGATAATGATACTTATCCATTATGGTACGCGCAGGAAGTTGAAGGCATTCGCCCGGATGTGCGTGTGGTTGTTAATAGCTTATTGGGAACTGATTGGTACATGAACCAGTTGCGTTACAAAGTAAACAACAGTGCGCCTTTCGATATCATATTTACGCCGGAACAAATTCAGGGAAATAATTTAAACGTTGCTTATTATAATGCAATGCCTGGTTTTGATAAAGATAAATATTATGATCTCTACAGTATGTTGCGTGATGTTGTAAGTGGCAAAGATCCGAAATACACAAGCCAGCAGGAAAACGGTGACATATTAAATCTTTTTCCTTCAAGAAAATTCAGCGTGCCGGTTGATGCTGCTGCGGCGGCAAGTATTGGCCTTACACATCCAACAGACAGTGTTGTAAGCGAATTGCATATTGATTTACCAAACCGCCAGTATTTATTAAAAAATGATTTGGCGATTTATGCAGTTATCGCTTCCAACAAATGGAAACGCCCTGTTTGTTTTACATCAACACAGGAATTAAATGATCTAGGTTTGCAGAAATATGTGCGCATGACAGGATTGGCTTACGAACTTGTTCCTGTAGAAAACAGTTATGTTGATAATGAAACGGCGTATAAAAATATAATGGAAAAATTCGCCTACGGAAATGCTGATAAAAAAGGCGTTTATTACGATGAAGAAAATCGCCGTCATTTAAATACAATAAGGCTGGCACATGCAGAATTGGCAATGAGCCTGGCTCAATCAGGAAAAAAAGATTCCGCAAAACAAGTGCTTGAACATTTTGATCAAAATGTTTTGGAATCTAATTTTTTATATGGCATGACGAGCAACCGCGGCAATCAACAGGATCAGATATCTGCACAATTTTTACAAGCATGTTATGCATCCGGAGATTTTACGCTTGCTAAAAAAGTAAGCACATCTTTGAAAAAAGATTTGCAACAGCAAATGCGTTATTATAAATCTTTTGGTGAAGAAAGTATGAGCGACGACCAACTTGCAAACAGCGCATACATGATGCTACAAGGCAAAGGCGGAAATTTACCTGAAAAACAAGCACAGTTTGCACAGGATATTTTTACAAGTTACCGCATGTTATTGCAAATGGCAGATTGGGAAAAACAATACAATGCCGGCGGAACAAATAACGGCGTTGAAAAAAGCACCCCATTAATAAATAACACAGCGCCGCCTCTATCGGATTCAAAAACGAAAAAGAAATAAATCAGTAATAATTATTAATCCAGAATTATATTAATAAAAAAATCTGGAAAAGTTGGAAATACTATTATAATAAAAAAGGAAGCAAAATTTTGCTTCCTTTTTTATTATAATAGATTTTTTTAAAGATGGAAAATTACAAAACGGCATTATGCATTTCAACTTCTTAATTTACTATTTTGTAAAAACATCAATGATTGATCTTGGCGCATTCGAAGTATTCAGATAAGCAAAACTAATCGTTATCGTTTTGTAATCAGATGAAACAGTAATCGATGGAGTTCCTACCAAAGAAGCCAATCCTGCGTTCGAATAACTATTTGGATCAATAGTAATTGTAAACTTGCTTAATACACCGGCTGTATTGGTAAAATCAATAATGTAAGTCAAACCATTTTGTGGGCTGGTTACAGAAATTTCTGTAGGCGTGTTGGGAGAAAATGTAGCAACAGCAGTCTCATCAAAACTAGGCGTTCCTGAATAAGAATTGTTTGCCCACCTTTTCCATTCATTATTATATGAACCTGCAATCGGGTTTCCGATAAACGCATATAAAATGTTTTGTTTATTTCCGCTAATAATAGGTGCCACGCCTGTTTGCGAAGTGCTGGTAATTGCAAAAGGCATCCCATAGCTTATAGTAGGAGAAATTTTCTGGGGATACAAGATTACCGGTATTCTGGCAACTCGGAAACCTGCGGGTATTGTGGCTGTTTTCGATGGTATAGAATAGCAACTGTCCGGTAAAAGTTGAAGAAGGTTGGTTGGATTTGCAGTATTGTAATTAGCAATTACTGTTGGATCAAAGTCAATGTTTACAGTGACATCGTAATTCAATACTTGCGGTGACGCTATATCAACTGCTACGGCCGTGTCTACAACTGATGTGTCTGCAAGTGATCCCCAAGTACTCAATTGGGTTGCAGGGGTGCCTTTAGCAAATTCAACAAGAGTGGAAGTATTACTTACATCTAAAAATGCATTATCTTTTACACAGGAGCTTATTGCCGCTGTAATAAAAAAATACAGTACAACTATTTTTATTTTTTTCATTCTTATTATTTTTAATTCCTGTTTATTATTTATTAATAGCTCTATTAGTTTATTACTTAGCCCAAAATATTTTGGTATATATATCAGAAGCAATTTGATGTTGACTGGAATAATTAGTATTATTCACATCAATTTCACTTTGAGGATATAAAAAACGTTTAGGAACTGTATTAGAACTTACAGATGGATTAATGGAGGGATTGGTCCTGTCTGGATAACCTGTCTTCCTATAATCACACCATGATTCTAAGGGATCTATTTCAGCATTAGCCACCCATTTTTGATAGATGATTGTTTTAATGGGATCTGATGCAACCGCGGGATTTACCCTGTCGTCTGTTGAAGTGGATATAAATGATGCTGCTACTGAAACGGAATTATCAATTCCTAAAAATCTGAACGATTCTGCAACTGCCGTATTAAACAACGTCATAAATGTTCCAGGAATAAGCCCTCTTTGCGCTGCTTCTGCTTGCAAAAAAAGGCCTTCGCTTGCAGTCATAATAACGGCTGGCATGGATGCACTTTTTAATATGCCTGCGCCAATCGGACTTAACTGACTGGACAACTTCAATGTACTTCCACCATCGCCAAAATAATTTCCACCATAAGTGCCTGACGGGCTTTTTGCAAATAGGTATCCTAATCGGGGATCACTTGTTGCATTTAAATAATCAATAAAAGTTTGGCAAGCGATATAAAAGGTGTGGTTCTGATATGCATTTACTCCACCTACCTGAAATCCATAACTTCCCCAAAATGGACTTTGTTGCGTTACGGCATCTGCAAACCCGGGATTAATTGTTGCATCTGTGCCTGCTGATAAATAACCGTAAGCAGCGGTTGATGCAGCCTCAGCCTGCAAAGCGCTTGCAGCCGAAATATTTGGTATTTGCCTTAATAGAAGACGAAGCTTAATAGTATTTGCAAATGAAAGCCATTTACTTTTATCTCCTTGAAACATAATATCGGCAGCATCATCACTTGTAGCTGCGGATTTGTTTATTAATCCCATTGCAGAATCAATCTGCGAAACCAATCCTGTATAAATCGTTGACGCATCATCGTAAGAAACCGCGGTGTCGTTTGGATTAATTGCCTGCGAATAAGGAATATTCCCAAACACATCTGCCAAATCCTGAAACATCAACACTTTCATCGTTAATGATGCACCGGGTAAAATAGAACCGGAGGTACTATTTTTCTCTACAAAATCATAATCGTAAATATTATGGTAGGCCGCATCCCAAAAGTTATCGCCATCTGCATTATTTAAACTAAACGTTTCTATTCTGAATTGTTGGCCCGAGGCAGAATAACTTGTTGTTCTTGCCCAATATCCCATCCATTCCTGGTTGATATATGAAATGGAATTGACATTAACAATATTTACTGTGTTTACCAAAGCCCCGGCAAAAACATCTTTGCCAGAAATACCAGTCACGGCGACTGCATTTGGATTAGTTAAATTGGTATCCAATTTTTTCTTGCATGAACACAATGCAACCGCAGCGCAAGTGAACATTAATAATGGCTGGAAAATATTTTTTAGTTTCATAATTTATAATGCTTAAATAATTAAAAAGTAGTGTTAATAGAAAATCCATAACTTCTGGTAGGCGGCGTCACATATTCATTAACACTTCCAGCAGCATTTGCATTGGCATTAATGCTTGTGCTAAATTCCGGGTCAGTCCATTTATTTGTTTTTGCCCTAATCATTAATAGGTTTTGTCCAATTAAAGAAAAGGTGAGTTTCTTAATTATTTTTTGGCTGCCTAACATTTTCAGTGGTAAATCATACACTAAAGCTGTTTCTCTTAATTTCCAAAAAGAAGCATTTACCATATAAGGCATTCCGATTGAATTGTAGATTGTAGACCAATACTGATATACCCCGCTTGATATAGGAATATTTTTATTCGGTGTGTACCCATTGCCATCAGCAATTACAGAATTTGGTATAATAAAATGCGATCTGTTTTCGCCGCTTGTTGATGATATGCCGGAGAAGTCTAGCGCGGTTCCAAGGCTGTTTACGATTTTATTACCGCCTCTGTAGTCTAATACTACATTCAATGAAAGCCTGCCGTATGAGAAATTGGGATTAATACCAAGAAAATATTTCGGCTCTGTATTGCCTGCATATTGTTTGGTTGAATTCACTGAAGGCATGCCTGTGATTCCATCTACAATAATATGCCCTTGCGGATCTCTGTTCCAATCAGAAGCATATAATGAAAATACTGGTTGTCCCGGAACGGCGTCTA
>JABDAZ010000029.1 GCA_013288945.1 Bacteroidota bacterium | reverse complement strand
ATACATAAATTATTGTTGGGCAATTTTTTTCTTCAATCAGGTCTCTTACGGAGTTATATTTTTCTTCTTCATCCCCTTTTTCAAAAACTTTGTATTTCAAATTTGTTCTCGTTGCACCAGAACTGAAAATTTCTAAGTCAAGAGAAAGTTTTTCTTTAAAATAACTGCAGATATCTTCAATCACATTTTTCTTTGCCGTAGCTGTAAAGCATGAAACAGGGATTGCTTCTTCAAGATTTTTCTTTTCTTGAATTTGTTTTATGAAATCAGCAATGTATAAATAATCAACCCTGAAATCTTGTCCCCATGATGAGAAACAATGCGCTTCATCAATTACAAAGCGGACAATTTTTCTCCCTAATAAAAGCCGCTCAATTGTTTTTGAACGTAAAGATTCAGGTGAGATGTAAAGCAGAGATGCAGAACCATTTTCTACGCGCTCAAATGATTTTCCTCTTTCAATCGGGTCAAGTAATCCATTAATTGTAACTGCATCTGTAATCCCGATTTTTTCAAGATTGTCAACTTGATCTTTCATGAGCGACTGCAAAGGGGAAATTACAACCGTCAACCCTTTTGTTGCAACACCACTCATTAAGGCAGGAACTTGAAATGTAATGGATTTGCCCCCACCTGTAGGGAAAACCGCTAAAAGCGATTTGTTTTCAACGGCTGCTTTTACCGCGTTCTCTTGCAATTGTTCGCCAGCGTATGATCTGTAAGAATCAAAACCAAAATATGTTTTTAGCCCTTTATGAATATTCAACGCATTATTGCAATATATACAACCTGTAATACATGGTTTATTTCGAAGAGCAATCATTACTCCCTCTGTATCAGGATAATTTTTGAGAACCCAGCGGGGTGTTATTGAGTAACGGTTATGACAATTTAAGAGGGCTAAACAATAAGCTAATTCAATTGGGTGTTCTGAAATGATTTTTGTAAGGTTTGCTTGTTCGCAAATTTCAGAATGAAATTTTTCATGAATTAGTTTTTCAAGGTTTGCATCGCTGTTTTTATATCCAACAAAATAAAAAAAGGAGCGAAACTCCTTTTTGTCATACAATAGCAAATACAAAATATGTTTTAGCTTTTCCTCTGTTTGCTGAAACGCTGCAATTTCATCAAAAAATAGATCTTTGGCTTTGATAGAATCGTTTAATGGATTGTTTGAGTCTTCTGTTTGGAGTTTATCATCCTTCAACAATGCATGGTAAGGCGTTGTTGGAAAAAGGAGGGGAGAAAGAAACAACGTGTCAATTATATTTGTTGACCTTATACCAGCATCTGATAAGGCTGTATTAATATACTTTAAATCATGATTGAAAATGTTGTGGCCACAAACAAATTCTGTTCCTTTAAGAAATTCAATAAAATCAATAATTGCACTTGAATGGAAAATATTTCCATCTGACTTAACACTTCCTATGTCAAGAATTTTCCGGCTATCCGGTTCTATCTCTGTGTCGACAAAAGCAATTGAGGGGTTCATTTTGGAAGCTCAATATAATCATAATTAAGATTTATACTAAACAAAGCAACAGGATAAGAGTAAAGTCTTAATCATAAAAACAGATTTAGAATCAAATCAAAATGGATAGTCAATCATAAATCAAATATTTTTTGCAGAACCTTATAAATATCCTTAAAAGTTAAGCTACCGAAGTCCACATAAAATTTGCACTTTTTAAATTTTTTTTATCCGCGCCAGGGATTGCGCAGAAATCCTTTTTGCCCTTCCGCAAAAAGATTGGCGCAAAAGCCCGTCCCGCAGGGGCCGCCCTGTAGAACTTTTATTAAAGCAACACCATGACCAGCCAGGCACCTCCCCTTTAACAAAAAAATAAATGATTTTAACCGGTCAAAATTAATTTTTAAAATTGCAGAAAAGCCGGCTACATGAACCTTACAACCCACCTCCTGGAGTTAATCAAAACAGCAGGTCTCTATGAAGGAGAAGATGTTCCTATTTCAATCAATGAATTAATATCGCTGGATCATACCATTCCGCCCCTTGAAATAATAACAGCCAGAGTTGAGGGATTAGACGATATTCAAACGAAGGACAGGGGTTTTATTATTCTTAGGCACCATTTTGAATGATAGCTTTATTCAATATTTTTAGGACGATGATTTTCCGGGGTTTTGCTTGCATAGTTATTTTACAATACTATTCAGCTCCTTCCGGACAAACCTGGAAATTTTTATTAAAACGTTCCAATTTTATCCAACATTGGTTGCTGGCTGGCGTTTTTAAAATACTGCCCCAATGCCGGTACGCAAACTGGCGGCATTTATTAATCACAACGAACGTTTGTATTTTTAACCAAGCAAAGATTGTAGGTATACAGTTTTATAATTCCCCCACGTAGCCAATGCGAAAACGTTGTACAAAATCAGCATTAGCCCTTTTATTTTTTAAAAAAATACTGCAGCGTATCGGTGAGTTCTTTATTGACCGACGAGATGGCTGCCGCCCGTTTCTGAATCCGCTTGTAAGCAGAATCCGATATGTACAGGCCGAGTGGAAAAGTGTCTTTGGCATTCACTGGATAGATCGGATTGCCCAGCCATACCTGGTTGTAATACATATGCAGCGGGTTGCCGTTGGCTTCCTGCTGTTCAATCATTTTCATGATACCCAGGGCAGGCACGGAAGTGCCGTTTACATTGATTAGGCCATCAACCGGCGTGGCTAAATCATGCAACAACCGGATAGCGTTGTCCACCGTATCATAAGGTATTTTATATTCAAAACTCCCATTTCGGATATAGAGCAGGATGGGTTTGATGGAATCGAGTTTGTTGCAAAGTGAATCCCGCAACGTACCCATCAGGCTGTACATGGCTTGAAGGCCGGTATTTTCCCGGTACCCGCCATCTACCAGATGCCCCCTCGTAAAACCTTTATCATTGCGAAATAATCCTCCGGATAAGAGGAATGGGAACCGCATGCAATTTAAAGAGGCTGTGGCAACTGAAATATCTGCGTGGGTCTCCCCAAAAAAATCGATATCATATTTAAAATTACCGGTATCGGCCACCTTCAAGTCCGAGGTAATTATGCGCTGCCCGCTTTCGGCCAGGGTACCGTTGATAAACAGGGAGGGAAGTTCGCAGTTGAACTGGGAATTGTTCTGGTTGGGATAATACATGGATAAAAAGGATGAATCCGTTCTGGCAGAGTTTAATTGACGCCGGTAGCTCACATTAAACGCATCCATCATGATTTTGGAACGTTCAAGGGAGGGTATTCTGAAAGGCAGAAAATGTTGTAACCCTTCCCCAAACGCAAAAGCGCCCGTGACGGGCGAGAGGCAGTCTGCGGAGGCAAAACGCTGCAGGTTTACAAATTTCAGGGAGTCATTGCCGGGCATATGCCGCACGTCATACATATACGCATTGTAGTACAGTGCGCCGACCGTGCCGCCGGAGGCCCCACCCATACAAAATACCTGGTCGTAAAAGCCTGGGTAGGCATTACAAAGGGCTTGCAGCACTTCGATGGTCCACACCTCACCCCGAACCCCTCCGCCCTGGGTGGCGATAAAGATAACCGGCATTGGACCTGTATGGCCACTGTCCCGCCACCGGCTGATTTTCGTATCAAACCATTTTTTAAAGGCATCACCGGGCGACAGCCGGAAGTCTTTATTGTCTCTGAAGGCAGCCAATCTCTGTATTTCGGTGTTGTCATTGAACAGGCTCATAAATACAAGCCACACAAGGATAAGCAATAAAAAAGGGCGGGTTTTGATATTGTGAAAATAACTGACCAGGGTAAAAACATAGGTAAAGGCCGTTAGAATCAATAGCAAGATGCCGGCGGGGCGAAGTGCGCGGGTAAGCGGTACCAGCCAGCTTGGGACACAAAAGATAATCAGCACAACCAGATACAGGACGCCAAAAACCGCAAAGTAATAAAACACATTCGGATACTTCCGGATGAACCGGATTTCTTCTCCGACAGGGGGCGTAAACTCCTTTCCATCTCTGGTGTTGTGATCCTTTACCTCGTCTATAGTAGGCCATTTTCCAGGCTGGTCGTTCAACTTGTCTCTCCATCTAAAAAAAAGTATAAAGGGTATGCCAATTAGCAGGAACAGCGAACCAAAAATCAGGGAATGACCAACAATAAAAGTGAAACCGAGGATAAGACAGGGCGTATAGCCCATCACAAGGCTAAAGGGGGCATTGTCCATAGTATCTGTGTATAAAAAATTGTCCGGGCTGATTTCCAAAATAATGGAACTGCTGTACCACATCAGGTAGGACCAGCAAAACAGCAATACGCCTACAGAAACGTAATAGCCCCACTCTCGTTTACTAACAATGAATGCGGCCACAAAATCACGGGACTGGGCTGTCCCGTTGAATAGGATCCAACCAAGCAGCAGGACAAAAACAAGATAAGCTGAGATGCGCGTGTAAGACCAGATGGCCAGTGACACGTCGTGTATTTTTTTCATGATAAGAGCAAGGTTTTGGTTTGGGGGAGATGAATATTGATATTAAATATAACACTTTGCAGGCAATGAATGGATGGGTAAAGAAAAAAAGACGGGTGTCACATTAGCCTTAATAAGGTTAACGGCTCATTGGTATCTTCTGCCTCCGCGCCAGGGATTGCGCAAAAATCCTTTTTGCCCCTAGCAAAAAGATTGGAGCAAAAGCGCGTCCCGCAGGGGGAGCCCTGTACACTTTACTAAGGCAAAGTCAATGTCAGTTTCACAGAAGCACTCCCTTCCGTATCATCAGTACTTAATGAATTATTAAAGGCCCACGCATCGATAAATACCAGCGGAACGGCACTGTTTGCCATGCCATCAGCGGTATCCAGCCCAAACAGGTAAAAGCTTGCCGGCAGCCAGGTGTCATCCCCATTAATGGACAGGGTGATGGAATTTTCAGGATCGAGCTGGTTTTTCATGAAAGGGTCGCCGACAGGGATAAAATAAAAATTGGCCTGCCCGCGCTGCTGGTCATCCTGCGGGGTATGCGGGATATTAAAGTCGACAAGCAAAGCATTGGCCGATGTAACCTGCAGGTTTACCTTGCTGTTGGTGCCCGCATTGGCTTTGTTGGAAGTGGTCATCATCATGACCAATCGCTGAATGGGCATCGCAGGACCGCCCGGCGCGACCGGTGGGATGGGGAAGCTCAGGTCGCCTTTATTGACATCCGTACTCAGCACGACCTGCTCCGGGTTGGGCTGCGCAAACCCGCCACCGCCGGCTTCCCGTTCAAGCAGGGTAGTGCTGGCGTCAAAGCGCATCCCGAGCGGAAAAATAACATGCGGTTTTTCTGACATCCCCCAGAGAAACACATGTTCCGGCCGCCATGCATCGCTTTCCCGGATGCCCACCCTGAAATAGGTGTTTGCCAGGAGCGTGGTGTCCAGCCCGGCGCCGGGGATAACCGGGATTTCGTACAGGTTGGCTTTGCCCTGGCCCTGGTCATCCTGTGAGGAGTCGGGGAAAGTGTACTGGATCCTTTCGGTGCCACCTTCATTCGCAATAAAGACAATGGGGCTGTCTGTCCCGGAATCATTGCTGTTGCGGGTGGT
Organism: Bacteroidota bacterium; assembly: GCA_013288945.1. GTDB lineage: Bacteria > Bacteroidota > Bacteroidia > Chitinophagales > Chitinophagaceae > Puia. Next base: position 28,935 of record JABDAZ010000029.1, on the reverse strand, counting down.
CATGCCAATGAATATGGTTGATATTTTGCTCATACAACTGGTTTAATACGGAATAAATTTACGCAAGTTGATGATAACAACTGCCTTCAGCCTAATTGAAAAATAAAAAAAGGGTGTTTTTCACGGTCTTCATAGTTGTAGAAAATTGTAGGTTTATTAAAATAAAATATTTTTTATGCACGCAGCCAAAAGGCTGCGATTGACCGAGGGGTGGAGATTTAATGTCCGCAGCTTTTATAACCAATATTTATTACTCTAACACTAATGACTTATGAAAAACAGCATTTTGTTATGTACAGTTATATTAATCTACAACAGCACAATTGCCCAACAAGGAATCGGAATTCTTGGTGTCAAAAAAAATAACCAGCCATCCCCACAAATCTCAAAACTTCAAAACGAGATACAGTTGTTGCAACAAAAGCAGCAGACGGACTTTAATTTGTCCAAAGTGCACAACAAACGATATGTAGATCAAATCCACCATAATCTTTTAGCTGCACCAACGTCTCCAGCAGATAATGCCAAAGCAGACAGCATAAAAAATATTGCTGATTCAATAAATCAGGAAATTACTAACACATCGTCCCAAATCTTAGCGAAAACCCAGCAGATTAACGATATCAATAATGACAATTTAAAGAAAAGCAGTGACGAAATATCCTTAAAAGATTCGTTAACAACATGGGGGCTTTACGGAATTGGAAATCTCAATACAGAAACATTCCAGAACGTCAATGCCAGTGGAAAATTAGCTGGATATTTCAGGCCTTACAAAGGCAAAAAAGCATATACCACTGTTTATTTTTCGTTTAATAAAAATGCTTCCAATTCCGACAGCCTTCTTGCAGGGAATTTTTTATTCCCTGATGCGGGCAGCAATTCCTTCGCTCTCACAGCGGAGCATTCTATACTATTGAATCAAAAAGATTTCTCTTATCCCTTGCATTTTGTGAGATTCATTACTGAGTTTTCTTTAAAGAATATCAACGGGCGCAATGCAGACAGTAGCAGAAATTTTACTGTGCTCAATTTTGTCGCGGCAGCTAATTATACGTACTACACAAAGATCAACACTGACAATTTCTACTTCTCGATAGGACCAGAAGTTGCGCTTAACAGTGTACCGGATAAATATAGCACTGATTATAAATATTTGTTTCACACAGACACACTTTCTAACAGAGTTGTATCCGCAGGCGTAAAAGTTACATTTCAAATCAACAGCCTTACGGTATTTGCAGATTTGAGAAATGTATTTGGAAGTCAAAATAAAATCGCGGTAAACGCTCTTCGGGGGTTTAATTATAATATCGGATTTATTTTCAATGCAGACCTTATTGAGCGCTAAATAGAAAATGTAAATTATTTAATCCTGAATTTAGACAGCCTAAATAACCTGATTTTAACCTTTAAAATCTCACTCTTTATGCAAGTTTTTTTAAGAAAAATTGTGTTGATTTTTGCAATAATTTCTTTGGTCTTTCTAATCTCTTGTAACAATAGTCTGAAAGAGCAAGAGGTTGAAAACTCCACGGTGTCAGCTACAAATGTTGATTCGTTGAATAAATCAATTTTTGACAGTACCAGTGTTGCAATGGAAAACAACAAGTCTTTAAAATTTGAAATCGGGAAGCTAATAAATTTTGATGTCCCCAAATTATTCAATTCGGATGTAATGATTGACATTGGCGCATTATATAAAAAGAAAGACAGCGCAATAGAAACTTTGAATTATATTATAAATACACAGGAGTTCAAAAATGAAGTTCTTGCATCATATTTTACACGCCGCAGTAAAAACAGGCAAACTAATTTGGAAATTTATCAGAGGTTATCAGCCTTGATCCGAGTATTATAAAAATCAGAGAGCATATAATTTTAAAAGTGGATACATCATACTATTGGAATGTTACTATGCAGAATGACCTTCATCCAACTGTAGGATTCGATAACGAAGCAGGTGATTCAACTGTAAATACAGTCAGCTTCAATTAGTGAAAAGGCTTACCCCTCAACAATATGCTGCTCATATCGCACATGAATATTGTCATATGCTGGGTATTCCCATCCTTGGCCTGGGAAATTTCAAGGTGTGCCCTACGTTATTCAAAATATTATAGAAAATTTTTAAATCAGATTCGCGCCATCTCGTCTCTCATTGTTCAACCTGAGCGGATCAGTGCGCAGATGACTTAATTACTAAAAATGAAACAATTTCAGGCGGATAACCGGTTGGCAAGCACTCGCTTTAAAAAATATAAAAGCAAAGCTGCGCTGTATTTACTGCTGATTGTACCTTTTTTATGTTTTGAGGTTATGTATAATTATCATAAGCATCACAGCGCTGTTTATATTTTACTGTTTGCTATTTTTTCTTTTGGGCTTTTTGGACTTTTTATATTTTCTATCTATAACGGAGTGATGCAGATAAACCGTATTTTAAATAAAATTGAAATAGACAGTACTCAAATAGTTTTTGAAACCTTCGACACTTCTATGTTTTTCAATCTTGTAAAAAAAGATTCCCGGGTTGTGAGCGCAGAACGCAATCAAATAATATTTTCACTATCGTCTGTTCAATATGGTTTTGACATCAAGTATACAGGGGATATTTATTTACTGAATTATGGCGGGAATGAATATTTAATTCCTGAAATTTTTTTTGATCGCTTTTATGAATTGAAGAATGCTTTGGAAAACAGTAATCAGTAATGTTCATGGGACTATCCTGCTTTTTAAAAAAAAGTTCAATAAATATTACTCAGTAATTCCCAACGGGATTCCGTCTTTTGCTGAATGGCCTTAAACCCTTTTGTTTTAAGGGGGCAGGAAACCTTCGTGTGGCTCAACACTAAAGTATCTTCCGTAAAAATTTAGTTTTGGCATCCTCCACTTTTCCCGCCCGGCATAATTGTACAAGCTTTTCGCTGTTTTTTTTGTTGTCATGACAATCTCTTTGGATGGGCGAATAAAAAAGCGGTTGTGGAACAACCGCACTATTAAACCTTATCCTATGAAAAAAAATGTTTGAGTATATTATTTCTTTTTCTTTTTGGGCGCAATTTTTTTGCTAACTTTTTTTGCTGCTTTTTTACAATTTTCTTAGCCGATTTTTTTACTGCAACTACTTTCCTAACTACAACTTTCTTTTTGGGCGCTACCTTCTTTGCCGCTTTTTTTACAACCGCTTTCTTTTTTGCAAATTTCTTTTGCACGGCTTCTTTTACATCTGTAAAAGTTTCAACTGTCACAGCAACCAGTTTGTCTTTTCCTTCAACGATTGCTTCACCAAGGAAATGCATGGCTTCACCAGCTTTTTCCATCAAACTTTCTTCATGTTTCGGGGATGTTTTTTTTGACTTACTCATATGGATTTTTGTTTGAACTAAACTATGAAATAACTTTGACAAGTGCCTGCACAAAATAAAATATTATCACTTTCAGATCTGACTCACGAGATATGGAAAACCATAGCTGAAAATTTCACTCAAGGCTATTGGATAAAAGCAGAAATGAATAAGCTGAATTTTTACCGGCAATCCGGTCATGCTTATCCGGAATTGGTTGAAAAGGAAAACGGAAAGCTTGTTGCGCAAATGCGTTGCAACTTATGGAAAGAAGATTATATAAAAATCAACAATAAATTTTTACGGGTATTAAAAGAACCCCTTAAAGACGGTATAAAAATACTTTTCTTGGGCAATGTCGTTTATGATCCGCTGTATGGGTTATCGGTACGCATTATCGATATTGATCCCTCCTTTACATTGGGCGACTTAGAAGCAGAGAAACAGCAAACGGTTGAAAGGTTGAAAGAAGAAAATCTTTATGAAGCAAATAAGCAAATTGTATTCCCTTTGCTGCCTAAACGAATTGCCATTATATCGGATAAAACAAGCAAAGGCTACATGGATTTTGTACATGTAGTTAATGGCAATGAATGGAATTATTCATTTATATCAACTTTGTTTTCCGCTACACTGCAGGGCGACAATGCCATTCATACTATAATCGATCAACTAAAAGAAATAAGGCGGCTTAAAGATTATTTTGATGCCGTTGTTATCGTGCGCGGTGGTGGTGCAGATATCGGTTTATCCTGTTATAACAATTATAACCTCGCGAAAGAAATTGCAATGTTTCCATTACCGGTACTTACAGGCATCGGTCATTCCACCAATCAAACCGTATGTGAAATGATCAGTTATCACAATGCAATAACACCAACAAAACTCGCAGAATATTTAATACAGCATTTTCACAACTTCTCAATTTCTGTCCGTGAAGCGGAACAATCCATAAAAAACTATGCTAATGGATTAATGAGTGCGGAAAAAAATAAATTTGCATCCACAATAAAAACATTTCAGGCAGCAACAAAAACTATTCTGTTGCAAAATAAAAATGATTTAAATCATATTATTCAGCACGTTGTTGTACACTCAAAATTTTTTGTGCATAAACAAAATAGTATTCTTGATAACATACAAAAAAGTATTGAAAATCTCAGCCCGGAAAATGTTTTGAAAAGAGGATATAGTATCACCTTATTCAATGGCAAGGCTGTAAAAAATATTAATAGTATAAGACCGGGAGATATTCTTGAAACACGAATTGCAGATGGAATAATATTCAGTAATGTATTTGATAAAACAACAAACGATGAGTGAACCATTACAATATACGACAGCCTTTAGGGAACTCAATGCAATCGCTGCAGAAATTGAAGAGGGTGAAATTCCCGTTGATGAACTTATTGAAAAAGTAAAAAGATCTGTGGCGCTTATCAGAATCTGTAAAGAAATTCTTGTTGCAACTGAGGCAAATGTTACGGATGCGTTGAAAGATTTATTATGAATATTATTGACATGGTGAAGGCTGTCAAAAGAATCATAACATTAAAAGATTATGACAGGAGAATGTTTATTGGAAAGTTTTCAGCAGGTTGAAGATAACTTTAGTGATGCATTGATATCAAACGATTCTGACAAGATATCAAAGTTCCTTTCTGACGACTGGGTATTACTCGAACCTGAGTTTGGAATCATTTCTAAAGAAAAATTTTTGAATGCCATTGAAACGAACCATCTCTCTCATTCGAATATGATAAAAAAGGTGGTACGTGTACAACTTTATAATGACGTTGCTATAGTTACAACGCGGGGGATGAACGTTGGGATTTTCAGGGACCAGGAATTCAATGCTGAACAATGGGTTACAAATATCTATAAAAAAGCAGGTGGTTCCTGGATTTGCATAATGACCCAGGAAGCCCCGGTAATTTGCAAATAGCTTTTAAATAATGATTAAATTTATCGGGACATGTTAAGAAGTAATTGCGGAATTGATGGTCGTGACCAAGTTGCTGATCTACCGGAAGACCATTGCGAAAAATATGCACACCGGATAGTAACCGGTTTTATATCAGGCGAACTTTCATTGATAAACTTTTATCATTTGAATATTACCGTGCTTGTAAATTACAGCGAGTTTTTAGATGAATTGAAAATGTTAAAGCATTTCGGTGCCCTGAAGATTAAAGATGATCCCGAACTCGCTTACCTGAAAGTTGAAACCTATAAAGGTGAATTTTGGTTCCGGTATAAAGCAATGCAATAATGTAAATTTTATAATGATATTTTAATTTAAGCCATGATTAAATTAAACGAATTGCGCATCGGTAATTGGGTAGGTGCAAGGCCTTCAAACGGAAAGAATGGCAATGAATCGTTACATGAGGTTGTAGCGGTTGGGCAAACTGTTGCCAAGCTTTATTTGTATCCTCCAATGCCTGCGGATTATAATCGCAGCTCAGATGCAGAACCTGAAAATTTGTATGGTATTCCTTTGACAAATACTATTCTGGCAAGCTGTGGTTTTGAAAATTTAATATGCAGGCAAAATCCAAACCTTGAACTAAAGCCGCCGGCTAATGAAAAAACCGATAGTTACTCGGTTGTCATTGGCGGCATGTGTATTATAACACATTTAAAATATGTACATCAATTGCAAAATATCTATTTCGCAATTATGGATGAAGAACTGCATGTAAATGTTTAACAGGTTAGGCATGCCTGTCGGGAAAGTAATATTCATTTCACAACAAGCTCTTCCCCGGTTAAAAAATAAAACAAATTCTGAAACTGGTGCACATAAAGGATAGGATGTCCGTTCATTGGTATAGTATTTTTATAGAAGAACCACCCTTTATCGTTATGCAAAACGTAACCCGGCGTTAGTGCAAAATGATTGAAGGCTGCATTATAAGAAAAGCCGAATCTCGGCATCCAGTCATTCACCAGGTCAACAGGATATACTTTCAATTTACCAGCATCTATGCTGATTAAATCAACCAGCGACAGGCATAACAATTTCTTCTATTTGAAATTTTTCTTTTCAATAAAATGTTTTACATAATTACCTGGCCTTAAATCAGTTGAAATTATTTCATGCATAAACTAATTATATTAGTAAATATAATGCTAATTATTTTAGTATTGTATTTACCTTTATTGCACCAATGTATATCAACTGCAAAACATATTACAGCTTCCGGTATGGTACGTTCTCGACTAAAGAACTGGTGGAAGCTGCTGCTGACGCGGGTGTGGGTACACTTGCGCTTACCAATATCAACAATACCTGCGATGCCTGGGACTTTGTAAAATTGTGCCGGGAGAAAAATATAAAACCTGTTTTAGGTGTTGAGATCAGGAATGAAAATAAAGTCTTGTACATTTTAATCGCAGCAAATAACAAAGGTTTTCAATGGATAAATACCTTTATCTCTTCTTACTTAATCTCAAAAGATGTTTTTCCGGAATCGCACGATAAACATTTTTTTAACGAGCCGGGTGATGGCTTTGTCATCTTTCCTTTAGGAAAAAGGGATTTGAAAGATTTACGCGAAAATGAATATACTGGTATACGACCTTCAGAAGTAAATAAATTATTCAGCATAGACTTTTCGTCCTTCACAAATAAGCTGGTCATTCTTCAGCCGGTTACTTATCAGGATAAAAAATATTTTCAATTACACCGTCTCCTCCGGTGTATTGACTTAAATATACTGGGCACAAAATTATCCGCAGAAGATACCGCCGCTACCGGCGAAACATTTATTTCTGAATCAGAACTGCTTAAACATTTCCGGCAGTATCCTTTTATTGTTACCAACACATACAGGCTGATCGAAGCATGTAATATCACGATGGATTTCGGCACAGATAAAAATAAAAAAAATTACAGTGCGCGGAAAAAGGACGATGTGATTTTTTTAAAGAAGCTTGCTTATGACGGGTTGCATTTACGCTATGGATTAAATAATAAAATTGCAGAGGCGCGCGTGAATAAAGAACTTAAAATAATTAATGAGCTTGGCTTTAATGCTTACTTTTTAATAACACGTGATTTGATACAATATGCACGTTCGCGTGGTTTTTATTATGTAGGACGTGGCAGCGGCGCCAATTCGATTGTTGCCTATTGTTTACAAATAACAGATGTTGATCCAATAGAACTTGATTTATATTTTGAACGTTTTTTAAATCCGCACAGGACATCGCCACCGGATTTTGATATTGATTTTTCCTGGCTTGACCGCGATGAAGTCATTGATTACGTTTTCAAACGTTATGGCGAACAGCACGTAGCATTACTCGGCATGTTTACAACCTTCCAGTTTAATGCAGTTATAAGGCAGCTTGGAAAAGTTTTTGGTTTACCTAAAGAAGAAATTGATCAGCTTGGTGAAAAAGGATATTATTATGGTGATAGCCGCGCACTTAATTTCAAAAAGAAAAAAGATGGTGATGCCATACAACACCTGATTTTGCAATATGGAAAACTGATGAATAATTTTCCGGATTACATGAGCATTCATCCCGGCGGTATGCTTATCAGCGAAGAACCCATACATGCATACACTGCAACTTATCTTCCGCCAAAAAATTTTGTCACTACCCACATTGATATGTTTGTTGCTGAAAGTATTGGTTTATATAAATTGGATATACTCAGCCAGCGCGGGCTTGGCCATATCAAAGAAACGATACGTGTCGTAAAACAAAATAAAAATATTGATATCAATATTCATGAGGCAGAAAAATTCAAACATGATTTAAAAGTAAAATCAGTCATAAAAAATGTAAACACTATTGGCTGCTTTTATATTGAATCGCCTGCAATGCGCCAGTTGCTCAAAAAACTGGAATGTGAAGATTATATCACCCTTGTAGCCGCGAGCTCCATTATACGTCCCGGGGTGGCTAGCAGCGGCATGATGCGCGAATATATTTTTCGTTATCACAATGAAGATAAGTTCACGCACATCCATCCCATGATGAAAGAACTGATGCAGGAAACCTATGGGGTAATGGTGTACCAGGAAGACGTGATAAAAGTAGCTCACCATTTTGCAGGCCTTGATATGGGCGAAGCGGATATTTTGCGCCGGGCAATGAGTGGTAAATACCGAGGCAATGAAGAGATGATGCGGATAAGAAATAAATTTTTTGTCAATTGTAAGGAGCGCGGTTACCCCGATGACATTGCGAAAGAAGTATGGCGGCAGATTGAAAGTTTTGGTGGCTATAGTTTTTCAAAAGCGCACTCTGCATCATTTGCAGTAGAAAGTTTTCAGGATTTGTATTTAAAAACCTATTACCCGATGGAATTCATGGTTGGTGTCATCAATAATTTCGGCGGTTTTTATGATACCTGTTTATATTTTTATGAACTGATGAAGACAGGTTCATCTATTCATCTCCCATGTGTCAATAACAGCATGTACCTGACTAATATTAAAGGAATTGACGTTCATGCAGGTCTGGTACACATCAAAGAATTACAAAAAGAGTTTGCTGAAAAAATCATAACCGAAAGATATGCATCAGGTGAATTTTTGCACCTCCAGAATTTTATAGAAAGGACAAACAGCACAGCAGAGCAATTAAATATTCTTATAAGCATAGGCGCGTTCCGGTTTACTCGTAAATCAAAAAAACAATTGTTATGGGAAGCAAACTTTTTACAAAAGAAAAACAAAATGCACCATCCTGCACATGCTTCCATGTTTAACGAACAACCAAAAGAATTTTTATTGCCGGTACTTATTGATAATCCGATTGATGATATGTATGATGAAATGGAGATACTCGGATTTCTGCTGCGCAACCCTTTTGAACTGGTGAATGATAACCCAGGAAATTATATTTCATCCAAAGAAATATGCCTGCACCTTAATAAAGAAATCACAGTACTAGGTTATTACATAACCTGTAAAATAGTTCCGACGAAAAACCATAGCACGATGTCTTTTGGAAATTTTATTGATGCTGAACTTGGCTGGATAGACACGGTACATTTTCCGGAATCATTAAAAAAACACCCATTACAGGGCAAAGGATTTTATCGCATTACCGGAAAAGTCGTGGAAGATTTTAATGTGTTTGCTATTGAAGTAAGCAACATGGTAAAAGTTGGTTATAAAGAAAGAAAATACGCAAATCTATAAATATGTTTTTATCCAACGAAAGACATATCGCCCATTTTGATTTGGATGCATTTTTTGTATCTGTTGAACAATTAAAAAATTCTAAATTAAAGGGGCGTCCCTTGATCGTTGGCGGCACGGGGGACCGTGGTGTTGTTGCAGCATGTAGTTATGAAGCACGGAAGTTTGGTGTGCATAGTGCAATGCCTATACGAATGGCTATGCGTTTATGTCCGCATGTAACAATTATCCGGGGAGATTATGAAGCATACGGTAAATTTTCAAAATTGGTTACAGATGTTATCAGTGACACAGTACCGTTGTTTGAAAAATCTTCGATTGATGAATTTTATATTGATCTCACAGGCATGGATAAGTTTTACGGAAGCAGACAGTTTACCATTGAACTCCGTGAAAAAGTGATGAAAGAAAGCGGCCTTCCAATTTCTTACGGGTTGGCAAGTAATAAACTTATAAGTAAGGTTGCCACCAACGAAGTTAAACCAAATGGCCAGATTGAAATTCCGTTTGGTGATGAGAAGAGTTTTTTATCGCCGCTAAGTATTGCAAAAATTCCCGGGGTCGGAAAAGAAACGGCAATCCTTCTGATAAAAATGGGCGTGGAAACGGTAAAAGTATTAAGCGAGATTCCACTGGAAATGTTGCATAATCTCCTCGGGAAAACAGGAACTGATCTATGGCGAAAATCAAATGGCATAGATGAAACACCGGTAATACCATACCATGAAGCGAAATCCATATCAACAGAAAACACATTTCAGCAGGACACGATCGACATGAATTTTCTCTATAGCGAGCTTGTCCGCATGACAGAAAAGATTGCATTTCAGTTGCGTGAACAAAATAAACTTACAGGTTGCATAACAGTCAAACTGCGTTACTCGAATTTTGAAACATTCACCAAACAGGCAAGCATTCCATACACCAATGCAGATCATGTTTTATTAAAAGTTGCCCGAGAGCTATTTACCAAACTCTACGAAAGAAGAATGCTGATAAGATTGGTGGGCATTCGCTTCACCGATCTCGTGACTGGTACTTACCAGATCGATTTGTATGAAGACACACAACAAAAGATAAATTATTATAAAGCCATCGACAGCATCAAACACCGTTTTGGAGAACAGTATTTGATACGTGCAAGAGGGATAAAATAAATTATTTATAAATAAAGCGAATTAAAACAGGCATGAATGATTTGAAAGTGATACACGCAAAATGCAAAGAAATATTTATTGCGCAATTAATAGAAGCAGGAGGTGGCCGTTCATTTGCCTGTAAGATGTGGGATATAATGACAGATAAAAAGATAATTGTGAAAATTGCCTTGGTGAAAATTTTAATCAATTAATTCAGACGATTAGAGATGATTTTATTGAAAATTATACTCCTTCACCATTTACAAAACTTGATTTCTATTTTACAACATATTTTTTGGTTATACCTTATTGTAGAGCGGATAGACTTTGTTTTTGATGTTGTAAATAAGGATAACAAAAGCAAGCTTTTTTCCGACTTTAAAGAAAATAATTTCAAAACTTCACAGCTAATAAAAAAGTGAGCGAACTTTATAAAACATCCAAAAGAATTTATTTTTTCTCATTGGCCGCAATACATTATCGAAGGAAGAGAAATAGTGAATGAAGAAGAAAATGTAATTATTGATGCTGACTTCGTAAAAGAAAATTACACAAAATCTGATAGCAGAATTATTGAATTGGAAAACTGTGACAGGGCGATTGTTCTTGTTCCGGAACTTGCCAATTTAACTGCTGAATTTTGTAAAGAATTAAATACTTTCTTTGATTTTATTGGCGATAATAAAATTGTATCTGATTTTTTTAAGCAAAAAAACTACGATTGAATATTATTACTCGGAAAAAATTACATTAGCTGAAGTGCAAAATGAATTAGCCGCAATTATTTAGATAAATAAAAAGTATTTTAAGTCAGTTCCAATTCTTCCAAATCTTCATAAGTAAATCGTGCCGCAGGTTCCAGAGCGGTTTTAAAATCTTTTGCCACAGGATACACTTCCATTTCTTCCCAGGGCACCTGCGAGGTCGCAATTTCAGTAATACGCTCTTCACTTAAATTTCCAAAGAGCCATTCCCATGCTAAATCTTCACTGAGTATAGTGGGCATTCTTTTTTTGGAATTGTGCACCTGCTCCATGACTTTATTTGCAGCAGTTGTGATGATGGCATCTGTTTCAACATGCTCGCCAGTATTGAGATCTGTCCATTCCTCACTGATCCCTGCCATGTAAAAATATTCTTTATCTCGCATGCCAATATGATATGGATATTTAACAGCAGTTTTCAATGGCTCGCCGGTCCTTTTATTTTTTGGAAAAATATGCCTCCATTCAAAAAAACCACTGCTCAGTATTAAGCACCTCCTGTTCAGTGCAGCATCCCTGTAAACTTTATCAGGTAATAATAATTCTTCGCCCATTGCATTCAAAAAATTAATGGACGGGTGAAATTTTCCCTTCTCATCTTTATAACCTGAACGCATTTTACTGACATCTTCGCGCGTTTTAAAAAACGGCCACTTCTTTGGGTTGCCGCGAAGGAAGCCCCATTCCATCTGCACTATTTCAAAATCCATTTTACCGGGGATCCTTTTCAAGACAGCGTTCGCGCCATAATCAAAACCACTTTGTACGGGCATGTTTAAAAAATCATAATTGGCGAGTGCTTTCTCCAGGTTTTTTAGCCGGATAAATTCTGAATGGGTAACTTTTTGTCCGTTATAATAACACATAGCTTAAGCTTTTTGCCGGATATTTGATTCAATTAATGCACCAACTTCTTCAGCGAGTTCCTGCCTCCCTTCCGGTACCGATGTCCAGAAACGCCCCGCATTGCTGTTGGTAGCCCTTGTGAGGATCAGCATCTGCATATTATTTGAAAAAACAACCCGGTATATGGTTTGTCCGGCTACACTGATTACTTCAACCGCAGCAGAATATTTACCATGATTTATCGAGAACCTTTCGGGCTGGAACATATCGTCATTCTTTTTCTAAAGGTAGAAATTATTTCAAAAACAGAAAGCTAATTTTTTTGGTATTCAATTACTACTTATATTAGTATTCATTTTTTTACTTCTTAAAACAAACAACATGGTGGATGAGCCGATGACATTGACCACCTAACGCCGGAGAGGATAGACCATCAAAAACATTTCTAACTTCCGAAAAAAAATATTGTTACATAACTCTTTATCATGGTCAAATTATTTCGGCGAACTATGGTCAGCGTAAATTGGCGCATGTGGTCAAACCTGTCCGGCGCTTGCAACCTGTCTGACAAACTGATGCTTTGTTTTTTTGTGGTATGCCTGCGGCGTATAGCCCAACAACCGGCAAATGTTTTTTATACTGTAAGTTGTATTTGCCTTTTTTATTTCGAGGATTGTTGGGAGCCAGGCTTTCTTCTGATGTTGATGTCAAGCTGTTTCTCAGCAATTTTTATCATCGTATCCAGCGCATCTCCACGAAGCTTTTCCCATGCCAGTTGTTTTTCGGCAGTGCAATTTTTTGCTGCAATTCTTTTTGAATATCCAGCTCATCCGCAGAAGCTTTTTCAGGTTTGCTGTTCATACCTGTAAGATAATATTTCGGTTGCTTTTGAGTAGGTGCAATATTGTGGATGCCCTGGTGAATCATCACCCATTTGTTGATGGTGCTGCGGCTCACACCATACTTGGCTGCCAGTTTTCTGTAACCTGTGCCTCAGTTAAATACTCCGTAATCGCCTATTCCTTGATGTTCATTTTTGGTTGATTTGTAGTCAACCTATTTCAGGACGAGACAGTTAGCTGTAGTACTATTTTAAGGTTGTTTTTATTCAATTACGCTTTCTTTGATTTGAGAAATTGTAATGTCGTCAGCATTTAAAGATCTTAGAAAATCTGCCGCCTCAAAAACTTCACCCATTGTTGTTACTCCTTGTTTTTTAATTTTACCTATAATAATTCTTTTTATCGCCTCTACAACTAACGGAGCAGTTACGGCATATATGTCCCTGCCTTGAGCAAAAATTGTTCTTTTCTTATTTCCGTTGAGCGCCACCACTTCCATACAGAATTGTTGAGATGACCTATTCTTTTCATCAGTTGGTTTTGGCTCTGGCGTTTCAGCGTTTCTAATATCTTCAATTGAATTTAAACTTATGTAAGTGTTGACATTTTTTACATTTAAGTGTCTGGAAATAGTAATGATTTCAGTAAGTGGAACTGCTATCATTTCTTTAGTCTCCATTGGTTTTGGAAAATCCCATTTGATAGGTTCGCCTGCTTGAAGTGGCTGCAATTGTCCATTTGCAAAGACAAATCTTTGGTAGTGATTTCTCTGTCCTGTTAACCTTGTTCCTTTGGTTGGGTGCCAAGAGTCAAGCCCGATATAAATATTTATGTCTTCAATTTCGTTCCAACCGTCAGTAAGTGTTGTACTTAACAAGTCTCCAAGCCCACCGTAAAAAGCTGCAGCAGGGATAATAATAATTTTTGCCTGTTTTGCTTGGTCAGAATATTTTTCAAAAATATCTAATACAGATTTTTGTTCAGCGCTTAAATCAATATAAGGCTTACCAAGTCGCAGGGCAGATTGAATAATAGGTTCTGCCGTGTCTAAATATGGACCTGCACAATTAATAATTATGTCTGAACCTGTAAATGCACTATCCAAAGAGTCGGGTTGATTTATATCTGCAACCTTCGTCTTTAAATTAGGATATTGCTGACTATAACTTAATAATTTTTCCTTGCCCCGCCCACATAAAGTTGGATTGAAACCTTGGTGTAAAAGTTGAGAAACAATGAACTTTCCTGTGTGTCCATAAGCCCCATAAACTGCAATATTATTTTTCATTTTTATTTTATGTGTCTGTTTTAAGTATTCTGTCAAATGTAATGTTTCTGTGTATTACAGCTAACGGCTCACTGCTTGCCTGACTGTAGCGGCATTAGCATTCCGTTAACTCAAATATAGAGAGAAAGATGATAAGAGAAGCGCTGCTGAATGGCTTGCGTCAGCCGCTATGGCAGCAAGCATGTGTTGTGCGTTCGTTTCTAGTTTATGGCAGTATGTAATTTATAATTCTATCCTGCATCAGGTCAGTCTCGGTGTCAGGAACTGCATGCGCAGACTTTTCAAACCAAAACAACTGTTTTTTCGGTGTTTTGAGTCGCTTATAATATTGCTCACTTAAGCTTGCATTCGTTAGGAAGTCGTTTCTGCCTATAAAAAAATAAACAGGGCATTTTATAATGGGATACTGCTTAAAAAAATTCATATTAAATACCTCATTGGATAAAGATGCAGCAGGACTTTGCATCCACTCTTTTAAAACGGGTTTTATTTGTTCTCTTACAGAGTCAGGGACAGGCTCTCCGGCAAAGTCCGTTTGCCAAATGTACATGATGAACAAAGACTGAAAATCTCTGGCAGGTATCTTAACTGTTGAAAGTTCGGTAATAGCTCTGGTGTTGTTCACATTTTTGTAATGTTCTTTCAACGTATCTAATCTCATTTTCTGACTTTCGATACTATTCACTGGGGGACTTATTTCAACAAGTGCACTTACCAGTTCAGGATGCTTTTGTGCCACATCCATACCTAAAACACAACCGGCAGAATGTGCTACAATAAATAGTTTCTTTCGGTTACTTATTTTCATAATAGAATCAATTACAGCATTACTATCATCTTCCATTAATTTAAGCGTTACAGGTCGCAATGAGTGATTTAGCTGGTAAGTCTTACCATAATCACGTTGGTCCCATAATGCCACCACAAAATGTTTTTGAAGTTCTGAGGTCAACCTGTTTCCATTTTCGATTAAAGAGTAATTATTTCCTCCGGCACCATGTAAGTATAATAAAAAGGGTGCCTCTCTATTATTTCCTTTTAGTTTAATTACCTGCTTTATACCATTGATGTTAAGAATTAAAGTTGTATCTATAACCTTGTCTTGAGCAAACAACGTTCGACCCAACATCATCATTACAAACAGAAATATTTTGTTTAATTTCATAGCGTTCTTTGTATAAAACAACAATAATACGAAATGCGTCGTAAATAGTGCTTCTTTGCTATGCTTTCCGTAAATTATGTTGGTTGCGGAGGTTCTTAAATGACGCACAACGGTGAAAATTTGCGCTGTTGGGATATTAGAATTCCGTCTGCCCGTAACCGCTGCTAATACAAGTTGTTTGATGAAATTAAGAACAAAAGTTGAAAGTCGCGCCCGGACTGAAGATTGGATTTGTACTTAGCTGATGTTTGATTGTCCCGCCCCAATACCGCAAATTTTTTTGTTGTGTGCAGTAAAAGTCATTAGTCGGTTGTCATTTTTTTGTAAAAGCTTAAATCTGTCGAACGTCTTATAATCAGTTGTCCAATTATTAGAATAGTTCCCGCAAATGTTGCAGGCAAATTTTTGTCCAATTTAATTGCCAACACGATTGTAAATATTGAAAGCAGAACTAAAGATACAATTGTGTAAAGTCCTTTTTTTGAAGCATAAAAAGATGGTTCAAATTTTATTGTCTTGACTTGATTATGCTCAATATTAAACTGCTTAAAACTTGTATGTATTGATTCAATCATTTTGTTTGTGTCACTTTGTGAATCACTAAGGTGTCGAGTAAGAAATGAGAACTGTTTTTTATTTCCTGAATTTAAGTTAAGTATTAAGCAAGCAAATCTGCTTGTTGGAAATTGAATGTTATAAGAATTGATGTCAAAAAATGAATAGTCCGTAAAAGATTCTTCAGCATCATCTTTTAACTTTAAAATGTCAAATGAAATTTTATCATTGTAGAGCTGAATAAAAACTTTTCTGGTAAAGTAATTCATCACTATTCTGATAAAAAGAAAACTTGCAAATGTCAAAGCTAAAAATAAAATTGGTAGAGGTCTTGACTTTAAATAGAAATTAGACACAGCGGAAAGTCCTAGTGAGATAATAATAAAAGCGTACCACTTGAAAGCCCACTCTTTTCGATAAATTATATAGGATGTATATTCTGTCAAGCTTGCTTATTTAGGGACGTCCAAATTTATTGCACACAACGGCCAGGGCTTTGTGCAGGCAGGGCATTGTTGTTTGTCCAGCCCGGAACTGCAGCCCAATAAAGAAATAAAAGTACAAGATAACAACTAAAAGCCCAACAGAATTCCGTCCAGCCCGAACCAAAGTACAGCGATGCAAAATGCCGAAGTTTGAACGTCAAGCCCTGCTTGCACAAAACCCCATGTTGTAGGCAGGGCATTATTCCGTCCACCGATAGTAAGTGTCAATTCTAAATTGTTTTTGACATTCTGTTTGGTCTTTATTTGAAATCTTTATTGCTTTATATTTTGCTTTTTCTTGGTCATACCATTCTCGTACACTTTTTTGATAGCGAGGTTTATTTGAATTTATAAAAAGAAAATTATAAAAACTCCAACAAAGTTGACCAGTTTCATCTAATTCGAAAGTATCAAATTGAATTTTTGTCACAAGAAATGCGGGGAAATATGCAATTTCATTTAATAGAAAATGTGCAACCTCGCCAACATTTAATTTTGTCTTTTTACAATGAAATCTAAAATTTGTCAGTGAAGTGTCAGTTAGTTTGTCAATTAAAAGTGGGATTGCCTCTTTTCCTTGGGAAACAATTCTCCAGTATATTTCTGCTTTGCAATTGAATGTGTCCGCCCTGCTAAACTGTAAGCTGTCAATCATGGCTTTTATGTCAACCTTTTGTCCATATGAAATTGTCACTGAAAATAAAAGTAGAGTTGCCGAGATAATTTTTTTCATTAGAGTTTTTGGTCAAGATGCAATTGTCAAAATTAATACACAAAGGAAGTTGAAATCTATTTTGCTGCTCGTTTTGCCTTGCCTACAACGGGCAGGGCTTGCTGCAGGGCTGGAATTCATTGCTCGTCCAGCCCGGAACCGCTGCTGATTAAAGATATAAAAGTACAGGTTAACAAACAAAAGCCCGGCGATGTTTGTCCAGCCCAGCTGAAGCACAACAGCGATAAAATGACCATTGCTCCAATGTCCAGCCAGCCTTGCAGCAAACCCAATGTTGTAGGCAGGCAAAATTATTTAAAGACTTTTTCAATTTCCTTTATTTCTTCTTCCTTGTATTCTTCATATTTCCCTTTTAAATCGTCCTTATATATAGGCTCTATTATTTTTGTATAATAGGAGGCTGATATTTTTTCTTTTTCAACTTTGACTGTGTTGAAGTATTTAATAAGCCGTGGCGGGGCTTCAAAATAAAACACATGTGAGGATGGAATATTTCTTAAAAACTTATAGAGCAATCGGTCACAATGTACTTTTTTCAGCATTGGATAAAGCAATTTGTCCTTTGGCGAATTAACTACTTGTATTTTGTATATTTTGTCTGTCAGACGCTCTCCATATCTATAGTAATTACCTAATAAAAAAGAATAGATTTTTTCTTCTGTGTTAAAAAGGCTATCAATCAAATTACCGTCATCGCCATAAAATTTATTTAGTATTTGAGATAGTTGTTTTGAGTACATTTCACCATGTCTTGATTTTTTAAATATTGTATCTACTTCTAAGCCATAATTTATTTTTATGTACTCACTTAAAAAAGTAATGATTGGTTCTTCGTAAGGATAATATCTATCAACTTGTTTGCGTTTGTCAATGTATTGATATCTACCCATATAATCACTTAGAGTGCCGAGTAAAAAATAGGTTGGCAGAATGGCTACTTTATAGTTTAATGAATCTTCTGGGCAAAAGAAGCAATTCTGCCGATTTACTTGAGTTGTGTCCTGACTATACAGATAATTTGTACATAAAGCAAAGGGGATGAGAAGCGAAAAAAATGTTTTCATAATTAGTCAATTGAGAAAAGCTGCGATCGTGAGCTGTTGCTTGCCTACAACACTTAAATATACGCTATTGAATTCCATAATTCAAAAAATTCTCTGTTGATAATGAACCAATTAATCTTCGCCTTTTTGTATTGTCGTTGCGCCAATGCTCAGTTCGCCTTTTTGTATTGTCAGCATAAATGAACAAAAATGAATAACGCCATTTATATGAAAGTGTAATTTATATCAAGAATTAAATGGAACGATAATTTCGGCATTATAAAATAAAGATTTATTGAAAACGCCATTTTAAAAAGGAGTTTATTGATATGATTTAAAATACATCAAAAAAGTTTGAAAGCAGTAGGTCTTTAATGCTATAAAAATTTGTAGTTAGGCTACCAGACTGGCTAATCGTTTTAATTCATCTATAAAGTGGTTCGGGAATTGTTCTGGCGGGACCACAAATCGTTAGCTATAACTAACGATTACATTTTAACCAAAAGAATTTAATATTACCAGCAGGATTTTTATATTTTAATAAGGCTTGCTGTGTCCAAACCTCGGTGAAATAATTCGAGAAAATAAGTAATTCGTTCTTATTGAGATTTCACGGCACATTTTAACTTGCCGAAAATAAAAAGGTTTGTTTTGTTTATCCATTTGATGGTTATAAAATCGCACACTTAATGTATCAAAAACGAACAGATAAACACTAACGGAATTACGTTAATAAATTGATGTACAGTACAAATAATTTCTGGTCGTTCCTTTGATAATTAAAAGAAAACCCTGCTCATGTTTAAGAATTATTTTAAAACTACATGGCGTTCTGTTACACGGTACAAACTGTACAGCACTTTAAACATTCTCGGTCTGGCACTGGGTATTGCATCCTGTATCATTATTTTCCTTGTGGTAAAGTATGAGTTGGGCTACGATGGTTATAACAAGAAAGCTGACCGTATCTACCGGGTAACCCTCAATGCAATCGATTTTAATCCCAGTGTATCAATGGCTGTTGCCCCTGCTATGCGTGCATATTTTCCGGAAATTGAGCAGGTGTCGCAGGTATGGCATCAGGGAGACGGACAGGTTAAAATTGGACAGACAAGATACCTGGAAAAAAACTATGCTTACGCGGATGCGCAGTTCCCCAAAATATTTGATTTGAATTGGCTGGAAGGCAACCCGGCAACCGCGCTGACTGATCCCAACACAGCAGTTCTTACAAAATCTGCCGCTACCAAATATTTTGGTGATAAAGATCCGATGGGGCTTATAATCACCCTCAATAATAATCCGTTAAAGGTAACCGGTGTTATAAAAGATATCCCCGGCAATACAACTTTTCCATTCACATTTTTGGTTTCTTTTGAAACCGAAAAAGAAGATGTGAAAGGGATGATGAACCAATTTTATGCAATAGCTGGGGGCAACACTTATATACTTGTTCCTTCAGGTTTTGATATTGAAAAGATCCATAAAAGAATTCCGGCATTTATAGAAACCTATTGGGGTAAAGATATTGCGAAGGAAGCGAGACTGCCATTGCAACCGCTGAAGCAAATACATTTCGACCAGCGATATTTGAACCAAGGTGTTACACCCACCACTTCTAAAGAAAGTTATTTAGGACTGGCAGCAGTTGGGTTATTTATTATTATCATTGCTTGTATCAATTTTATAAACCTGGCAACAGCACAGGCCATCCGCCGTGCAAAAGAAATTGGTATAAGGAAAGTGCTGGGTTCCAGCCGTTTTCAACTGGTTGGCCAATTCCTGGGAGAAACAACACTAATGGTTATTGTAGGTTTATTAATTGCGTTGATAGCTGTTGTTATATTTCTTCCGCAGCTGGCTACCTGGCTTGATATCAAAATCTCCCTCGATCAACTGGCAGCTCCCGGCGCAATTGTATTGATTACCAGTATTTCGATAGGTATGATTTTATTGGCAGGATTATACCCTGCTTTTATACAATCTGCCTTTAACCCGGTTGACTCCTTGAAAAGTAAATCAACAGTTTCAGGTGGCAGGCTTTCGCTCCGCAAAGGCTTGGTGGTTGTTCAGTTCGCAATTTCACAGGTAATGATTGTAGGCACTTTGGTAGTTGGTTACCAGATGGATTATTTTAAAAATCGTGATTTGGGTTTTGACAAGGACGCAATCATTTCTGTCAGCATACCGGACAAAGAAAAGCGCGACGTTTTGCTGAAGGAATTAAAAAGCAATCCGGGTGTCAAAGATGTAAGCCTCGGTTTGGGTTCGCCAGTGGTTTCGCGTGCATGGACAGATTACAGCGCGCCGGAACTGGGTTTTACTAAAGGCGATGTAACTGAACTGAAAATTGGTGACGAGCGATATATGAAAATGTTTAAACTTGCTATGGTTTCGGGTGAGCCAATTGAAAAAAAAGCTGAAAAAGACAGCACTTATAAAGCAGTCGTGAATGAAACGCTGATGCATGACTTAAATATTACCAATCCGCAAAAAATCATTAATAAATATATTACGGTGAACGGCTGGCATACACTCGTAACAGGTGTTATGAAAGATTTCCAGGGCGAATCAAGACATAAAAAAATCAGGCCTTGCGTATTGATGTATTTGCCGGATGCATTTGTGACGGCCTGCATTAAGCTGCAACCAGTGGCCATGGCAAGCACTATTTCACATATAGATAAGGACTGGTCAGCGCTTTTTCCCAATGGAATATTTCAATATGAATTCCTGGATGATCATATCGCCAAATGGTACAGCCAGGAGGAAAAGCAATACACTGCTTTCAAGATGTTTTCAGGCATTGCAATATTCATTTGCTGCCTGGGCCTCTACGGATTAGTTGCCTTTGCTGCTGCACAAAAAACAAAAGAAGTAGGTATCCGCAAAGTACTTGGTGCATCTCTTGGAGATATTGTTTTGCTCTTTTCAAAAGAATTTGTCGTGCTGATCCTTATTGCATTTTTAATTGCAGCACCGCTGGGCTACTATGTAATGAATAACTGGCTGCACAATTTTGCTTACCAGATACACATGAATGCCGGAATTTTTGTAATGGCAATATTGGTTTCAGCCTTTGTCGCAGGCATTACTATTTCTTACCAGGCGATAAAAGCAGGATTGGTGAACCCTGTGAAGAGTTTGAGAACGGAGTAGCGCCAGATTGATAAGTAAAAAATACCAACAACGTAAACAGTATAAAAAAACCAGGTACAAAATTGATTTTTTTTGTCAGGATGAAAGATAGCGGCTACACCAAAGATTAAATTCTTGCATTGAAATAAGACGGCAAGTTTGCTGATAGGCCGCCTGATATTTAATTTAACTATTAAACCCTGTCTTTTAATTAAAAGATCTTCTGAATGCTAATGGCGAAAAATTGGTTTTTGTTTTGAATAATTTGCTGAAGGATTGCTGATGGTCAAAACCTAACCCGTATGCAATTTCGACATTTCAAAAAGCAAAATATTAATCCATTAATAATAATCAGATTAAACTGACGTACTTACGACGGATTCTAAGCGTTGGAATAATTCCAAAGCTATTTCAAAAAATCGCTGGCTCAAGTCATGATGGATTTGCAGAGCCTTTATTGACAGCGGACGACTACAATGTAATTGAAAGTTTAATAACCGTAGAGAATGAGAAGTATTGTTTCGCCGAATACATTATTGCACGAAACCATTTGTATTCAGAATGATTGCTGCCTCGAAAATATGTCACAAAAGAAACAATTGCAGCTCCAAAACACATACCTGTGCCGATCAGGCGCACAACATATACCCACCGGGTATTCCCGGAAGCGGGGTTACTTAGTACAGCTAATAGGTTTAAGACCCCAAAGAAAATAAGCACGAAGAAAACACGAAGAGACTTGTGCCGATCATTCATTGATTGTCTTTTTAGTTTTTTATTTAATCCGGGGTTTCATCGTAAATGGCTTTGCCTGCACTTCACGCTTAAATATACTCCTTTAGATTACAAAATTCAAAAAAATCGCCTCTGATAAAGAACAAGTTAATCTTCGCCTTTCTTTCTATTGTCTATATACTCAATTTATTCTGAATGATATAATTTTTGCAGTTTTAAACGGCATCAACATTCATTAATAAAGGTTGGAATTGTATATTAAATTTTTCTCCCTGAAATATATTTTCAGACATTGTGTAAAAACAAGTTGCGTTTTCTGCATTATATGTCTTGCATAGAATTTTAATTCGGTTATCTTCAATAATAAAATTTGGCAGTGAACTAAAAGTGGATACGAAAGAAAGTGAAGGAACAACGTTTATTATTTTTTAAAATAAATAAATAGCGTGAAAAAAGCGATTTTGTTTTGGCTTATTCTGATAGCTATTAAGGCAAGCTCCCAAACCAATTTACAAGGCGCTTATCAAATAAGCAGCGATACTCTAAGGCGTTATGAAATGAATGACTCATTTATCAGAGTTTTAAGCGATAAAAGCGGAAATCTCACGATCAATGATATATTGATGCCCCGTATAAGCATCAGTTTCGACACCGTTACAGCGAATAGTAAACTGACGCCTTCGAATACTTATTGGTTTCAATTTCGTTTAAAAAATATAATGACCTGTCCGGCAAGAATATCATTGCAATCTTTATCGGAAAAGGATGATTATTATATTATTTCTACCGCAACAAAACCTGTACATTATGCGAGTGGCTATCTAACCGACCTTAACAAGAAAAATGGATTGAAATGGGGAAACTTCATACCAGTTATAATTAATCCTGGCGATTCAATTACTGTATACCAAAGAGTTTACAATAAGAAAAAAGTAATGCCTACCAATTCACTTGTTTCCATTCTTCCGACAGATATAGCTATTAAAGAAAAATATATCAATAATGAGGAAGAAGGAAAAGCAGTTTATGAAATGGTAAACCTGGTGGAAGCTTTTATGGTGGGATTGCTTTTGCTAAGCACTTTTTTTAATTTGTTTTTTTTCAGTGTTGTTAAAGAAAAAGAGTATTTGTATTTCGCCTTGTTTACTTGTTTTCTCGGCATCAACAGGATTAACAATATTTTATACATTCATTTGGGCCATTCCGATCCTCATTTAGTAAGCTACGTAGACTATTTAGGTTTTGCATGGCTTTTTATATCGTTTTTCCTGTTGCAGTTTGTCCGGCATTTTTTTCATGTAAAAGAAAAATACAGAAAATGGGATAAGGTTTTATTTATTACAGCTATTGTATTTATCAGCAGTTCTGTCGCAGACTTCTTCAGATATACGTTCTTAATTAATTTTACACATTTTTTCCTTTACCTGAATTTTTTTATAGGGTTTTTCATTATACCCACCTGTGTCCTGGTTACCCTTTTACTATTTATTCGCTCAAAGAATAAAGCGTTTTATTTCTTTATTATAGCAGCGTTTCCCTTCATGTTTTTGCAAATTTTAGTTTTTCCTGTTAATGGTGAACTCGATATGGGGTTCTCAAAAATATTGCCCGGAGGTGTTTTAAATTTTTTAAGCCAGATAGCGGCTTTATACAGGCCGCTTGAAATGGTTTGCGTACTCTGGCTTATATTATTTTTCTCCTGGACATTATTTATACGGTATAATCAGTTACGGAAAGAAAATGCTCAAAAAGATTTGGAAAAAGAACGCCTTGCAAAAGAAAAAGAAATAGAAAAAAATCAATTGGTGGAGCAACAAAAGCTGGACCTCGAACAAAAAGTTGAAGAAAGAACTTTTGAATTGAAGACGTCGTTACAAGAGCTCAAATTAACACAAGCACAACTCATCCAATCCGAAAAGATGGCCTCTCTTGGCGAGCTCACCGCAGGCATTGCACATGAGATTCAAAACCCGTTAAACTTTGTAAATAACTTTTCTGAAGTTAATAAAGAATTGCTCGAAGAATTAAAAGAAGAAGCTGATAAAGGAAATGTTGATGAAATAAAAGCAATAGTAAATGATGTCATAGAAAACTCGGAGAAAATAAACCATCATGGTAAACGTGCTGATAGTATTGTAAAAGGAATGCTGCAACATACAAGAACAAGCAGTGGTCAAAAAGAATTAACTGACATAAATAAATTAGCAGACGAATATTTAAAATTGGCTTATCATGGTTTGCGTGCAAAGGATAAATCTTTTAATTCAGCGTTAATTACAAACTTTGATGAAGTGCTTGGGAGTTTGAATATTGTAGCCCAGGATATAACAAGAGTCCTGTTAAATATTTACAACAATGCGTTTTATGCAGTGAATGAAAAAGCAAAAGAAGGATTAGAAAATTATAAACCTGTAATTACAGTTACAACAAAAAAGCTAAGTGGTAAAGTAGAAATATGTATTAGAGATAATGGAAATGGAATACCGCAAATAGTGGTTGATAAAATATTTCAACCATTTTTTACTACAAAGCCTGCAGGACAAGGAACAGGATTGGGTTTGAGTTTAAGTTATGATATTATAAAATCGCATGGCGGAGAGATAAAAGTGGAAAGTAAAGATGGGGAAGGATGTGAATTTATAATTGAATTACCAATTAACAATACATAGCATGAAGATTACCGGTTTATTTTTTTTCTTTTGTATCATTTGCTGTTGCGTAACGTCACAGCCATTGCCGGATAATGTTAAAGCAAGCTTCAATGCAGCAAAAACGGAATCTGGTAAAGGAAAAATCATTATCACATATTGTGATGCAAATACTGATGCTGATACGCTTTATAAAGATCTTATTACGCTGAAGCAATATTTTGAAGAAAGAAAGGATCAGGTTCTTGTTGATTATATAAGGCTGGGAATGTGCAGGCAATTATCAAGAGGAGCTGACTATACTGAGGCGATTGATGAATTGTTTCAACTGTTACCCCGCTTTGAACAGCGCAAAGATAATTATGGCATAATGATTTGTAACAGGCATTTAAGTTATGCCTATTATGCAGCAGCAGATAAGGAAAAAACACTTTATTATGATCAAAGAACTGTTGATCTATCTGTGCCTTTAGGAACTAAAGATGACCTTGCCACTGCTTATAATAATGTTGCTTCTGACCTTTCTGAATATGGACATTTCGATTCTGCTTCTTTCTATGCCCACAACGCAGTTCGGATTTCGAAGCAGCTAAACGATCCGGCACTTATCTGTAAATCCCTTAGCACTTTAGGAGAATATTACATGGCAATAAAAGAATATGACTCGGCTTTTATGTACATGAGGGAAGCTTTACCAATAGCAATACTAAATAGTAAATTTGATATGGCTTTTGCTTTTAATGATTTTTCACAGATGTACCAGTCTGTTAATAAAAAGGACAGTGCCATTTATTTTGCGTACAAAGCGGCGGAGCTTTCCAAACAAATAGATTTAAAAAATCAATTGCTGCGGGCTTATAAATATTTGTCTGCAACGTATAAAAAAACAGGTCCTTTAGACAGCGCTTTTAAATATCTTAATCTTACTGTTAATACTACTGATTTAATTTATAGCACGGAAAAAACCAAACAGGTGCAATTAATCAGCATGCGTGAGCAAAACCGGCTGCGTGAAGCAGAACAACAAAAACTTGACCTGCAGAATAAACTAAAAATCTATGCGCTTATTTCCAGCCTGGTTGTTTTTACACTGGTCGGTTTAATTCTTTTTCGCAACAGTCAAAAAGAAAAAAATGCAAAAATATTATTACAGAAAAAAAATGAATTGATAGAGCAAACATTGGTACATTTAAAGTCAACGCAGGCGCAATTAATACAATCAGAAAAAATGGCGAGCCTGGGTGAACTTACCGCAGGCATTGCGCATGAAATACAAAACCCGTTAAACTTCGTTAATAATTTTTCTGAAGTAAATAAAGAAATGCTGATTGAAAGAAAGATGAAATGGACAAAGGAAATATTAATGATGCAAAGGCAATTGCAGATGATGTAATAGAAAATTCAGAAAAAATAAACCATCACGGCAAACGTGCAGATGCAATCGTGAAAGGTATGTTGCAGCATTCACAATCCGGACAGGGCGTGAAAGAACCAACAGATATAAATGCTTTGTGTGATGAGTATTTTAAATTAAGTTATCACGGCCTGCGTGCGAAAGACAAAAATTTTAATGCAGATCTTAAAACTGATTTTGATAATTCTATTATTAAAATAAATATCATTCCGCAAGACATTGCACGCGTTTTGCTCAATCTTATTAATAACGCTTTTTATGCAGTGAACGATAAAAACAAAAAGGCTGATGAAAATTATCAGCCAACAGTTTCTATTCAAACAAAAAAGATTAATAATAATATTGAAATAAAAGTCAGGGATAACGGAAATGGAATTCCTTCAAACATTATTAATAAAATATTCCAACCATTTTTTACTACTAAACCAACCGGGCAAGGAACTGGCCTCGGTTTATCTTTAAGTTATGATATTATTAAAGCACATGGAGGTGAAATTAAAATACATACGAAAGAGAATGAGTTTACTGAGTTTGTAATTAATATTCCTGCCTAACACCGTGGCTGCAACAATAATTAAATAACGGCAGGTATCATGTCAGCCCGCAAATGTTTTTTAAATGGCTGAAGTATCTTTTGTATAAATTTTAAAACATTCACTCGCCACTTTGATACTGAAACAGTAATAATTTTACGACAACTGATTCTTTCTTCGAAAGAAAGATACATAATAACATCATCTGAATGAGTAGGGTTGACATTTTAATTACCATTATGGGCGATTTCCTGGTAAGCAATAACGCGAAGCTAGTCAAACTTTTAAAAAACCCGGATAAAGAAAACAGTATACGATACAAAACAATGGTAAAACCTGCATAACAAAAGCGGTATTTTTGTTACCAGCATAGTTGTCTGTTACATATGCAATTGATAAAATTACGGTAGCTATCAGGAAAGCCATCAAGTATGAGCACGTTGCCCCGTATTCAGAAATAAAGCTCAGGAAAAATTGAAATTTTAAAAGAGAAGTATAAGGAATAATTTTCTTATGAAGCCCGAAAAGCCTAAGGCTTTTAGATATAAAATCTATTACAATTATATACCACTTGGAACAAATTGAAGAAAAAAATTACTTCCCGTAGCAGCAGATAGAATACAGGCAGATGAGATTTGGTCGTTCATTTCGAGCAAGGAAAAGAACACTTCAATTGAAGGTAAGGCACAAGGTCATGGCGATGCTTGGACTTGGACTGCAATTGATGCAGATAGCAAATTAATTGTTAACTTGTATGTTGGTAATCGCGATGCTGAAAGCGCAAACATTTTTATGAAAGATGTTGCAAGCAGGTTGACTAAAAAAGTACAACTAACTACTGATTCACACCATGCATATTTAAAAGTAGTTGATAATGCTTTTGAAGATGAAATTGATTATGCAAAGCTGCAAAAAATTTATGGTGGTAGTGAAGGAACAAATGATCAGGAAAGAAAATATTCACCTGTTGTATGTACAGGATGCAAAACAAAAATTATTTCCGGCAAACCAAATGAAAGGTTTATATCTACTTCTTATGTTGAAAGACAAAACTTAACTATGAGAATGCACATGAGAAGATTTACAAGACTTACAAATGCATTCAGTAAAAAATTAGAAAATCATTGTTATGCAAGTGCTCTTTATTTTGTTTATTACAACTTTGTAAAAATTCATAAATCATTAAGAGTGCCACCAGCAATGCAAGCAGGACTAATAAAAAGATTAATGAGCATTCAAGACATTGCTAAATTAGTAGAGATTGAAGCACCTAAAACAAGAGGGAAATATAAAAAAATAAATAATGGAAACTAATAGCCTTAAATGGATTGGATTGGCTAAAGTGAAAGTATTAAACAACAGCAATATTTTTAATGGTGTTGATTTTGCATATACTAACGTCATAGGTATATCAAAATCTAAGACTGCATTTAGAATATCAGTAAGGAATAAACTGAACTTGATGGACTTAGAATTACTTCGTTTGCAAGAGATCGAGTCGCTTGCTGATAGACTGAAAAAATTTGAAGTGTCAAAAGATATTCTGACGATTGCAAAGAAGTTGTCGGAACTAAATGATGTTGATTTTTCAACTTTCCATACTTATTAAAAATAAATTTCAAACTGAGACACTACCCAATTTTATTACTTAATGATCGTTCAATTTTTGCTGTTTGGCAAGTAATTTTAGATTTCTTTTATAAGTTTGAACTTCAATAAACGTTTCTTTTAAACAGTAAATTAGTATCTGGATTAATATCACGATATCTCTTTATTATTTCAGCAGCAGATGGAAATTTAAATAATGGTAAAATAGCAGCATGATCATTTTTATCCCTTTCGCTGATTATATAATTACCATATTCGATGTCACTAAAAAGCTGTTTCTTTTTTAGAATTTGTAAATCATTATAATAAAATCCAGTGTAAACCTGGAACAAAAATATATCTCTGTCTCTTTCGAGAGTAAAATCTTTTTATCAAACACAAGTGCTTTTAATTTTTGTATTTCTTCTATTTCAATATGCTGTACCTTTTTTTTATTGGCACATGTATTTTTATTTCTTCGAAATAATTTTCAATGTCTTTTG
>JABDAZ010000028.1 GCA_013288945.1 Bacteroidota bacterium | reverse complement strand
TCAAACAAAACACAGGTAAGGCAATAATCAATTATCTTTGCGGCTCAAAAAAATAATATGGCTTTACAAGCAGGCATTGTAGGATTACCGAATGTTGGAAAATCAACTTTATTTAATGCAGTGAGCAATAGCGCAAAAGCGCAGGCAAGCAATTACCGTTTCTGCACGATAGAACCCAATGTGGGCCTGGTTAATGTGCCAGATGAACGCATTGATAAACTGGCAGAATTGGTAAAACCGGATCGCACCGTTCCAACGCAAATTGAAATTGTTGATATCGCAGGTTTGGTAAAAGGTGCGAGCAAAGGTGAAGGTTTGGGCAATAAATTTTTGGCTAACATCCGCGAAGTAGATGCGATTGTGCATGTGATAAGATGTTTTGAAGATGAAAATATTTTGCGTGATGAAGGCGCGATTAATCCCGTGAGTGATAAAGAAATTATTGATACAGAATTACAGCTGAAAGATTTGGATAGTATTGATAAAAAATTCAGCAAGGCAGAAAAGCTTGCGAGAACCGGCGATGCAAAAATAAAAGCAGAATATGAAATTTTAAAAATCTGCAAAGAGCATTTGGAAAAAGGCAAAAGCATTCGCGAACTGAATTTAAGTAAAGAACAAAAAATTGCCGTTGCAGATTTATTTTTATTAACAGACAAACCTGTTTTGTATGTTGCCAATGTTGATGAACCATCTATGTTTACCGGCAACAAATATTCTGAAGCATTAAAAGCTGCCGTTGCCAATGAAAATGCACAGGTGATTATTATGAACAATTCTATCGAAGCGCAAATTGCAGAAATGGAAGATGCTGATGATCGTGCATTGTTTATGGAAGAATATAAAATGAAAGAACCTGCACTGAATAAATTAATCAGCTCTGCCTATAAATTATTAACGCTGCAAACCTATTTTACAGCCGGCGTGCAGGAAGTCCGGGCATGGACAATTCATGAAGGATGGAAAGCGCCACAAGCTGCAAGCGTTATCCACACTGACTTTGAGAAAGGGTTTATTAAAGCAGAAGTAATTGCTTACAACGATTTTATTCAATATGGTTCAGAAGCTGCTTGTCGCGAAAATGGCAAACTGCGCATTGAAGGAAAAGAATATATTGTGAAAGACGGCGATGTAATGCACTTTCGATTTAATGTATAATTCTTTTTAAATGTAAATATTGAATGCAAAATTTAAAATGTAAAAGTGATGTTTGATTAATCTTGTGTTTCGCATTTGTATTTAAACAAAAACATTAATTGAATTAAATAAAACAAAAACCCGGAAGATTTTCTTCCGGGTTTTTGTTTTATTAATAAACTTATTTTCTTACATCATTCAAATCATCACAATCAAACAAATCAAAAGTTAAAATATATTATACCCAAAACTTACATAATACAATCCGCCGATAGATGGATTGCCGATAGCATCTGAATAATATTTATTCAACAAATTACATGCGCCGATCTTAATAATGCTGCTTGGCATTTTTGGCAACTTCATACTTACCTGCGCATCAAGCGTACCAAACGCAGGCGTGTTGCCGCTTACAAAGGATGACTGGTACAAATAATTTTGCTGCCAGCGATAAGTAATATTAAAACCGAAGTACTTTTTAATTTTATAATTCGACAATGATACGTTGAATTTTGTTTTCGGTGTGTTGAAATCTGTCTGGATAGTATTATCATTATTCGATAAATTATTATAAACAAAATTGCCGGAGATAGTGAAATCTTTCGGGAGTTTATAATCAATACCAATGCCTGCGCCAACCGTGTTTACTTTTTTAGAACTGTTTGTATAGATACCAAATGTGTTGCCGGCCGTAACACCTTGCGTTAATGGATCTTTTACCAAAACCGTTAAGCCTATAAAATTGGTGTACTGTGCATAAAACCCAAAAACATCTATCAATAATTTTTGCGCGATAACAGCTTTATAACCGAGCTCATAAGAAGCAACGGTTTCTGGCTTAAACTGTTTAAAAACATATTGCGTTGGCGGCGTGCCGGTGGCTGCATATTTATTTAAAGAAGCAGTGTCATACGTATCAGTTGTTAATCCATATGCATTAATAAATTGCGGAAGCCCGCCAATTAATTTGGCTGAACCTGTTTGTAAATTTATATACTGGTTTTGTGTTGATGGAAAACGATAAGCTGTTTGATAAGAGAAGCGAAGAAAATTATCCGGCGCAACTTTTACAACAGCAGTTGCACGCGGCGTAAACCTTCCCTGGAAATTTGAATTTTTATCATAGCGCCCTGCAACAGTTATTTTCAGCACATCATCAAAAAAACCTTTTTGCAATTGAGCAAACGCGCCTGTTTCATTAATATTAATTCTTCCTGCAGTATCGGCAAAAATGGTTCCGTGTGAGTTTAATACAAATTCGCGTGTTGATGCGCCAACTGTTAAATCAACCCATTTAATAAAATCTGAAAAGTTGTACATGCCTTCACCAACATACAAATTTGTTTGATCATTAAATTTTCCACCATTTGGTATGGCATTGCTTTCGATTGTTTTTATTGTACTGTTGAACGCAGCCGTTCCGGGTTGCAACCTGGTTGCATCTGCTGCTGCTCTCGCTGCTGCACTTGCTGTAACATATGCTTGCGCAGAAGATTGTCCAGTTCCTACTGCCTGCCCAAATGCTGCGCCGTATGCTGTAAGATATGTTGGCGCCCATGATGTTGCTGTTGGCGAATATGCTTCGTTTAATAATGTTCCTACAGCAACCATATCGTAAGATGTTCCTGCATTTTCCTGCGTTGTATATGCTCTTACATAAAAACGCCTTCCTGATATTTCTGCTTTGTATTGTCCGATGCGAACATTCTTTAAAGCATACCTGTCAGTGCCTTGATAAACTGTACTTGCGCTACCAAAATTACCGGTTAAACTGATGGTTGTTGAGTTGGTTACTTTAAAAAACAATCCTGCTGATGTTTTAAAGTTATATGCGTGGTGATTGGTTAAATCATTTTCTGCATAACCCGTTCTTGAAACACCTGAATTCGCTGGAGTTTGCGATGCAACGTAGCCTGTTTGCTGTGCAAGCGCTGTATATTTTGCAGCATCAGCAGCATCGCCCGCTGCAGCATATTGCGCAGCAGCTGCAGCATATTGAGAAGACGCATTATTTAATTGTTGCTGCACATTAAAGTATGCGCTTTCATCACCATAAGTATTAATGCCATTATAATCAGGCGTTGCCCTTCCGTCAGTCGTAGATTGGCCAGTTGTGTTGTGATAATTTCTGTAATCAGTCGCATACCAATCTTTGGCTTCCGTTAAATCAGCAGAAATACGAAAGGCGAATTTATTATTAAACGCTTTTGCATAGCGCGCCATCACATCTGTGTATGGCGCGGCGCTGCTATTTTCATCACCAATATGGTTTACGCCTTCTTTTATTTGTGCGCTGAAGCCTTGGTATTTAAAAGGATCTTTGCTGGTCATTAATAAAGTGCCCGTCATTCCGCCGGAACCATACAGCGCAGAAGACGCGCCAGGCAACAGTTCCACGTTATCTACATCCAATTCATTAAGGCCAACAATATTTCCTACAGAAAAATTTAAACCCGGTGCCTGATTATCCATTCCATCAACCAACTGGTTCATTCGCAAATTACCACTGCCGTTAAAGCCGCGCGTGCCGGGCGTTTTAAACATAATGGATGATGTTACCATGTCAACGCCTTTCATGTTTGCGATGCCATCATAAAAAGATGCAGACGGAGTTTCATGCGCAGTATTGCTGCTCATTCTTTCAATAGAAACGGGCGACTCCAAACTTTTTATGGCAGAACGCGTTGCAGAAACTACCACTTCTGTTCCCAATGCGGATGTCGGTTTCAGGTTTATTTTTATTGCGGAAGCTGCATCTGCAACCTGCACTTCCTGCAGTTCATAACCAACAGAAGTGAATACTAAAGTGAATGGTAATTTTTGATCGGTACTTAATTTAAAATCTCCGCGATCGTTGGTAAATGTTCCAACGCGCGTTCCTTTAATAACAACGGAAACCGCGCCAGCAGCACTGTTGGAGCTTGCATCGTGAACATTTCCTGAAATAATAATTGATTGTGCAAAGACGTGTGTGGATAGAAAAATAGAAAAAAACAAAACGACTTTCTTAAAGATGTGGTAGTTCATACGGCGAGTTTTCGTTAGTAATAAAAAGCAAAGTACATATTGTATTCATCACCTTAAAATTTTATTTAAACTGCTTTTTTTTGTGTGTTGATATTTCGTGAATTGAACAAAATCAACTTTTCAAAACTGTTAGGTAATTTCGCCAAATGAAATCATTACAGTTTCCCAAACAAACAAATTTTTACCGCGGCAAAGTGCGCGATGTGTATACAATTGCAGGCAAATGGTTAGTGATGATTGCATCCGATCGCATCTCAGCTTTTGATGTTATTCTTCCAAGAACCATTCCTTATAAAGGACAAGTGTTAAACCAGATTGCTGCATACATGCTGAAAGCCACGCAGGACATTTGCCCGAACTGGTTAACAGATGTGCCTGCGCCAAATGTTGCCATCGGAAAACAATGCATTCCGTTTCGTGTAGAAATGGTTGTGCGCGGAAATTTGACAGGGCATGCATGGAGAACATACAGCAGCGGAAAAAGAATTTTATGTGGTGAAACTTTAGCGGAAGGATTAAAAGAAAATGATTTTTTTCCAACGCCAATTATTACGCCATCAACAAAAGCAGATGTTGGACACGATGAAGATATTTCTAAAAAAGAAATTATAGAACGAGGTTTGGTTAATGAAAAAGATTATGAAGTTTTAGAAAAATATACACTCGCACTATTTGCGCGCGGAAAAGAAATTGCTGCAAAACGCGGATTAATACTGGTGGATACAAAATATGAATTTGGAAAAATTGGCGACACAATTTATTTAATGGATGAAATACATACGCCGGATTCATCAAGATATTTTTATGCCGACGGCTTTGATGAACGCCAGCAAAAAAATGAAAAACAAAAACAACTCAGCAAAGAATTTGTGCGCGAGTGGCTGATAGAAAATAATTTTATGGGAAAAGAAAATCAAACTGTTCCTGAAATGAATGATGAATGGATCACAACAATCAGCAACCGTTATATTGAACTATATGAAAAAGTTATCGGCGAAAAATTTATCCCGCAAACATTAACAGACGAAGAAACTTATCAGCGCATATTATTTGCATTGGGAAACCATCTTGATTAATAATTTATTTTTTCCGCAACAACAACGCGGAATTTATTTTTATAAACAACATGTCCGTTAGTTTGAATATAAGGTTGCATTGCATTTGAAACAGTTTCAAAAACTTTTTCATAGCCACTATTTTCAACCGCTTTTGCAACCGGCCCGGAAGACATTAATCCTTTCAATGCGATTTCTTTATTTTCATAATCCCAAATGCCATCAATATCAGTATTAATAAAAATTTTAAAACCAACTTCTTCTAAAATATTTTCAAGCAAGTTATTTTCACTAAGCGCGAAAGGCCCGCCAGCTCCGGGTGGCGGCGGTGGCAATAAACTTCCGACGGCTTTTAAATAAGTGGCAGCTTCACAATCTTCTTTATTGCCCCAAATATTTACAACGAGTTTTCCATCATCTTTTAAAACACGTTTTGCTTCCATTAATGCATTCTTTACATTCGCCGCATATTGAAAAGAATTGAAACCTGTAACTACATTAAACGTTCTGTCTTCAAAAGGCAATGCTTCCATTTCACCAACAAAAAAATTAATATCAGCAACACGTTTTTTTGCCTGTTCTATTAATGCTTCAGTACCGTCAAAGCCTGTAACGGCGGCACTTTCAGCGGATGCAAGTTTGCAAAACCATCCTGAGCCGCAACCAACATCAAGCAATTTGTCCGTACTTTGTAATTGCAATAAATCAAGTACATATTTATAAACCACAATGTGTGTTGGTTCTTGAAAGTTTGCCCAATCTTCCGCACGCTTTCCCCATAAATTTGATTGAACATTTTGCGATCCCATGGCATTTATTTTTATTAATAAAATTGATTAACGAATGTATTAATAATTATTTTTTTGTAATAGTATTAATGATTCAAATTTTAAAATAATAAAAAATAAATAACATAAAAAAAGTTCGCGGAAAATAACTCTGCGAACCTCAATAATCTCAACGCTTATTTGCGGCAAATTTTTTTATTAATACGTGTACGTTTTAACAACTGTAATTCCCAAAGATGAAACAGCTGTATCAGTTATCAAACGATTGCTGCTATCGAAAGTATAAGTGTCTGTTACATTTTCAATGCTGCCGCCAGAATTGTATGATGTTGTTGAAACTAAATTTTTATCGTGCGCAAAATAATCCGGCGCGCCGTATACTGAATAAGGATATGTTGTGTATGTGTAAGTTGTAACGCCATTATAATCTGTGGCTTTGGTTTCATTGCCATTCGCATCATATTCATAAGTTGCAACGTTTGTTATTGTTGATCCATCTTGTTTAGAATAATTATATTCTTTATAAGCAATCAATTGTTTTGAAGAGTTATAAAAATATTTTTCTGTAGTTGTATCCTGCGAGTCATCATATTGAAATGTGCTGTCAACAAGTTTATCGCTATTTAAAAAGAAATTTTCATGAATAGATAACGTAGTTCCATCATCATACAAATCCAAACTGAAAGAACCATCAACATTATATTTATACAATGTTTTAACTCCCGGAAGAGTAACAGGAACAATTCCAACAAGCCGGTTATTTCCATCATAACTCAAATTAAATGTAGCACTTTGAGTTGCTGAACCCGGCGAAGTAACATTTTCAGAATAAGTTTTTGGAAGTGCATTTGAAGGCCCCGTTGACGAACCTGTACTATTGTCTTTTTTGCAGGAAGAAAATGATAAAATTAAAACTGCGGAAGCAAGGAAAAGGTAAGAGTTTTTCATAATGATTTTATAGAATGGTTTATTAATAAAACGAAAAGATAATAATATTATTCTGTGAAGCAAAGAATGAGAAAAATTATTAATCATTGTTGTTATTAACGCGTTGTTGTTTTGCTTCATCAATAGTTGGCCGTAAACGTTGCCGCGACTTGTTGAAGATTTTTATGCCATTCATTTTTCCTTTGCGCAATTGCTTTTGTTCGCCCTCGGGCATGTTGTAAATTTCCTGGCATTCATCGCTGCAACAGCCATCATATTTTGCCGCACAACTTTCGCACTGGATAAATAGTAAATGGCAACCATCATTTTTGCAATTTGTATGTGTATCAGAAATGTTTCCGCATTGATGGCATTTGGAAATTATTTCATCACTCACACGTTCGCCCAACCGATCATCAAACACAAAATTTTTGCCGATGAATTTATTGGGCAAACCTTTTTCTTTTACGTTGTTTGCATAATTAATAATGCCACCTTCTAAATGAAAAACATTTTTAAAACCTTTGTGCAATAAATAAGCGCTTGCTTTTTCGCAACGGATTCCGCCGGTGCAATACATGATGATGTTTTTTTCTTTTTTATCATCAAGCATTTCAGCGCTCATTGGTAATTGTTCCCGAAAAGTATCTGACGGAACCTCAATGGCATTATTAAAATGCCCAACTTCATATTCATAATGATTGCGCATATCAACCACAACTGTATTTGGATCGTCAGTTAGCTGGTTAAACATTTCTGCGTTAACATATTTCCCTTTCCGATCTATTTTGAAAGAAGGATCATTAATACCGTCAGCAACAATTTTATCGCGCACTTTTATTTTTAATACCCAAAAAGATTTTCCGTCATCATCAACAGCAATGTTCAAACGCACGCCATTCAAGGGTTCTATAGAATACAAATAATTTTTAAGAGATTCAAAATTACTTTGCGGCACACTGAGTTGCGCATTAATACCTTCTGTTGCAACGTAAATTCTTCCAAAAACTTTTAGTTCCAACAATGCCTTATACAATTCATCACGAAATTGTTGTGCATCATTAATAATAAAATATTGATAGAAGGAAATTGTGGTGCGCGGTTCCGTTTCTTTATATAATAATTCTTTCAGTTCCTTTTGGGAAACACGATTGTGAAGTACTGCCATTTTACTGAAACTTTAAGGACACTTGCCTGGTGAACAAAATTTCTTAACGGTGTAAAGATAAGAATTGAAAATTTATTAAGCAATCATTGCTTGCTTCTAGTGATTGAAAATGTGTTTTAAAAATATTAACTTTGGTAAAAGTGATAAAATGCTTTCATCAAATCAACATACAAATCTTGCAGATTATTATTTTGGGTTTTTGAAAAATCTTAATCCAGATAGTAAGCTTGATCTTATTTCAAAACTTTCTCTTTCATTAAAAGAAAATGAAGCAACTACTGAAACAAGTTTGCAATCTATTTTTGGCGCATATCAATCTAATGATAGTGCAGAAGAAATTATTGCGGAAATCAGAACATCAAGAACATCTAATCGAAATATAGAACAGCTTTGAACAAATATCTTCTTGATACAAATATTTGTATCTTTTTTATTAAAGGAAAATTTGAACTTGATAAAAAAATCGCAGAAGTTGGCGAAGAAAATTGTTTCATCTCCGAAATAACCATTGCTGAACTAAAGTATGGAATCGAAAACAGTAAAACAGTTGAAGCAATGCGAAAGATTGTTGAGCCTTTCATTAATAAATTTGCGGTAATTCCTGTTTATAATTCATTAGATATTTATGCAAAAGAAAAAGCTAAACTACGAAAACAAGGATTAATGATTGATGATTTTGATATTTTAATTGGAACAACTGCGATTTTCAACAATATGATTATGGTAACTAATAATGTTACGCATCTCAGCAGACCTGATAAAATAGTTATTGAAGACTGGACTTCTTTTTAAAAAAATTATTTCCTATTTAATCTCACACTATTTCCCAAAATCCCGCCAAATCCAATGCGGACGCCGGTTTGATTGTAATGTCCATTAAGATAAGAGGCGACAAAATCTATACGCAATATTTTAAAAATATTTTCAAGGCCTCCAAAAATTTCTACATAATTGTTTGTTTGGTTTACATAAAATGCATTTGATCCTGCAACCAAATCCCAATTTAATTTTCTGAACAAAGGAATTTTATTGGTAAGCAATCCATTGAAATGATGTTCCAAATGACCGGTTGCATAAAAATTTGCAGTGGTGCTGTTTGCATAATATGGCGCGAGTTGAAAACTATTCATATACTGGCTTGCAAAAATTATTTGATTGCCATTGAAGTGCTGATAATCCTGAATGAAAACAGATTTTGCATTTAAAAATCCACCGATGCTGAAACGATAATCGAGTTGCCCTTTCAATTTAAAATTTACATTATCCCAAACAGAAAAACTCCATCTATCAAAATCAACATCGCTGCCAAAAATATTTTTCCAACCATGCTGATAAGAAAATGCAAAGGTTGGATACTTAGATCCCAAGGCCATCTTGCGATTGGGGAATTCTATAAAACGCAGCCCTGGCCTGAATTCCAGGTCGATGCTTGTTATGAAAGCCTGATGCCTTGTAAACTGAGAATCCAATTTTTCAAAAGGATAATTTGGCGTGAAGTTTTTATCATGGCTTCCAAAAAAAGAATAATCAGTTGTGTTATTAATCGGCAAACGATCTTCATACAATCCATTTATTTTAAAACGGAAACCATTATCCAATCGACGCGAATAATTTAATTCAGTAAAATAATTTTCATAAATTTTCATGTAATTATCGCGAAACAATAATGTATAAATCCCATTCAACGTTTCAGAAATTGGATTGTCTTTATTAAATTGGCTGATGCGTTTGCCTCCGGATAAAGTCCAGTTTTGCCGGTTATTACTTCCGCCATCATCATTGAAACTGAATGATCTTTTATTCAAACCGATGCTTACCCACGCATTTAAATGCGTGTTGCTGAAACCATATCTTATATGTGGCGAAAAAGAAATTTGCTCACCGGATTTTGAAAAAGTTTTTCGCACCGACCCTTCGAGCGACAATGACAAACCTTCAACA
The DNA here is from genome assembly GCA_013288945.1 of Bacteroidota bacterium. Taxonomy (GTDB): domain Bacteria; phylum Bacteroidota; class Bacteroidia; order Chitinophagales; family Chitinophagaceae; genus Puia. Next base: position 27,029 of record JABDAZ010000028.1, on the reverse strand, counting down.
GTATTGTATTCTACGTTTGATAATAATGATTGAAAAGAATATTGAACAGGATTTTTTGGATCAAAATTAGAACGGTTAAAACCTCCGTAAACAATTTGCAAGGGTTTGATGTGCCCTTGTTTTTTTAATAATGAATCACGGTTGTGTTTTGTTCCTGCAGAATCTATTCCTGATTTATAAATGCTGTCTTTAATTTTATAATTATTTAATTCTTCCGGTTCCAACTGCACAGGGCGAAGCGAATCCCAATATGCGTTTGTTTTTTTATTAACGGTTGTATCAAATTTTACAATCACATTATTAAAATATTTTTTTCGGAACTGCGGCGCAGTGTCATAATTATTATACACATTTAAAAAATTTCCAACAGCATCAATGCCAAAAACATTGAACGTAAAATAAACAACCTGATCTTTTGTTTCCCAAATATTTTTATTAATAGGATTTTGAAACTGGCGAATCTCAAGCGTGTCAAGGATTTCAAGCTGCGATTCTTTTTTTAATAATAAATCCAAACTATGAATGCGCCATTCGCCATCAACAATATTTATCGTTCCGGAAAAACAGGGTTCATATTTTCTTCTTGGAATCACCTGGATTTTATTAATCTCTTTACCATCTTCATAAAAAGATCCGAGAAATTTATATTTATAAAAATTCAAAGCATTTTCTGAAATGGGAGAAATAAAACCACGTGGATTTAATTGCTGCACTAAAATTGAAACGTTGTTATTATAAAAATTTATAAACGTTGGAAAACTAAAACCAAAACCATTTGATCCACTTTCGCGGCCGGATAAAACTTCGAGTTTTACTTTGTTTGGTTTTTTGTAAGCAACCTTTGTCAAATTTTCTGAGAGATAAATAATTCCTCTTCCTGCAGAATCAACACCCATTTCTTTTTTATCAGACGAATCTATTTTTTTACCAAAAAATTTTTTGGGTAGATGGCGTGTTTTTATTAATGTTTTTATATACGCTTCGCATGTAAATGAATCCAATGGATTTTCATAATCTTTTCTTTTTTTAATAGCCTGGCGAATGATTTCATACGCAGGGTCTTCGCCGCCGGGATGCACAACAACTTCCTGCAAAGAAAGCTGCTGCAACGAAAGTTGAAAATCCAATTTTATATTTTCATTCGTTACATCAATCGTTTTTTCCTGCCGCGAAAAACCAACATACTGGCTGATGATTGTATATTTTCCCGCATCAAGTTCCAAAAAATATTTTCCTTCATTATTGGTTGTGGTTCCTTTGCTCGTGCCTTTTACAAGTATCGAAGCGAATGGTAAAATATTTCCTTTATCGTCAGTAACAGTGCCCGAAATTTTGCCCGCAAATGCAGAAGAAAAAATAATAAAAGAAGAAAAAATAAAAAATAGAAAACGTTTCATCAACAGGTTTGATATATGAACGAATATACCATGCGATTGGTTACGGAAATGTGAAAATATTTCGACTGAATTTTTATTAATGATTAAGAAAAATAAAAACTAATCAGCATCTTCTGTTTCTACTTTTTGCATGCCCATGCGCAAAAAACTTGCAGTTAACGATCCCAATCCGCCAACGAGTGCGCCGATAAAAGCGGTTAATAATATTAATGAAAAAACAGAACCGCTTAATGGTAAAATCTGCGCAATTTTATGAGAAAGAATTCCATTATTTTTTGAATCAATCCAAATTGATAACGATCCCCATAAAATAAAAACGCCTAAGAAGCCCGCCAGGAAAGCCCTTCCGCGGCCTTGCGGTATTAGTGCACTTACAATAAATGCAGCAATTGCAATACCCCACCAAGGCATATACAAGCCGGAAATAAAACTTAATAATGTTGTTAATAAAACGGCGATTATAAATTTCATTATGATGAATTAAGTAAAAAGTAAAAAACAAAAAGTAAAAAATCACGCACACATTATCCATTAATAAATTCTCAATTATCCATTATTTATTAAATGTCATTTTATATTTTATGCGTTTATCAGCAGCTTCCGTTTTATTCATCACCCATAGCGGATAATATTTTCCTTCCACCCAATTATCAATAAAAGTATCGTAAAACGGGCTGCCGGGATTTCCACTTTGTCCGCCCGGATAAACGCCGTAGGCCTGCGTTGTATCGGTTAAGGAAACAATCATCCTCCAACTTGGGCCATGATCTTCTTTGGTTGCATTAATAGAAAAAGTTCCACCGCCAATGGGCAAATGCAACCTGCTGAAAGGTGCGAGCTTCGCGAGGTGCGTCACTTTTGTGTCTTTATATTTTTCCCAATTGAAACGGCCTTCTGCTTCTGCATTTTTTATTACTGCGGCAGCTTTTTTAAAGCTGGCAGTAATATCATCTCGCAATGTTTCTTTTTGCGGCGTATTAATATTATCAAGAAAAATCAAATTAGAATCTTTCAAAACCGCTTCCAGCGTGGTGCTTGAGACAGGATGGTCCAATTTTAATTTTGAGCTGTTCATATCATCCAGCCAAACTTCCCTTTCAAAATAATCCCATGCTATGGTAAAAACAGTTGCGCCTTTTTCGTGAATATCATTTCTATAATTCCAGTTTATTAATGTATCAAAATATTTTTTTTCATTTTCATCCAATGCATTTTCATTCATAAATTTTTTAAAAAGCGGAACGGCCATTTCTGCAAACACATTGTAATTATCCGTTTGCAATTTCATCATGTCTTCCGGCGTAATATCATTCATCTGCGAAAGTTTTCTATTAATAATAAAACCACGATATGGCGGAAAACTTCCATCTAAATAATATGGATACGTTGCAGGATCGGCGGGCATTTGATTAGCGCTGCTAACAAAACCACGTTCAGGATTTATCATGTGCGGGTTTTCACTTTGCGGAATATTTCCCTGCCACATGTAAGTACTGTCAATTCCCGGCATTACAAAATCTCCCTGCCGTTTCCACTTCGCAGGAAATTCTCCCTGATCCCAAATGGCAATATCGCCATTCTTGCAAGCGAACACAAAATTTTGTCCTGGCACATGCATGTATTTTATTGCTTCTGCATAATCTTTATAATTTTTTGCGCGGTTCAATAAATTAAAAGTCATTAATTCATTGCTTGCATCATGCGCTTTCCAACGCACTGCATAATATTTTCCATTTGTTCTTCCGTTTCCATTATAAGTTTTATCATACATCACCGGCCCGAAAACGGTGTATGCAACAGTGTCAATAATCTCCGGTTTATTTTTTATGGCAATGTGTTCATATCGAAAATCACTCATCTTCCATTCATTATTAAACCAATATTCTTTCATGCTTTCATCACGAAATTTTATTTCATAATAATCGCGAACATCGCGCTCAGCGTTGGTTACGCCAAATGCGCAACTATCATTAAAACCAATAATAATTCCCGGTGAGCCTGGAAATGAAACACCGTATGCATTAAAGTTTGGCGTGGTAATTTGCATTTCATACCAAAGCGATGGAAGGTTCAATCCAAGATGCGGATCATTACATAAAATAGGTTTGCCACTTTTTGTTTTCTTTCCACTTACTGCCCAGTTGTTGCTACCATTATCTTTATCTGGTTTGTCTGTAACAAAACCAACAGAATCTTTTCTATTAAAATATAATGAATCTGCACTCGTAGGAATTTTCACATTCAAAGTTGGTGCAGGATAAACCGTTCCTTTCGGAATAATCGGATCTAATGAATCCAACATGTATGGATACATTTTTTCAAAATTGCTTAATCCAAAAACTGTTTTTGCATTTGTATTTTCAAAATCACTTTCACTTCCTGCCAATTCAAACGACATATATTTTAAGAACAAAGCCGTTTTTAAATTGCTCCATTTTTCCGGTTGATAATTCAGCAATTTATATTCAACAGGCAATTCACTCGCTTTCATATTTTCTATGTACGCATTAATGCCGGCAGTGTAAGCATCACATTCAGATTTTGTTACCGAATCTTTTTCCATTTCCGCAACTGCTTTTTCCGCAGCGTAAATCATTCCCAAACGCCTTTTATCTTTATCGTAATTAATCGCTTTCTCTCCTATCAATTCACTGATTCTTCCAGCCGCAGCATACACCTGAAATTCCATTTGCCACAAACGAAATTTTGCATGCAAATAGCCTTGTATAAAATATGCATCAACTTCATTCTGCACAAAAACATGCGGCACCATTCTGTCATCAAAATATACTTCGCCTTTATCTTTCAGTTGTGGAAATTGTAAATCTGCAGCATAATCTTTTTCAACATCATCCGCATTTTGCCAAAAGCCATGTTGCGGGCTCAGCAATTTGCCAATCGGTGGAATTGGCTTCCCGCCTACGTTCCATTCGTTGTTTAATAAATAAATCAGGACAATTGTTATAACAGCGCTAACCGAAAACCGTACGATTTGCATACATTAATAAATGAATTAAAAAATGGAAAACCGAATATAAAAACTTTTACAGTGTGATGTGTGATTTTATTTTTTGTAGTGAGCTGACGAATTACTATTCAACTTCATTGGCGTCGCACTCTTGTACAATGGATTCTTTATTGAGCTTTTTTCAAGCCACAGAGTTTCGCAGAGTTAGAGAGAATCGCAGAGAAACTTTAAAACCTCATCGGTTCTCTGTGGCATTAATAAAAAAATTATTTCAAATTATTAATAAGCAAATCAACTTCATCAATCGTATTAAACGCATGCAACACAATTCGCAAACGCTCGGCATTTTTTGGAACCGTCGGATATAAAATGGCACGGACATCCAAATTATTATCCTGCAATTTTTGCGCAAGCATTTTCACATTTTCATTTCCCGGAACGATAACAATTTGTATCGGCGTTTCACTTTTTAATTTTTCAAATTTTATTAATGAAGATTGAAAATGCGTAATCAAATTTTGCAAATGGCTTCTTTCATTTATTAATGATGGAAAAATTTCATAACTATTTTTAATCGTTTCAACACTCACTTCCGGCAATGAAGTTGTATAAATAAATGCGCGTGAAAAATTAATTAAATAATCTTTCAATTTTTTACTTCCTAAAATAATCGCGCCGTGCGCGCCAACTGCTTTTCCAAAAGTGTGGATGCGCGCAAAACATTTTGTTTGTAAGTGCAAATGTTGCACAAGCCCCTCACCTTTTTCGCCAACAACGCCAGTTGCGTGCGCTTCATCAATTATTAATGACGCATTGTATTTTTCACACAGTAAAGAAATTTCTATTAATGGCGCAAAATCTCCGTCCATCGAAAACAAAGATTCTGTAACCACAAAAATATTTCCAACAGCAACTTTTAATTTCTTTTCCAAATCTTCCAAATCATTATGCAAAAAAGAAAATGCATTTGCAAATGATAAACGAATTCCATCACGCAAAGATGCGTGGCTGAGATAATCATAAATAATTGTATCGCCACGTTGCGGAACACAACTTAATAATCCAACGTTCGCATCATAACCAGAATTAAAAATTAATCCCGCTTCCGAATCATGAAAATCAGCAAGTATTTTTTCTGTTTCTTCTATTAATAAATAATTTCCCGCAAGTAACCGCGAACCAGTTGAACCATGTGTTAACTGCTTTACGCTTTTTGCTTTATGCATTAAGCTTTCAAGCAAATTATTTTTTACAATTCCCAAATAATCGTTTGAACAAAAATCAATTTTATTATCTGGCAAACGCAATTGGCGAAAAGCATTATTTTCTTTTCGCTCATTTAATTTCTTATCTAAAAAATCTTCTTTCATATTTTTACAAAATCAAATATCCCTTTAATCGCACGAAAGTAAAAATCATTCATGCAAACAGACACAAAAAATATTCTCGGCCTTCAATTATCAACCGATCCGAGATGGGTTAATCTCGCAAGTATTTCCTTGGAAGAAATTTTAACCGACCACGCGTATTGCGAACAGAAAGCAGCAACAAGCTGCATTTCATTAATACAACGTTATCCGGAAAAAGAAAAATTAGTGAATCAATTATCGCCAATCGTTACTGAAGAATGGGGACATTTTCGTTTGGTACTTGCAGAATTACAAAAACGCGGATTAAAACTCGGCAAGCAACGCAAAGATGAATATGTAAATAAATTAATCGCGTTTCAAAAAAAAGATGGCAGCCCTGATGAAAGTTTTTTAGATAAACTTTTAATTTTTGCATTAATAGAAGCGCGCAGTTGCGAACGTTTTAAAAGATTAAGCGAAGGTTTGGAAGATGAATATTTGCGGAATTTTTATCGCCGTTTTATGGAAAGCGAAGCCGGCCATTATCATTTATTTATCGAGCTTGCGGAAACTTATATTAATAAAGAAACCGTTCGCAAACGATGGAAAAAATGGCTTGAATATGAAGCTGGCGCCATGCTTGAGCTTGAAGTGCGTGGCGATCGCGTTCATTAATAAAATTAAAAACACACGGTTGCGTAAATTTTTTTAATGTAATCTTACTATCATCAAATTTATCTACTTTGCTTTCTTAATAATAATCATCCATTTTATATGAACCGCAGAACATTTGTTAAGAACACCGCAATGGCAGCCGGCGCAATACACATTCTTCCTTCGGGCACCTTTGCAAAAGACAATCAAAAGGTAAAATTGGCTTTTATTGGTGTTGGCCTTCGCGGGCAAAACCATTTGGACAATGCTCTTCGCAGAAGCGATGTAGATGTTGTTGCCATTTGTGATGTTGATGACTTTATGTTGCAGCATGCAATTGATCTTATAAAAAAATCCGGCAAGCCAATGCCAAAAGTTTTTAAAGGCGATCCGTATGCATGGAAAAAATTATTAGAGCTTAAAGAAATTGAAGGTGTTATTATTGCCACTCCGTGGGAATGGCACGCGCCAATGGCGATTGGAAGTTTGGAAGCTGGAAAATATGTGGGCACAGAAGTAATGCTGGGAATTACCTTGGAAGATCATTGGAACGTGGTGAAAGCATGTGAAAAAAATAATGGCAATTTGATGATGCTCGAAAATGTTTGTTACCGCCGCGATGTGATGGCCGTGATGAATATGGTGCGTCAAAATATGTTTGGTGAATTGCTTCATTTGCAAGCCGGCTACCAGCATGATTTGCGCGGTGTAAAATTTAATGCGGGAAACAACAGCGGCGGCACGGGCGCTGAGTTTGGTGACAAAGCATTTTCAGAAGCGAAGTGGAGAACCAATCATTCTGTTCATCGCAATGGAGATTTATACCCGACGCATGGCATCGGGCCTGTTGCGCAAATGCTGGATATTAATCATGGCAACCGTTTTGTTTCGTTGTCATCTTTCTCTACAAAATCTCGCGGACTGCATAATTATATTGTTGAAAAAGGCGGCCCGAATCATCCCAATGCAAAAGTTGAATTTAAATTAGGCGACATCGTTACCACGCACATTAAATGTGTAAATGGCGAAACAATTTTGTTGCAGCATGATACAAATAATCCGCGGCCATATTCACTTGGTTTTCGTGTGCAGGGAACAAAAGGTTTGTGGATGGACGTTAATAAATCTTTGTACATTGAAGGCACAACAAAAACAGATGATGCATGGGAACTTGCGCAACCTTATCTTGATAAATACGATCATCCATTATGGAAAAAATATGGAAAAGATACAGAAGGTGCAGGCCATGGTGGAATGGACTTTTTTGTAATGCACGCATTTGTTGAATCAATAAAAAGAAAAGTGGCGACGCCGATGGATGTGTATGATGCCGCAGCATGGAGCGCGATTACACCATTAAGCGAAATGAGTGTTGAAACAGGAAACCAGACAGTGGATTTTCCTGACTTTACAAGCGGGCAATGGATGTACAGAAAAAATAATTTTGCATTGAATGATGAATTCTAAAAGACAATAAGTGAAGCAGGAACTTGTACAAAAAGCCGCGGAAGAATTTATCGGATCTGCTAACGAAATTAAAATTGAACAACTCGGAAACGGGTTGATTAATCATACCTATAAAATTGCTAATGCTTTAAAAAATAAATTGGTTTTGCAAGCCATTAATAAAAATATTTTTTCGAAGCCTGAAGATATTATTTCCAACTACAAAGAAATTTTTGAATATCTCGAAGCGCAACATGCTATTAATATTCCTGCGCCAATAAAAAATAAAAACGAAAAATTATTATTTATTGATGAAGAAAAAAATTACTGGCGTGCAACAAATTTTGTTGATGGTTCTTATTCGCCAATGAACGCAACAAATGAAGATGCAGCTTTTACTGTTGCAAAAAGTTTTGCCGGTTTTACAAAATCATTAGCCGGATTAAACATTAATAAACTTCATGTAATCATTCCTGATTTTCACAATCTCGCTTTTCGTTACAAACAGTTTGAAGACGCAGTTGCAAATGCGCCTGTAAAAAGATTATTAAAATCAACACATATTATTGCGCAGCTTCGTCAACGAAAAGCGTTGGTCGATTTTTATAACTCTACGATTAATTCTCCTGATTATCCTGAACGTGTAATGCACCACGATTGCAAAATCAGCAATATACTTTTTGATACCGCAACTGATAAAGTGATTTGCCCTGTTGATTTGGATACCACAATGCCCGGAAAATATTTTTCTGATTTGGGCGATATGATAAGAACAATGACTTGCAGCGTTGATGAAAATAGCAAAGCATGGGAAGATATTGCTATCCGCCCATCCTTCTACAAATCAATATTGACGGGCTATCTGGAAGGCGCCGGTGATATTTTTTCTGATAAAGAAAAAAAGAACATTCATTATTCCGGATTGATATTAACGTTTATGCAATCGCTTCGTTTTGTCGCAGATTTTTTAAACGGTGATATTTATTACAAAACATCTTATCCCGAACAAAACCTCAACCGCGCATTAAACCAATTAATATTATTAGAAAAACTGGAACAATTTTTACAAACAGAATTTTCATTTGCACCTTACAACTAATTATTTTATTGATAAATTATTTATTAAAAGCTCTGAATCCACCTGATTCCTGGCGTTACGTTTTTAAATAAATTATTGAAATAAATTGCCGGTTCAATTTTCGTTTTTCCCTCGAACAATGATATTTCTCCCGCACCAAATCTTATCGTTTGCTTATCCATAAAATCCCCTTTTCTTGTTATTAAATAACTAATAGAAAATACGGTAAGAAATGTTGATTCCTTTCTTGGATCATGATCTTTCACCGGGCCTTGGCCAAACGTCAGCGTTAATAGATCATTTCTATACACTTGCAAATTTCCTTGTGTATTTTTTGCAAAGAAAAAATTGGGTTCCCAAAAAAGGCCAATATCTCTTTTAAAATCATTCTTACTTAAAACCAGTGAAGCGCCAAGGCTAACCGACGGAACAAAATAATTTTTATAATTCTGTGCATTTACAGAAATATGCATTTCTAAAAAATCTCCCATGCCAATGTAACCGCGTGGCTGTCTTGCTTTCACCGTTTTATCAACATTATTATACATTCCATTAAAATCATTTGTCCATTGGCTGTTTACATTTTTTTGAAGATTAATAATTTTCTCACTCAACTTTCCATCTGTATAATTTGAAAGATCATTTATGTTATTAATAAAAAAACTCAGCTTATAATAACGCGTATCCTTAAACGCTTTTCGCAAAGTATATTTTGCTGTGTATTGAACAGCGCCAACAAAATTTACAGTATCCTGTTCCAGTTTCAATGCAGCAACATCACCATGATTTACCAAATAGCTCGATCCTTTTTGTTTAAACTGTTGAAGAAGAATTTTTTTTCTTCCCATAGAATCCGTTAAATAATCAATTCGCTTTGATGTCAATTCATCCGACAAAGAATCTTTCAGCGGTTCAATATCTTTTAAAAAAACATGCAGCACAGAATCCATATTATTAAACATGGCCAAATCATCCATGTCATACAAATTAATTTGTAGCTTATTTCCTTTGCCTAAATCAATAATAAATATCCGTTTAAAATATTGCTGCGATAGCTGGAAAGTCTTGTCTGTATTGGCAAATCCGTTTTCTGTCTGGGCAAAACAAGTTCCTGTGACGCTTGCAACAAGCATCAGTGCGATGATAATTTTTTTCATGTTATTTAATTTGAGGAATAAATTTTTATTTTAATAAGGCCAGCATAATCTGGCGTGGCTGAAGTTTTTTGTTTGCTTATATCATTTGTTTTTGCAAATGGCAAATTATAAATATGATCGTTTAATGAAGCCGTTCCTTCATTTGCATTTTCAATTTCATTAATGTGCAGCACGCGCAACTTTTTCTTAACAGCCAAAGATGCAATTACAACAGCCGGAGTATCTGTAATCAAATGCTCATTAATAATTACAGGTTCATTAGTTTTTAAAACGTTCAATGCAACCGAAATATTTTTCTTAGAAAAAGTGTTTAAATTTTTATTAATCTTTTCTTTTTTATCAAAATTATTATCAGCTTTTTTTTCAATTTGTTTAACCGCAATTGCAGGTTTATTAATAATGTCTTCATGATGTAAAACACGAACATCAGCCTTCGTTTCTTTTTTATTTTTTGTTGAAATATTTTTCACCAAATCATTTTCGTTTTTCTTATTAATAATTTTTGGCACAAAAAATATTAACAACAAACAAGCTGCAGCAAGCCAGTAAAAAATCATTTTATTATTGCGCGGTTTCTCACGCAAGCGGTTATGTAATTTGTTCCATGATTCATTTTTATCAAGCATTTCTTCACCCGGAAAACTTGAAAAATCTTCCAGTTTATCTTTCCAGTTTGATAAATTATTTTGTTTTTCGTTGTGCATATTCAACTCCGTTTTGTAACAACATTTTTTGTAATAATGATTTCGCCTTGCTCAGTTGCGATTTTGATGTTCCGTCTGAAATGCCCATTAGCACTGCAATTTCTTTATGTTCCATTCCTTCAATTACGTACAAATTAAAAACAGTTCTGTAACCAACGGGCAATTGTGCAAGCAAATTAAAAATCTCCGACGCCGATAAATTATTAAGCGCATCTTCTTCAAAAGCAATTTCTTCAGCAGCACTTTCCGTAACCATGTTAAACACATTTTTCTTGCGCAAAAACATCAGGCATTCATTAATAATTATTTTTTTCAGCCACGCAATCAACGCAGCATCGCTTTGATATTTAAAAGTATTTAAGCCTTTAAAAAATTTATAAAACCCGTCCAGCAAAACCTCTTCCGCATCTTCCCTGCTTTTTAAATAGCGCCTGCACACGAGCATCATTTTATCTGCCAGCAAATCAAATAAATATTTTTGCGCGGCAGCACTTCCATTGTTTGCTTCTATAATCAGTTCCGCTATTTCCATTAATAAATTTTCTGCACGTTGAGGTTATACTTATCTAAATGCAAAATGCAATGCATACGTTGCCTGTTCACAAAACTTTAATTTTAAAATCAATATTATGTACTTAGCATTTGAATTTCTATTCAGCACCAGTTGCGTCGCACACTTGTACATTTGGTTCTTTATTCAGCAAATAAAATTACCGGTAACCTTATTAATAAAAAAGTCCGCAGAATAACTCCGCGAACTTCATAACAACTATAAACCAAAACTTTATTTATAACGATTTTATTTTCACATTTTCACATCAGCACATTTCCACATTGATAAAATTTAATTCATAAAAATTATTTCTTCCCCGTTCCCATCCACATCAACGCATCAATTATCATTTGGTTTTGCGTGTAGTTGCTTAATGTATACGATAATGTTTTCACCGTATTATCATAATGATGATCATAATCCATATCATTATGTCCCATGTTCATGTAAATCATTTTATATTTTTTATTGCTCCACACAACGGGATAATAGCCACTGTGCCATATTTCATGCAACTTCGGGCCAGTGCCAAGTGGAAAACTGCTCGAGTCAATCGACAATAAAATATCTATATCAGGATTTTTGCGCAAGTCTTTTTCCCAGCGATACCATTCGTTTGGCGCGGCAATAAATTTTGCCGGCAAATTTTTTGTAGCCGGATGATTTTTATCTTCCACATCAAGCATTGCATTTACAGGCTTCCATATATTGCTTACATATTGCCCCGAGCCAAGAAAAGTATTATGATACCAATCCCAATTTTGCTCAACGCCAGAAGGCGTTAATGCAAACGCAGCAAAATGAAAACCGATCCATCCGCCGCCACCATCCATATATTTTTGAAAAGCTTCGCGCTGCTTCGCACCTTCGGGGCGTGTATCTAAAAAAAGTACAACCTGGTAATTTGCTAGAAACGTTGCATTCATGTTGTCCCAATTATTTGTTGAGTCATAAATGAAATTATATTTCTCCGCAGTTTTTGGAAACCATGCATTTGCTTCATGCACAAAACTTATATGCGCTGCATCTTCTTTAGCAGTATAAAATGCAATCACTTTAAAAAGCGGAACAGGTTTTTGCGCGAAGGCATTATTAATAAAAATAAGCGCGATGAATGAAAGAAGAATTTTACAAAATTTGTTGGGTTTAAAAAACATAGTCATGATTAATAAATAAGAATAAGTGAATAGAAAAATTACAACTTTAAAAGTATTTTTAATTTTGAATTTAATTCTTTGATTTCATTTTCTGTAATTCACCAAGTTTCCCAACTGCCAGCGATCGATCAACTGTAGCAATTTTCGAAAGACGGATTAATGATTTTTTTTTAATTCCATTTTGTTCAGAAGGAAATAATTCGATGTCAGTTGGTTCTCTCCATTTAAATTGTGATGTGATAAAACTTAAAGTCAAATCTTCGTTAGTTTCAATCAAAACCACTGCAGGCCTGAGTTTGCTGCTTGTTAAATCTGTAAAAGGAAATGGGATGAGAATGATGTCTCCTTTAATCATTATAGCGTTCTTTCAAATCTTTTACTGAATAAAGTGTCTCTTCTTCAAGCAAAAAATTAAAGGAATTATTTTCTGTAACCAATTGCTGAATATTTTTTGTGATCAATTGTTCTTCATATTTCTTAATAATGAAGTCAGCAAAATCAGATATTTCAGCAGCCTTATCTTCAGGAAGCTGGTTTATTATTAAAACTGTTTTTTCTATAATAGTTTGCCTTGTCATAAGAGAATTTGAATTATTGAATTTACAATTTTTTTGTTCATTAATAAAACAGTGAGATTGATAAGTCACTAATAATTTTTCTTTATAATGCTCTCGCGAAATATTTCAACTCATCTTCCAAATCAAGAAATGGGTATTTGTTTTTTAGTTCCTGCGTTCTTAATAATTGCGTTTGCAAAAATTGTTTGTGTGCATTTGTTGCTGGTTGAAATGCTTTGTGTTTTCTTGCAATCGCAATTTTTTTAACTTCCTGCATAATGGCTCTGGACGCGGGTTCTATATAATGTTCTGCAAAATTTTCAAGCACAAAACTTGTTGCCTGGTAATTTGGGTGAACCATATCCAAATCATAAAACCGATAATCGCGCAGCACATCAATCACCAATTCATACGCAGGAAAATAATGAATGCGATCAAATTTATTAACAAGGTGATGAACACTTTCTATCAGCCTTGCTTTGCTCCTGTTATTTTCAACAACGCCATCGCGTGTGTGGCGAACAGGACTTACAGTAAAAATTACACGCAAATCAGGATTGAAATGAAAGAGTTGGAAAAGACAATTATCAAGTGTGGTATTTATTTCTTCAATCGTCATTAAATGTTTATGAAAAAGTTGTGCGGGCGCACGATGACAATTTCCAACAGCTTTATTATTTTCTATTAATTGATATGAAAAAGATGTTCCTAAAGTAATGATTAACCATTTCGTTTGCTTAAGAAATGTATGTGCGCGCATTTGCGAAGCATTAATGTTTTTTAAACAATCTTCTTTATTAATATTCGAGTAAGAACTATGATGCTGCCAGCTTTGCCAGAGTTCGTTTAAATAAATCAGATCATTGTCTGTGTATTGTTTGTTTTGAATATAACTCACCAAACTATTTGAAACACTTAACGGATCAAACAAAATTCCATTTGGGTTTTGCAGCACATCAAATTTTAATTCCTGTAAATAATTTCCAATATGCTCTGTAAAACACGAGCCGATTAATAATAATTTATCAGGATATTTTATTGGTTCTGATAATGAAGAAATGTTTAGTGGTAAATAAAATTCCATAATTACCCAATCAAAAGTTTAAAGTAATTTTTTCGCCATCCGGCAATTCTTTCCAGGTATTTAATAGTTCACGCAAATATTTTCTGACGCTGTTTAGTTCTTCATTGTTAATAAAAGGTGTTGGAAAATTGTGGTTCATTTTTATAAAAGCTGCAGCTGATATTTTATTAAAGTCATCAAAATTTCCTTCTGCAATTTCAATCAAAAATAAATTAGCCATATTTTCTGCATACCACGCTTCTTCTGAAACCGTTAACTGTAGCCGCTTTTCGCGGTTTTCAAAATCTGTTATTTCCATTCCATTATTCAGCATGCCCATAAATGCGGTTGAATAATTTAATGTTTTTTCAATAGCATAATGGCTCAAATCGTGCCTTATAAAAAAATCGCTTGCATGCATCCATGTTTCTGTTCCATCATTTCTTTTATATAAAATGATATGCGGTTTGGTTGTATTTTTTGTCAACTGCATTATCATCAAGCAAAAATTTCTGATGCTAAAAAACTGCTTTTTTGTAATGCATTTTTATTAATGTTTTTTAATAAACCCAACTGTTCAAAATATGGAATCATTAATTCTGTATCCATATTTCCTACCAGTTCATTATCAGCCATCGGGCAGCCGCCAATTCCTTTTAAAGCGCCATCAAATCTTTTGCAACCTGCGCGCAAAGCCGCGTCCACCTTATCTTTCCAGTTTATTAATGTTGAGTGCAGGTGAACACCAATTTCATGTTGCGGTAATTTATTAATCAAATAATTTGTTATTGAAAAAACCTGCTCAGCATTTGCCAATCCAACTGTATCTGCCAGCGAAATTATTTTTACATCAAGTGAAACAATTTTATTAACCCACTCAAAAACTATTTCTTCAGAATATAAATCGCCATAAGGATTCCCAAAACCCATGGAAATATAAATAACCAATTTCTTATTTTTATTAATACAAATGTTTTGAATTTCTTCCACGCGTTTTAATGATTCTTCAATCGAGCTGTTTGTATTTCTCAACTGAAAAGTTTCTGAAACAGAAAAAGGAAAACCGAGATACGATATTTCATCATAATCCGCTGCCTCCTGCCCGCCACGCGTGTTTGCAACGATTGCCAAAAGCTTTGTGCTTTGCGCATTCAGGTTTAAGCCTTTGATCACTTCTTTTGTATCGGCCATTTGCGGAATTGATTTCGGCGAAACAAAACTTCCAAAATCAAGCGTATCGAATCCAACTTTTATTAATGAATTGATGTACGCAATTTTTTTTTCTGTGGAGATAAAATGTTTCCATCCCTGCATCGCATCGCGCGGGCATTCTATTAAGGAAATATTTTTATGCTCATTCATTAATAAAATTTTTGAATGATTATGATTGGCGTTGTTTCATTGCTTCATATAAAATTATTCCTGTTGCAACGGAAACATTAAAAGAATTAAACTCACTTTTCATTGGTATAATAAAATGTTCATCAGCCGCTTTACTAATGTAAGGTTGCACGCCTTTATCTTCACTGCCCATCACGATGCAACAAGGTTCTTTAAAACTTAATTCAAACAATTTTTTATCTGAATTAATCTCGCTTGTAACAACGCGGATTCCATTTAGATGTAACGTATCAATTGCTTTAAGCAAACTGCCAACGCGGCAAACCTGTATGCTCTCAAGCGCGCCAGCACTGGATTTCATCGCTTCTTCATTCATGCTCCCAACACCCTTGTCGGGAATTATTAATGCCTGCGCGCCGCAACAAACTGCAGTGCGTGCCATCGCGCCAATGTTGCGCACGTCGGTAATTCCATCGAGCATAATAAATAATGGCGCTTCGCCGGTTGATACAACGTGATCGATTACCTGCTGTAAATCCAAATATTTTATTAATGCGGCAAATGCCAAAACGCCCTGGTGATTTGCGCGTGTAAAGCTGTTCATTTTTTCCGGCGGAACTTGCTGAATGGGAATATTAAATTCTTTTGCGAGCTTTCTTATTTCACCAATTGATTCGCCGCTTACGTTGCGTTGAAAAAAAATTTTATCAATAGCACGGCCGGAATTAATGGCTTCTATCAAGGGATGGCGGCCGGTTATTAATGAAGATTTATCCATTTTATTTATTTTGAAAGGCTTCCGTCGAGCATCATCAATTTTACTTTTTGAATTGTTGCGACAGACATTGAATCTGTTATTATTCCTTTTTGCACCATTTGATAGGCTTCTTCAAAAGGTAATTTTTTTACCATTAATTGTTCTGTTTCTTCCGGCCGTGCAGTTCGTTGTTCTAAATTTCTTGCAACATATAAAACGGCAAATTCATCACTTACGGAATTGGAAAGATGCATGGTTAATACCTGCGTCCATTCATGCGCTATTAATCCTGTTTCTTCAATCAATTCGCGCTTTGCACCTTCAACAGGATCTTCACCAAACTCGCCACCACCTTCACAAATTTCCCAACTGTATGCATTTAGTGTGAAACGATATTGTCCGACTAAATAGGTATTAAAATCTTCATCAAGCGGCAAAACACCAACAGCAATTTTTTTAAAATGAACTTTGCCATAAATACCTTTTCCGCCACCGGGATTAATAACATCATACTGCGTTACATTAATCCAGTTGTTATCGTAGATTGGTTTTTCGGCAAGAATTTTCCATGGGTTTATTGATGTATCCATAATTATTGGTTCAATATAAAATGGCTCAATTTCTCAATTCAATTGAGCCATTGAGCCACCGGATATTATTACGAATTATTTATTATTTAATTCCGAATGCTTTTTTTACCTGCGGAACAAAATCAAGTTTTTCCCAGGTAAACAATTCAACTTCTACTTCTTTCTCGTTCTCTTTTCCTTTGTTAAAAATTTTTGTAACCACTTCATTTTTTCTTCCCATATGCCCGTAAGCAGCAGTTTCACTATAAATCGGGTTGCGCAATTTGAAACGTTGTTCAATAGCATAAGGCCTCATATCAAACACGCCTTCTGCAATGGTTCCGATTTCTCCATCAGTTAAATCAACCTTTGCAGAACCGAAAGTTTTTACATTAATAGATGTTGGTTTTGCAACACCAATAGCGTAGGAAACCTGCACCAGCACTTCATCCGCAACGCCTGCCGCAACTAAATTTTTTGCAAGATGGCGCGTTGCATATGCAGCGCTTCTATCAACTTTGCTTGGATCTTTTCCTGAAAATGCACCACCGCCGTGCGCACCTTTTCCACCATAAGTATCAACAATAATTTTTCTTCCTGTTAAACCTGTATCGCCGTGCGGGCCGCCGATTACAAATTTTCCGGTTGGATTAATGTGATAAATAATTTTATCGTTAAACAATTTTTGTATGGAAGGTTTCAATTGTTTTTTCACTCTTGGCATAATAACGCTGATGATATCATTTTTAATTTTGTCAAGCATTATTTTATCCGAATCAAAATCATCATGCTGTGTAGAAACAACAATTGTATCAATTCTTATCGGTTCGTTGTTGTCATTATATTCAATGGTAACCTGGCTTTTTGCATCCGGGCGAAGATATTTTAATTCCTTTCCGGCGCGGCGTGTTTTAGAAAGTTCCTGCAAAATTTTATGCGCTAAATCTAATGCGAGCGGCATATAATTATCGGTTTCTTTTGTGGCATAACCAAACATCATTCCCTGGTCGCCGGCGCCTTGTGCATTTGCTTTTGTTTCAAAATCTTCTTTCTTCACTTTCCTGTCAACGCCTTGGTTAATGTCTGAAGATTGTTCATGAATGGCAGAAAAAATTCCGCAAGAATTTGCTTCAAACATATATTCACTTTTTGTGTAACCAATTTTACGGATTACATCGCGTGCAATATCCTGCACATCCAAATATGCTTTGGATTTTACTTCTCCCGCAAGCACAACCTGGCCTGTTGTTACAAGCGTTTCGCAGGCAACTTTTGATTCCGGATCGTAAGCGAGAAAATTATCAATTAGCGCATCAGAAATCTGGTCGGCTACTTTATCTGGATGGCCCTCAGAAACGCTTTCGGAAGTAAATAAGTAAGGCATAAATTTTTAAAAGTTTGATAGTAAGTAATTCTTTATAAATAAAATTCCATTAATCATTTTTAAATAACAATTAATGGAATTTTTTCCGCAGCAAAGATAATGGCTGAAATTATATTTTTAAATAAAAGTCTGCAAATCTTGTAGCCTTTTATATTATTAACAACTATGCTTTTGTAAGATCATTAAACAATTGCAAATAATCTATCAAATCAGTTTCTGCATTAAATGATAAAACCTGTTTGCCACGCACTTTGCCAAATTCTTCCGCTAATTTCTTATCCACTTTTTCTGCGCCAAAAGTGATGGCTTCACTATACGTTGCGCCGCCTCTGAACAATGCTGTATTATTAACGTCTTTGAAAGGCTCCAAATCTTTTGGCTTAATATTCGGATGAATGTTTGCAAGCTTTGAAAAATCTGCACCCAGCTTTTCTTTAAAAGTATTTTGGCCAATTGTAAATACAACTTTACTGTGCGCAAACACAGGTTCTTTTTTATAAACAGTTTTTAAATACAATGGAACAAGTGAAGACATCCAGCCGCTGCAATGAATAATGTCTGGCGGCCAACCAAATTTTTTGACAGTTTCCAATGCGCCTTTGCAAAAGAAAACCATGCGCAATCCGTTATCGTCATACCACTTTTCATTCTCGTCGTTAAAAATGTATTTGCGTTTAAACAAATCTTCATTATCCAAAAAATAAATTTGCAGCCTTGCATTTGGCAACGAAGCAACTTTAATCTGCAATGGATAATCATCATTATTAATAGAAACATTAATGCCCGATAAACGCACTACTTCATGCAGCCGGTGCCTGCGTTCATTAATCACTCCAAAACGTGGCATAATGCACCTCACTTCAAATCCCGTGTCATTCGATTTAATCGCCAGTTTGTTAACCGTTTCCGCAAACTCCGTCAGTTCTAAATAAGGAGACATTTCGTTGGCAATAAATAAAATTCTTTTCTTTGTTAACATTATTGATGTAATTGATGAAGATTTACCTTTTTAAAACAGTTTGCAAAGGTATGGTATTTATTAGAAACTTAGCACCGATACTGCATTTGCAGCCATAAAACATTGTAAAATGATATTATTTAAAAAAGCCGCCGAACTAATAACTTACCTGCAAACGCAAAAAAATGACGGAGCAGAAATTGGATTTGTGCCAACGATGGGCGCTTTGCACAACGGCCATTTGTCGCTTATTAATGCATCAAAAAAAACAGCAGCATTAACGGTTTGCAGCATATTTGTAAACCCGACGCAATTTAATGATCCGAAAGATTTTCAGAAATACCCGGTAACAATTGAGAAAGATATTTATCTGCTGGAAAAAAATGGAGCCGACGTTCTATTTCTTCCTGATGTTTATGAAATTTATGCTGATGGAACAAAAAATCTTGAACATTATAATCTTGGTTATTTAGAAACAATTTTGGAAGGAGAGTTTCGCCCCGGCCATTTCCAAGGCGTTTGCCAGGTGATGGAACGCTTGATGAATATTGTAAAACCCGATCATCTTTTTATGGGGCAAAAAGATTACCAGCAATGCATGGTGATAAAAAAATTAATTGAAATTAAAGATTTGAAAATAAAATTTCATACGTGTGAAACGCTTCGCGAAAATGATGGGTTGGCAATGAGCAGCAGGAACACGCGTTTAAATGATGATGAAAGAAAAAAAGCAACTGCAATTTATAAAGCGCTTTCTTTTTTAAAAGAAAATTTAATGCAAAAAGATTTTACTGAAATTATTAATGAAGCAAAAAATATGCTTACAGAAAATAATTTTAAAATCGATTACGTTGAAATTGCTGATGCGGATAATTTAGAAATAATTCATCATTATAATAAAGGAAAAAAACTGGTTGCATTAATCGCTGCATTTCAAAATGAGACGCGGTTAATTGACAATATGATTTTAACCAATGAACATAACTTAAAATAGATTGTTACTTTTGCGCACGCAAAGTTTGTTGAGGAAGTTTGGAGAGAATGAAAAGCTGAAAGAAAAATTACTTCCGGATTATTAATTTATTAATATGCAAATTGAAATTTTAAAATCGAAAGTTCACCGGGTTGTTATAACAGAAGCCAATTTAAATTATGTTGGCAGCCTTACATTGGATGAAGATTTGATGGACGCCGCGAACATGATTGCCAATGAAAAAATTCAGGTGGTGAATGTAAACAATGGATCACGCATTGAAACTTATCTTATAAAAGGCAAACGCGGTTCAGGCGTTTGCTGCCTCAACGGGCCAGCTGCAAGACAAGGCGCAGCCGGCGATGTTGTAATCGTTATTTCCTATGCATTAATGGATTTTGAAGAAGCAAAAAAATTTAATCCAAGTTTGGTTTTTCCGAAAGAAGGAAACAAATTGTAGATGTTTTTTTTAATGGCTTTAAATATTGTAAATTGTTCCCTGACTTATGAACAAAAAAATTCTTGGCGTATTACAATATTTTTTATTCGCTGCGCTGGCAGCGTTTTTTGTGTGGCTCAGCCTTCGCAATCTTGATGAACAAAAATGGCAACAGCTAAAAGATGCCATGAACCGTGCACACTATTTGTTGCTCATTCCGATTATGCTGCTTTTATTATCTAGCCATTTGTTGCGCGCATTAAGATGGCGGCAATTAATGGAGCCGCTTGGTTTTCATCCATCAAAGCTCAATACTTTATTTAGTGTATTAATTGGATACCTTGTAAATCTTGGCGCGCCGCGTTTGGGAGAAGTAATAAAATGCACCATACTTGCACGCTACGAAAAAGCGCCTGCAGATAAATTAGTCGGAACAATTTTAGCAGAGCGCGCGTTTGATTTGGTTTGCCTGTTAATCGTTTTCGGATTAACTTTTATTCTTCAGTTTGATGTGCTTCATGCAATGGCAGTAAGTTCAATTTATCCGATTTTTGAAAATAAAAACGGGCAGGTTTCTTACCAAAAAATAATTTATATCGTTGGCGGGTTAATTGTTTTTCTTATCCTTTTAAAATATTTATTTGGAAGGCTCGGGCATATTAATATCGTTCAAAAAATAAAATTATTATTAAAAAATATTTTGCACGGATTAACAAGTATAAAATCTATAAAGAATAAATTTTTATTTGTTGTATATACAATTGGCATCTGGCTTTTATATTGGTCGAGTACATGGCTTGGTTTTTCCGCCATTACAGAAACAAGCCATTTAACGGGCACAGATGCATTAACCGTTCTTGCCATTGGAAGTATAGGCATTATTTTATCGCCCGGCGGAATTGGCGCTTACGCATTACTTGTACAACAAACAGTTGCATTTTATAATATTCCTAAAGAACCTTATGGGCTTGCGATTGGCTGGCTATTGTGGTTCGGGCAGTTTATAAGTTTTATAGTTTTTGGCGTAGCCAGTTTTATATTGTTACCACGTGTTAATAAAAAAATAAATGAAAAACCCGAAAATAATCCCGCATAAAATTTTCACGTTACAGGAAATAATTTACCAGGTAAACCGGTTGCGTCTATTAAGCAAAACCATTTCTTTTACCAATGGATGTTTTGATATTTTACATGAAGGACATATTGCTTCATTATCAGACGCTGCAAGCGAAGCAGACTATTTAATTGTTGGTGTGAATGCCGATGAATCAGTAAGAAAATTAAAAGGGGAACATCGCCCGATTAATAACCAATATTCGCGCGCAACATTATTAGCTTCTTTATTAATGGTTGATGCCGTTGTGATTTTTGAAGAAGATACACCGCTGAAATTAATCAAAGCAATTTTGCCAGATGTATTGGTAAAAGGCGGCGATTATACAATTGATAAAATAGTTGGCGCCAATGAAGTAATTGCAAATGGCGGAAGAGTTGTTATCAATCCGATTGTAGAAGGTTTTTCAACAAGTGGGTTGATTGAAAAAATTAATCAGTTATAAAACTAAATATTAAGTGAAAAATAAAAAGTAAAAAATAAAAAAAATTCTTCCAACGCACATCATCAATAGTCAATTATCATCTGTAAAATATTAATGAATTATCCATTAATAAATTATCAATTCTCCACTACCCGTGATACATTTTTTCAATCTCCATTACAAATATTTCAATTTGTTTATCATCACCTTTTGCATCGTAAGGTTGTTTTAAATTGCTGCTGAAAAAGAATGCAACGGTTTGCCAGAAACGCGCCGTGAAACCACCTTTATATTCTTTAATAATATTGTAGCAATTATTTCCGGTTTGGCGATTAATTAATTTCATTAATATCGTTCCCTGGTAAACAGATAAGTTGGTTAATGGTGTTGTGAATTCTTTTTTTAATTCTTTTTCGCGCGATTTTATATATGCTTTTTTATCATCTTCAGAAGTCATCTTCGCCATTTTTGCGTTCATATCATTCATTATTGCGCCGGCTTTTTTTGCATAAGGATAAGTAACATAAACTGCGTTTCTTAAACGCGTCCATTCTTCGTAACGCTTGCGCATGGCGGGCGGCATAGGGATGCTCACTTTTGCAATGGATAAACTTCTCGATGCCAATAATTGCCCATCAACAATAACCGCAGGAACCATTATTGTATCATTCGGCCCGTATTGTAAAGTGGAAGAATCAGTAATTTGTGCGTACGAGAAAAAACCTGTTAATAACAAGAGGAAAGTTGCCAGCCCGGTAAAAATATATTTTTGATTTCCAGTTATCATAGAAGCAATTAAAATTAATCAAAATCTTCCATAATTTATACTGCAAAACGGCAGTTGTAACCCAAACGCCTGTGGCATTTTATTATTTTAACCAGTAATTAAGAAATGATATTAATAATGGTAAATTAAACAACCGACAACCTCATTTTTATGCGGCGCACAATGCTCATGATAAAGCCAGTAATCATAATTAATGTGCCGATCCATAAAATATTTATTTGAGGAAATTCGATCACTTTTAAAGATACGTATGGCACGAGCCTGTTGGATTCTTTAACACCAAGTTCCAGCTTATTGTTTGATGCAACGCCGTTTAATGACAGCGCCAGATTTTGTTCAAAAACAGTATCTGCAAGTGCGTTTAACCTGTTGTTCTTTACAAAAAAAGCAGGGCTTGCTTTATAGTGTGTGCTATCATTTCCATAAACTGTAATATCCGCCATTAAAGCCGTGTCTGCCGGAGTAAAATGAAATTTATTATTGCTTGGGTTCGGTGTTATTTTATTAACAACCATATATCCTTTTGAATAATAAATGGTATCATTCGCAGCAATTGGGTAACGCTTAAAACCAGTCGTGTCCTTATCTTCCTCCATTTTATCGGTGTACGTAACGTAGGTAAAAATATCGCTGTTTACATAGTGATACTTATCCGGATTTTGCGAAACGCCTTGCTGGCCTTTTGTTGTTTTTATAAGATTTGGATATAAATTAAATTCATGTGAACCATCTTTTCTCTGAAAATTAATTTTGAAATATGTAATGTTTCCAGCCTTGTTCATGGAATCACTATTAACATAAGTTGTCCAGTAAGTGCCCATATCTGTTTTCACATTTTTGAGCAATGTCAAATTTTCTAATGGATTTTGTTTTGAACTAGGATCAAAAGGAAGATTAATACCGGTTGTATTAATAGATAATATTTTTTGTTTGGAAGAAGATAATAATATACCAACGAGCATCAACCCAAAACCAACATGCGCCACAGAAGCGCCGGCTGCTTTCACTTTGCCACGCAAGCCAGCCCAGATGTAGCCTGCGTTTGCAATAACTGCATACACAGCGCCAAACAATGCGAGATGGATAGCAGTTAAAAATCCTGCGCCATATTTATCGTAATTAATATTTCCAAACACACTTATTGAAATGGAAATTGCGAGCGCAAAAATTGTCGGTATTAAAATTTTTTTTACAAAATATTTTCTTGTGGTGTCTTTGTATTTTAAATATTGAGTAATTGCAGTAAGCAATCCAATAATGATTGCAATAAAAATTTCAATTCTGTTGTATGCAAATGAAGTGTCCTCGCCTATTGTCCATTTGGTATTTCCGATTTTATTAATAACAGGTAATGAAGTTGAAACAGAAATAAACAATGCAGATAAAAACAAAACTAATGACCCTATAAACATCCAAAATTCGCGCGAGTATGTGCTTTCTTCTTTTACAATATGCGGTATATTTTTATAGCGGATTGCAAATAATATTAATGATGGAATAACAAACGTTAATAAAAAAACGACGAGTTGCGCATTCAAACCTTCATCAACAAATGCATGAACAGAAACGCCATTTAATACGCCGCTTCGCGTTAAAAAAGTTGCATATAAAATCAATAAAAAACTAAAGATTAAAAAGAAATTTGTTGCACGCAATGAATGCCCGGTTGCATTATAAACAAGTTGTGTATGTAATCCTGCAACCAAAACCAACCATGGAACAAGCGATGCATTTTCCACCGGATCCCAAGCCCAATAACCGCCAAACGTTAATGATTCATAAGCCCAGGCGCCACCCATCATTACGCCAGTTCCTAAAACGCAGGCTGAAAAAAGCGTCCATGGTAATGCGATTTTTGTCCACGCGCCATATTGTTTTTTCCATAACCCTGCAATCGCATATGCAAACGGAACAACGGTTGACGCAAATCCTAAAAACAAAACCGGCGGATGAATGACCATCCAGTAATTTTGCAGCAACGAGTTTAAGCCTTGCCCATCCTGCATTTGCGGCATGCTTAAATAATCAGGGCGACTGAACATTGGCCCATCTCCAAATTGCTGGCGCATTAATAAAAATGGATTAATGCCAATCTTTGCCCCAAATAAAAACAATCCTAAAATCATTGTGGAAAGACAGACTTGTACAAAAGTTAGTACTGTCATCACCGGCGCTTCCCATTTGCCTGCGCGGAATATTAATATAGTTCCAAGCACGCAATTCCAGAATGTCCATAATAAAAAACTGCCTTCCTGCGATTCCCAAATGCAGGCAAATAAATATTGCATGTCGAGCGCTTTGCTTGAATGTTCCCACGCAAAATTGTATTCAAATAAATGGTTGGAAATAATGTATAAAATAGTTGCGAAAACCGAAACAACAGAAATGAAATCTATCGCGAAAGCCACGCGTGCAAAGCGTTTCCAGCTACGTTCTTCTTCAATATTTTTTGCCGTAGCAGCTTTATAAAATGCGATTAATGAAACAAGAGAAGCTGCAAAACAAAGAAAGACTACAAAATGCCCAAGCTTTCCGGGCAGAAGATGCTCACCAATATAATCCATTACTTATTATTGATTTTGACTGAGGTTTTTCTTAATGATATACGGATCATCTTTATACTTGGAAGGGCATGTTATTAATATGCCATCTTTCTGTGTAATATCAAAAACACCGTTTTGCATTTTGCCTTTTAAAACGATGCGTTCCGTTTTGTCCATATCATAAGGTTTCTCATAATGATAAACCACTTTTGCTTTGTTGCCGAGTGTATCAACTACATGAAAACTCACGTAGTTCGGATTCTTCAGCGGATCGTATTCTATCGGAATTGTGTTATCCAATTTGGCAACTATCGTCACGCTTTTTCCTTCTTTTTGTTTTGCAGAAGCAATCGTTTCATAAGTAGACAAATTGCCCATAAAACTTACCAGCACACCAATTGCAACAGCAATAAAAACCAACAGAATAATATTAATGCGTTTCATATTTTGAAATTCGGTGCAAAGTTACGCAAAAGTGGCAAGTTTTAAGTAGTAAGTTTTAAGTGATAAGTTCCGAATGATTGGTTATGATTATTTCGATTTTTAGTAATAAAAAAATTATTTCCCCAAAAAACTTACAACTTAAAACTTATTACTTAAAACCTGCAACCACAACTTTTTTGCTCCTAACTTATACTGTACTAACTTGCGCTCCGTTTAATAAGTAAGAAATAGACCATGAAAGATTTATCACACTTTGATCCGAACGGTGCCAGCAACCCAAAAAATAATATTTTCGGTTTGCCTTTTACAGAAGAAGAAGCCCGTCTTGTTATACTTCCCGTTCCATGGGAAGTTACTGTGAGTTACGGTTCCGGAACTTCACGCGCGGCCGAACATGTTTTTAATGCCAGCATGCAAGTAGATTTATTTGATCCCGAAACAAATGAAGCGTGGCGCCAGGGATTTTATATGCGCCCATCCGACAGGAAAGTATTAATGAAAAGTGATTATCTCCGCAAAGAAGCTGAATTGTATATTGATTATACTTCCAAAGGCGAAATGGTGGAGAAAAATAATTTCATGTGCAAATCATTAAAAGAAATTAATGAAGGCAGTTTGATTTTAAATAAATGGGTGCACGAACAAACAACTGATTTATTAAACCGCGGAAAACTGGTTGCGTTGCTTGGCGGCGACCACAGTGTTGCGTTTGGATATTTTAAAGCCATCGGAGAAAAATATGGCGACTTCGGAATTTTACAAATCGATGCGCATTGCGATTTGAGAAAATCATATGAAGGTTTCAATTATAGTCATGGAAGCGTGATGTATAATGCGCTTAATGAAATTCCGGAAATAAAAAAAGTGGTGCAAATTGGTGTGCGCGATTATTGCCAGGAAGAATGGGAATATATTAATAACAATCCCAATCGCGTAAAAACATTTTTTGATAAAGATATTAAAGAACGCCAGTACGAAGGGCAAACATGGAAACAAATTGCTGATGAAATAATTAATCACCTTCCTGAAAAAGTGTATATCAGTTTTGATATTGACGGGCTTGATCCAAAATTATGCAGAAACTCCGGAACGCCCGTTACTGGCGGGTTTGATACAGAACAAATTTTTTATCTCGTAAAAAAAATAATTCAAAGCGGCCGCAAATTTATTGGTTTCGATTTAGATGAAATTGGAATCGGGCAAACAGATTGGG
>JABDAZ010000027.1 GCA_013288945.1 Bacteroidota bacterium | reverse complement strand
GCGACTTCTGCCATGAGGTTTACATTTTTTGTGGTGGCGTATATTAATGAAGCAACGGCAATCACCGTATCGCCGGCACCTGAAACATCTGAAATATTTCTGAAGTGCGATGACAAAATATTTGCATCTTTTTGTTGCTGGTAAAAAACACCTTTTTCGGAAAGCGTGATGAATGAAATTTGATGATCTAATTTTTCTGCAAGTAGTTTATGAATGTTTTCTAACGTTGGCAAATCAATTTCTTCTATTAATAAATTCAAACCTTCTTTTACTTCTTTTAAATTCGGTTTAAAAATATCAACGCCTTTGTATGAGAAAAAATTTTTTCGTTTTGGATCAACAGTTGTTACGATATTTTTTTGTTTGCACAATGCGATGATTTTTGCAATCACGTTTTCGGTTAATATGCCTTTGTTATAATCTTCAAATATTATTACCTGTGGATTTTCTTTATTAATAAATGTTTCAACGCTTTCAATTATTTTATTTTCATCTTCTGTTGAAAGATCTTTTGTTGTTTCAGAATCAAGCCGCATCATTTGCTGGTTGCGGCTGATAATGCGCGATTTGTTTGTTGTAATGCGCGCATCGCTTTTTAATAAATGCGATGTATTAATATTATTTTTTTCAAGTAATGATTTTAAAATTATTCCATCATCATCATTTCCAATAATAGAAAAAATGGAAACAGGCGCGCCAAGCGATGCAATGTTTAATGCAACATTTCCTGCGCCGCCAATTCTGTATTCGCGTTTATCAAGTGTAACAACAGGCACGGGCGCTTCGGGAGAAATGCGCTCTACATGTCCCCAGCAATACGTGTCGAGCATCACATCACCAATGACTGCAACCTTTGTGTTTTTAAATTGCTGAAATAATTTTTCAAAATCCATTTGATGAAAACTTTATTCGTGGTGCAAGATAATAAAAGCATGCTTGCGTTTGCAAAGAAGCATTTTGAAAAACCTATTAATAAAATTTTATGAAGATGATTTTTTATTTGCAACTGCCAAATAATAAATGGGAATGCCAAGCAATGTGATTATTAATCCTGGCCATGTAAATTCTGGTTTAAAAATTATTAATAAAACACAAAATGCAGTTCCCATTAAAATATAAATTGCTGGTAACAGCGGATAACCAAAAGCTTTGTAAGGCCTGTCGGCATTGGGTTTCGTTCTGCGCAAAATAAAAATGCCGAGAATGGTCAATACATAAAATCCAACTGCAACAAATGAAATCATATCAAGCAATTGACCATAACTTCCGCTTAAACAAAGTACGGCGGCCACAACACACTGCGCCCAAAGCGACCATTGCGGCACTGCATTTTTATTAAGCGTTGCCGCTTTTTTAAAAAACAATCCGTCCTGCGCCATTGTATAATACACGCGTGCCCCGGCAAGTACCAAACCATTAATGCATCCAAAAGTTGAAACCATTATTAATAATGCAATGATGGTTTGCCCCGCGCTTCCAAAAATGACTTTTGCTGCTGCAACTGCTAAACGATCATCTTGCGGAAACGCAACTTCATTTAATGGAAGCACTTGCAAATACATCAGGTTTGTTGCTACGTAAATTATGGTAACGATTAATGTTCCAAGAAATAAACTCAAGCCGATATTTCTTTTTGGATTTTTTATTTCGCCTGCAATAAAAGTTACGTTGTTCCATGCATCGCTGCTAAAAATAGAACCCGTCATGGATGCAGCAACTGCGCCGATTAATGTAACTATTCCAATCGTTTTCCAGCCGGTTGGTTGCAAAATTCCTGCACTGTCTTTTGCGCCTAAATCCTGCGCGGCATTTAATCCGGTGTGCCAGTTGGCATTCCAAAAACTTTCTTTCACTAAAAAAAATCCGAAGAGTATTAATCCAAAAAGTGCAATTAATTTGGTGGAAGTAAAAATGGTTTGAATAATTTTTCCACTTTGAATGCCGCGCGTATTAATGTATGTAAGCAAAACAATTACGCAAATGGAAACAACCTGTGCAGCAGAAATATGAAAATTAGCTGATGCAATATTGAATGAAAACAAAATATTTTTTTCGCTGAAGCCGGTAATAAAATATGCGGTGAACCTTGCGAAAGCCACGCCTACTGCGGCTATTGTAGCCGTTTGAATAACTGCAAAAAAACTCCAGCCATATAAAAAACCTATTAATGGATTATAAGATTCTTTTAAATAAACATATTGGCCGCCGGCTTTTGGAAACATGGAACTGAGTTCGCCATAACTTACTGCTGCGGTGATCGTCATGAAACCTGTAATCAGCCAAACAATAATTAACCAACCTGCACTGCCCACGTGGCGCGTAATATCTGCGCTTACAATAAAAATTCCGGAACCGATCATGGAACCTGCAACCACCATTGTTGCATCTAATAATCCGAGTGAAGGTTTGAAAGCAGTTGTTTGTTCGGGCATAAAAAATTTATATTTCGGAAGATAAGGAAAAGAGGTGCACTGAACAAATTGGAAAATGAACTGACTGCTTTTGAATTTTCCTTATTTAATTTTCCAAAATGTAATTATTAAATTGCCTGAAATTACAAACAGGCCACCAACTAAAATAGATAACGTAGGTGAAACATGAAAAGCGATGTAATTAATAATTTGCCAATAGATTTTATAAATAAAAAAGCGCAACCAAAGTAGCGCTTTTATTAATAAAATTTATATAAGGTTAATCCTTCTTTTTATAAGTAGCATTCAATCCGTCAATGATATCGTTAGTAATATTATACACACTGTCTTTATAATAAATAAATGAATTCGGCTCGTAAGCCATTATGAAAGAATAATTTTTTTGCTTGTTGTATTCTTTCAAAAATGTTTCAATTTTCTTTTTAATATCAGTCATAACAAGTCCATTACTTTTTGCCAATTCTTCCTGCAAAGCTTCTTTGCGCGATTGAAAAGTTTGTTGCATTTGCGCATATTCCTGTTGCGCTTGTTGGCCTTCAGCTTGCGTCATCGTTGCGCCTTTTTGCTGCCAGTCAGCAATTTTTTTCTGATATTTATTTTGTAAAGAACTTAATTCCATGTTCATGGAATTCTCTTTCACTTTTGCCTGGCTTTCTGCATCTTTAAAATAATTGTAATGGATTTCAAGAGAATCCATATCAAAATAAGCAATCTTAAAAGTTGGCGCTTCATTTTGTTTTTCTGCAACTACTGTAGTTTTCTTTTCCTGTTCAGGATGTTTGAAGAATAAAAAAAACAATACAGCTATTAATAAAAGAGAAAGGACACTTAACGATGTAGATAAATTTTTCATCAAAATCTTTTTTGCAATTTAAAATTTTTGGGCAAAAGAAAAGTGTTAAAACGCGTTGTACAAATTCTTTCACCATTCTATTAATAACAGAAAAAGCAGGAGGTTTTATACTCCTGCTTTTTATTAATACTCTATAATTATACAATTATTCTTCTTCATCAAACGTCATTGCTTCGCGTGTTGTTTGCAGCAATTCATATTCTTCTTTGCTACCAACAATCATATTTTCAAAATCGCGCAAACCAGTACCAGCCGGAATTGGATGGCCTGTGATAACGTTTTCTTTCAATCCAAGCATTTCATCTGCTTTACCCATAATAGCTGCTGATGATAATACTTTCGTCGTTTCCTGGAACGATGCTGCAGATATCCAACTTTGCGTACCTAATGATGCTTTGGTGATACCAAGTAACAAAGGCGCAGAAGTTGCAGGATTTGCATCCCTGAACTCAGCAAGTTTTTTATCGTTTCGACGAAGGATTGAATTTTCTTCACGCACTTCACGCAAGCTTACAATTTGTCCTGCTTTTAATTTACCAGAATCTCCTGGATCAGAAATGATTTTTTTATCATAAATCCAATCGTTCTCGTCAAGGAATTCAAATTTATCAACTGTATCTTCTTCCAAAAATCTTGTATCGCCTGGGTCAACAATTGTGAGTTTGCGCATCATCTGGCGAACGATTACTTCAACGTGTTTATCATTAATCTTTACCCCTTGCAAACGGTACACTTCCTGAATTTCATTCACCACATATTCCTGAACAGCAAACGGGCCTTTAATAGAAAGAATATCAGCAGGCGCAGTTTGTCCATCAGACAATTGGGCACCAGCTTTTACAAAGTCACCATCCTGAGCTAAAATCTGGCGCGACAATGGAACCAAGTATTTCTTAACAACACCATCTCTTGCTTCTACGATAATTTCTCTGTTACCACGTTTGATATTACCAAAAGCAACAACGCCATCAATTTCAGAAACGATTGCAGGATTGCCCGGGTTACGTGCTTCAAACAATTCTGTAACACGTGGCAAACCTCCCGTAATATCTCTTAATTTACCCAAAACGCGAGGGATTTTAACGATAACTTGTCCAGCTCTTACATCATCACCTTCTTCCATCACGATATGGCTTCCAACTGGTAAGTTGTATGTTTTAACATCCTTGGCACCTTCAATATTTACAGAAGGCAACTTGGTTTTATCTTTTGTTTCGATAACCACTTTTTCGCGGTGGCCTGTTTGTTCATCAGCTTCTTCGCGGTAAGTAATACCTTCAATAACTGCATCAAATTTAACGGCTCCGGAAATTTCAGAAATTACCACGTTATTAAATGGATCCCATGTGCAAATCACATCTCCTTTATTTACTTTCTGTCCGTCTTTTACATTTAAAGTAGCGCCGTAAGGAACGTTGTTTGTTATTAATAAACGATCGTTCTTGACATCCATAATACGTACTTCACCGGTACGGCCAATTACGATGTTTGCTTTTTCAGTTCCTTCAGCAACAACGGTTCTTAAACCATCAAACTGAATAGTTCCGTCAAATTTTGCAATCATTGTAGATTCTACAGAAGCAGAACCCGCAACACCACCCACGTGGAACGTACGTAATGTAAGCTGTGTTCCCGGCTCACCAATTGACTGCGCAGCGATAATACCAACTGCATCGCCTTTTTGAGTAGTGTAACCTGTTGCTAGGTTTTTACCATAACATTTTACACAAACACCACGTTTGCTTTCGCAGGTTAATACCGAACGGATATCGATGCTCTCAATGCCTGATTCCTCAATGTGCTTCGCGATTTCATCAGAAATCTGTTCGCCGCCATTAACAAGCAATTTATCTGTTTGCGGATCGTACACATCATGTAAAGATGTACGGCCTAAAATTCTATCGTATAATGGTTCAACGATATCTTCATTATCTTTTAATGCAGAAGTTGCAATACCTCTTAATGTGCCGCAATCTTCTTCTGTGATAACAACGTCCTGCGCCACATCCACCAAACGACGGGTTAAGTAACCAGCATCGGCAGTTTTCAACGCTGTATCTGCAAGGCCTTTACGTGCACCGTGCGTAGAGATGAAATAATCCAATACGTTCAAACCGCCTTTGAAGTTTGATAAGATTGGGTTTTCAATAATCTCACTTCCTGTTGAACCTGATTTTCTTGGTTTAGCCATCAATCCGCGGATACCAGCCAACTGTTTAATTTGTTGTTTAGAACCACGCGCACCGGAATCGAGCATCATATAAACCGAGTTGAAACCTTGTTTATCTGAAGCCAATTCTTTGATTAATGTTTCTGTGATACGTGTATCCACACGGCTCCAGATATCTACAATCTGGTTATAACGTTCATTGTTTGTTATTAATCCCATGTTGTAATTATCCCACACTTCATCCACTTCCACTTTTGCATTATCAAGCAATTGTTCTTTTGTATCAGGAATAATCAGGTCATTAATATTAAATGACAACCCACCGCGGAACGCCATGCGGAAACCTAATTGTTTGATATCATCCAGGAACTTGGCTGTTTTAGGAACGTTAGTCCATTTAATAATATCACCAATAATTTCACGCAAAGATTTTTTGGTAAGAAGTGCATTAATATAACCAACTTCTGCCGGAACGTGCTGGTTGAACAACACACGGCCAACTGTCGTATCAAGTAATTTCTTTTCTAAAGTGCCATTGTCTTTACGAACATTCACTTTTACTTTAATCGTTGCGTGCAAATCAATTTGTCCTTCATTATAAGCTATAATAACTTCTTCAGGGCTGTAAAATGCTTTGCCTTGTCCGCGAACGGTTTCTGTATCAGTTGATTTTTTTCCTTTGGTAATGTAATACAATCCGAGAACCATATCCTGTGAAGGAAGGGTAATTGGTGTACCGTTTTGCGGGTTAAGAATGTTGTGTGAAGACAACATTAATAACTGCGCTTCTAATACAGCAGCGCTGCTTAATGGAACGTGAACCGCCATCTGATCACCATCAAAATCCGCATTGAAAGATGTGGTAACCAACGGGTGTAATTGAATCGCTTTTCCTTCAATCAATTTTGGCTGGAAGGCCTGGATTGACAAACGGTGAAGCGTTGGAGCCCTGTTCAGCATTACAGGATGGCCTTTTAAAATATTTTCAAGAATATCCCAAACGATAGCTTCTTTTTTATCAACTAATTTGCGTGCACTTTTTACTGTTTTTACAATACCTCTTTCAATCAGTTTCCTGATGATAAATGGTTTGAACAATTCAGCAGCCATATCTTTTGGCAAACCGCACTCATGAATTTTTAATTCTGGTCCTACAACGATAACAGAACGACCAGAATAATCCACACGTTTACCCAATAAATTCTGACGGAAACGTCCTTGTTTACCTTTCAGCACATCACTTAAAGATTTCAACGCGCGTCCACCTTCTGCTTTTACAGCATTTGATTTACGTGAGTTATCAAATAAGCTGTCAATCGCTTCCTGCAACATACGTTTTTCATTACGTAAGATTACTTCCGGCGCTTTGATTTCCAACAATCTTTTTAAACGGTTATTACGGATAATAACGCGGCGATACAAATCATTCAAATCAGACGACGCAAAACGGCCACCATCTAAAGGAACAAGCGGGCGCAATTCCGGTGGAATTACTGGGATATACTGCATTACCATCCATTCCGGGCGGTTTGTAATTCTTGTATTTGCATCACGGAAACTTTCAACAACACTTAATCTTTTTAACGCATCCGCTTTACGTTGTTGTGAAGTTTCATTGGCTGCCGCAGCGCGCAAATCAAAACTCAACTGGTCAAGGTCGATGCGCTGCAACATATCATGCACAGCTTCAGCGCCCATTTTCGCGATGAATTTATTTGGATCTTCATCAGGCAAAAACTGGTTATCTTTTGGAAGCGTATCCAAAATATCCAGGTATTCTTCTTCCGTTAATAAATCACCATAATTCTGCCCTTTATCTGCACGAAGGCCAGATTGAATTACCACAAATCTTTCATAATAAACAATCGTTTCTAATTTCTTAGAACTCATGCCTAATAAATAACCGATTTTATTCGGCAAACTTTTAAAGTACCAGATATGAACTACAGGTACAACCAGTTTAATGTGGCCCATACGTTCACGGCGTACTTTCTTTTCAGTTACTTCCACACCGCAACGGTCGCAAACGATACCCTTATACCGGATGCGTTTGTACTTTCCGCAGGCACACTCATAATCTTTTACCGGCCCAAAAATACGCTCGCAAAACAAACCGTCGCGTTCAGGTTTGTATGTACGATAGTTGATGGTTTCGGGCTTCAGCACTTCTCCATATGATCTTTCGAGAATGGAATCAGGCGAAGCTAATCCGATAGTAATTTTTGAGAAACTGGCCCTGGGACGATTTTCTTTTTTAATTGCCATATTACAATATGAGGTTTTTAAAATCTTTATTAACCCGGCTGCAGACAGTGATTCGGCATTTGTTGCGTCGCACACTTGTACAGCAGATACCTTAATGAACTTCAATAACTTAAGTTGGGAATTTTAATGAAAAATGCCAGCAAACCTAAATTAAGGATGGCAAAGGTAAGTACTATACTTTAAAAAACCATGATATTAATGCCGCTGAAATTACCTTTTAAGGGCATTTTTCCTTATTTAGCAAATTTTTTTAAGAATTTGTATTAATAAATTTCATTTTGGCCGCAGAAAGCCGCAGAGGAAACACAGAGTTTATCCGCGGCTCTCTGCGGCCAAAGATTTACGGAAATTTTTGAAGTATTATAAAATCGCCGTCATTTTTATCAACTCTGTATTTTTCCATTAATAATTTTGGTAAAGTATCTAATTCTTTTTCAGAGAAAAGAATAATATAACCGATTTTATATTTTGCCAAGTCATTCAATAAATCATCACCATTTTTATAAGATGCAATACCGCCAAAATTGTGCAGCGAACTCATAAAAAGATGATTCCATAAATCCACACTATAATAAGTTGCAATATTACTTTCTGCAGGAATTGATTGCTTAATTTTCATTGCCAAATCATACTCATTTTTATTTACATTAATGCGCGTAGAAACATAAAAAATAGTCGTCAATAAAAAAGGAACAATCGCAACAACAGCAATTATTTTATTAATATTTTTTTCAGCATTTTTAAATACAAAATATAAAAGCCTGAATAAAACAATAGTTGACATTATTAATAAAATCCACACATATCTTGGCTCAGCGATTATTAATAAATAACCAGAAATATACAAACCAACAAAACCAATTATTTTATAAAAATATGGCCAGCGAAAAAATGATAAAACCCTGTTTTTATTTCTTGTAAAAAAAACAAATACAGGGATAATAAATAATGCTAAAAAAGGATATTTTCCAAAAACCGCCAGCACCAATTTTTTACAATTCAGAAAAATTAATTTTATATAAATGAAATGGCTTTTATAAAAAACTTCGTGTGGCGCAGTATGCTTATAAACCCACGGCATATCTTCCCAACCAATATAAGCTTCGCGGTATGGAAGCGGATTTAAAACATGCTTGGCCGCAAATTGAAAATGAGTAATTCCATCATTATCAAGTATCGCAAATGTGTATGCAGGAGTTGATGAAATCATCCATTCGTTATATTTCCAGTGCAGCGCAATAATCCAGCAAAAACTCAATACAAAAAATAAAATCCCAATTTTTATTAATGATAAAAAAACTGTTTTATTAAACTGCTTTTTATAAATAATAATAACTGTATAAAAGAAAATAAAAGCGATAAAAAAATAAAAAGAATATGCTTTTGTAAAATATAATAATGCGCCAAGCAAGCCAACAACAAATGGCTTTTGCAACAATTTTCCAGACAAAAATATTTCCAATAAAAACAATAATAAATACAGCGTTAATAAATCTGGCGTGATGGTATTAAAATGTAAAATCAATAATTCCAACGCGCAACTTATCATTAAGCAAACGCTGTACTGGCGCGGCATATCACCGCAATAACGAATTACGATTTGATAAATTTTTTGCAAAACAAAACATGCAATAACAATATTTAATAACCGGAAACCAATCAAATCCGGCACGCCAATTTTATATAAAGGCGCGAGCAACCAGCATATTAATGGCGACCAATAACCATTAACAGCCACAGCAAAATTTCCGGCAGCATAATAATTTGCAATCCTGATATAACAAATGCCATCTGGGTTAAGATGATATTGAAAAAACGGAAGAAGTATTAATGATGTGGCTAGGAAAATTAATAATAATGGCAGAAAAAAATCCGGCTTTTTATTTTGTGGTGGCGAAAAATTTTCTGCTGTTTCTGTAATCATGTTAATATAACAATGCGTAAAAATTATTAATAAAAAATTATAGCAGGAAAAATAATAATCGTTTTATTCACTGTTTTTTTTCAAAAATTTTTCACGCAAAATATTTTGCACGGGCACATTTCTTATTTTACTTTCCAGCCAGGAAATAATATCCAAATAAGCAAATGCGCGCGTTGCAAATGGATTTTTTTCCTGCATTTTTAATTTGATTAATAACTTTTCAAATTCAGGTTTTAAGCGCGCTGGTGAAACACGAAAAGATCTTCGCAAAAAATTAAAAACTTCTTCTTCCACCACGCTGAGGTTTTCCATTTTTGCCATAAAACGGTAAACCGATTTTATTAAATATTCAAGCAATTGAAAATTGCCGAGTTCATAATGCGCAATTAAATGCAGCAACCTTGCATAACATTGTAAATCGGTTCGCAAATCAACTTTCCAATTGATAATTTTATTTAAATAATCAACCGTTTTCTCATAATCTGCGCTGCCGAAATACAACGAAGCAATTTTATAATAAAACACCAAAACGCGGTGCCTGTCAATATATAAATAATATTCGCTCAGCTTTTCTTCGATGTAAGGAACGAGTTGCAAACCTTCGGTAAATGTGCCTTCAATAAAATGTTTATTAATGCGCGAAATATTTAAATACACAAAAACCTGGATGCGGTTATTGTTATTTTGCAACACAGTTTTTGAATGAGAAAAATCTTCAAAATCATTTAATGCTTCAATAAATTTTTTATGGTTTTGTAAATCAAAATGTGCGCCGAGCAAGTTGTGCAAACCTTTAATATAATTTGCAGTTTCAATCTCAATCATAAACTTTTCCTTATCAAATAAACCCACCCATTTTTGCGCATATCTGTAGTACAATAAAAAATCCTGGCGAATAAAAGCGTACCAGCAATAGCTTTGGTACAAATATAATTTTTCATAAAACCCATTAATGGCATCGCCGTTTTCACGCAAATGTTTTTCGAAAAAAACTTCTAAATCTTTTTCATCTTTTTCATTTCTTGCGTGGCCGTTTTTTATATACCAGCTATACAATTGCAGGGAAAGATTTGATAATCTCCCGATAACCATTAATCTTTTATTTACATCATCAACTTCATTCGCCAAACTATCTGCACGGTCTTGCATGCTCCGTGTAATGTGCAGGCCTTCTATCTTTTTTTCAAAAAATAAAACCTGTAATAAAAAACTAAACTGGTGCGTGGCTTTTGCATTTTCCTTAATGCGATCAAGAATTTTCAAACTCTGCAGATACAAGCCTTTGTTGTATAAAATACGTGCGTAATCGAG
The DNA here is from genome assembly GCA_013288945.1 of Bacteroidota bacterium. Taxonomy (GTDB): domain Bacteria; phylum Bacteroidota; class Bacteroidia; order Chitinophagales; family Chitinophagaceae; genus Puia. Next base: position 29,668 of record JABDAZ010000027.1, on the reverse strand, counting down.
TTGTTCGTGCAGTTGAATATCAATATTATCTTCATTGCGTATCAAACGCAAACTCGATAATATTTGCCTGTATAAATGTGCTTTTGTATTTGATAATTGTTGCTTGGAAATTTTTTTATTTTTCTTTAATAACAGCACTTCATCATACTCATCCATTTTATCAAACGCATCAAAAAGCTGGGTGATTTTTAAATCTTCTGTGGCTGAATTTCTTTTTGCATAAAGTTTAAAATTTCGTTTCTCTGATTTTTCCAGCGATTTAATTAATTGAAATAAAGCGTCTGATGATCTGTTAGGCATCGTATTTTAATATCTTTAAAAGTCTGTGCTGTAAAGGGTTTTAGTCAATTTTAACAATTTTACACAGTGTATAATCTGTATAATTATGATTTTATTTCTATCTTATTAAAAATTAATTTCGGAATATCGGGTTGTTTGCCTTTTTGAAACCTCGTAACGCAAATGTAATCAGCCTTCTTTTTTCAGCAATTTTTTAAAAATAATTTATGCCTGATAAAAAAATTTTCATTTTTGATACAACACTGCGCGATGGCGAACAAGTGCCGGGCTGCAAATTAAATACAAAAGAAAAAATAGAACTCGCATTGCAACTGGAAGAATTGGGCGTTGATATTATTGAAGCTGGTTTTCCAATTTCAAGCCCGGGCGATTTTAATTCTGTTGAAGAAATTTCTAAGATTATAAAAAATGCAACTGTTTGCGGATTAACACGCGCTGTAAAAAAAGATATTGAAGTTGCAGGTGAGGCATTGAAATATGCAAAACGACCGCGCATCCACACTGGCATCGGAACTTCTGATTCGCATATAAAAAATAAATTCAACTCCACTCGTGAAGAAATTTTAGAACGCGCCGTGCAAGCTGTGAAGTGGGCAAAAAATTATACCGATGATGTTGAATTTTATGCAGAAGATGCGGGCAGAACTGATAATGATTATCTCGCAAAAGTTATTGAAGCTGTAATTGCAGCAGGCGCTACAACTGTTAATATTCCTGACACAACCGGTTATTGTTTGCCACATCAGTATGGCGAAAAAATTGCTTACTTGGTTAATAATGTTTCAAATATTGATAAGGCTGTAATTTCTTGTCATTGCCACAATGATTTGGGTTTGGCAACTGCAAATTCCATTGCAGGAATTATTAATGGCGCGCGTCAAATTGAATGTACCATTAATGGTTTGGGTGAACGCGCCGGCAACACTTCGCTGGAAGAAGTTGCGATGGTGATTAAACAACACCAGAAAGATTTGGGTTTTTATACAACCATAAAATCACAACAATTAAATCCGATTAGCAGAATTGTTTCCGATATTATGCGCATGCCTGTTCAACCAAATAAAGCCATTGTTGGTTCCAATGCATTTTCACATTCATCTGGCATTCACCAGGATGGTTTTTTAAAAAATGCACAGACGTATGAAATCATTAATCCGGAAGAAGTTGGCGCTGATGAATCTAAAATTGTATTAACAGCAAGAAGCGGAAGAAGCGCGCTGGCACACCGTTTCCGCAAAATCGGTTATGAATTTACACGGAACGATATTGATGTTTTGTATGAACAATTTTTGATTGTTGCCGATACAAAAAAAGAAGTGATGGAAGAAGATTTGCATCATCTTGCAAAAAGTTATAAACCTGTTGAAGCGATTGTTTAAAAGAAAAAAAAATTATGTCCAAATCATTATTCGAAAAAATCTGGGAAAAGCACATCGTTAAAACAATTGACGGCGGCCCTTCCGTTTTATATATTGATAAACATTTGATTCATGAAGTAACCAGCCCGCAAGCTTTTGCAGGATTAAATAAAAGAGGCATAAAAGTTTTTCGCCCGAAACAAATTGTGGCAACTGCAGATCATAATGTGCCAACGATTGATCAGGATTTGCCGATTAAAGAAGAACTATCAAGATTACAAGTCGATGCATTAATAAAAAATTGTGCAGAATACGGAATTGAATTATACGGACTTGGCCATCCCTTTCAGGGAATCGTTCATGTGATTGGGCCAGAACTTGGAATTACGCAACCGGGAATGACAATAGTTTGCGGCGACAGCCACACATCAACACACGGCGCTTTCGGAAATATTGCATTTGGAATTGGCACGAGTGAAGTGGAAATGGTAATGGCAACACAATGTTTGTTGCAAAGCAAACCAAAACTGATGCGCATTAATGTAGATGGCACATTAAACAAAGGCGTTGTAAGCAAAGACATTATTCTTTATATCATTTCATTAATAAGTGCAAGCGGCGCAACCGGCTATGCTGTTGAGTTTGCGGGTTCTGCAATTCGTTCTCTTTCGATGGAAGCGCGTATGACTATATGCAATATGAGTATTGAAATGGGAGCGCGTTGCGGAATGATTGCGCCCGATGAAACAACTTTCAATTATATGAAAGGAAGATTGTTTGCGCCAAAGGAAAATGAATGGAATGAAAAAGTTTCTTACTGGAAAACTTTGTTCAGCGATGATGATGCAATATTTGATAAAGAAATAAATATTAATGCTGCTGATATTGAACCGATGATTACTTACGGAACAAATCCAGGAATGGGGATTGGTATTTCAAAACATATTCCGGCGTTGAATGAAATAACAGAAAAAGAAAAACCATATTTTGAAAAATCGTTGCACTATATGGATTTGCAACCCGGCGCAAATATTATTGGAAAAAAAGTTGACTATGTTTTTATAGGAAGTTGCACCAACAGCCGCATTGAAGATTTGCGCATGGTCGCATCTTTCGTAAAAGGAAAAAAGAAAGCGGATAATGTGCAAGTGTGGGTTGTGCCCGGAAGCAAGCAGGTAGAAAAACAAGCGATTGAAGAAGGCATTAATAAAATTTTTGAAGAAGCAGGTTTCAATTTGCGCCAGCCTGGTTGCAGCGCATGTTTGGGAATGAATGAAGATAAAATTCCTGCGGGCAAATATTGCATTTCAACATCAAACAGAAATTTTGAAGGAAGACAAGGGCCAAATGCTAGAACCATGTTGGCAAGTCCATTAACAGCCGCAGCTGCTGCAATTACTGGTGAAGTGAGCGATGTGCGGGAACTTTTGTAATTAATAATCGGGAATTAAAAATTAATAATGAGTAAGGCGATTAATATTATTCAATCTTCAGTTGTTCCGTTGAATACGGAGAATGTGGATACAGATCAGATTATTCCTGCGCGTTTTTTGAAAGCTACAACGCGCGATGGTTTTGGTGAAAATTTATTTCGTGATTGGAGATATGAAAGTGATGGACAACCGAAGAAAGATTTTGTATTGAATGATCCAACTTATCATGGAAAAATTTTAGTGGCTGCAAAAAATTTTGGCTGCGGTTCCAGCCGCGAGCATGCTGCGTGGGCAATTAAAGATTATGGATTTGATGTGGTGGTGAGCAGTTTTTTTGCAGACATATTTAAAGGAAATGCATTGAATAATTTTTTGCTTCCTGTAACGGTGAGTGATGCTTTTTTGCAAAAAATTTTTGATGCTGTTAATAAAGATTCATCGGCGCAAATTATTGTAAATCTGCAGGCACAAACAATAACTATTGAAGCAACCGGCGAACAGGAAAGTTTTGATATTAATAATTATAAAAAAACCTGCATGCTGAATGGTTATGATGATATTGATTATTTGTTGAGTATTAATAAAGATATAGAAGCGTTTGAATTGAAACATGATCATTAATGAACAAAAAGTACAAGTGTGCGACGCAACAAATGCTTAATAGAATTACAAATGCTAAATACAAAAAAATAAAAATCAATTAGAATTATCTTATCACTAGAATCAAAAAAAATATAATCACAGGTCAGACATGAATAAAAATATTGTAGTTATTGAAGGTGATGGAATTGGGCCGGAAGTTACGCGGCAGTCTATCAAAATTTTAAATGCCGTGGCTGAAAAATTCGGCCATGAATTTAATTATACATACTGTTTAATGGGCGCTGATGCGATTGATAAAACCGGAAACCCGTTGCCGGATGAAACGATTGAAGCTGCACTAAATAGCGATGCGATTTTATTTGGCGCAATCGGCCATCCGAAATATGATAATGATCCAACAGCGAAAGTGAGGCCAGAACAGGGTTTGCTGAAATTAAGAAAATCATTGCAACTGTTTGCAAACATTCGCCCGGTTAGTACGTATCCATCGTTGCATCATTTGTCGCCATTAAAAACAAAGAATATTGAAGACGTTGATTTTATAATTTACCGCGAGCTAACTGGCGGAATTTATTTTGGAAAAAAAGAAACAAATGCAGAAGGTACGCTAGCGTTTGATGATTGTACTTATACAAAAGAAGAGATTGAACGCATTGCACATCTCGCATTTAAGCAAGCGCAATTAAGGAGAAAAAAATTGACGCTCGTTGATAAGGCAAACGTTTTGGAAACATCAAGGCTTTGGAGAAAAGTGGTGAAAGAAATTGCATTGGAATACAAAGATGTTGATGTTGATTTTTTATTTGTCGATAATGCGGCCATGCAAATTATTTTAAATCCAAAACAGTTTGATGTAGTACTTACAGAAAATATGTTTGGCGATATTATTAGTGATGAAGCGAGTGTAATCAGCGGTTCGTTGGGTTTGTTGCCTTCTGCATCTATTGGAAAAGGCGCTGCGTTGTTCGAGCCGATTCATGGTTCTTATCCGCAGGCTGCGGGAAAAGATATTGCAAACCCGCTTGGTTCTATTTTATCATCGGCGATGTTGCTTGATCATTTTGGTTTGCATAAGGAAGCAACATTAATAAGAGATGCGGTAAACTGGACTTTGGAAAATGGATTTGTTACAAAAGATATTGATCCGGTAAATTTTTATTTCACCACAACCATAGGTGAATTGATAAGTGATTATATCGGCAATAAATTTCCGGCTGACATTAACCGGGAAAATATTGAATTAAGAAAGTCGACAATTATTTAGCTAATAGCTATCAGCTAATGGCTAATAGCTTAAAAAAGTTCTTTGCATATTAATAAGCGGTTCGTATATTCGCAATACAACAACTCTATATGTTGAAAGGCAATATAAATAATATCACTACCATTTTTTCTGCTATCATTATTGTCGTAGTCATTATTATTCCCGCCATTCACGGAGGAAGTTGTTAAAGTATAATTTAAAAAATAAAAATACTAAACGGCCCGCCTCCAAAAGAGGCGGGCTTTTTTTGTGCGAATTTTTTTATTAATAAACGAAGATTTAAAAATTGAAATTATAGTTTATGGCTACTTATTATAATGAGAATACAATTCTCTACCAGAATGGAAAATTTGTAAAGGCTTCGGAAGCAAAGATTGATTTATACAGCCAGTCTTTGCACTATGGCTATTCCGTGTTTGAAGGTATTCGTTCTTATAAAAATATTAATGGCGAAACGAAAATTTTTAAAGCCGTTAAGCATTATGAAAGATTGAAAAATTCTGCGCTTGCCATGAATATGCCGTACAATTATACTACTGATGAATTGATTGAAGCAACGTATGAAGTGTTGAAGAAAAATAATTTCCAGGACGCTTACATACGGCCATTAATATACGCACCGGCGAATATGAGTTTTGCGAAAAACACAGAATGTTTTATTACGATTGAAGTGTGGGAAATGGCGCCATTTCTTGGTGATAAATTATTGCGCGTAATGACTTCATCTTTTCAAAGGCCGAACCCGAAAGGATTTAAGATTGAAGCAAAAGCAGCAGGGCATTATGTGAATTCAATTCTCGCAAGCCAGGAAGCAAAAGCAAATGGTTATGATGAAGCATTATTAACAGACATGAATGATTTTGTTGCAGAAGGCCCGGGCGCAAATGTTTTTTTTGAAAAAGATGGAAAATTATTTACGCCATCATTAGGAAATATTTTACCAGGAATAACGCGCGCAACTGTTATTGAAATTTGTAATGAACTGGAAATTCCTGTTGAAGAAAAACTATTCACAATTGATGAAATGAAAAAAGCTGACGCTGCATTTTTTTGCGGAACAGCTGCAGAAGTAATCGGCTGGGAATCTTTGGATGATGTTGTATTTCCAAAAAAATGGAATGAAACAGTAAGCAGAAGAATTCAAAAAGCATATGTTGATAGAGTGATTGAGAAAGAAACGGTGAATGAGTTGGTGTGAGAAGAAGATATTTGATATTGGATATTGAGATATTTGGCAATAAGATATTAAAAGTTAGCAACTAAAAAAATGTTATGAATTTAAAAGTTTCAATATCAAATATCCAATATCAAATCACTAAAAATGCCGAACAATAAACCAACCGCACAAGTGTGCGACGCAACAAATGCTGAATTATTAATAAAAAGATCGGACAATAAATAAAAATAAAATGAGCACGGAGTTAAACAAATATTCAAAAACATTAACGCAGGACGAAACGCAACCGGGCGCGCAGGCCATGTATTATGCAATCGGTTTTAAAGAAGAAGATTTTAAAAAAGCACAAGTCGGCATTGCAAGTATGGGTTGGGATGGAAACCCGTGCAACATGCATTTGAATGATTTGGCAACGGAAGTGCGCAAAAGTGTGAATGCCACAGAAGGCTTGCTGGGCCTGCGTTTCTACACCATTGGCGTGAGTGACGGAATTAGTATGGGAACCGATGGCATGCGTTATAGTTTGGTGAGCCGCGATATTATTGCGGATAGTATTGAAGCAAATGCAGGCGCGCAATATTATGATGCGCTGGTTGGTATTCCGGGTTGCGATAAAAATATGCCGGGAACAATTATGGCGATGGGAAGATTGAACCGCCCGTCGATAATGTTGTATGGAGGAACGATTGCACCGGGACATTATAAAGGACAGGATTTGAATTTGGTTTCTGCATTTGAAGCATTAGGACAAAAGATTGCTGGCAATTTAGCGGAATCAGATTTTAAAGCGATTGTACAACATGCTTGTCCTGGCGCTGGCGCTTGCGGCGGCATGTATACTGCAAACACAATGGCAAGTGCGATTGAAGCGATGGGAATGAGTTTGCCATATTCATCAAGCAACCCTGCGCTGAGTGAAGAGAAACAAAAAGAATGTGCGGCCGTTGGCGAAGCGATAAAAATTTTATTGGAAAAAGATATCAAGCCGAAAGATATCATGACACGCAAAGCATTTGAAAATGCAATAACTGTTATTATGATACTTGGCGGATCAACCAATGCTGTGCTGCATTTGATTGCGATGGCAAAAAGTGTGGGCGTGTTATTAACGCAGGATGATTTTCAAAACATCAGTAATAAAATTCCGGTGCTGGCAGATTTTAAACCGAGCGGAAAATATTTGATGGAAGATTTACATCAATATGGCGGCGTGCCTGCGGTGATGAAATATTTATTAAAGAATAATTTATTGCATGGCGATTGTTTAACGGTGACTGGAAAAACGGTTGCAGAAAATTTAAAAGACGCACCTGATTTGGATTTTGCAAAACAGGATATTATTCATCCGCTAGAAAACCCATTAAAGGCAACCGGGCATTTACAAATATTATACGGCAACCTTGCCGAAGGCGGAAGTGTTGCAAAAATTTCTGGTAAAGAAGGTGAACGTTTTGAAGGAACAGCAAGAGTATTTGATGGCGAACATGATTTAATAAAAGGATTGCAAAGTGGAAGAGTTCATGCAGGCGATGTGGTAGTAATAAGAAACATTGGCCCGAAGGGCGCGCCTGGCATGCCAGAAATGCTGAAACCTACAGGAGCCATTATTGGCGCGGGTTTGGGCAAAAGCGTTGCATTAATAACTGATGGAAGGTTTAGCGGCGGAACGCATGGTTTTGTTGTTGGGCATATAACTCCTGAAGCATTTGATGGCGGATTAATCGGTTTGGTGGAAGACAATGATATTATTGAAATTGATGCGAACAAAAACACACTCACATTAAAAGTAGACGATGCCATTCTTAATGACAGAAAAAAAAGTTGGAAACAACCTGCATTAAAAGCAACGAAAGGAATTTTATTTAAATATGCGAAGCATGTAAAAACTGCGGCTGAAGGCTGTGTAACTGATGAAGATTAATTGAAGCCATTAATACCTTTTACAAAACAACATGATAAACCATGTCAGAAGAAAAAATTGCGCAGCATACGGAGAACGCTTTTCACATTATTGGCAACAAAGAAAAAAAATGGAAAGAAAAAATAAAAGAATTTTTATATGAAATTATAATTATTGTTTTTGCTGTAAGTGTTACACTTTGGTTTCACAATTGGAATGACAGGATGCATGAAAAAGAAATGGAAAAAAATTTTTTGATTGGTATAAAGAATAATTTAAAAACAGATACAGCGAGCCTTCATTATTCTATTCAATTTTTAAAAAAACCTATTGCTTACTATGAAAATGTGTTGAAACAGATTAATACAAAAACGATTAACGCAGCATATATAGATGATAACAGCGGCCAGTTGATAAACGATTTATATTTTACACATGACAATGGTTTGTTTGAAAGTTTTAAATCTGCTGGCAATTTGAGGTTGATTGAAAATGAAAAATTGTTGTCTGAAATTACGTCTTTGTATACGGCGAGTTATCCTTTTGTAGAAAACCATGAAGCAGATGTTTTTAAAGAAAGAGAAGAAGAATATTCAAAATATATCGGTGCAAAATATGGCATGGATAGTTTGTGGAATTCAAAAATTGCTGCGCATATTAATGAGCCTGAAATCCGGTTTCACATTCAGAAATATGCGATTTATTTAAATGCAATGAATGATCACCGCGAGAATTTAATTAATGGAATCGTGAGTGTAATTAATAGCATTAATAAAGAACTGAACGACAGGTTTAATATAAAAGACGAAGAAGAAAAAACAAAACATTAATAAAAAATATTGCTGAATATAGAACTGAAGTACAAGTGTGCGACGCCACAAATGTTTAATAGAAGCAATACAGTTTAGTACAAAATAAAAAATTGAATTATGGAAACGCTCGAATTAGTAAAAGAAAAACCTGCGGCAAAAGTGGTTACTGAATTAACAGGTTCGCAGGCTGTGCTGGAAGCTTTTATTGCAGAAGGTGTGGAAACAATTTTTGGTTATCCCGGCGGCGCCATCATGCCGATTTATGATGCATTGTATGATTACCAGGAAAAATTAAAACATATACTTGTTCGTCATGAACAAGGTGGAATTCACGCTGCGCAAGGGTTTGCGCGCACGTCGGGAAAAGTGGGCGTTGTGTTTGCAACCAGCGGGCCGGGCGCAACAAATTTAGTAACAGGTTTGGCTGATGCGCAAATTGATAGTACGCCGTTGGTTTGTATCACAGGACAAGTGTATGCACATTTGCTTGGCACAGATGCATTTCAGGAAACGGATGTGATTAATATTACAACGCCGGTTACAAAATGGAACTATCAAGTGACTGATGCAACTGAAATTCCTGCGGTACTTGCAAAGGCATTTTATATCGCCAAGAGCGGAAGGCCGGGGCCGGTATTAATCGACATTACTAAAAATGCGCAATTGCAAAAATTCAATTATGAAGGTTATACAAAATGCGAACATATAAGAAGCTATCGCCCAAAACCAATTGTAAGAAAAGAATTTATTGCAGAAGCTGCGAAACTTATTAATGAAGCAAAAAAACCTTTTGTATTATTCGGGCAAGGCGTGATACTTGGTAAAGCAGAAAAAGAATTTAAAACATTTATAGAAAAAAGCGGCATACCTGCAGCGTGGACAATTCTTGGTGCCGGTGCAATTCCAACCGGGCATCCGCTGAATGTTGGAATGCTTGGCATGCATGGAAATTATGGCCCAAATGTTTTGACAAACGAATGTGATGTATTAATCGCCATCGGTATGCGCTTTGATGATCGCGTGACCGGAAGATTGGATAAATATGCAAAGCAGGCGAAAATAATTCATCTTGATATTGATCCTTGTGAGATTGATAAAAATGTGAAAGCAACAGTTGGTGTTTGGGGAGATTGTAAAGAAACATTGCCTTTATTAACAGAACTAATCGAACCAAACTTATATCCGCAATGGTTGCAAAAATTTAAAGATTATCAGCAACAGGAAATTGAAGCAGTCATTCATGATGAACTCAATCCAACTTCAGAAGAAATGACGATGGGCGAAGTTATTAATGTGCTGAATGAATTGACGAAAGGCGATGCAGTGATTGTAACTGATGTTGGCCAGCACCAAATGGTTGCATGCCGTTATGCAACGTTTAATCAGTCGCGGAGTAATATTACTTCCGGTGGTTTGGGCACGATGGGTTTTGCATTGCCCGCTGCTATCGGTGCAAAGTTTGGCGCGCAGCACAGAACGGTTGTAGCCATTATTGGCGATGGCGGTTTTCAAATGACGTTGCAGGAATTGGGAACCATTATGCAAAGTGAAGTGGATGTAAAAATTATTATTCTTAACAACAGGTTTCTTGGAATGGTGCGCCAGTGGCAGCAATTGTTTCATGATAAAAGATATTCTTTTGTTGATATTATGAGCCCCGATTTTGTAATGCTTGCAAAAAGTTATGGCATTAACGGGCAGAAAATTTCTGAACGGGAAAATTTAAAAAATGCATTAACAGCAATGCTTAATCAAAAAGGATCTTATTTACTGGAAGTAATGGTTGGCAAAGAAAATAATGTTTTTCCAATGGTGCCGCAAGGTTGCAGTGTTTCAGAAATAAGGTTGAAATAAATTTATTAATGATTACAGAAATTGCTCTTTTAAATATTGCTGATGGATTAAATAATGAATTCGAAAATGCATTCAGCAAAGCGCAATCATTAATAAAAATTCAAAAAGGTTTTATTAATCACGAATTGCAAAAATGTATGGAAGCAGAAAATAAATATTTATTAATAGTGAGATGGGAAACATTGGAAGATCATACAATTGGCTTTCGGCAGAGTAATGAATATAAAGAATGGAAAAAATTATTGCATCATTATTATGATCCGTTTCCAATAGTTGAGCATTATAAAAAAGTTTTTTAAAAATGGAAGCAGCAACAAAACCAATTACAAAATGGAATGCAAATCTTTACGATGATAAACATTCATTTGTTTTTAAATTTGGTGAAGATTTGGTTGATGTATTAAATCCAAAAGCTGGCGAACGCATTTTGGATTTGGGTTGCGGAACGGGTTTTTTATCAAACTTAATTGCTGAATCCGGCGCAATTGTGGTTGGCATTGATAATTCTGCAGACATGATTAATAAAGCAAAAACTACATATCCGAATATTGATTTTCAAACGCTATCAGCAACTGATTTTTCTTTTGAAAAACCTTTTGATGCCATTTTTTCAAATGCTGTGCTGCATTGGGTTTTAGACAAAGAAAGTGCGATTGACTGCATGTATAAAAATTTAAAACCTGGTGGAAAACTGGTTTTGGAAATGGGTGGAAAAAATAATGTATCAGCAATTATTAATGCGCTTAAAAAAGTATTAATAAAATATGGTTTTGAAGAAAATACAAAAACACAAATTTGGTATTATCCTTCATTAAGCGAATACACAACGTTGCTGGAGAATAAAGGATTTCGTGTTACGTATGCATCACATTACGATCGGGAAACAGAATTAAAAGACAATGAAAACGGAATCAAAGACTGGGTGAAAATGTTTTGCAATTCTTATTTTAAAAACATTGATGAAGCAACAATAGATGATATTTTAAATGAAATTCAGCAAGAATTAAAACCAGTTCTTTTTATTAATAACAAATGGATGGCGGATTATAAAAGATTGAGAATAGTTGCTATTAAATAAAAAATAAAAATGATTAATGGGAAAGCTGCTTATAATATATAAATATGTTTTTCTTATTTATAGTATTGATATAGCAGAATTAAGAAGACATATACATGTAACCTTTAATGTAGCCGGTTATAAAAAAAGTTGCAAGTTTTGGCTGGAACCGGAAATAGAAATTGACCACAATAAAAAAGGAAATTTTACAGCAATTGAATTAAAAGAAATTGAAAAAATAATACAAGAAAACAAGGAATTGATTTTACAACAATTGGATTTATTTTATTCAGGCAAACCTGTAAAAGCAATAAGAAAATGACGCACACACAAACTTTACCAGCAATAAAAGATATTTCATTTATTAATAGTATTGGAATGTTTGTTCATTTAGCAAATGAAAGAACGTTTATTGTTCCGCTCGAAAAATTTCCGGTCATTCAAAATTTATCTGAACAGCAAAAAAAAGAATTTGAAATTATTGATGAAACCAATCTTTCCTTTTTATCGATAGATGAAATATTTAGTGTGGAAGAATTGATTGGTTTAATAGAAGCATAACTTTTTAATTTAAAAAAATGAAACAGGAATATACGTTCACGGTTTACACAGAAAATCAGATTGGTTTATTAAACCGTATTGCAATTATTTTTTCGCGTAGAAAAATTAATATCGAAAGTTTGAATACTTCGCCGTCGGAGATTGAAGGCATTCATCGTTTTACAATTGTTATTAATGAAGTGGAAGATGTGGTAAAAAAACTGGCGCGCCAAATTGAAAAACAGGTTGAAGTTTTAAAAGCATATTATAATACGAATGAAGAAATCATTTGGCAGGAATTGGCGCTTTATAAAGTGCCGACTGATATTATAACAGAGAAAGTAAAAGTGGAAAGGTTGTTGCGCGAACATGGTGCGCGCGCAGTAGTGATAAGAAAAGATTACACTGTTTTTGAAGCAACCGGGCAACGTGAAGAAACGGATAAACTAGTTGAAGTGTTAGAACCTTATGGATTAATAGAATTTGTGCGCAGCGCAAGAGTTGCAATTATAAAAGAAAGTAATGGCTTTCATGAAAAGCTGAAAGAGTTTGAACAAATCCAGCCCGGAGAAGAAGTGATTGAAAACGAATTTTTAAATAAACAGCAGGAAGTTTTTTCCATGTAAAAATAATTTTGACTGGCTCCGCGATTTATTGCGGAGAATGCAAACAAAGAATTTTATTAATAATGAATTTAATCAGAACAATACCAATTCTCAGGATATTCGATTATAAAAAAGCGATCGAATTTTATATTGACTGGCTTGGATTTAAAATTGTTTGGGAACATCATTTTCATGAAGGCGCGCCGGTTTATCTGGAAGTGGAAAGAGATGGAATTGTTTTTCATTTAAGCGAACATCATGGTGATGGAACGCCTGGTTCGCATGTGTTTGTTTGGTGCGAAGGCGTGAAAGCATATCATGAAGAACTCATTAATAAAAAATACAAATACAATAAGCCAGGCATTGATAAAACATTTTATAGTTCCTTAACTTTTATCGTAAACGATCCATTTAATAACAGGATTTCATTCAACGAAAAATTGCCGGAAGAAACACAAAAAGATGCATAAATTATTAATCAAAATATTTTTCTGTTTTTTGTTTGCATTTTATTTTTTATGTGCAAATATTAATGCGCAGGTAATTGTTATTAAAACAAATACTACTTCATTAATATTTCGTGTGGATGAAAACAAACAATTGCAACAAGCCTATTTTGGAAATAATTTTTCAGATACTGCTTTATATAATATCGTTAAAACCAGCAACAGCCCTGCGTTTCCCGGCGGCGGATTAAATTATACACGCGAACCGGCGATTGAAGCGCAGCATGCTGATGGAAATATTTCTATTCAATTAAATTATGTTGATTATTCAACAGAAAAGCAAAATGATAATGTTACAATAACCAATATCAATTTAAAAGATCCTGCTTATCCATTTTATACAACGCTTCATTTTAAATCTTTTAATAAAGAAAATATTATTGAAACATGGACAACTGTTCATCATGAAGAAAAAAATTTTATAACACTGTTGCGCTATGCTTCTTCATTTATCAGTTTAAATGATGATAATTTTTATCTCACACATTTTTATGGCGATTATCAAACCGAAGTAGAACCGGAAGAATTTAAATTGCCTGAAGGTTTGTATAGCGTGCAAACAAAACTTGGCGGCGCAAGGGCAACGTATACTTCGTTTCCATTTTTTATGGTTTCGCCAAATAAAACTTTGAGCGAAAATGAAGGAAATGTTTTTGCAGGAACATTGGCATGGAGCGGAAATTTCAATTTGCAATTTGAAAATATCCGCATGAATACGCATGAAGGAAATTCTTTAAAAATTATTTCCGGCATTAATAATTATGCGTCTGCTTATCAATTAAAACCTAATGAAATTTTTAATACGCCACATTTTATTTTCACGTATTCATCAAACGGGCAAGGACAAGCGAGCAGAAATTTACATGCATGGGCATTGAATTATGCAGTGTGGAACGGTTATCAAAAAAGGCAAACATTGTTGAATAACTGGGAAGCAACTTATTTCAATTTTACGCAGGATACATTGGTAAAATTATTTGACGGTGCAAAAAAACTAGGTGTCGATTTGTTTTTATTGGACGACGGGTGGTTTGGCAACAATCATCCAAGACACAGTGATACTGCGGGTTTGGGCGATTGGCAACCAAATAGAAAAACAATTCCTGATGGCATTGAATATTTGGTAAAGCAGGCTGAAGCGAAAGGAATTCATTTTGGAATTTGGGTGGAACCGGAAATGGTTAATCCAAAAAGTGATTTGTATACGCAACATCCGGAATGGTTATTAAAATTAAAAAACAGATCAGAAGATTTGTTCCGCAATCAATTAATACTTGATTTATGTAACCCGAAAGTGCAGGATTTTGTATTTGGAATTTTGCATGATTTGTTGTCGAAAAACCCCGGCATTGCTTATATAAAATGGGATTGCAACCGGTACATGACGAATACTTTCAGCAATTATCTTGGCGCAAACCAGCAAGCGGTTTATATAGATTATGTAAATGGTTTTTATAAAGTTTTAGAACGCATCCGCAAGGAATATCCGCAACTGGAAATGATGTTGTGTTCCGGTGGTGGTGGCCGTGCGGAGTATGGCGCGCTGCATTATTTTAATGAGTTTTGGCCAAGCGATAATACAGATGCAATCGACAGGATTTTTATTCAATGGAACTATTCTTATTTTTTTCCTGCGGCAACAATGTGCAACCATGTTACTTCTGGTGGAAAAGAAAGTTTGAAATATAAAATTGATGTTGCCATGCAAGGCAAACTTGGTTTTGATATTAAAGTAAACGATTTAACTGCTGGTGAAATTAAGTTTTGTAAAACTTCTGTTGATACGTATAAGCGTTTGCAAAGTTTAATTAATTATGGATTGTTGTACCGTTTAATTTCTCCTTATAAAAATAGTACTGCTTCATTACTGTACGCAGACAGTAGCAAACAGAAAGCAATTTTATTTGCGTATAATTTGCATTTGCACAATGGTGATAGTTATCAAAAAATAAAAATGGAAGGATTGGATGCAACAAAAAAATATGTTGTTAAAGAAATAAATGTGGAAGATGGCGAACAGCCTGCATTTGAAGAAAGCGGAAAAATTTTTAGCGGCGAATATTTAATGAAAGAAGGATTGAGCTGGTTTCTGTATGGTTCATTAAAAAGTGCTGTGCTGGAAATTACCGCTCAATAATGAACCGGACGTACAAGTGTGCGACGCAACGATGATGACATGAAAAACAATTGCTGGTAACAAAAAATAAAATCTTAATCAACAAATAAAAAAACAACATGGCACAATTAAATTTTGGCGGCACTCTTGAAAATGTAGTAACACGAGAAGAGTTTCCGCTGGCAAAGGCGCAGGAAGTTTTGAAGAATGAAGTGGTTGCAGTAATAGGATATGGCGTGCAAGGCCCGGGACAGGCGCTGAACCAAAAAGACAATGGCATTAATGTGATAGTTGGCCAACGCAAAAATTCCAAGAGTTGGGATAAAGCAGTGAGTGATGGATTTGTTCCGGGAAAAACTTTATTTGATATTGAAGAAGCGCTGGAGAAAGGAACCATCATTTGTTATTTATTAAGCGATGCTGCGCAAATTGCATTGTGGCCAACTGTTCAAAAACATTTAACTGCTGGTAAAGCATTATATTTTTCTCACGGTTTTGGAATTACGTTTAATGAACAAACAGGAATTATTCCACCGAAAGATGTGGATGTTTTTTTAGTTGCACCAAAAGGTTCGGGCACTTCATTAAGAAGAATGTTTTTGCAAGGCCGCGGATTGAATAGTTCTTATGCAATTTTTCAGGATGCAACCGGCAAAGCAAAAGACAGAGTGATTGCGTTGGGAATTGCAGTTGGCAGCGGTTATTTATTTGAAACAGATTTTCGTAAAGAAGTATATAGTGATTTAACTGGAGAACGCGGGACATTAATGGGCGCGATACAAGGAATTTTTGCAGCACAATATGAAGTGCTCCGCAAAAAAGGCCACTCTCCTTCTGAAGCATTTAATGAAACAGTTGAAGAACTTACACAATCATTAATGCCGTTGGTTGCAGAAAATGGAATGGACTGGATGTATGCAAACTGCTCAACAACTGCACAACGCGGCGCATTGGATTGGTGGAAAAAATTCCGTGATGCAACGTTGCCTGTGTTTACGGATTTGTATGAAAGTGTTGCCGCAGGAAAAGAAAGCCAGCGCAGCATTGACAGCAACAGCAAAGCAGATTATCGTGAAAAATTAGAAGTTGAATTAAAAGAATTACGCGACAGCGAGATGTGGCAAACCGGAAAAACAGTAAGAAGCCTGAGGCCGGAAAATCAACATTAATGTTTTGGCAATTAGCCATTAGCTGTTAGCTATTAGCTTGTAATAAATGCATTTTATTTTCTTAGCCAACAGCTAATGGCTAATAGTTAACAGCCAAAAAAATTATTAATAACACTCTTTAACATGAATGTGAAAGAAAAAGCAACGCCCATATTAGATTTTGCAAAAGCAACAGAGCGGTTAAGCAAAATCGTAATCAGGACGCCGTTGCAACTCAACAGAAGTTTGTCGCGCAGGTATAATGCCAATGTGTATTTGAAAAGAGAAGATTTGCAGGTGGTTCGTTCATACAAATTGCGTGGCGCTTATAATATGATGAGTACGTTGCCAAATGAACAAATACAAAAAGGAGTTGTTTGTGCAAGTGCAGGAAACCATGCGCAGGGTTTTGCGTATTCATGTAAAAAATTAAATGTGCATGGCGTAGTGTTTATGCCAATTATTACACCGAACCAAAAAGTGCATCAAACAAAAATGTTTGGTGAAGATAAAATTGAAATTAAATTGGTTGGCGACACATTTGATGATTGCGCGGTTGCTGCAAAGAAATTTACCGAAGAAAATGGAATGACTTTTATTCCGCCATTTGATGATTATAAAATTATTGAAGGACAAGGAACCGTTGGCGTTGAAATATTGGAAGATTTATCGCAAGTAGATTTTTTATTTATACCAGTTGGCGGCGGCGGATTAGCATCTGGCGTTGGAACTTATTTTAAAACATTCAGCCCATCAACAAAAACAATTGGCGTAGAACCTGAAGGCGCGCCATCTTTATATGAAGCGTTGAAAGTTGGCCATCCAATTACGCTTGATAATATAGAACGCTTTGTTGACGGTGCTTCTGTAAGACGAACTGGTGACATTACTTTCAAAATTTGCAAAGAAGTATTGGATGACGTGCACCTTATTAATGAAGGAAAAGTTTGTTCAACGATTTTAAAATTATATAATGAAGATGCGATTGTTGTAGAACCTGCAGGCGCATTGTCAATTGCTGCGCTTGATGATTTTGCAAATGAAATCAAAGGAAAAAATGTGGTTTGTATTGTAAGCGGAAGCAATAATGATATTGACCGCATGCAGGAAATTAAAGAACGCTCTTTGCAATATGAAGGGTTGAAACATTATTTCTTAATCCGTTTTGCACAGCGTCCCGGTGCATTGAAAGAATTTGTAAACCATGTGCTCGGGCCAAATGATGATATCGTTCGTTTTGAATACATGCAAAAACATAATAAAGAAACCGGGCCGGCTTTGGTTGGCATTGAATTGAAATCGCGAGAAGATTATGAAGCATTAATGGAAAATTTAAACCGCTACAATATCAATTTTACAGAGTTAAAAAAACAGGATAATTTATTCGGATACCTGGTTTAATATTTGTTGATTTTGTGTAAAAAAACACAATTCATTCTATATAAAAAACGGTATTTTTTTGCTAACTTTATACGCTTGCTTGCTCAATTACTTAGATAAATTCTAAGAATCCATATTTATTTTGCAAATATTCAATTAAGAGAAAATGGAAAATAAGGGTTTATACTCTCCGGATTTTGAACACGACGCATGCGGTATTGGTTTTGTTGCCAATATAAAAAGCCACAAATCGCACCAGATAGTTTCTGATGCATTAACGATTTTGGAAAACATGGAACACCGTGGCGCATGTGGCGCAGAAATTAATTCCGGTGATGGCGCAGGAATTATGATTCAAATCCCGCATGAATTTTTCTTTGATGAATGTGTGAAGCTTGGCATTCATTTACCCGCATTTGGAAAATATGGTGTCGGAATGATTTTCTTTCCGCGCGATATTCGTTTAAAAGAAGAATGCCGTGATATCTTCAATCGTTCTGCAGAAAAATTGGGATTGGAAATTTTAGGTTATAGAAAAGTGCCTGTTAATGCTGATGGAATTGGTGCAACCGCATTATCTGTGGAACCGGAAATAGAGCAGGTTTTTATAGCAAGCCCTGATCACATTAATAACCCGGATGATTTTGAAAGAAAGTTATTTGTGCTCCGCAATTATGCGAGCCACACCATTTTAAATTCTGTAAAAAAAGATGCAATCGGTTTTTATTTTGCATCGCTTTCTTATAAAACAATTGTTTACAAAGGCCAGCTCACAAGTTTGCAGGTTCGTCATTATTTCCCTGATCTCAGCAACAAAAGAATTGTTTCTGCATTCGGATTAATACACTCGCGTTTCGCAACAAATACTTTTCCTTCATGGAAACTCGCGCAGCCATTTCGCTACATCGCGCACAATGGCGAGATTAATACGTTGCAAGGAAATTTAAACTGGTTAAAAACAAGCGAGCGCGGATTTGTTTCTTCATTTTTTTCTAAAGAAGAAATGGATATGTTGCTGCCGCTTGTGGCACCCGGACAATCAGATTCTGCGTGCCTTGATAATATGATCGAGCTGCTTACATTATGCGGAAGATCTTTACCGCACACCATGATGATGTTAATCCCCGAAGCATGGGATGGCAACGAACAAATGGATCCGGTTAAAAAATCTTTCTACGAATTTCATGCATCATTTATGGAACCTTGGGATGGCCCGGCTTCCATATCATTTACAGATGGAAAAATTATAGGCGCAACGTTAGACAGAAATGGTTTGCGCCCGTCAAGATATTGTGTTACTACAGATGATCGTGTTATCATGGCATCTGAAACAGGCGTGCTTCCTGTTGATCCAAAATTGATAAAAGAAAAAGGAAGATTGCAACCAGGAAAAATGTTTGTGGTTGATTTGGAACAGGGAAGAATTATTAGTGATGATGAATTGAAGAATGATATCTGTTCGCAAAAACCTTATGCAGAATGGTTGAATAAATATAAAATAAGACTAGAAGAATTACCAGAGCCAAGGGTTTTATTTACACATCTTGAACACGATCAAATTTTTAAATATCAAAAAGCATTTGGTTATTCAACAGAAGATTTGGAAACCATTATTGCACCCATGGCGCTTGATGCAAAAGAACCGCTTGGTTCAATGGGATCAGATATTCCATTGGCAGTATTAAGCGACCAGCCACAGCATTTAAGCAGTTATTTTAAACAACTTTTTGCGCAGGTAACCAATCCGCCAATCGATCCAATACGTGAGCGTTTGGTAATGTCGCTCGCAGCTTTTGCAGGTGGCAACGGAAATTTATTGGAAGAAGATCCATTGGCTTGTCACAGCGTTGCATTAAAACACCCTGTATTAAGCAATCACGAATTAGAAAAAATAAGAAGTATTGACACCGGAAAATTTCAAGCGAAAACTTTGCAAACATATTTTCGCGCAGATGGAAAATCTGGATCATTACAAGCTGGTTTAGATCGTTTGTGCCGTTATGCTGTTGATGCAGTTGATGATGGATTTGAAGTATTAATATTATCCGATCGTGCGATTGATTCTGACCACGCTCCTATTCCTACATTGCTGGCTACGGCTGCGGTTCATCATCATTTAATAAGAAAGGGTTTGCGCGGTTCTGTCGGTTTAATTTTAGAAGCTGGTGATGTTTGGGAAGTGCATCATTTCGCATGCCTGATTGGTTTTGGCGTAACTGCTATTAATCCATATCTCGCCATTTCAACCATTCGTGATATGAAGTTGACAGGAAAATTAGAAACGAATTTAGATGTTGAACAACTCAAGAAAAATTATATCAAAGCTGTTAATGACGGCTTGCTGAAAGTGTTTTCTAAAATGGGCATTTCAACTTTGCAATCTTACCAGGGCGCGCAAATTTTTGAAATCATTGGTCTTAATAAAACCGTTGTAGATAAATATTTCACCGGCGCAACTTCACGCATTGAAGGAATGGGTTTGGATGAAATTGCACGCGAAACTTTAGCGAAACATTTTCTAGCATTCAGCAGTAAAGATATTCCGGTTGAACGTTTGCCGGCTGGCGGAATTTATCAATGGAAACGCAAAGGTGAATTTCATTTATTCAATCCGCAAACCATTCATCTGTTACAATATGCTGCAAAGATGAATGATTATAATACGTTTAAAAAATATTCAAAGCTTGTTAATGACCAAGGTGAAAAAGCAGCAACATTAAGAAGTTTATTTTCATTCAAACCAAACCGCGCTTCTATTAATATTAATGAAGTGGAACCTGCGGAAAATATTTATAAAAGATTCGCAACTGGCGCAATGAGTTTTGGATCTATTTCACATGAAGCGCATTCAACATTAGCAATTGCGATGAACCGTCTCGGTGGAAAAAGCAATACCGGCGAGGGCGGTGAAGATGAATTGAGATATGAAACATTGCCGAATGGCGATTCAATGAAGTCTGCGATTAAACAGGTTGCATCTGCACGATTTGGTGTTACAAGTTATTATCTCACGATGGCAAATGAGTTGCAGATAAAAATGGCGCAAGGCGCGAAACCCGGTGAAGGCGGCCAATTGCCAGGATACAAAGTAGATGAATGGATTGGAAAAGTTCGCCATTCAACACCAGGTGTTGGATTAATATCTCCGCCACCGCACCACGATATTTATTCCATTGAAGATTTAGCGCAATTAATTTTTGATTTAAAAAATGCAAACCGAGATGCAAGAATAAGTGTGAAACTGGTTTCAAAAGCTGGCGTTGGAACAATTGCTGCCGGTGTTGCAAAAGCAAAATCAGATGTGATATTAGTTTCAGGACATGATGGCGGAACAGGCGCGTCGCCAGTGAGTTCTATTAAACATGCTGGCTTGCCATGGGAATTGGGTTTGGCAGAATCTCATCAAACATTGGTAAAAAATAAATTGCGCAGCCGCGTTGTTTTGCAAACTGACGGACAATTAAAAACAGGCCGCGATATTGCAGTGGCAACTTTACTTGGCGCGGAAGAATGGGGCGTTGCAACAGCTGCACTTGTTGTTGAAGGTTGTATCATGATGCGCAAATGCCACATGAATACTTGTCCCGTTGGCGTAGCAACACAAGATCCTGAATTGCGCAAACGTTTTACAGGCGATGCAGATCATATCGTTAACCTATTTAAATTTCTTACACAGGAACTGCGTGAAATAATGGCTGAGCTTGGTTTTCGCACGATTAACGAGATGGTTGGGCAAGTTGATTGCCTCACGCCGCGCGAAAATATTTCTCACTGGAAATATAAAAAATTAGATCTCTCGCAAATTCTTTATAAAGAACACGCATCATTATATACCGGTTCTTACAAACAGGAAGAACAGGATCATGGTATTAATAATGTACTTGACTGGAAATTATTAACAGCCGCAAAACCTGCATTGGAAATTCAACAAAAAGTTTTTGCAGAATTTAAGATCAGAAATACAGACAGGACAACCGGAACAATTTTATCAAACGAAATTTCGAAAATCTATAAATCAGCAGGCTTGCCGGAAGACACAATTCATTTTAAATTTATTGGAACTGCAGGACAAAGTTTTGCAGCCTTTAATACAAAAGGCGTAACGCTTGAATTGGAAGGCGATGCCAATGATTATTTTGGAAAAGGATTATCAGGCGCGAGATTGATTGTGTATCCTTCACAAGATGCGGGTTTTGTTCCGGAAGAAAATATTATTATTGGCAACGTTGCTTTTTATGGCGGCACTTCTGGCGAAGCATTTATAAGAGGCAAAGCAGGCGAACGTTTCGGCGTGCGAAACTCAGGTGTGACGGCAGTTGTAGAAGGTGTTGGTGATCATGGTTGCGAATATATGACCGGCGGGCGCGTTGTAATTCTTGGTAATACGGGAAGAAATTTTGCTGCAGGAATGAGCGGCGGCATCGCATATATTTATGATGTCAATAATCAGTTCCCATCTTTTTGTAATAAAGAAATGGTTGATTTGGATCGCGTTGAAGAAGATGATATTAATGAGCTGAAAGAAATGATCCAACGCCATTATGCATTTACCGGAAGCAGTGTTGCAAAATTTGTGCTGGATGATTTTGATAATCAATTGAAAAATTTTGTAAAAGTTTTTCCGAAAGATTATAAAAAAGTTTTGCAAGAGAAAAAAGCGAAGTCTTCCATTGTTAATAATTAAGGATTAATAATTAGTAATTAATAATGTTTTGACTAGCTCCGGCATTTATGCCGGAGAATGCACGACGGGAATGTAAAAAATATGCCGGATGATTTTGATAATCAATTAAAAAATTTTTACAAAATTTTTTTGAAACGTTATAAAAAAAATTTACGGCAAAAAAGCAAAGTCGTTAATCATTAATAATGAAAATTGATTTGAATAGCTTTCACATGTATGCGAAAATAAAATAATTGAAACGCCGAATAAAGAACAAATGTAAAAGTGTGCGACGCCAATGAAGATGATTAATGAACAAATGTTCAGTACAAATAAAAACTAACTATTTATAATGATGGTATGATTTAGAAAAATCTACAATCGTACATCGTAAATCAAACATGTGATGGGTAAACCAACAGGGTTTTTAGAATTTACAAGAGAGCTTCCTGCAAAGCGTGCGGTGGAAGAAAGAAGAAATGATTACAATGAATTTGTATTGCCGTATTCTCCTGAAAAGCTTAACCAGCAAGCTGCGCGCTGCATGGATTGCGGCGTTCCGTTTTGCCATCACGGTTGCCCGTTGGGAAATGTGATTCCTGAATTTAATGATGCAGTGTATCACAAACAGTTTGAAGAAGCGTACGAAATTCTTTCATCAACAAATAATTTTCCGGAGTTCACAGGCCGCATTTGTCCTGCGCCATGCGAAAGCAGTTGTGTGCTTGGCATTAATCAACCTGCCATTGCGATTGAAGAAATAGAAAAACATATTATTGAAATTGCTTTTGAAAAGAATTTTGTAAAGACAAAAAAACCAAATATAAGAAGCGGAAAAAAAGTGGCTGTTGTTGGTTCCGGCCCTGCGGGATTGGCCGCTGCTGCGCAATTAAATTATGCAGGACATACAGTTACTGTTTTTGAACGCGATGATGCGCCCGGCGGATTATTGCGTTATGGAATTCCTGATTTTAAATTGGAAAAATGGGTTGTTGATCGCCGCATAAAATTGATGGAAGATGAAGGCGTGATTTTTAAATGCAATGCGAATGTTGGAACGGATGTAAGCATTAATGATTTGCTGCGCGAGTTCCATGCAATTGTTCTTGCAGGCGGTTCGACCATTCCAAGAAATTTGCCGATTCCCGGAAGGGAATTGAAAGGCGTTTATTATGCGATGGATTTTTTGAAGCAACAAAACAAACGTGTTAGTAATAAAAAAGTGGACGGTGAAGATGTTTTTGCTACCGGAAAAAATGTAGTTGTAATCGGCGGCGGCGATACAGGTAGTGATTGCGTTGGCACATCAAACCGGCATAAAGCAACATCGGTTACTCAATTTGAATTGCTTCCAAAGCCGCCACACGAGCGGACTTCATTCATGCCGTGGCCAACGTTTCCGATGTTATTAAAAAGCACATCATCACACGAAGAAGGCGCGCACCGTGATTGGGCAATTGCAACTAAAGAATTTATTGGCGATGAAAATGGAAATTTAAAAGCCTTAAAAATTGTTGCGCTCGAGTGGAAATTTACTGATGATAATAAGCCCGCACATTTTGTAGAAGTCGCCGGCACGGAACGCGAAATTCCTTGTGAGCTTGCTTTGTTGGCGATGGGTTTTGTGCATCCGCAGCACCAGGGATTAATACATCAGCTCGATGTTGAATTGGATGAAAGAGGAAATGTAAAAGCTTCAGAAAAATTATACCAGACAAACATTAATAAAATATTTGCCGCCGGTGATATGCGCCGCGGGCAATCGTTAGTAGTTTGGGCAATCAGCGAAGGCCGCGAATGCGCAAGAAAAGTGGATGAACATTTAATGGGCGTTTCATTATTAGAAACAAAAGATCACGGATTGGTGACTGTATAAAATTTATTAATAAAATTTTTAAGCCGCAGATGCGCAGACTTTAAATCTTTGAATCTGCGGCTTTGTATTTTCATTTTAAAATTTCCGCATCTTCAAATTTTCAAATTAAATTATTGTCCGATCATTTAGTTCATTAATGATCATTTGTGGCGTCGCACACTTGTGCATTTAATTCTTTATTCAGATTTTTTAGATTAATGAATTACTGGATTATTAAATTTTTTAATCGGCCATCTGCGGCTTAGCATTCACATTTTCAAATTTCCACATTTTCAAATTTTCAAATTGCTTATTAATCTACACATTTGTGGCTTTGCATTTACATTTTCAAATTTCCACATTTTCAAATTTTCAAATTACTATTTGTCTTCTTTAATCACTTTCATTCCTTTTGTCCAGCGGAGTAATTGTTGCAATAAAATCGCTGCATTTTTTTCAATTTGTTCATTGGTTGTAAACAAACCATCTTCATTAAAAAGTTGATTAACCATCGGAATATTTACCGCTTCATGAACGGCAATTGTTTTTAAAGAAAGCAAATCCTGTTTCAAACTCATTACCGCACGAACGCCCGCAAACGCGCCAGCAGAGTAGCTTACAATGCCCGCAGGTTTGTAAGCCCATTCGTGCACCAAATATTCCAACGCATTTTTTAACGACGCAGGATAACTGTAATCATACTCAGCAGTTACGAAAATAAAAGCATCTGCTTCTTCAATTTTTTTGCTCCATTGTTTGGTGTGGTTGTGTTCGTATTGTTTCATTACCGGATGAATGGCTTCATTCATTAATGGCAGATTCAATTCGCCGAGATCAATAAATTCTGTTTCAAAATTTCCTGTTTTTTGTGCGAGTTCTGCAATCCATTTTCCGATTGCTGTTCCTTTTCTTCCCGGCCTTACTGTTGATGATATGATTTTCAATTTGTACATGTAAAATAATTTTTTAAAAATAAATGTAAAGTTAACACGTAAATTTTTGATGGATTAATAACAACAAAAAAAGAAGATTGTTACAATTTATTAATGACGCATTCGAGTGTTTTAGTTTTTATAAACTTATAAATTTTCAGTAGCTTAGGTAAATAAGTTTATTAATAAATTTATTCAGCCAAAATATAAAAACTAACTGTTATGAAATTTTTATTTTCTGCATGCATTGCATTATTAATCGCTCAATTTTTATTTGCAAACAATCACAAAGATCCGCGGCTTGCAAAATCTTCGCGCGAAGATAAATCGGGATGGATTTATTTGCACCTCGAAGGTTCGCCGGCTACAATTGGCTACCAGCATGGCTTTCTGGCTGCCAATGAAATTGATACCACGATGCGCGCAGTTGCTTATTGGTTAAAGCATGAAACAAATTACGACTGGCAATTTTTCAGAAATGCTGCAAAAAGTTTTATATGGAAAAATATAGATCGGGAATATAAAGATGAGATTAATGGAATTGTAAGTGGCTTGCACGCGCAGAAAAAAAATTATGACAGTTTGGATGTGGCTGCATATAATGCCTTGGAAGAATTGGCTTTTTATTATGTGCCTGAAATAATGAATGCAGCAAAAGCGCACAGCGGCGATAATAAAGCGCCGGGAAATTGCAGCGCTTTTATTGCAACAGGAAGCTATACAAAAGATGGAAAAATTGTGATGGCGCACAACAACTGGACGGAATATATTTGGGGGCAACATTGGAATGTGATTGCCGATATTGTTCCAACAAAAGGAAACCATATTATGATGGATTGCATGCCAGGCTTTATTCATAGCGGAGATGATTTTGTGATAACTGCAAATGGTATACTAATAACTGAAACAACGATTACACAATTCCAGGGTTTTGATTCAACTGCCATTCCGGAATTTGTTCGTGCAAGAAAAGCTTGTCAATATAGTAACAGCATTGACGATGTGATAAAAATTTTTGTAACGGGAAATAATGGCGGCTATGCAAACGACTGGCTAATCGGCGATACAAAAACAAATGAAGTTGCGAAATTGGAATTGGGTTTAAAATATCATCGCGTTTGGAGAAGCAAAGACACAGCAATGATAGGATCAAACTTTGCTAGCGATCCGGAATTGATTGCAAAAGAAACGACGTTTGATACGAAAGATTCAACCACATCACCTAACGCAAGAAAGTTAAGAATGGAACAATTAGTAATTGTTGATCTCAAAGGAAAGCTGGATGCAGAAAGCAGTAAAAAAGTAGAAGGCGATCATAAAGATGCAACGCAAAATAAAAACGCAAACAACCGCTGCGTAATTTGCGGCCACATTGAAGAAGATCCAAAAGGCTGCCCGGAATGGGATTGCAAACCATTCGATCCAATGGGCGCGGTTCAGGGAAAAGTAGTAACGGCGGCACTTGCAGGCAAAATGCAATTTTGGGCGCACATGGGCCATCCATGCGGAGAAAGTTTTATCGGCGCAGAATTTTATAAACTTCATCCAGAATACGAATGGCAATCTTTGTATTTAAAAAATATGATTTCATATCCGTGGACTTTGTTTACTGCAAAAAAATAATTTCTAAAAACATTAATAAATAAAACAGCGAAGCCTTTTTATAAATTATAAAAAGGCTTCGCTGTTTTTAAAAATCATTAATAAAATAAAAATTACATTTTATTCTGATCTACATCTTTAATAAAATTTATAACACCATTCATATACACTTGCTGATCATCCCACATTGATAAATGGCTTCCGTTCGGGCAATATAAAAAACGTCCGTGCTGCACTAATTTACTTTGTTCTTCCATTGCTTTTGGGTCCATCGTATCAAACTTGGCGCCTTCCATTAATGTAGGTATTCTTATTTCTTTCAAACGATTTTTTACATCCCATTTTGCCAATCTTCCGGAAATGCCGAATTCACTTGGGCCTTGCATCATTACATAAATTTCTTCGTTCGCATGTTTCAAAGAACGGTTCACTGCATCAGGCCAATCTTTCAATCTGCATATATGTTCATGATAAAAATTTGGTATTAATAATTCCATGTAGCGCGGGTTTTTATATTCACCTTTTGCTTCTAAATTTTTTACTTCTGCAAGTACTTTCGGATCCATTTGTTTTGCCAAAATACTATCCGCATATTTTCCATATTCCGGGCAGCTTGCCATCATGTTGGCAACTATTAATGCTTTCATGTTGCTTTGATATTTCAATGCATATTGCATCGCTAATATTCCGCCCCATGAATTTCCTAACAAATAAAAATTTGTTGAATCTGCATGAATTGCTTTGCGCACTTGTTCTACTTCTTCCACAAAACAATCGGTTGTCCATAAACTGCTGTCTTTCGGTTGATCGCTATAATACGAACCGAGTTGATCATATTCATAAAATTCAAAACCTTCTTTCGGAAAAAAACTTTCAAAACATTCCATGTATTCATGCGTCATCGCAGGGCCGCCGTGTAATAATAAAATTTTTATGCGCGGATTATTTCCAAAACGTTTTGTCCATACTTTAAAATTTCCAACGGGCGTATTAATGGGAATTAATTTTACGCCGGCAGATTGCACGCCGCTATCACCATAATTAAAATACGATGCAACAGTTGTATCGCTACCAGATTTATCGCCGGTTTTTTGCGCACAGGAAAAAAATAAAATTGATGCAAGGATAATGACAATACAATTTCTCATAAATGATTTTTAAAAAAGTAACAGTTGTTTATTTATTAATAAAAAAAATGAATCAGTTTTGGTTATGCATCATTGCCAGGTAGATTACTTCCTGCATTATTTTTTTCAGCATGTTTCTTAGCCAATTTTTTCTTCACAACATCTTCGGGATATTTTAATGCAAGCTTTCTTATTTCATAACTGAATTCTGTAAAAGTTTCTTCCCACAATTTTGCTTCTTCTTCTGTATAAGTATGAAAACCTTTTGCATTTAAAACGCCTTTGCCACCGGCTTTCACAATATCATCAATTAATTTTGGAACTTCTATACTGTTTGAAAGTGTCGGAAATAAATCTTTCATCACAGTATGATACGCAGGAACGCCAGTAAGATCCATCCATCCAAAAACGCCGACCAATGTCATCCAATAACCAGCATTATTTCTGCATGCACGATCAACATCCTCCACTGTTGCATAGCCATTTTCAACCAAATAAAAAGCTTCGCGGTACATCGCATACATCAACCGGTTTGAAATAAATCCACGAATATCTTTTCTTACAAGCGTTGGTTCTTTCATCCAATAATGCGACAGATCATATAAA
Organism: Bacteroidota bacterium; assembly: GCA_013288945.1. GTDB lineage: Bacteria > Bacteroidota > Bacteroidia > Chitinophagales > Chitinophagaceae > Puia. The sequence goes on along the minus strand of JABDAZ010000027.1, from coordinate 830 downwards.
TATTCTCCTAACAAAACATCACTTTGATCACCACAAATAATTTCCAAAAAACGTGTTGTATGAGATGGTTCGGCCCAATGCAATCCGAAAAAACGATTGGGCAATTTTGTTTGCTGTTGCAAAATACTTATCGGAATGGCTGACGTATTGCTTGCAAGCAAGGCCTCTTTATCAATAACATTTTCTATGTTATTATAAACTGTTTTTTTTATTTCCATATTTTCAATAGTGCATTCGATAACAAGTTTGCAATTTTTTAAATCACCATAATTTTCTGTGATTTTTAATTTCGATAAATAAGAACTTAAATCATTATTAATAAGTTTTTCTTCAATAGATTTTGTAAGATGTTTTGTAATTCTTTTCTCTGCATTATCAAGGTCAATTGGAATTGGCGCAACGGCAACAACAGTATGGCCGGCCATTAATAAGCATGTACAAATACTGCAACCCATTAATCCAAGGCCAACAACACCAACGCTTATTTCCTGCGGAACTATTTTTTCATTCATAAAAAATATTAAATAATAAACTTGAAAATTTTATTAATAAGTAGCACGGCCGCCAGATAAATCAAATGTAAAACCGGTAGTAAAACTATTTTCTTCTGATACAATAAACGCGGCCATCGCAGCCACTTCTTCTAAGGTGCCGCAACGTTTCATTGGTATTTTATCCGTCATATATTTTACTTGTTCAGCAGGCATTGCGTCAACCAAAGCGGTTTGTATAACTGCCGGCGCAATGGCATTAATGGTGATGCCTGTTTCCGCATATTCTTTGCCCTGCACTTTCGTCATCGCAATTACAGCGGCTTTGGATGCAGAGTA
>JABDAZ010000026.1 GCA_013288945.1 Bacteroidota bacterium | reverse complement strand
TAACGCCATTAAAAGCCGGGCAAAAATTAACTGATTATGTGTTCAACAATTTTAAATACATAAAAGGAATTACTTCTGTAGAAACAACGGCTGATGAAATTTGGAAACTGAAAGCCGGCGTGTGCCAGGATTTTGCGCATATTTTATTGGTGATGCTGCGCATGATCAATATTCCTGCGCGATATGTGAGCGGTTATATTTGCCCGAACAATAATAATGAAATGCGCGGCGAAGGTGCAACACATGCGTGGGTGGAAGCATATATTCCTTTTTATGGATGGCTTGGTTTTGACCCGACAAACAATTGCATTGCAGACGATTTGCATGTAAGACTTGCCGTGGGCCGCAGTTTCAGCGATTGCTCACCGGTAAAAGGAACGTACAAAGGAACATCAGATCATACATTGGAGGTTGGCGTTTCAGTTGTGTATGAAGATGGAAGAACAAGCGATGAAGCCGCAACTGTATTAACACCGCAACCCATAAAAAACGGAACACAAAATTCTTACAGGAGATTTTTAGAAATGCAGCAACAACAACAGCAGCAATAATTTTTGAAAATTATTAAAGATTATTCAACTCTTTCAGTTTTTCTGCATCCTGTCTTTTCAAGATATCCTTCTCTTTTTTTATTTCAGACTTCAAATATTTAACTACAAAGCGAGAAGAAATAATATAAAAGTCTTCACTTTCGACAAGCTTACATTCATTGTTATAATTATATTCATGTTTGTGAACTACCGAAACTCCTTTTAATGATGGGTATGTATATAATTCCGTTTGAGATTTTTCTTCAAATTCATGAATGGGAAATTTTTCATCAGCATGTTTGATGGATGTTCGACACTTGATAGTTTTGCTTACTATACTTTTTTTTGGTTCTCCATATTTTACTCTAAATGCATCAATTATTTCTGGGCTAGATTTAAAATCTATTGAATATAATGTGTCTTGAAAAAAGTCTAATTTAAGTCTACTAAAAAGAATTGCCGATATTTCGTATTCGTTAGAATAATATTGATTTCTTGAGCTGTCATAATAAAAAGTCCCTGCATTTGTATCTATAAGTGTAGGCATTTCTTTTAATGTCGTTTTTCCAACTTTAAAGAATCCTATACCTGATGCTTGACGTTGTGTCAAAGCCAAGCCTGGAGTATAAAAAAGTAAGATCAAAAAAAAGAATCTCATTTTATTGTTTGTGTTTCTACTCTTTAAATTCTTATTCGCTTTCTTCAGGCAATTCATCAAAATTTGATCCGCAACTTTTGCAGTGATAATATTTTTTTACTTCCTGCGCTTGCCCGTTTATTAATAAAAAAGAAATGGTTTGAAATAAACCTTCGGGTTTTTTTATTTCGATAATGTGTTCAAGTGTATTTTCGCCGCAAACTTCACAGCTAACATCCAATAAAAATTCTTTATCAGCCTGGTCAATTATTTGTTTTGCACGTTGCGATTGTTCTTCCACAACCATCAGTTTCATTCCGCCAATAGCCGGGCTCAGCAAAGGATCTATCGTTATGGTATATTCATCTTTTAAATAACAATTAATGCCTTCTTCCTGCAATAAAGCCAATTGCATATTTGCATTAATATAATTATCAAAAGAATTTATTTGTACAAAATTCATCATTCAATTTAATAAAAAAACCCCGCACAAGCGGGGCAATTATTTTAATAAAGGATTGATAATATTAACTGTTCAACATCAACGGCATTACCAGCATTAATAATTCTTCATTTTCGTCACTGTCTGTTGGTTTAATAATTCCTGCTTTTGTTGGCGTTGACAATTCTATTTTTATTTCGTCAGAACTTGTTGCGTTCAGCATTTCAATTAAAAATTTTGCGTTGAATGCAATCGCTAAATCTTCACCATCATACTGGCATTTCATGCGTTCATTTCCTTCAAACGAAAAATCGACATCCTGTGCGGCCAATTGCAATTCGCTACCTTGTATATTTAATACAACCTGGTTTGTACTCTTGTTACTAAAAATACTTACACGGCGCAACGCGCTTTGAAAATCACTGCGGCTCACTGTTAATTTATATGGATTATCAAGCGGGATAACGACTTTGTAATCAGGAAAACGCGCATCAATTAAACGGCAACTCATTTGCGTGGTTCCGTGTTTTACAAAAAGATGGTTGCTGTTGTAGCTAATGGTAATTTCATCTTCATTCAATGGCAGCGCGGCTTTCAGCAGTGTCAAAGGTTTTTTCGGAACGATTAATGAATCTGTTTTCGGGCAGCTTACATCTGTTCTTTTATAACGAACAAGCCTATGCGCATCTGTTGCAACAAATTGTAAACCTTTTTTATCCATTTCAAAAAATACACCCGTCATCGCCGGGCGCAAATCATCACTGCTTACTGCAAACAATGTTTTATTAATAGCCGTTACAAGCGCTGATGATGTTGTAGTAAAAGAAGTTGTATCATCAGAAACAGGTTCCTTCGGAAAATTATCCGGGTTTTCTCCCATCACTTTATACTTGCCGTTATCGCTCGTTAATTCAACACCAAAATTTTTATCAATATTAAAAGTAAGCGGCTGGTCAGAAATATTTTTTAAGGAATCAATCAAAATTTTTGCGGGAATACAAACCTTGCCATTGTCTTTTGCTTCCACATCCAGGTTCACTTTCATTACCGTTTCCAAATCTGTGGCAACAACAGTTAGTTTGTTTTTTTCTACTTCAAATAAAAAATCTTCTAAAATTGGCAATACCGTATTTGCATTAATTACACCACTGATTTGTTGCAGTTGTTTTAATAATGCCGATGAGGAAACGATAAACTTCATGGAGTGTGTCTTTGGGGCGAAACTACTGATTTTTGGTTAATACCCAACAGATAAACACAAAGCAAAACGGTGTGATTTTTTAATTGTTAATTTCTTGTGACTAAGAATAAATAAACAGGCTATTTTTGAAAACCACGATAAAAATGATTCCAAAAAAATACAATACAAAAGAACAGGCGCTGCAAAAACTGAAACATTATTGCGGCTACCAGGAGCGTTGCCACAAAGATGTGAAGGAGAAATTATACTCGCTCGGGCTATGGAAAAAAGATGTGGAAGAAATTATTTCGCAACTGATAGAAGAAAATTATTTGAATGAAGAACGCTTTGCGATACTTTTTGCAGGCGGCCATTTTCGCCAAAAAAAATGGGGCCGCGTAAAAATAAAATATGAACTCAAACAAAAACAGGTGAGTGATTATTGCATTAAAAAAGCAATGAAAGATATTGATGAAGAAGATTATCAAAAAACATTTAATAAGCTTGCTGCAGAAAAATTAAAAACCTTAAAAAGCGAGAAAAATATTTTTATAAGAAAGAAAAAAATACAGGATTTTTTATTACAAAAAGGCTACGAACATGAAATGATTAAATCATTATTTGCAACGGATGATAAATGAAAAACCCTGCAATTTGCAGGGTTTTTATCGTGGAGGTAAACATCTTTTGTGGCTTGGAGATATTGAAATTTAATTTCTCTTGTAATAATTCAGCTTCGCATTGTCAATATCTTTATCCCTTTCCTGTTTTAATAAACGAACCTGGTGGCGGCGTTCTTTTCCGCTTAAACTTTTATCGTGTTTTACCGACCAGATTTTATCATTATAATCGTTTTTAATATCCTCTATTTGCATGCCTAATTTAGTTGGCCTGCTGCCATAACCATAACCGTATGGATAACCAAAAGGATAATAATAAGGATTATAAAACGGACTATAAAATGGAGAATACCCGATACCAATTCCAACGCGCGGGCCACCATAAAAACCACCAACGCGGCCAACAAAATGTTGCGCAGAAGCGGCCGTTACCAACCCAAGTGATAACATAATTATTAATAGCTTTTTCATGATCTTATATTTTATATATAAGACGCAAAAAGCACGCTAAAGGTTTACTTTATAAAAACGAATAACGTTTCGATAACAATGATAAAAAGAATCAATTTACTTGTACAAAAACGATAAAAATTATTGCTGATGAAGTGTTAAAAAATGTAAAATTTTATAGCTGATGTTTCTTCATTTCTTCAATTAACTTTGTTGTATTCTTCATTTTAATTATTATGTCTTCATTAATCATCACCATTATACAAACAAATCTTTTTTGGGAAGATAAAAAAGCAAACCTTCAATTGCTTGAAGAAAAGATTAATGGCATTAAAGAGAAAACCGAAATTGTTGTGTTGCCTGAAATGTTCAGCACAGGTTTTAGCATGCAACCAGAAAAGTTAGCAGAAAAAATGGATGGAGAATCTGTTGCTTGGATGAAAAAAATTTCATCAACAAAAAAAATAATCCTTACCGGAAGTTTAATAATTGAAGAAGATGGAAAATATTTTAACCGCTTAATTTGGATGTTGCCAAATGGACAATTTGGTTATTACGATAAACGCCACCGCTTTGCATTTGCCGGCGAAGATGAAAAATACACTGCGGGAAATAAACGATTAATAGCTTCTGTAAAAGGATGGAAAATAAATTTACTGGTTTGTTATGATTTGCGTTTTCCTGTCTGGTCGCGCCAGTCTGCTATTAATAAAGAAGAAGAAAAAAAATTAGAATTTGATTTGATAATTTATGTTGCTAACTGGCCGCAACGCCGCAACATTGCATGGAAAACTTTATTGCAGGCGCGTGCTATAGAAAACCAATCATATGTTGTTGGAGTGAACCGTGTTGGCAATGATGGCAATAATATTTATCACAGCGGAGATTCCATGATCATTAATCCGCTTGGTGAAATAATTTATCATAAAGAAAATGACGAAGATGTTTTTACATATACATTAAGTAAAGAAACGCTTGATGAAGTGCGCGCGAAATTTCCTTTTTGGAAAGATGCAGATGAATTTTTTATAGAACCATAAATTATTAATAATGTCAACAGCATTTATTGCACGCGAAATTTTTACAGGCCATGAAATAGTAACAGGAAAAGCTGTGCTTGTGCAAAATGGAAAAGTGGTTGATGTGGTGGATAAAAATTTAATTCCTGCAGATTACCGCGTTAAAGATTTGAATGCATACATGCTTGCACCATCATTAATAGACTTACAAATTTATGGTGGCAACGGAAAATTATTTTCTACAGAATTAACCACCGAATCATTGGAAGCAACGTATGAATATTGCATGCACGGCGGATGCTCGCAGTTTGTGATTACGATGGCAACAAATTCTATAGAAAAATTTTTAACAGGCATTGAAGTTGTAAAACAATATTGGTCAGCAGGCGGCAAAGGCTTGCTGGGCCTGCATTTGGAAGGGCCATATATTAACCCAATTAAAAAAGGCGCACACGTTGAAAAATATATTAAGAAGCCAACACTCGACGAAGTAAATTTATTAATACAAAAAGGAAAAGGCATTATTAAAATGATAACGCTTGCGCCGGAGCAATGCGATAAAAATGTTATTGATCTGTTGCTTGAAAATGATATTGTCGTTTCTGCCGGCCACAGTAATGCAACATATGATGAAGCGATTAATAGTTTTTATGCAGGCATTCCCGCAGCAACACATTTGTTTAATGCAATGTCTCCACTGCAAGGCCGCGAACCAGGAATGGTTGGTGCCATTTATGATCATGATGAACTGATGAGCAGTATTGTTTGCGATGGCGTGCATGTAGATTTTGCATCTGTGCGCATCAGCAAAAAAATTATGGAAGAGCGTTTATTTTTTATAACCGATGCTGTTGTTGAAGTATTGCATGGCGACTACGTTCATGTGTTTAAAGAAGACAGATATACATTGCCAAACGGCACATTATCCGGCTCTGCATTAACGATGCTAAAGGCTGTAAAAAATGGCGTTGAAAAAGTTGGTATCACTTTGCCGGAAGCATTGCGCATGGCTTCATTATATCCTGCAAAATTGATGGGTTTGGAAAATAAATATGGCAATATAAAAAAAGGAACAACTGCTGATTTTATTGTACTTGATGATCAATTAAAATTGCAGCAAATAATTATTGAAGGCGAATAGAAAATTATTAATAAATATTATTTGTGAATATTCTTTGCGTTGGTTTGTGGTGTTTGTTCCCTGCGTTGTAAAATTAATTCGTGTGCTTTTTCTGCCTTAAAATCGATACCGTTTTTTATAGCTTTTGTAGTTGGTATAACAACAACATCAGGCATTACGCCGCGCCCGTCTTTCACCCAATTTTTATTAATAACCAAATGAAATTTTGGTAAACGAAAACGCAATTGTGTATTTGGCAAAGTAACTTCCGGAATCATCCAAGCGGTGTTTCCATAATAAGCGCCGCCGGTTTCTTCGCCTATTAATGTTATATTTTTTTGCCCTTTTAATGAACCTGCAAATAGTGTTGTTGCAGAAAAAGAATTCCCGCCAATTAAAATATAAGTATCACCATTAAAATGATGATTTTTTTCCGGCTTAAAATAATGCCTTTCAAAATAACCGAAATGATATTTTCCGTCATCTCTTTTTTTGGTAACAAAAACCATCAGCATCCTGTATAAAAAACTTTTACCAATGTATTTATCATACTTACTATGCCGGCTAATTGCATATAAAGAATCAGCGAGTTTGAATTTTTTATTAATAAGATATTGAGTTAATAAAGTAGAATTAGTTGCATCTCCGCCGCCGTTTGATCGCACATCAATCACTAAACTTTGTATATGTTTTTCATCAATCGTTTTAAAAGATTTTCTAAAGAATTTTTTTAAACCAAAACCTCTTGCAAAAGTATTAACGGTCATGTAAGCCGTGCTGCCAACAGTATCCAATTGCAGGTTGCGCGATAATGATGTAAAAAACTGGTGTTCTCTTTTAAACTTTTTTTCATCCTGCTGCGGCCTGCGGAATTTTATTGTATCAGCTTTCGGATCATACACAGGTTCGGTTACTTCTTTTTCTTCGCCGGCACTATCTATGTAACGGATATTTAAATTTGCAGGCAGGCCAAAGATATTTTTATACCAGCTTCCGAAAGTAAAATCGCTGCTTAATGATTGATATTTTCCACTCATGCTGTAACCATCTGTTACAATATAATTAAACAATGAATCGCGCAATTGTTGCTGCGTTTTTCCATTAATACTTTTAATAACCACGCCTCTTTTTAAAATCGGATCACGGCGATTAATGTTTGCAGTTACAACCATCGTATCGCCCCACAATTTTATGCTTAATGGAAACAATTTAATTTTTGCTGTATCTAAATATTTATTAAATGCTTTTGAATAACCAACAGAAGTATGGCCGCAATTAATTTTTGCAATCGTATAACTGAGCACCGATCTAAATTCCGGAACAGTCATTGAATCCTTTATTTTTTGATAACCATTATCAAAAAAATAATTGAGGCTGTCTTTTGTTGTGTACCAATATAAACTCGGGTGAGAATCTTCCAGGATATTCCTGAAAATAGTATAATCCTGTTTTAATTGCTGGGAAGAATATTTTTTATCGGGATCGAAAGTATTTTTACTTGCGTTGCAGGCAAAACAAACAAAAGAGATGATTAACAAAAATGAACAGAAAAAATCTTTCATCACTAAATCCATTTTATCCCGCAAAATCGCGCGCATTAATAAACGCGGTAAACCTTTATTTATTTTGACGAAAAAGCGTTCCATCCCTGCGCTGTTATATCAAAAGTACTGCCACCTTTGGTGATTATTTTTTTACCTTTTTCCGGTTCAGTCATGTATCCGATAACGCTTATATGCTCATTCAAAACAAGTTTATCATGATCTTCCTGCGAAATAGTAAAAAGCAATTCATAATCTTCGCCGCCGCTAAGTGCGCATGCTGTTGGATCAAGTTCAAATTTAAAAGCTGCGCTGCGCGTTTCTTCTGCTATCGGAATTTTTTCTTCGTATAAAACGCAACCCAGTTCACTGTCTTTACAGATATGTAAAATTTCGGAACTTAATCCGTCGCTTATGTCCATCATCGACGTTGGCATTAATTCATTCGTTTCAAAAAATTCAACGATATCTTTTCGTGCTTCTGGTTTTAATAATCTTCCGATTACATATTTTTCTCCTTCGAGATCTGGTTTTACGGCAGGGCTTTCTAAAAATATTTTCTTTTCTCTTTCTAAAAAAACCAATCCTAAATATGCTGCGCCCAAATCGCCGCTGCAACATAATAAATCGCCTTTTTTTGCTGTAGTTCTTTTTACAAATTTATCCGGCGCCACTTCGCCAATGGCAGTAATAGAAATAATAAAACCTTTTTGTGAAGAAGCGGTATCGCCGCCAATTAAATCGACGCCATATTTATTGCACGCAGCATAAACACCTTCATAAAATTCATCCAGCGCTTCCAAACTAAAGCGGTTGCTGATGCCAAGCGCAATGGTAATTTGCGTTGGCACAGCGTTCATCGCATAAATATCACTGAGGTTTACAATTACACTTTTATAACCAAGATGTTTTAACGGCGTATACATCAAATCAAAATGAACACCTTCTATTAATAAATCTGTAGTAACAACAGTTTGCTTTCCGAAATGATCAATCACCGCCGCATCATCGCCAACGCCTAAAATGGTTGAAGCATTTTGATGTTCAATATTTTTGGTGAGATGATCTATTAATCCAAATTCTCCGAGAGAGGATATTTCTGTTCTTTCCATAATAAATACGAAATAATAAATACGAAGTACGAATTATTTTTTTTGATTATTGAGCCTTTCTTTTGTTGTATTAATAGAAGCAACAATAATTTTTAATAATTCAGTTCCTTCGTTTATTAATGAAATAATATTGTTTGAATGATCCGGATTAAAAACTAAAAGAAGTTCAAGAAAATAAACAGTCTCATCATTTTCTTCTTCAACAATTTTTAATTTATTAATAAAATCATTGGATGATTTTGCTTGTTGGGCAGCTCTATAATTTGCACCGACCGAAGATGAACTTCTGATTATTTGATTAAGATAAGCACGATTAATTAAATTATAAGGTAAATCAACAGCAAGTTTTGCAATTGCAACAGCAAATTCAAAGGTTCTTTTTTTAAGGTTTATATCCGGCATTGGTAACAAGTACGAAATTTTTAAATTATTATCTCAAAAAAAATTCATATTTCGTACTTCTTACTTCGTATTTAGAATTCATCATTAATCCACAACAACAATTCATCATGAATTTTTCCATTGGTTGCAACGATGTGTGGTTGATAGGGCGAATAATATTTTCCTGAAAAATCTGTTACTTTTCCACCGGCTTCTTCTACAATTAAAAAACCTGCGGCACTGTCCCACGCTGATAATTTATGTTCATAAAAACCATCAAACCTTCCAGCTGCAACCCAGCATAAATCCATTGCTGCAGATCCTAATCTTCTTACCGGAACTCCTTTGCGAATTAATCTTGCAAAAACTTCCAGCGGGCCATTTTTATTATCAAGATAAGTGTATGGAAAACCGGTTACCAAACAAGATTTGCCAACTTCAGTTTCTTTACTGACTTCAATTTTATTATCATTCAGCGAAGCGCCAAAACCTTTTTGTGCAAAATAAAATTCATTAATAAATGGGTTATACACAGCGCCCATTATCATTTCTCCATTTTGTTCAAGGCCAATGGAAACACAACAAATCGGGATGCCATGCGCAAAATTTACCGTGCCATCAATCGGGTCAATAATCCATTTATAATTCGAATCCATAAAAATTTCACCAGCTTCTTCACTCAATAAAAAGTGATCGGGAAAATCATTTTTTATAACATCAAAAATTGCTTTTTCAGAAGCATGATCAGCTTCGGTAACTAAATTATTAATGCCATCTTTATTTGAGATTTTAAATTCGCCATGAAAAAATTGCTGCATCACTTTTGCGCCAGCTTCAGTGGCTTTTAATAAAGTATTTTTTAACATGCCGCAAAGATAAGAAGTTGAAAGTTGGCAGTTAACAGTTGGCAGATGGAATAATTTTTTTCATTTTATTTATTAATAAATGAGCATAATATTTCTGTTGATGGTTAAGTCATACATTTATAGATAGTAAAATTTTTATGAAAAAAAATTATCACCGCAAAGAGTTTTTGAAACTATCATTAATGGCAAATTTGGCTTTGTATGCCAAACCTTTTTCTATTAATAATAAAAAAAATGCTGCGCAGGTTTTATCATCAACAAACAATGTTGTTTACTATAAAAAAGAAGATAAAGAATATGATATTTTAAGAAGAGGGTTTAATACACGCATCGAAAAATATCCGGCAGTAATTGCGTTGTGTAAAAATGAAAATGGAATTGCTGAAGCATTAAAATATGCGAAGGAAAATAATTTACCAGTTGCTATAAAAAGTGGCGGACATAGTATGGAAGGTTTTTCATGCAACAATAATGGAATGGTTATTAATCTTTCTTTATTAAAAAAAATGGAATGGGTTGATGATGAATTTGTAAAAGTTGGCCCAGCATGCACACTGTCTGAACTCAATGATTTTTTGTTGCCGAAAAATAAAATTCTTCCCGGCGGATCTTGTGGAAGCGTTGGTATTGGCGGCTTGGTACTTGGCGGCGGCTACGGATTAATAAGCAGGAAATATGGATTAACGTGCGATAGTTTGATAGAAGTTACCATGGTTGATGGCAATGGAAAAATAAGAAATTCTGTCAGTGAAAAAGATTTGCTGTGGGCTTGCAGAGGCGGCGGCAACGGCAACTTTGGTGTTGTTTCTGAATTGAAATTTAAAGTGCATGATAGCCCGGAAGCAATGCAAAGTTTCCATTTTCAATCTGCTAAAATTACCAGCGCAAAAGCAACATCTATTTTAAAAGAATGGTTTACGATTACAAAAAAATTGCCGCTAAGTTGTTTCTCAGAATTTGTTTTAAATAATAATGATATAGATATTTTATTAACAACAACAGAAAAAGTAACGCGCGATATCCAGATTGTTATTGATAAAATTTCTTTATTAACAGAGAAAAAAACAGAAACAGTTCCGGAACCTGTGGCAAAGGCATTGAAAGCTTTTTATGGCATTCAGCATCCGGTGCGTTTTAAAAATGCATGTGCAGGATTGTATAAAAGTTTTGATGATATTGAAAAGTATATTGATAAAGTTTTAGACATTGTAACTACAACTCCCGGGATGCTTTTTCAAATAAATACACTTGGTGGCGCAATACAAAATGAAGATGCGGAAAAGGGTTCATCTTTTCCGCACCGGAGATTTTTTTATATTTCCGAATTACAAGCGTATTGGGACCAGGAAAAACAAGACGATGGATTAATACAAAAGTTTGAAAACATTCAGCAAATATTTTTTCAACATGGTATTAATGCGCAGTATTGTAATTACCCGGATATTAATTTTAAAAATTATCATTCTTTATACTACGGAAGCAATTATAAAAAACTACAGCAGATAAAAAATAAATATGATCCCAACAATGTAATCCGTTACGAACAAAGTATTGAGAATAAATAAAAAATTACCTGTTCACACTTCCCATCATTTCTGCAGGATAACGCAAACCTGCAGCAATGCCTTTTGGTGCAATAGAATCAATTTCTTTTAAATCTGATTCAGATAATTGAACATCAACAGCGCCGATATTTTCTTCTAAAAATTTAATCCTTTTTGTACCAGGAATTGGAAAAATATTTTCGCCCTGCGCCAAAACCCACGCCAGCGCAAGTTGCGAAGCAGTGCAATTTTTCTTTGCCGCAAGTTGTTCAATCTTTGTAACAAGATCTAAATTTTTTTGAAAATTTTCTCCCTGGAAACGTGGCGAATGGCGGCGATAATCTGTTGCATCCAAATCTTCAAACTTTTTAAATTGCCCTGTTAAAAAACCTCTTCCTAATGGACTATACGGAACGAAAGCAACGTCCAAGTCTTTACAAACATTAATGATTTCATCTTCCGGTTCGCGGCTCCATAATGAGTATTCTGTTTGCACCGCCGTTATTGGATGAACAGCATTTGCCTTGCGCAAAGTTTCTGCAGAAACTTCTGAAAGCCCGATGCCTTTTATCTTTCCATCTTTTATTAAATGCGCCATTGCTCCAACGGTTTCTTCAATCGGCGTATCATTATCTACGCGGTGCAAATAATATAAATCGATCACATCAATTCCTAAACGTTTCAAACTTCCTTCAACAGAGGTTTTTACATATTCCGGCTTGCCGTTAAAGCCACGCTTGCGCGGATCGTTTGCATCACGAACGATTCCAAACTTTGTTGCGATGGTTAGTTTTTCTCTTTTTCCTTTAATGGCTTTTCCAACTAATTCTTCATTAATGTATGGCCCATACATATCGGCTGTATCAAAAAAAGTAATGCCCAATTCAATAGCGCGGTGAATAGTTTTTATTGATTCATCATCGTTGCGTTCGCCATAAAAATCGCTCATGCCCATGCAGCCCAAACCAAGTTCAGACGCGTGTAATCCCTGATTGCCTAACGGTTTTATTTTCATAAAAATATTTTATTAATGAAAAAAGAAAAGGAAATAAAATTACTTCCTTTTTTTTTGTAACAATAAATTTTACGTTATGTTTTTATAAAGATGTTTGTTGATAAATGATTTTTTTATGAAATCTTTTATCAACAAATCAAATGCTTATTAAGCATTAACTGTTTCTTCTTTATATGCAGGATAATCTGTGAAACCTTTTTCGCCCGGCGTGTAGAACGTAGACATATCAAGGTTTTCAGACAACGGCTCGTTATTAATAAACCGCGAAACAAGATCCGGGTTATTAATAAATGGTTTGCCGAAAGCAATTAAATCTGCATTGTTTTTTTCCAAATCTTCTTCAGCACGCTGCTCATTATACCCGCCGGAAAGTATTAATGTATTTGTAAATTCTTTGCGGAACATTTGTTTAATTTCAACAGGAACAATTGGTGCGCCCATACTGCTGTGATCAACCACATGTATATAAGAGATGCCGATTTTATTTAATGCTTTTGCAAGCTGCGTATATGTTTCGTGGATTTCATCATACGCTGGCATATCATTAAAAGCGCCATAAGGAGATAAACGAATACCCACTTTTTCTTTACCGATTTCTTTTGCAATGTCTGTTGCAATTTCCACTATAAAACGAATACGGTTTTCGATGCTTCCGCCATATTCATCTTCGCGTTTGTTGCTGAATGGAGAAATAAATTGTTCCAGCAAATAGCCATTTGCGCCATGCAATTCAATGCCATCAAACCCTGCTTCTATTGCATTTTTTGCTGCATTAATAAACTCTTGTTTTGCGTGTTGCAATTCTTCGCTGGTAAATGCTTTTGGCAAATCATTAGGTTTCATTCCTTCGCTGTCGGTCCACATTTCACCCGCGGCTTGTATGGCAGATGGAGCAACAACTTTCGCGCCTGCAGGTAAATTCAAAGAATGTGTTATTCTTCCTGTATGCATTAATTGAACAAAAATATGACTGCCTGCATTATGCACAGCTTTGGTTGTAAGCTTCCAGCCTTCCACTTGTTCTTTACTAAACATACCTGGAATGCGCGCGTAACCAAGCCCGTTTGGTGATGGCGAAGTGCCTTCTGTTATTATTAATCCTGCACCTGCGCGTTGCAAATAATACGCAGCAATTAATTCGTTCGGCACATTATTAATAGCGCGTGAGCGTGTCATTGGCGCCATAACGATTCGGTTTTTTAAATTTGTTTTGCCGAGTGTATACGCGGTAAATAGTTTTTTTGTCGACATGATTTTTATTTTTTTTATTGTTGATTTACTTGTTTATGTTTTATAAATATTTCTTTTATTAATAAAAATTTTACCCTTTTAATTCGTTTAAAAATTTTTTATAACCATCAATTATTTCTTTGTTTAAAGTGTATTTATGATGGCGGCCTTCTTTTTCAGGTTCTATTAATCCTGCTTCAATTAATATTTTTACGTGGTGGGAAATGGATGGTTGCGCCAAATCTACAACAGCATGCAAACCAGCGCAGGCGCCACTTCCGCCTTTATTGGCAGAAATATAATGAAGTATTTTTAAGCGGTTCGAATCGCCTAAAGCTTTTGAAATTTTTTCTATTTGTTTGATACTTAGCGGCAAAATAAATACATTGATAAATGCAAATGTATCAATCTTTATTAATAACAATAAAAAATAGTTTGTTAATAAACCACGCATGTTTATTAATGTTTTTGTAAATAAATTTTAATCAGAAAATTAAAACTTCGTACTTCGTATTTCTCACTTTGTAATTATGAAAAGGCTTTCTATCATAATCGTAAATTATAATGTAAAATATTTTTTAGAGCAATGCCTTTGCTCGGTAATGAAAGCTATTTATAATATTGAAACGGAAATTTTTGTGGTTGATAATCATTCAACCGATGCAAGCCTGGAATATTTACAACCAAAATTTCCTGATGTAAAATTTGTTATTAATAAAACAAATTCAGGTTTTGCAAAAGCAAATAACCAGGCATTAATACACGCTTGCGGAAAATATATTTTGTTTTTAAACCCAGACACAATTGTTGCAGAAGATAGTTTTGAAAAATGTATTGCTTTTCTTGAAGCCAATAAAAAAGCCGGCGCCATTGGCGTGAAAATGATTGATGGAACTGGTTCTTATTTAAAAGAATCAAAGCGCGGGTTTCCGTCGCCGTTGGTTTCTTTTTATAAATTATCAGGGTTAATAAATGTGTTTCCAAAATCAAAAATTTTTGCGCGTTATTATCTTGGCCAGTTAAATGAAAATGAAAATAATGAAGTGGATGTTTTGTCTGGCGCATGCATGATGGTTAAAAAAGAAGTGATTGATATTATTGGCGGATTTGATGAACAATTTTTTATGTATGCAGAAGATATTGATTTGAGTTTCCGTATTCAAAAAGCAAATTATTATAACTATTATCTGGCAGAAACAACCATCATTCATTTTAAAGGCGAAAGCACGCGCCGGGATTTGAAATACACAAAATTATTTTATAAAGCCATGAGCCAGTTTGTGCGCAAGCATTATAAAGGCGGCATTTCTTTTCTATTTAATTTATTAATGGATGGCGCAATCTGGCTGCGGGCGGGCGTTTCATTAATAATCAATTTTTTTAAGCCAAAAAAAATTACGATTAATAATAAAGAAATTAAAACTTTTATTGTTAGTGATTTGGCTGATGAAAATTTTATAAAAAATAATTTATCATCAACACAAAGAAGTTTTGTTGATGACAAAAATAAAGCCAATGAAATAATTTTTTGTGAAGGAAACAATTTTTCTTTCAAACAAATTATTAATGCGTTTGAGGAAAATGAAATGAATGTTCACTATAAAATTCATGCAAATAAAAGTGGCAGCGTTGCAGGCAGCGGATCAAAAAATGCGATGGGAGAAACTATTCCATTGAATCCATAGTAGCAGATTCTTCATCATTATTACTAACAGAAGTTCTGCTGCGGCTTCTTCTTTTTCTGTGGCGGTGTTCGCCTTTTTTAAAAAGCGTTAATAAACTTTTGTAGGTAAATAAAAAAAATATTAAACAAAAAAGCCCCCATAATAAAACGAGAAAAGGCGTGCCTGGCATAGATTCTTCCTGCATAATATCATTAGAAAGAAACTTGCGCATGATTACGGAAACAACGAGATAATCTATAATAACCGGCATTAATAAAAAAAGCGGAATGATTAATAACCGATCTTTTAATCCGTTGGTTATTTTAAAAGCTTTTATTAACGGGGGAACGGTTAATAATAAAACGAGCAGCAAGCCGCCAATTGCAACTGTGCGGTGATTGCTTCCATCGGGCGTTTGAAAAAATTCGCGCACAGCATTTGTTTCATCACTATTGCCTCTTATTGCTGCAAGAATTTGTTTTAGCGGCAGCGTTGCAAACATTAATGAAAAACCAACGGACCTTAATGACACTGATTTTCTTGATTCAATAATGCCGTAACCAATCCACAAAATAAGGTAAGAAATAAACGGGCCGGCAAGCCAAGCAAAGGCCAGTACATTCCCTGAAACTTCGCTGTGATCGCACATTGTCCATGCGCCAAAAGTTTTTGTTCCCCAGCAGCCCGTCACGTTTTGGCTCATTAACACACTTGCCCAGTCACGCAACTCATGAATTAAAAAAACCAACGAGAAAAAACTGATTAAATACGGTAACGAAAACTTTATTTTCATGAAAAAAATGTAATAATTAAACGGGCGTATCTAAAACGTAAAATTAAACTTGTGAGTATGCCAATGGTTCAAGAAAAATTTTGGTAATGCGCGAAACCGTGTTTGCATATTCCGGCAATGCGGAAACCCTTTTCCAATCAGCATCTGCGCCAAAAGCCGCCCAATTTTTTTCGCGTTCTTCCATATTGCTAAAAGTGATCATGTACGTAAGGCAAGGCAAATCTTTTCCAGCAATTACTTCTCCAAAAAATACAGGCGTAAGTTTTGTGCGGTAAAAAATTTTAAATTCTTCATCGTTAAACATTTTTATTTTTCTTGCGGCTGCATCTTCGTTGGCGCTTTCGTAAGTGCGCAATTCAAAAATGCGCGGCTCTTTTGCAGGAACGGCAAGTTGCGTAAGCCCGTCAAACGCAATCATTAATTTACTTGTATAGCGAATGAACGGAACTTTTTCTGCCGGCAGTTTCATATAATCGGTAGAAGCTTTTTTAAAATCATCATCCGTTTTTATTTGCGCATTAATAACCGGGAAAGTTTCGAACGAAGCATACGTGATTAATAAATAAATTTTAGCAGGTTCAGATTTGCTGGTTTCTTTAAACACACCAACATTTTTTACGCCGTATTTATTTAATGCAGGTATTAATGCATGCTGAAAATAATTATGCAAATCGTTTTCGCTTGCGCCAAAATGTATTTCATATTCGCGCAATTCCAGCAACGCTTTTTGCTGCGCAGGATTTTGTGAAGCCTGTAAAGGTTTGCCGGCGGTTAATGCAGTTGCGGCTATTAATGAAGATTTTACAAAATTTCTTCTTTGCATATTTTTATTTTGGGTATAAAAAAAACGAAGGTAATAAAAAACAACAGCGCGTTTATAAAACTAAATGAATCAATAAACGGTACATTGTATTTGTTGTTAATACCTTAATTTTGATGCAATCATAATTCTTGCTCTTTAATGGCGCTTATTGATATTCAATTTCCTAACTCACTTGCTAAAGCACTGCGATTGCCGCAAAAATCTCCTCGGCGGCAGCAATTGAAAGTATTAAAAAAGTTGTTGAAAAAAGCACGCTTCACAGAGTTTGGCCAGCGTTATCGTTTTGATGAAATTTTATTAAATAAACATGCAGGAAAAAAGTTTCAGGAACTTGTTCCGGTGTTTGATTATAACACCATTTATTCTGCCTGGTGGAACAAAACATTAAAAGGCAGTTCCGACATTTGCTGGCCTGGAAAAATAAAATATTATGCACTCAGTTCCGGCACTTCAGAAGCCGGCAGTAAATTTATTCCGATAACAAATGATTTGCTGCGCGGCAACCGCGTGGTGATGGTTAAGCAATTGCTTTCTTTAAGAAATTATCATGATTTGCCAATGAAAAGCATTGGCAAAGGATGGCTTATGATCGGCGGCAGCACTGACTTGCAGAAAGGGCCGGGATATTATTCTGGTGACCTCAGCGGCATTACTGCGCGCAAAGTCCCGTTCTGGTTTTCTCCATTTTATAAGCCGGGAAAAAAAATTGCACGCACAAAAGACTGGACAAAAAAATTAGAAGAAGTAGTAAAGCAAGCGCCCAACTGGGATATTGGTTTTATAGTTGGCGTGCCCGCGTGGATACAGATTTGTATGGAAAAAGTCATTGAACATTACAAGCTAAAAAACATACACGAAATATGGCCGAACCTTGGCTTTTTTGTGCACGGCGGCGTTTCGTTTGAACCGTATAAAAAAGGGTTTGAAAAATTATTGGGCAAGCCAATTCTTTATATAGAAACTTATCTCGCATCGGAAGGTTTTATTGCGTATCAGGACAGGCAGGATGCAAAGGGAATGCGGTTGGTAACAAACGATCATATCTTTCATGAGTTTGTTCCGTTTGATGATAACAATTTTGATAACGAAGGAAATCTTGTGGCGAACCCGGAAGTTTTTATGATTAATGAAGTAGAAGAAGGAAAAGATTATGCTTTATTAATAAGCACAAGCGCCGGAACCTGGCGTTATTTAATTGGCGATACGATTCGTTTTACAGATAAAAAACGCAGTGAAATTATTATTACAGGAAGAACAAAACATTACCTGAGTTTGGTTGGTGAACATTTGAGTGTTGATAATATGAACAAGGCTGTTCAGCTTGCGAGTGAAGAATTAAATATTTCTATTCCAGAATTTACGGTTGCCGGTATTCCGCATGGTTTATTTTTTGCGCACCAATGGTATTTGGCAAGCGATGATAAAGCAGACACACAAATATTAAAACAAAAAATTGATGCCAAGCTGCGCGAACTGAATGACGATTACGCCGTTGAAAGAGACAATGCATTAAAAGATGTTTTTGTAAAAGTTTTGCCCGAATCAAAGTTTATGGAGTTTATGCAACTGAAAGGAAAAATTGGAGGGCAGCATAAATTTCCGCGCGTATTAAAAGGAAAAATGCTTTTAGACTGGCAAAAATTTTTAGAAACCGGTAGTATTTAATTTCTTATTAATAGCACTTTCTTTTCTTCATAAGTTATCATTTGTAACTTCACTTTTTACACAACAAAATATTGGCTGAAGATTTAATTTTTTTATTAATAATTGTGTAAATATTTCAGTCCAACAATTTTTTATAATTTATGATTGAAGCCATATTAAAAGGACTTGCACTGGGATTTATTCTTGCATTATCTGTTGGCCCGATCATTTTTACCATCATCAAACAAAGCCTTAATAATGGCCACACCGGCGGTTTTAGCTTTGTTGCCGGTGTTTGGCTCAGTGATATTATTCTGGTTACATTAAGCAATGTATTTACTGAATTTGTTGCCACCATGCTCGAATATAAAAGAGACATTGGCTATGCAGGAAGTATATTTTTAATTGCGATGGGCGTATATTTTGTTTTTTTTAAAAAAGTACATCTTGCAACAAGTGCCGAAGGAAATATTGCGCGGTTCCGCAAAAGAGATATGGCAAGAATTTTTGCTTCCGGGTTTATTATTAATACGCTTAATCCCGGAGTTATAATTTTTTGGTTGGGCAACGCAACTGTTTTATCGCTCACGCACACGTTGGAACAACGCATTATTATTTTTTCAGTTTGCCTGCTTGTAAATATTGCTGCAGATATCGGCAAAGTGTTAATGGCGGGAAAGCTGCGCAAAAACATGACTTTAAAAAATCTTTCTATCATTAATAAAATTTCCGGAACAATATTAATTGGTTTTGGAGCTGTGTTGCTTTGGGGCGTTATTTTTTTGGCAGCAAAAATAAAATAGCATTAACAAAATTCTTACAACATCAATGCTGTGGTTTTAATAACTTGTAGCAACATGAAAAAATTACTGCTCGCTTCTTCTTTTTTTATTGCATTACAATGCTGCGCGCAAAATGATGTGATGATGCTCGAAAAAAATGGCGAACGTGTAAAAACATTTGGCCCAGGAGTTTCTATTCAATTTGAAACCATTTACCAGCAATGGTTTCAGGGCACGATAGATTTTTTGAGAAATGATACGGTTTATATTAATGGCACAGCTTTTAACTATAAAGAAATTGCAACAATAAAAATAAACAGGAAACATTTAAACTACGAAGCAGACGGAGCTATATTGGTAACAGCCGGTGCTGGCGTATTATTAATCGGCGCGATTAATGGATTAATAAGGCATGACCCGGCAAGCGCGTGGTACACTACAACAAGCTATATCACTTCCGGCGCATTATTATTGCTTGGCTATTTATTGTTGCATTCAATTAATAAAACCTATCATCTTGGCAAAAAATTTACACTTCAATACCTCGCATTAAGTGCAAAATAATACGCATCATTTTTATACATTAATAACTCAGCAGTATATTGCGGCAGTAAATTTTTTGGATGGCTCTCAAAACTAAAGGCATCGTTCCGCGAACGTGGCGATGGATTAAACGGATTTTTATTTTTTTATTTTTTTTCCAGCTCATTTATATCCTGATATTAAAATGGGTAAACCCGCCAATTACATTAACGCAACTTTCCAGTGTATTTCACGGTTATGGATTGAAGCGTGATTATGTTGGGATGAAAAATATTTCTCCATACGCAAAGCTTGCTGTCATTTGTTCGGAAGATCAATTGTTTCCCGACCACGATGGATTTGATTTTAAATCCATCGACAAAGCGATGAAGCATAATCAAAAAAGTAAATCATTACATGGCGCAAGTACAATTAGTCAGCAAGTTGCAAAAAATGTTTTTTTATGGCAGGGAAGAAGCTGGATTCGCAAAGCGATGGAAGTATATTTTACTTTTATGATTGAATGGATTTGGGGCAAAAAAAGAATTTTAGAAATGTATTTAAATGTGAGCGAAATGGGCGAAGGCGTTTTTGGAATTGAAGCCGCATCGCAACATTATTTTAAAGTGCCTGCAAAAAATTTAACGCGGCAGCAAGCTGCAATGATTGCCTCATGTTTGCCAAACCCGAAAACATTTACTATTAAACCACTTTCAAAACGAGTGGCAACGCGCTATCCGTGGATATTAATACAAATGGTGCATTTGCAGGATGATGATGAAATCGAAAATTTAATTCAATAAATTTATTGAAGAATATTATTAACAGCTGCAATTGCTGATTGAATTCTTTCTTCATTCATTCCTTTAATTTCAACCCACGGAGTATTTTGATTGATCATAATATCTTTATAAATGTGAAATAATTTTTCACGCGTTTCCAAATCAGGATATTCTCTCAGTTCATCTTTTGTCCATGGTAAATCTGTATTGCAAAGCAAATACAAATCATATTTTCGCGAAATAATTTGATCAATAATCCATTGATGGCAATTATTAAAAACAAACTCGCACCAAATTTTCATTACGTACATGTCAGTGTCGATGAAAAGAGGTTTGTGAGATTCGTGATTCGGGATACGAGATGTATGTTTTATACTTTTATTATTTCCTGTCAACTGTAAACTGTCAACCGTCAACTCTTTCGTGATTTTTTCTTCCAAACTCAATTGCCCTTTTGCAATCGTTAATAAATTATCGAATGAATAATTATTTCCATTCTTTAATAAATATTCTCTTGCAAATTCGGGAACCCATTTTGTATTAAAATGTGTTGCAAGCATTTCGCACAAAGTGCTTTTGCCTGTTGATTCAGGACCGATGATGACGATTTTTTTAAGCATTAATATTACTTGCTTTTTTTTGCCAGCTTATTAACCCGATGATTGCGAGTATTAATAATACAATATAATAAACACTTGTAAATGCATAATGCTTTACAAAATATAATGGGACTGATGCAATGTTTGTTGCAATCCACCAATACCAGCTTTCTACTTTTTTCTTTGTCATCAGCCACATGCCTGTGTATGCAGTTGCGGATGCAAAAGCATCTGCCCACGGAACGGCGCCGGGCGCAAAGTTTGTTTTAAGAAATGACAATGAAAAAAAGATGGCAATATAAAATGCAGCAAAAAATAACAATTGGTTCATCCATTCTTTTGCTGATGAAAAAGTTATTAATAATACAGGTTGTTTTTGCTGATCTTTTTTTGCCCACAAAACCCATCCATAAATACTCATGATGGTGTAATATAAATTCACGCTGGCTTCGCCAAACAAATGGCCTTTAACGCTGAGAAAAATATAAATGATGGTATTAATAAGTCCGACCGGATAAACCAAAATATTTTCGAGCCGCGAAAACCAAACGCTTGCAATGCCTGTGATTACGGCAATAAATTCAAGCCAGGTTGTTTGTTGGAGTTCATTAATAAACTGCTGAAAAATTTCGTGCGCGCTCAAATGATGTGGTTGAATTTCAAAAATAGCTCTTCATATCTTATAAATAAAAAAGCCCCAGATAATGGAGCTTTCTTTATTTATAACATTGAAAATTTTTATTCTGCTTCTGCAACAACTTCTGTTACTTCCGGTATCATTCTTTTCATCATTCCTTCAATGCCGGCTTTTAATGTAATCATAGAAGATGGGCAACCGCTGCAGCTTCCCTGCAACATCAGGTTTACTTTTCCTTCTTCATAACTTTTAAATTGTATCGCGCCGCCATCCATTTCTACTGCAGGTTTCACATAGTTTTCAAGCAATTCTTTAATGCGTTTTACCACATCATCATCATCTGCATCAATCGTGTTGCCTTCGCTTTTTACAATCACTACTTCTTCTTCATTAATAACAGCTTTGCCTTCTTCCAGATATTCTTTTAAAAATAAACGGATAGCAGGGATTACATCGTTCCAATCTGTATCGTTGGTTTTTGTAAGCGTTACAAAATTGCTGGCGATAAAAACGCTTTTTATAAAAGGAAAACCAAACAACTCAATCGCCAAGGGCGATGGTTTTGCAGTTTCCACATCAGGAAAGTCTATGCTTTTACCGGGGTATAATAATTTGTTTGCAACAAATTTCATTGTTTCCGGATTGGGCGTCATTTCTGTATAAATGCTAATTACCGGGTTGCCTGTCTTTATCATAATAAAATCTTTGTAATGTAAAAATAACAAATCTTCCGGCTACTTGTTTTTGAAATTGGGAAAACTATTTAGCAAAATGGTTATTAATAGTTTCTTTTTGATGCGCAGCGCGGCAAAAGCGGAAATTTACAAAATGCGCAGAAACAATACTTAAAACTGCAAACGGCAAAATCCATAACTCATAATGGTGCCAGTATTGTTTGGCAAACAATAGCAACATTCCGCCGGCAAATAGCAATAGAGGTAAAGCGCGCTGGTGATGTTTTTTATAACCATGCGATAAAGCATACACGCCAATTGCGAACGCCACAAAAATCATTAAATATTCAAACTTATTATTCTCAATAATGTTTATTCCAAAAACCGGCAAGCTGGTAAGCACAACCGGAAGCACGGCGCAATGTATCGCGCATGCAACAGAAGTTCCAACACCCAAAGCATCCCAGTTTATTTTTAAATTCATTTTATTAATAAGCATTCAAAGATAAATAATTTGCAACAAGGTTGCGAAAAATAAATTTCGGTTATTTTAAAATGCAGATAATTTTTACAAACATTAACTTTGCAACTTATTAATCAACAAAAAAATGATAACAAAAAAAAGGCTGTTGTACATTGGTTTTTTTGTAGTGTTGTTCGTGGTTTTTTATGTTGCATTAACTAAAATTATTCCCGGTTATGGCGATGTAAAATTGCCCGTGCTTAGTTATGTAAAACCTTTTTCTTTTATTAATCAGGATGGAAAAACAATTACAGAAAAAGATGTTGCAGGCAAAGTGTACGTTGCGGAATATTTTTTTACAACCTGCAAAGGCATTTGCCCGAAGCTGAATAATAATATGAAACAATTGTTTACGGATTATAAAAACGAACCCGGTTTTTTAATACTTTCCCACACGGTAGATCCGGAAACTGATTCTGTAAAAAGAATGAAAATTTATGCAGATTCACTTGGTGCAAACTCAAGAACGTGGTGGTTTTTAACAGGAAGAAAAGACAGTTTATACAGTGCAGCGCGCATCAGTTATTTGCTGGATGATCCAAAAAATAATAACACAAACATCAGCCAGCAATTTATACACACGCAATTTTTTGCATTGATTGATAAAGCAGGAAGGGTTCGCAAAATTTGCGATGGATTAAAGAAAGATGAAATTGCTGAATTAAAAAACGACATTAATAGTTTGCTTAAAGAAGATGCTTCAAATGCACGTTTTATAAGTTCGCAGTTCAGCAATAATCCTGGATAAAATTTTTTTTGAAAGCAATAAATATGGAAGCAAGCATAGACGATATTTTAAAAAAAAATCAGTTAAGCGTAACAAGCAGCCGCAAAAAAATATTGGAATTATTTCTTGTTAATAACGGCGCTTTATCTCATGGAGATATTGAAAAAAAGGCCGCGTCAAAATTTGATCGCGTTACAGTTTACAGAACGTTGCAGGCATTTTTAGAAAAAGGCGTGATACATAATATTCCCACTGCAGATAATTCCATACGTTATGCTTTGTGTAAAGATGATTGTTCCGAAGGGCATCATCACGATAACCATGTTCATTTTATTTGCAACAATTGCAGCAGTACAATTTGTTTGGATAATGTAATCATACCTTCGATTAAACTTCCGAAAGGTTATACATCAACGCAGGTAGAAGTAGTGGTGAGCGGAGTTTGCAAGGAATGTAAATAAAAATTCTTCTATAAAAAAAGATAGCCCCGGTGTAGAAACATCGGGACTATTTGGTTAAGGCTTTGATTAGTAGCTATTTTAAAAACAGGCACAAATTTTTTCCTGTTTAATTTTATTTTTGTTTTCGCAAATATAAATTGACTGAAGCATATTTGCAATACTACGTTCAATGTATTGCATTTATTTTTTTGAAATAACAGCCTGTAATTCTTTACCAGCAAAATCCATTAATCGTTTTATATAATCGCCTGAAAAATTAAATTGTAAACCAGCAGCATTATACAATTCAGGCAATGTTTTTGTTCCGCCCAAACTCAATGCTTTGATATAATTTTCGAGCGCAGCTTTTTTATTTTCTTTGTATTGCATCCACAAACCGATTGCGCCTAATTGTGCAATGCCATATTCAATATAATAAAATGGTACTTCAAATAAATGCAATTGCCTTTGCCAATTGTACTCACGGTAATTTTGTAAACCGCTAAAATCAACTTCGGGTGAAGAAAATTCCTGCAAAATTTCCATCCATTTATTTTTTCTTTCTTCCAAGGTGTGCGATGGATTTTCATAAACCCAATGTTGAAATTTATCAACCGTCGCTATCCATGGAAAAATAGTAATCACACGTTCCAGCTGATGTTCTTTTGCTCTTTGCAAATCATCTTCATTATTAAAAAAAACATGCCAGTAATCCATGCTGAATAATTCCATAGACATACTTGCAACTTCTGCAATTTCCATTGGATATTCTTTAAATGCACTCAACTCCAAATCGTGTGTAAGAAAAGAATGAATGGCATGGCCGCCTTCGTGAACCATCGTTGTTACATCGCCCATTTGTCCGGCTGCATTCATAAAAATAAATGGCGCCCCAGTTTCTGTTAATGGGCAATTGTAACCGCCCGGCGCTTTTCCTTTTCTGCTTTCCAAATCCAATCTGCCCATCTTTTTCATCGTCATTAAACAATCGCCAAAAAATGGATTTAGCTCATTAAAATCAGCAACAGTTTTTTCTATTAATTCATCGCTTCCATTAAATGGCTGCAAGGGTTTTGTGCCAGCAGGTTCCGCTTCCATATCCCAAGGGCGAAGCGTTTCTAATTTTAATTTTTCTCTTTTATTTTTATTAATAAGATTAACGAGCGGCAAAATATATTGCTTCACAGATTCGTGAAATTGAAAGCAATCTTCTTTGGTATAATCGAAGCGGCCAAGCTCCACAAATTTATAATCGCGGTAATTGGCGAAACCTGCATTTAACGCAACCTGGTTTCTTTTGGTGATTAATAAAGTATATAAATTATTTAATTTTTCTTCATCCATTAATCTTCTTTCCTGAATTTTTCTGTACACGTCTTCGCGCAAATTTCTGTCTTCACTTTCTAAAAATTTTGCAGCTTGCTGCAATGTATATTCGTGGCCATTTACTTCGATGGTCATTTTGCCGGAGATGGCGCCAAACTGTTGGCCAAGCACACCGAGCTCTGCCTGCAACTGAATATTTTCTTCACGAAAAAGCTCAATACTTTTTTTAACGGAACGCAGATAAGTAAAATATTTTTTCTGATCCAATTCTTTGGTAAACGGGTTTGCGATTAATTTGCGGTTAAGCAAATATGCATACGGCTGAATTTTTGGTTGAATTTCCATTACAAAATACGTGAAGGATTCTTCCAACATTTTATTTTCTGTATCACAGGTCATGCGGATCTGGCGCCAGCAAGCATCTTCGCTTACAACAGCTTCCAGTTCGCTCATATCTTTCAGCCATTTTTCCAAATCATTTCCTGAATTGATTTCTCTTTCTGTCAAATCTTTAAAAAAAGGTTCTAATGTTTCCCAATTGGTAATTGCAAAATTTTCAGGTAAAAAATGACGCTGTGGTTTTTTTATATCTGCGCTGTATTGCATGGTTTAAAATTTTATAAAATAAAAAAATTAACCTCGCGAAACAGTTTATTAATAACCGTAACGGGAGGTTTATTTATATTAATAACAAATAGTTTATTCTTTAGTTTTCTTTTTTGCCGGCGCTTTTTTTGGTTTAACTTCTTCTGTAGTTTCTTTTTCCAGTTTCGGTTCTTTTATTTCTTTTGGTTCTGCTGTTTTTTTAGCTGCTGCTTTTTTTGGTTTGGCTGCAGGTTTTTCTTCAGCAACTTCTGCAACAACCGGTTTTGCTTCAACAATTTTTTCTTCAATTGCAGGAGTTGGTTCTTCCACAGTTTCTTCTTCTGCTATTTTAAATTCTATATTATTATTTTTTAAAACAGAAAACCATTTTACCATCTTTTTCAAATCGCTGCTGTAAACGCGATCGAAATCCATATCAGGATATACTTTTTGAAAATAACTTTTTAATGCAGCGCTGTCTTTTTCATCAGGCAATTTTTCTTTGCTTAAATCCATTGCTTTTAAAACGTCAACAAGATTTGCATTTTCGCGCGTTGTAAAAACTTCAATACTTTCCAGGTGAGAAAAGTTATGTATTCTGTTAGACACAAATTTTGAACTTTTATCTTCAAGCGAACGCACAATGGCGCCATCAGATTTACTGTTTAATAATTCATACAATCCGGGCAAACCTGTTACTGCAATAATTTTACTGTATTCCATATTTATTTTATTCATTATAAAGGACGTGCAAGTTAAAACGAAAAAAGGAAATGAGAGTTTAAAAATTATCAGGATTTTTTGAGAAGATTAATGCCGTTTTTATTAATAAAATAATTTTATTTTTCTGCCACAGAAAGTTCCGTCAATAAATTATTAATCCTTGTTTTTAAAGTTTCATAATCTGTAAAACCTTTTGCAAGCAAATAAAATTTTGATTCATTAACCTGCAATAAAACCGCGGGAAAACCGGTGACCTGCAATTGTTTTACCAGCGCAAATTCATAATAAGCTTTCTCTTTATACTCTTCGCTGTGCAATTTTGTATAAAACTCCTGATCATTAATGTGATATTTTTCAAGCAAATGCCGGTAAGCTTCATCATCACACAAATCTCTTCCTTCATAATTTAATGCATATTGTAAATCACCCGCAAACTGAACCTGCAATGAAGGAAAATAATCTTTAAAAACACACAAAGCAATAGCTGGTTTTTCGGAATTTAAAAACCAATCACTTTTATCCGGATTAAAAATGTGCCATAAAAAATCTTCGCCAAATTTTATGCCTGTGCGTTCCTCAACAATTTTATAAGCTGTTTGAATATAAGTTGCCATTGCGCTTATTGGCTGCGGTTCTGCAGGCAAAATCATTCCGCCAGAAAGTACTTCAAACTGAAAATTGCGTTTATATTCTTCTGCAATTTTTTTTATAACCGGGCTAAAACCATAGCACCAGCCGCAGTATGCATCATAACAATAAAATAAAGTAAGTGCCATTTGAAGATTTTAAAAAGCAAACTTACTTAATTGAAAGATTGGTTAATAAGGAAATTCAATATACAAACTGCAGCCGTTTCCGGGCGATGAATTTAATTTCATTTTTCCATGATAATACTCAACCCGGCTTTGAATATTTTGAAGGCCCAAACCTTTCTTTATTTTTTTTGATTCAAAACCTTTTCCATTATCAGTTAATTTTAACCGTAATTTTTTTGAATTAAAACTCAGGTTGATTTTTAATTCGGTTGCCTTTGCGTGTTTAATTACATTATTAATATCTTCCTGAACGATGCGCAGAACCGACAATTTAATTTCAT
Source organism: Bacteroidota bacterium (assembly GCA_013288945.1). Classification (GTDB taxonomy): domain Bacteria; phylum Bacteroidota; class Bacteroidia; order Chitinophagales; family Chitinophagaceae; genus Puia. The sequence goes on along the minus strand of JABDAZ010000026.1, from coordinate 14,673 downwards.
TCGGAATTACTTTTTCATCGTGCGTTTTTGAAGGGTTAAATTTCAGAAAAATTTTATCCGTTTCATTTATTTTTCCGGTAATGTCTTTTATCGCCGCAACCAGGCCGAGATTATCTAAAGTGTATGTTGTAAGGTTCCTGGAAATATCCCGGATTTCATTAATAGCCTGCTGCAGATTATTAGTGCATTTAGGAATATAATCGGAAGCAAGACCTGGATTTTTTGCAGCCAAATCCAGTTGCAACATACATGTGGCGAGCACCTGGTTTATGTTATCATGCAGTTCATAAGCAATTTCTTCCCGCTCACGTTCCTGTGCTTGAATAATTGCTTTTATAATTTCTCTTTTTTTCTGAATTTCGTCATCGATTAATTTTTTTTCAAGCATTCTTTGTGCAGAAACATCGCGTAGCGAACCAATTATTCTTACTATATTATTATTGTCATCTTTTACTAAGTAAGCTTTATTAATAACGGTTTTGTAAATATTGTTTTTACACAAAACGCGGTACTCAGCTTCCCAGCGATCCGCTTTTTTTTGAATGGCATTCTCTAAACTTTCCAGCATTTTTTTTCTATCATCCGGATGCACTCGTTCTCCTTTTTCGTCGGCCCAAATAAAAGATTTATTGTAGCCAAAAATTTTTGCAAAACCCTGCCCGCGATATATTTTTTGCGTTTTATAATCCCAATCCCAAATTGCATCAGATGTTGCTTTGGCAACGTAATCATATCTTTCATTGCTTTTTACCAGTTCTTCTTTTGCAGTAATTATTTGTGTGATGTCGGTTAAAATTCCATTATAAATATTTCCTTTTTCCGTTTTTACCGGCAATGCAGAAGTGCCGCGCCACCATTTTATACTTCCATCAGGAGAAAGAAAACGGCCTTCAAATTCCCAAGGTTTTATATTCTTTAATCCTTCTTTTACAGAACGATCCCATTTCTTTTTATCAGCAGGGTGAACCATTTGTTCTAATGAAAACAGTTGCGAAGGTTCGATATTAAAATACTCTTTTAGCTTCGGGCTCATATAACTAAAGCCGGAAGTTCCATCATTATTTTCGCACCATTGATACAAAACGCCGGGAACACTTTTGGCAATATTTCTAAAACGCGCTTCACTTGCTACAAGCGCCTCTTCAGCTTTTTTTCTTTCTGTAATATCAATAATAATTCCTGCAAAAATTTTATTGCCGTTGCCTGTTAAATAAGAAAAACAGGAGTTGGCAGAAAACCACATAACACCTTTACCGGGAATAGAAAAATGGCCTTCAAAATTGAAAGGTTCGTTTGTATCTATCGACTCAATATTTTTTTTAGAAATGGTTTCTGCTTCATCGGTATTGGAATTTATATAACTCAAATATTCATCGGCAGAAATACCGAACACTTTTTTTATAGCCGGGCTGATGTATTTAAAACCATGCGATCCATTTTTTTTGAAAATATATTCATAAACAATTACAGGAAAATTTCCTGTTAATGAACGAAAAAATTCGAGGCTTCGGCCGAGCGCAAGCGCAGATGATTTTGATAAAGCAAGAGAATTTAATTTAGGAAAATCATAAGCAACTTCTTTTTCCGGAACTTTTTTAAAAGTGATACTCGTGCCTGTAAAACAAATATTTTCCGGCTCGCCGTTTTCATTTATTAATGCAGTCATTTCCCAGCAAATTTTGAGGGAAGTATTTTTTGCATCAACAAAATGAAGTTCTATACTTTTTGAAATTTCAGGATTTTGCAAAAAAATATTTTTTGTATGAAAATATTTTTCGCGCTCATTTTCCGATATATAATCGTGAAAAAAATTAGCCTGGTTATTAACGAAACTATTTTTTATACTTTTTTGAAAGTGAAAATTATGAAAGCGGATTTCTCCTTTTTTGCTGGTAATAATGTAAAACTGATTTGAGGAGTTGCCGGCCAGTTTCGCAGAGTAAGGTTGTAGAAAATGCATAAATTAAATTTTTCATAGTAAAGGATAAACTACAAAAACGAAAATATGAATAAAAAACAACCTAAGTGTAATTTACTAAATATATTAACAAAATACATGTACATAAAAAAGCCGGAAAATATTTTCCGGCTTTAAAAGAGATTAATATTATGGTTTATCTTCCATGCCTGTTTCCAACATTTCCGCCTCCGCCGCCTGAGCGTGCAGGTGCAGGATTACTTCGTGCCGGAGCACTGCTTGGCGCAGGCCTTGCCTGCTGAAAATTTTGCTGGCGCACTTGCCCCCTATTTTGCATTTGTTGTTGCCTGTTCAGATTATTTACCTGCTGAGAATTATTAACAGGCTGCCATTGCCTTTGCTGGCGTTGTTGCCACTGGCCCTGGTTTCCGCGCTGGTATACATTTCCCTGCCTGTCGGTAGTTACATTATTTGGGCGCGCCTGGTTTTGATTAGGCGCCATCCTATTACCTGCAGAACCATTATTATTAAAACGGTTTCCTGGGCCACCGGTAGTATTCATATTATTAGGTCGGGCATTGTTAAATCCACCACGGTTAAAACCATTATTAATGGGGCGATTATTAACAGCCACGCCACGGCGGTTATTATAAATATTGGTTGTATAACGATTATTAATCCTGTTTACGTTACCATTAAAACGCACACCGTTTCCATAATAACCTCCGCCGTATCCAAAGCGTGATCTTCCACCACCACCCCAACGAAACGGAGGATGATAAACCGACGGGCCCCACCAGCCACCGCGCCATCCGCCCCAGGCACCGCCACCAAAACCAACATTTAACCAGCCATAATTATAACCGTAACCAAGGCTCCAACCCAACCATGGATTATAATGCATATTAAAACCCCAAGTGCACGCACGTGGATAATAATAGTTGCCATACCATGGAGAATAATAAAAACCTGTTCCGTAAACTACGGTTGGCCCATAAATATATGTGTTCAAATAGCCTGGTGTATAACCCATATAAGCCCAATCTGGCGTTACATCATAAATGTAAACGTACTTCATATTATAAACCGGGTAACTTGGCGGAATGGTTTCCACATCATCAGGCCTGTCTGTACAAACAACCCACGGGCCTTGAGGATTTTCTGCTTCAAACCAAACACCATTATCTACTGAATAATATTTTCCATTTTCACGTATTACAGAACCTTGCGTGTTTACCGCATATTGCATATTTGTTCCCTGTATATTTTCAAATTTCGGATCGCCATCATAACTGATGTTTGCAGTTGCAGTTCTTCTGTCAACTTTTGCAGTTTGCGGAATTTGTGCATCCATCACTGCTTCTCTCGCGGCATCAGTTCCTGCAACACTTGCAAGCACGTTATCTTTCGGAGAACCTTCCGGTATTTTGGCAAAATCTGCAGGCAAAGTATTTGCTGCAACATATTGCCAGCCACCAGTAAGTTGTGAAGATTTATACCAACGGCCAGATAACAGCACATAATATTGCTGCGTGGTTTGATCCATAAAAATATCATTTCCTGTATTGCTTACAAAAGATAAACTCGTTCCCTGCACAGGTGTAAAACTTGGTTCGCCATCTGTTTGAATTAATTCTGCAGGCGTATTGCTTACAATAATATCAGAAACTGTATTGGCTGATTGTGCTGCTGCAGAATCAGTATATCCCGGATCTGTGTTGGCGCTATTAATAGCATTTTCAATTTTTTCGAAAGACGGCGGAACATCATTTGCATATGCATACTGGCCGGTTGCTGATGGCGCAGTGTACCAATGTTTGCCACCGTACAAGTAGAAATTACCGTCACTATTTTTTATAATGGTAAATGGAGTATTAACAACAACATCCACGTTCCAGTCATTATTGCGTTGCAATTTTGGCTGGCCATCAATAACAACTAAAATAGAAGGCTTGGTAGAATAATAAACTTTCGGCGCCGTGTTGTTTAAATTTTTCGAAAGCTTTTTTTCTTCTTCATTCATATCTAATGAAGAGAGAACCTGGTCTAATGAGAAATCAACATTCAAAGTTGGTATCTGCGTTTCCAGCGTAGTTTTTATATAACTTATCCTGCTGTCATCTACATCGCCGGGAAATTTTACATTCGGAATTTTTACAGACTGAACAGTAATGCGACGGTTATCACGATCTGTTTCAACCGTTGCAACTTCCCAAAAAGTTCCAAAAGTTGGATCTGATTTTCCACTTTCTAAAATAGAAATTGCAGATCTTGATTTTAAAATATTTCCCTGGAAAGATTCAGGCTGTGGTTCATAAATTTTAATAATACTGCCATCAGAAGCGTTAACTGTTTTGGGCCAATCTTCCTGGGTTTTTGCGCTGGCAGTAAAAAACACCGCGCCAAAAAGTAAAGAAAGAATTGTAGCGAGAATTTTCATATGCTAAAATTTAATTTTAAGAAGTGAAATAAATAAAATACTATTCAATTTTTCATGCTGCGATTTAAAAAGTGTAAACAGCTTTTGTAAGACGGTTTAACAAAACGAAAGTTGTATTATTATTTACAAAGAATATGTTAATGTATTTTTTTTAATGTGCAGCAAGCCATGTTTCGCCCATTCCTATTTCTGCTTCTACTGGCACGCCGTTCGGAAGTATTAACGCATTCCGCATCCATTCCAGTATTAATGGTTTTATTATTTCTGCTTCTTCTTTTATTGCATCAAACACCAATTCATCATGCACCTGCAAAATCATTTTTGATTTGAATTTATTCTTTTTAAATTCTTCGTGAATCTTGACCATCGCAAGTTTAATCATATCCGCAGCAGTTCCCTGAATGGGTGAATTGATTGCATTTCTTTCTGCAAAACCACGCACGGTAAAATTGGCGCTGTTAATATCTTTCAACCATCTTTTCCTACCCATTAATGTTTGCACATAACCATGTTCGCGCGCAAAATTTATGGTATCGTCCATATATTTTTGTATGTAAGAAAATTGCTTTTTATAATTATCAATAATTTCTTTTGCTTCTGCCCGGCTAATGCCCAAATTATCTGCCAAACCAAAAGCGCCTTGTCCGTAAATGATGCCGAAGTTTACGCTCTTTGCTTTGTAACGCATTTCTTTTGTTACATCAATTTCTTCAATCGTATAAACTTTTGCAGCGGTTGCGGTATGAATATCTTTTCCAGATTTAAATGCTTCACACATATTCGGATCGCCGCTTATTGCTGCAACAATCCGCAATTCTATTTGAGAATAATCGGCAGATAAAAGCACGTGGTTATTATCTCTTGGTATAAATGCTTTTCGTATTTCCCTTCCGCGTTCTGTGCGCACGGGAATGTTTTGCAAATTTGGGTTATTGCTTGAAAGCCGCCCTGTGACTGCAACCGCTTGCGCATATGAAGTATGAACTCTTCCGGTTTTTTTATTAATCATTAATGGCAACGCATCTACATAAGTTGATTTTAATTTGGTGAGTTCGCGATAGATTAAAATGTCTTCAACAATTTTATTTTGATTGGCGAGCTTTTGCAAAACATCTTCTCCTGTTGCGTATTGTCCTGTTTTTGTTTTTTTTGCTTTTGGATCGAGCTGTAATTTTTCAAATAAAACTTCGCCCAATTGTTTTGGCGAAGCGAGATTAAAACGAACGCCGGCTTGTGTATACACACTTTCTTCTGATCGTTTTGCTTCGATATCCAATTCTTTTGAATAATCATTTAAAAAACTTTCATCAATTTTTATTCCTTCAAATTCCATGTCCGTTAATACTTTTACCAACGGATTTTCTACTTCATTAAAAACTTTTTCTACATTTTTTTCTTTTAATAATGGAGAAAAAATATGTTTCAATTGCAACGTGATATCTGCATCTTCTGCAGCATAATCTTTTATCTTTTCAATTTCTACATCACGCATTGTTCCCTGGCCTTTTCCTTTTTTACCAATCAGTTCAACAATATGCACTGGCTCATAACCTAAAAATTGTGCGCTCAGCAAATCCATGCCACGCTTGCCTTCCGGCTCAATTACATAATGTGCAAGCATGGTGTCAAAAATATTTCCTTTCAATTCAACGCCGTACCATTTTAATACGAGCATATCATATTTTAAATTCTGCCCAATCCAAATTATTTTTTCATCATCAAATAATTTTTGAAACTGATCAAGAATTTTTTTTGTTTCATCCTGGTTTGCAGGGCAGGGAATATAATATGCTTCGCCGGCTTTAATAGAAAAACTTAAACCAACCAACTCAACATTGTTTGCATCAATGCCGGTTGTTTCTGTATCAAAACAAATTTCTTTTTGCGTGATTAATTTTGATATTAATTCATCAATTTTTTGTGCATCATTAATTAAAATATAATCGTGTGTTGTGTTATTAATATTTTTTTCTGCAGCAATTCCTGTTTCATTTTTTTCTTCAATGTCCTGTTGCGTTACTGCTTTTATTTCTGATTTTTTTTGCACAACAACCTGCCCGAATAAATCTGTCTGCACACCTTCAGGCGCATTATTAAACACGTTGAAATCATCGCCTAGTATGCGTTTGCCGAGTGTTTTAAATTCTAAATTTGTAAACGCTTCTATTAATGCAGGTTTGTTCCATTCTTTCAACCGAAAATTTTCTTCATGAAATTCAACGGGAACATTCGTGATAATTGTTGCCAGTTTTTTACTCATTATTGCCAAATCTTTTCCGGCTTTTACTTTTTCTCCCAACGCGCCTTTTATCTTTTCTGCATTGTCTAAAATATTTTCAAGCGTATTATATTCATTCAATAGTTTGGCTGCAGTTTTTTCGCCAACACCGGGAATGCCGGGAATATTATCGACAGCATCGCCCATTAATCCCAAAATATCTATCACCTGCGAAACATCTTTAATGCCCCATTTTTCACACACTTCTTTCACGCCCATTATTTCAATTGATCCGCCTTGATATGGTGGTTTATAAATTTTGATATTCTCTTCAACCAATTGCCCGTAATCTTTATCCGGAGTTACCATAAAAACTTCGTAACCTGCAGCAGCAGCCTGTTTGCTTAATGTGCCGATTACATCATCAGCTTCAAAACCATCCATTTCAACAACAGGAATATTGAAGCCGCGTATAATCGCTTTTATATCTGGAATGGCGCTTAATAAATCTTCAGGCGTTTCCTGGCGGTTGGCTTTGTATTCCGCAAAATCTGTGTGGCGCTCGGTTGGCGCAAGTGTATCAAAACAAACAGCAAGATGTGTAGGTTTTTGGTTATTAATCAACTCAACAAGCGTGTTGGTAAAACCAAATTGTGCATTGGTGTTTCGTCCTTTTGAAGTGAAGCGCGGATTGCGGATTAATGCATAATAAGCACGGAAAACAAGTGCCATTGCATCAAGCAGAAATAATTTTTTTTTCATTGCCTTTTATTAAAATAAGTGGCAGCTAAGTTACTTAATTCCTGCACCGCGCGGCAACAAAAAAACCACAGTATTAACCGTGGTTTAATTTTTTTATTAATAAAAAATTTTATAGAAAATAAAATTTCTTTTCTTCTTTTGAAAGAATAAAAATTAATTATTTTATAAATGCAATTGGTTTAGATTTTGAATCTGTTTTAGCTTGCTGATAAGAAGAATGTGCTTTGCCTTGTGATGAAGGTTCGTCTTCTTTGCGTACAAAATTTATGTACAATGCTAATGCAAGAACTGAAAATGCGAACAGGTTGAATAACCTACGGTATGGATTTTCCATCGTATATGAATATTGGATTTTAAAAAATAGCGTTGACAATTATAAAACGAGAAGTGTGTTTGGAATATTGTTTCTGCAGAAAAAAATATTTCGATGATCGTTGATCGATTGCCGTTTGCCGAATTATAATTTAGAAATATTGAGTTAGGAAAAAATGTATAAAAAATAAATGTATTACGGCCATCCACCAACGATCATCTTGCTTCGCTATCCTTTCATCGTGCTCAATTTATTTTGCATTGCAAACATTTCATCCCTTAATCGTGCAGCTTCCATGAAATCCAGGTCCCGCGCGGCTTTTTCCATATCTTTTTTTATTCTTGAAATTACTTTTTCAACTTGCGGAATGGTTACATAATCTGCTTGCTCTTCTGCGGCAGCATTTACAATTTCTCCATCAGGCGCAAGTGCATATGGATTTTCCGGATCATAACCTTTAATATCAAGCACTGCAGTTTGTGCAAAAACCTGTTGCTTGGATTTTATAATCGTCATTGGCGTAATGCCGTGTGCAATATTATATTCAATTTGTTTTTCGCGGCGGCGTGTTGTTTCATCAATGGTGCGCTGCATGCTTTCCGTAATTTTATCTGCATAAAAAATTACTTTTCCATCAACGTTTCTCGCAGCGCGGCCGGCAGTTTGTGTTAATGATCTTTCGTTGCGTAAAAAACCTTCTTTGTCTGCATCTAAAATTGCAACGAGAGAAACTTCAGGAAGATCCAAACCTTCTCTTAATAAATTTACACCAACCAACACATCGATATCACCCAAGCGCAATTGCCGAAGAATTTCTATTCTTTCCAGCGTGTCTACTTCACTATGAATATATTTTGATTTGATATTAATGCGGTGAAGATATTTATCCATTTCTTCCGCCATTCTTTTAGTAAGCGTTGTTACTAGAATGCGATCGCCTTTCTTAACTGTCTTATCTATTTCATCCAGCAAATCATCAATCTGGTTTAAGCTCGGGCGAATTTCAATTGGCGGATCCAACAAACCTGTTGGCCGCACAACTTGTTCTGTAACTACACCGCCGGTTTTTTCCAATTCATAATCGCCGGGTGTTGCCGAAACAAAAATGGTTTGGTTTAATAATGATTCAAACTCATGAAAATTTAATGGTCGATTATCCAACGCACTTGGCAAACGAAAACCATAATCAACCAACACTAGTTTGCGGCTTCTGTCGCCGCCATACATGCCACTCACTTGAGGAATGGTTTGATGGCTTTCATCAATCAAACACAAAAAATCTTTTGGAAAATAATCGAGCAAACAAAATGGCCGCGTGCCTGGTTTTCTTCTGTCAAAAAAACGCGAATAATTTTCAACGCCATTACAATAGCCGAGTTCGCGTATCATTTCCAAATCATAATTCACACGTTCTCCCAAACGTTGGGCTTCAATAAATTTTCCGGCACTTTTAAAGTAATCAACCTGCGCGCCCATTTCATCCTGAATTTCATTCAGCACTTGCTGCATCATATCTTTCGGCGCGATATATAAATTTGCAGGAAAAATTGCGGCATCATCCATTGATTTAATACGCTTGCCGCTTTGCAATTCAAAACTTTCAATTTCATCAATTTCATCTCCAAAAAAACTTATGCGGTAACCGTAATCTGCATAAGGAAGATTAATATCGATTGTGTCTCCTTTAACACGAAAAGTGCCGCGTGTAAAATCAAACTGGCTGCGGTTATACAAAGAATTTACCAATGAATGTAAAAATCCCTGGCGCGAAATAATTTGTTTTTTTTGTATGCGGATAATACCATTTTCATAATCCGTTGGATTGCCCATTCCATAAATACAACTTACAGAAGCAACGACAATAATATCGCGGCGGCCGCTTAATAATTGTGATGTTGCCTGCAAGCGGAGTTTGTCAAGTTCATCATTAATCGACAAATCTTTTTCTATATAAACATTGCTCACCGGCATGTAAGCTTCGGGCTGATAATAATCGTAATAAGAAACAAAATAACCAACCGCATTATCAGGAAAAAATTGTTTGAACTCGCCGTACAATTGTGCAACCAACGTTTTATTGTGGGTAAGAACCAATGTTGGTTTTTGAACATTTTGTATAACATTGGCAACTGTAAATGTTTTGCCGGAACCGGTAACGCCAAGTAAGGTTTGGTATTTTTCACCATTTAATAATCCTTCCGTCAACTGGCTGATGGCTTGTGGTTGATCGCCTGCGGGCTGGTAAGAAGAATTTATTTTGAACGGCATATTAATACGTTTTTTTCGAACTGTAAATTTACCTCATTATACAGACAGTAAACGAAAAAAAACCCGCAATTTTTTTGCGGGTTTGTAAGAAATTTTATTGTGCATTTTTTGTGATGCCATTCAGATAATCTGTAAATGTTTTTAATACTGCGGAAACAATTTCAATTTGATCCTGCGCTTCTTTCCAGTTGCGTTGTTCAATGGCTTCGCGGATTCCGGGCAAGGTTTTTACACCATATCCAGTATAAAATCCGGGCGCATAAATTGCATGTTTGTACCATTCGCGGCGTGGCAATCCGTTTGATAATAATTTTTGTTCCGCTTTGTATAATGATTGATTTATTTCATCCTGTTTTGCAGTTGAAAATTTTCCTTTTGCCAATGCAGATGATAATTCATTGGTTGTTTTTTCCAATTCTGTTAATGCGTTTTGCAGGCTTGAAAAATTTAAATAAGGCACTTCATCTTTAATTGTCGGCGGCAATAATTTTATAGTTGGGTCGCCGGCGTAGCTGTAATTTTTTTCTTTTATTAATTGATTTTCTACAGCAGTATTTTCGCGAAGCTGATCAGCAAATGAAATTAATTCAACCGCGTATCCATTAATCGTTTTATATAAAGATTTAAATTCGAAAGGCAACGCTTCGGCATCAGCCAAACGCAATGCAGTGCGGCCGGCGGTTTTAGCCAATGTAACCCCATAAATAAAAGTTGGATCTTTAAACCTTTTGTAATCATCATAAGAATCATAAATAGAATGATATTCTCCGCCCGGATCTTCGCCACCAAAACCTAAATCAATAGATGCAAGCCCGGCATGTTGTAAGAACGGAGAAAAATCAGAACCAGAACCCAATGCGCCAATGCTGATAGTTTTTTTCATTAATAATTCTTTTTTGCCTTTGCTTGATTTTGTATTTTCAATATCAAGCGATCGCCTGCGGTCCAAAATGCTGATGCCGGTTTCGGGATCAGTAACATCTCTTGCAACTTCATTAATAAAAGGCTCCAGTGCATGCGAACCTGATACGCCTAAAAAGCCACGGCCGTTGCCATCAGAATTTATATAAGCAACTACTTTTTGCTGCAATTCCGCCGCATGAAATTCAACCCATTCTGTTGAGCCTAATAATCCAGGTTCTTCTCCATCCCACGCGCAAAATATTAATGTGCGTTTTGGTTTCCAACCTGTTTTTACAAGTTCGCTTATTGCTCTTGCTTCTTCCAACATTGCAGCTTGCCCGCTTAATGGATCGCTTGCGCCGTTAACCCAGCCATCATGATGATTGCCGCGAATAATCCATTCGTCGGGTCTTTCACTGCCGGCCAATTTTGCAACAATATCATTAACAGGTTTTATATCCCAATTGAATTGTAATTTCAAATGAACCATTGCTTTTCCCGGCCCGATATGATAAGTGAAAGGAAGCGCACCGCGCCAATCATCAGGCGCAACAGGCCCTTCAAGCGCGCGTAGCAACGGTTCTGCGTCATGATAACTTATAGGCAAAACGGGAATTTTTAATAAGTTGGTTGCATCTTTTCTATCCAAACGTTTTGCATCTTTTGTTGCGCCAACCCCCGGTGTTAATGGATCGCCGGGATAAATCGGCATGTCCATTACAGAACCTCTTTGCACGCCATATTGATTTTTATATGCGCCTTTTGGATAAACATCACCCTGGTAATAACCGTCTTCTTTTGGATCAGAATAAATGATACAACCAATTGCGCCATGCTCCTGCGCCACTTTTGGTTTAATACCGCGCCATGAACGGCCATATTTTGCAATCACGATTTTTCCTTTTACATCAATACCCATTCTTTGCAATTGATCATAATCTTCAGGCAAACCATAGTTTACAAAAACCAGTTCGCCGGTAACATCGCCATCAGCAGACCAGCAATTGTATGTTGGCAACTGCTCAGTTTTTTGATTTGATGTCGCATCTTCTTTTAATGCAGGTTCTTCCAAAGTTGCTTTATAAGAAGTTGGCCCGGTCATTTCCAGTAAACGTGTTTTTGGTGTTGGAAACAAAACATAAAATGTTTCTACTTGCACATCATAACCCCAGCTTTTAAATTTATTAAAGATGTATTCAGAAACAGCCTTGCCGCCCGGAGAACCAACGTGGTGCGGCCTTGCAGACATTTCCTTAATAAGCCGATCGACATTTGAAGCCTTTAAATAACTGTCGAATTTTTCTTCCGCAGCAAATTCTTTTTTTGCAGTGCTATCACTAAAGCCCGATAATGTTTTGGATTGCGACCAGCCAAAAACGGCTGATAACACGGCAATGCCGGTTAATAAAATTTTTCTCATGGTGTAGTAGTTGGTTGGTTTAAGATGCAATAAAATGGAAGTATTGAAATTACAAATAAACATTTGCAAAAAGCGATTGCAAAATCTTATTAATAAGAATTTATTAATGATTATTTAGTTTGCTAATTACAAATTAAGGTTGCGCTCTTTTTAAATAAGCACTGTAATCAGGAATAATAGATTCATAATCCTGGTGCATTAATGGCGATGTAAGAATAAAATCTGCAGATGATCTGTCGCATGCAAAAGGAATATTCCAAACCACGCCAAGCCGCAATAATGCTTTAATATCGGGATCGTGAGGTTGCGCTTCCATTGGATCCCAGAAAAAAATAAGTACATCAATTTTACCTTCCGCAATGCGCCCGCCAATTTGCTGATCGCCACCAAGCGGGCCGCTGAGAAATTTCGTGATAGGCTGTCCCAGCGCGGTTTCCAACATCTTTCCAGTAGTTCCTGTTGCATATAATTTATGCATTGCAAGTACTGTTTTATTATATACCGCCCATTCGATAAGTTCCAGTTTTTTATTATCATGAGCTACCAACGCGATGCGTTTGCGGCTATTTAATTTTCGTATTTGCATGAACAGAAATTTTAGTAATAAAGAAAAGATAATACAGTTTTAAGAACATTATAACATCATTGAAAAAATTTATTGTGAAATGATGCGTTTGCCTGTCGGCACGCATTTTGTTTGCAAAGGAGTTCCTTACCTTTTTATTACCAGCACCATCTATGAACAAACCATTTTTGCTTACCTCATTAATCATTCTATTGGCTGTTGCTGCAACCGCGCAACAGCAAAATGATTCTGTGCAAACCATGCAGCAAGATTCATCTGTTGGTAAAATATTGTTTACAGATTTTGTTTGCATTGTAAAAGAAGAACACAAAATTTTATTGCAATGGAAAACCGACAGCATTGATGATAAAGATTATTTTGTTGTTGAGCACAGCAACGATGGCGACCATTTCGAAACGCTGAGTGCTTTAAAAGGCGCGAGCAATTTATTACAATATGAACTTACTGATAACGCTCCATTCAGCGGTTCCAATTTTTATCGGATACGATATGCCGGAAAAGCAGGTGGCATTATTTATTCTAAAACAAAGCAGGCTACAGTTTCAAAAAACGCCGCGTTTAGATTTTATCCAAATCCTGTAGACAAATCACTGATTGTACAAATTGATCATCCTGCAGACATGCAAATTATTAGTGCGCTTGGCGCGGTATTAATAAGCAAACAATTGCAACCTGGCTTGCAGGTTATTAATGTTTCTACTTTGGAAAAAGGAAATTATTACTTGCGTATTAAAGACAAGCAAAATAACCGTGATGAAATGGAGCAGCTTTTGAAGAATTGAAGGAATGTGAATAAAAAAAATAAATTACCTGTCCGGGGTATTGCATAATTGATTCCTATCAATTATCTTTACCTCGGTTTTTCATAGGATATTGGATTTTAAAACGGGGTTGAATTTCTATTCTGGCCCCTTTTTTATTTTAATAATGTTCTGAACTATATAAAAAAAAATACGGCCACGATAAATATCGCGGCCGTTTTACTTACTAACCCATTTAAACCAACTAACTATTTTAAGCCTCAGCCATTTCTTTAATTTTAGCCCGGATTTTTGCTTCAATTTCTGTAGCTAACTCAGGATTATCATGAAGCAATTGTTTAACGGTATCACGGCCCTGGCCTAATTTATCCGTTCCGTAACTGAACCAGCTTCCGCTTTTTTGAACAACGCCCAACTCAACACCCATATCTACGATTTCACCTACTTTGGAAATGCCTTCGCCAAAAACAATATCAAATTCTGCTGTACGGAAAGGCGGCGCTACTTTATTTTTTACCACTTTTACTTTTACACGGTTTCCAACGGCTTCATCGCCGTCTTTTATTTGCGCCATGCGGCGAATGTCTAACCGAACAGATGCATAAAATTTCAAAGCATTACCGCCGGTTGTTACTTCCGGGTTGCCAAACATTACACCGATTTTTTCACGCAACTGATTAATAAAAATGCAAATGGTATTTGTTTTACTAATGGTGGCTGTCAATTTTCTTAATGCCTGCGACATTAAACGTGCATGCAATCCCATTTTACTATCGCCCATTTCTCCTTCCAGTTCACTTTTTGGAACAAGTGCAGCAACCGAATCAATTACTACAACATCCAACGCGCCTGATAATATTAGGCGATCTGCAATTTCCAAAGCCTGCTCGCCATAATCTGGCTGAGAGATTAATAAATTATCAATATCAACGCCAAGCTTTTGCGCATACGCACTGTCAAATGCATGTTCTGCATCTATTATAGCGCACATGCCGCCTTTTTTCTGTGCCTCGGCAATTACATGCGTTGCAATTGTTGTTTTACCAGAAGATTCAGGCCCGTATATTTCTATTACCCTGCCGCG